>CAMTVS010000017.1:0-18669 GCA_947085235.1 uncultured Aquabacterium sp. | reverse complement strand
TGGTGGACACCACCTACATCACCGGGATTGCCAACATCAGCGAGCGCCTGCTGATCTTGATGGACATCGAGTCGCTGATGAGCAGCGCCGACATGGGCCTGATCAAGCAGATGTCAGACTTCTGACGCCTGCCCGCGCCATCGACACCAGGGGCCTTCGGGCCCCTGAGTCATTTCCGCACTGGTCGTCGGTCATTCGACCTGGCGCAAGGTCATGACCACGGGGCGGCGGCTGACGCCCCGCAAGGTCCACCAACCCGCCGACCAGGCCAGGGCGGCGCCCACCAGGGCACCCGGCAGCGGCCACCACCAGGGGGCCTGCCAGCTGAATTCGAAAACGAACTCGGCCAGGGCCCAGGCAATCGCCAGCGAGGCGGCGCCGGCCAGCACCCCTGCCAACCCACCCAGCACCAGCAACTCGGTGCGCTGCACCTTGGACATCAGCGCATGCGTGGCCCCCAGCGACCGCAGGATGGCCCAATCGCGGGCCCGCCGCTCGCGTGAACTGGTCATGCCCGCCACCAGCACCACCAGGCCGGCCGCGAGGGTGAAGGCGAACAGGAACTCGACCGCCGAAATCACCTGATTCATCACGCTTTGCACCTGCGCCAGGGTGGCTGACACGTCGATGACGGTGACGTTGGGGAAGTCTTGCACCAGGGTGCGGTCCAGGTTGACGCCGGCCGGCACCCGGAAGGCCGTGATGTACGTGACCGGCCAGGTGGGCATCTGGGCCGAGGGGGCCATGACAAAGAAGTTCACCCGCATGGACGCCCAATCCACCCGTCGCACGCTGGTGATGCGCCCTTCGTGCAGCACACCAGCCATCTCGAACCGGAGCCGGTCGCCCATCTGCAGGCCCAGGGTCTGCATCAGGCCTTCTTCCACGCTGAAGCCCTGCTCGCCGCCTGCGTCATAGCGCCCGGCGACAACCGGGTTGTGCACGGCGGCCTGGGCGGCAAAGCTGAGGTTGAACTCGCGCTCGATCAAGCGCCGAGCCCGGTCTTCATGGAAGCGTTCGCCCTTGACGGCCTGACCGTTGATGGCCACCAGTCGGGCTCGGGTCATGGGGTACCAGTCATAGGCACTGACACCCGCCTCGCGCAAGCGGGCTTGGAAGGGCTCCACCTGATCAGGCTGGATGTTGATGACGAACCGATCGGGCGCGTCTTGTGGGGTGGCTGCGCGCCAGCTGTCCACCAGATCGGTGCGGATGAGCACCAACAGCATCAAGGCCAGCAAGCCCACGCCCAGGGCGGCCACCTGCACCACGGTTTGCCCCGTCTGCGCGGTGAGTTGACGCACCGACAGGCTCAGCCACGCGGGCCAACGCCCTGCCCGGGCCCGCGCCCAGCGGCCCAGGCCTCGGGCCAGGCCCCAACCGGCCAGGGCAAACACGCCCACCGCCACGGCAAAGCCGCCCAGGGCAATGCCCCCCAGCTGCAAATCACCCGCCACCGACAGCAACAAGCCGATCAGAGCCAGCAGACCCAGGCCGGCCACCGTCCAGGAGGCGGCACGGGGCTCACCCAGGTCGCGGCGCAGCACGCGCAGCGGCGGCACCTGGGCCAGTTGCAGCACCGAGGGCAGACCAAAGCCCAGGGTCAACAACACCCCCACCGACAAGCCCAGCAACCAGGGCGCCAGACCCGCCGCCGGCAGGCTGACCGACACCAGATTGCCCAGCAACCACACAAACACCAGATGGAAGGCCCAGCCCAGCAGCGAGCCCAGCACGCTGGCCATCACCCCCACCCCCAGGAACTGCAGGGCATAGGCCTTGGCCATGAACGACTGCGGCACGCCAAACACACGCAGCAGGGCACAGTCGTCCAGCCGGCGCATGGCGAAATCGCGGGCCACCACAGCCACCGCCACGGCCGACAGCAAGGCTGCCAACAAGGCCACGAGCCTCAGGAAGAGGCTGGCCCGGTCCAGGGTGGTGCGCATCTGGGGCTGCCCTTGCTCCAGCGTTTCCACGCGGGCGCCTCGCGTGGTTTCGGCCTGGGCTTGCACCCAGCGGGTGTAGGCCTGCACGGCGGCATCGCTGCCCGTGACGGGCTTGGCGGGCTCCGCGCCCGTCGGCTCATTGGGCTCACGGGCCTCGTTGGCCTGGCCGGTGCGGGTATCGCGCGTCGCATCGCTGGCGCGGGCGGCCGAGGCCACCAGCACCCGGTAGGTCACCCGACTGGCGGGCTGGATCAGCTCGGTGCGAGCCAGGTCGGCCTGGTTCATCATCACCCGGGGCGAGAAATTGACAAATCCCGCCCCCCGGTCCGGCTCGCTCACGATCACGGCAGTCACGCGCAGCGCCACCTCACCCATCCAGAGGGCATCGCCCAGTTGCACCCCCAGGCCATCGAGCACGTTCGGGTCCACCCACAACTCGCCCACCGGGGGGCCACCGGCCGGCGCCGGACGGGGCTCACCCACGCGGCCCTGGGCATCGGCGGTGGCAATGGTCATGCGCCCGCGCAGGGGGTAAGCCTCATCCACGGCCTTGAGCGCCACGAGGCGCGACTCCCCTCCTCGCTCGTCGGGCGCGCGCGCCATGCTGGGAAAGACCCAGGTGCGGCTGGTGCGCAGGCCTTGGCGGTGGGCTTCTTCAATCCAGGCGGGCTCGATGGGTTGATCGGCCACCACCACCACGTCGCCGCCCAGCAACTGGGCGGCATCGCGGGTCAAGCCCCGTTCAATGCGGTTGGCGAAGAACGACACGGCCGTCAGGGCGGCCACGGCCAGGGCCACGGCCAGCAGCAGCAAGCGCATGCTGCCACCCCGAAAATCACGCCAGGTTTGCACCCAGGCCCAACGCCACACCGAAGGCACGACCGCAGACGATGTCAAAGACACAGGCAACCCTATCCGATCACAAGCGATCGGGCATGATGTCATTTTTTGCACCACTTTGCTGGGCCACGCCACCATGCCCGTGGATTACCTGCGATCGCTGACGGCGGTCGAACGAAGCCGCCGCGCCAACGTGCACCTGGGCGTGTCGCTGTGCTTCATCGCCGGGGCGGTCAATGCCGGCGGTTTTCTGGCCATCGGGGCCTACACCTCGCACATGACGGGGGTGGTGTCCAGCATGGCCGACGAACTGGTGCTGGGGCGATGGACGCTGGTCACGTTGGGGCTGGCTTCGCTCTTGAGCTTCATCGTGGGTGCGGCCGTGTCGGCCATCCTGATCAACATGGCTCGCCGGCAGCGCTCACGCCATGAGGTGGCCCTGCCCTTGATGCTGGAAGCCGGCTTGCTGCTGGCTTTTGGCTTGCTGGGGGCCGCGCAACAGTGGGTGGGCAGTGTGCTGCTGCCCACCGCCATGCTGCTGTGTTTCATCATGGGGCTGCAAAACGCCATGATCACCAAGGTGTCGCAGGCGGAGATTCGCACCACGCACGTGACCGGTCTGGTCACGGACATCGGCATCGAGTTGGGCAAGCTGCTGTACTGGAACCGAACACCCACCCATGCGGATGGCGCCACGGCCCCTCGGATCGAGGCCAACCGGGCCCGCCTGCGCTTGCACACCACCCTGGTGGGCAGCTTCTTTCTGGGTGGGCTGGTCGGCGCGTTGGGCTTCAAGCACGCGGGTTATGTGTCCACCGTGCCCTTGGCGATCGCGCTGGGCGTGCTGGCCTCGGGCACCTTCATGCCCGAGCGCGCCGGGCGCTGAGCCGCACATCAAGGCGGCGCCCGCCGCCGATCACTCAGGCTGCCGCCTGTGCAAAACAGTCATCCAGCTGACGCACCCAGGCTGCCTGGCGGGCCTCGTCCACAAAACTGGCTTCCAGGCTGTTGCGAGCCAAGGTGTAGGCGTGTGAAGCGTCCAGCGGCAGGGCAGCGAAAGTCTCCAGGTAGTTCTGGTTCACGTAGCCGCCAAAGTAGGCCGGGTCGTCCGAGTTGATGGTGACCTTCAAGCCCGCATCCAGCAGGGTGCGCAGGTTGTGGTCGGCCATGGTCTTGAACACGCACAGCTTGATGTTGGACAGCGGGCACACCGTCAACGGCGTGCCTTGCTGGGCCAGGCGTTGCACCAAGGTGGGGTCGTCCACGCAGCGCACACCGTGGTCGATGCGCTCCACCTTCAGCACGTCCAGGGCGTTGATGATGTACTCGGGCGGGCCCTCTTCACCCGCATGGGCCACCAGGCGCAGGCCCAGTTCGCGGCACTTGGCAAACACCCGGGCAAACTTTTCGGGCGGGTGGCCGCGCTCGCTGGAATCCAGGCCCACACCGATGAACAGATCACGGTATGGCAGTGCCTGCTCCAGCGTTTTGAAGGCATCTTCTTCGCTCAAATGACGCAAAAAGCACATGATCAGGGCCGAACTGATACCCAACTCGGCTTTCGATCGCTCGCAGGCGCTGGTCAGGCCACGGATCACGGTCTCGAATGCCACGCCGCGCTCGGTGTGGGTTTGCGGGTCGAAAAACAACTCGGCATGCACCACGTTGTCGGCCTTGGCGCGCAGAAAGTAGGCCCAGGCCATGTCGTGGAAGTCGGCCTCTTTCAGCAAGACCGAGGCACCGGCGTAATAGATGTCCAGAAAGCTCTGCAGATCAGTGAAGGCATAGGCTTGGCGCAGGGCCTCCACGCTGGGATAACTCAAGGCCACGCCATTGCGCTGGGCCAGGGCAAATATCAACTCGGGCTCCAGCGAGCCCTCGATGTGCATATGCAACTCGGCCTTGGGCATGGCCTGCAGCAAAGCGGGCAGGCGGTCGGCGGGAATGGAAGAAAACGTGGCGGTCATCGGGCACCTGGTGAAGCAAGGGGCCAGGCCTCAAGGCGGCCCAGCCATGCACTCACTCTAGCAAATGACGGGCCGTTCGTCCCGCTCGATGGCGGTCTGATCCAGCCTCACACCGCAGGCAGCATCACCTCGTAAGTGATGCCCAGCTTCAACGGCCCGCCGCGCTGCGAGCTGAAGTACAGGCGGCGGCCATCCGGCGAGAACGCAGGGCCCGTGAGCTCGGAATCATCCTGGCCCACCACCTGCAGCAGCACCTCCACCCGGCGATCCGGGCGGATCACGCACAGCTCCATGTTGCCGCCGTCTTCAGCCACCAGCACATCGCCGCCGGCGCTCACCGTCAGGTTGTCCACGCCCGACAGCACGTTGTCAGGGGCCTGCGCACGGGCAAAGTCGTAAATCACTTCCAGCGTCAGGGTGCGGGTGTCGTAGGCCCAGATGCGGTTGTCACCCTTGGTCGAGAAGTACACCACGCCTTCAAAGAACCACAGGCCCTCGCCCCCCTTGAACACCGTGCCCGGCGCCCGGTCGCCCATCAGGCCACGCACCACCTTCTGGGCCACACCCGGCTGCACCACGTCCACCCATTCGGTGGCCTGGGGCTGGCTCAGGTCCACCTCGGCGCCCGGGTAAGCGCCCGAGCCCACCCCGCGAATCACCATCACCTGCAGGCGCCCCTGCTCCAGACGGGGGCGGGTGGCGCCCGCAGGCCAGTCCTGGGCGCTGCACACGAAGCGGTAGAAGCGGCCGTCGCTTTCGTCTTCGGTCAGGTACAAGATCTTGTGGACCGGGTCGACCGCCACGGCCTCATGCTTGAAGATGCCCAAGGCGGGCCGGGGGCGCGCATCCAGCTGCGTGCCGTAGGGGTTCACCTCCCACACCCGGCCCAGCTCGAACTCTTCACCCGACAGCCAGGTGCCCCAGGGGGTCTTGCCGCCAGCGCAGTTGGCCGTGGTGGCGCCCAGCAATCGCCGGCCCTGCACCACCTCACCTGCCGCATTGAAGCGCAACATGCCGACGCCGCCCACCAAGGGCAGCTCGCTGTTGCTCACGTACATCCAGCCACCGTCCTCGCAGGCGTAGGTGGCGCCGCCATCCGGCAGGCCATGCCAGCGGTACAGCGAGCCACGCACGGGGCGATCGCCGGCCCGGGCCACCACACGGCTGGTGAACCCCGCCGGCAAACGCACCCCGTTGGCATCGGGCGCCTGCAGTGGGCCCAAAGGCGGCAACTGGCCCGAGCGGGCCGACGCTGACGAGGCAGCCACCTGGCCGGGCAGTGCCACCGCGGCGCCCAAGGCACCCGCCGTCCAGAACATCTGGCGCAAAAACTCCCGACGCGGGGCGCCAGTGGTCACACGAACGGGATGATGGGGCTGCAGCAGCATGGGTACTCCTGGGCGTGGGGACGCCGTCTGGGCGATGTGATGAACACTCATCATCGTGCGCGCAGATGACAGCGTTCTGACACTGCGGTCCACCCCAGGCGCGGCGCCACATATTCCCTGAACCATGAAAAAAGCCACCCCGCAGGGTGGCTTGGATCGATCCGGCCTGTCGACCGGCTCATTCAGATCACTTGCTGTTCGGGATCGCGCCTTCCACACCCTTGATGTAGAAGTTGATGCCGCCCAGGAACTTGTCATCGGCCACCACATCCTTGGCCAGCACTTCCTTGCCATCCTGACCCACGATGGGGCCCTTCCAGATGTTGTAGGTGCCTTCCTTCAGGCCGGCACGGATGGTGTCGACCTTGGCGCGGATGTCGGTGGGCACCACATCAGAGATGGAGACCAGATCGATGGCGCCTTCCTTCACGCCCCACCACACGCTGCCGGTGCTCCACGTGCCGTCCAAAGCCTCGCGGGTGGCCTTCACGTAGTAGGGGCCCCAGTTGATGATGGCCGAACCCAGGTGGGCCTTCGGGCCAAACAGGCGCATGTCGGAATCCCAGCCGAAGGCGTACTTGCCCGCCTTCTCGGCGGTTTGCAGCACGGCGGCCGAGTCGGTGTTCTGGAACAGCACGTCAGCGCCCTGGTTCAACAGGCTTTGTGCGCCTTCGGCTTCCTTGGGAGGATCAAACCAGCTGTTCACCCAGACCACACGGGTCTTGATGTTGGGGTTGACGCTTTGTGCACCCAGGGTGAAGGAGTTGATGTTGCGGATCACCTCGGGGATGGGGATGGAGCCCACCACGCCCAGGGTGTTGGTCTTGGTCATGGCGCCTGCGATCACGCCGGCCATGTAGGCGCCCTCGTAGGTGCGCGAGTCGTAGGTGCGCATGTTGGCGGCCGTCTTGTAGCCGGTGGCATGCTCGAACTTCACGTTGGGGTTGTCCGCCGCCACCTTGAGCATGGGCTCCATGTAGCCAAAGGTGGTGCCGAAGATCAGGGTGTTGCCCTGGCCCACCAGGTCACGGATCACGCGCTCGGCCTCGGGGCCCTCGGGCACCTTCTCCACAAACATGGTCTTGACCTTGTCGCCGAACTCGGCCTCGATGGCCTTGCGGCCCTGGTCGTGGGCAAACGTCCAGCCGGCGTCACCCACCGGGCCCACGTAGGCAAAGGCGATCTTCAGGGGTTCGCTGGCGGCAGCCGCCTCGGAGGCGGGGGCCGAAGCCGCTGCGGGGGCTTCTTCCTTCTTGCCGCACCCCACGAGGGCGGCGGCGGTGGCCAAGGTGGCGTAGCCACCCAACTTCAGCAAAGAGCGCTTGGACAGAGAGGTCATGTCATCTCCAGGGTTGAAAACTGCTCGAAACACAGGGACACAAAACACCAGCAAACATGATGCCCACTCAGGCACCGGGATGGAAGGGTTTACCGAGCGACGCGGGCATGTTGATGCGGATCCACGTCGGGTTGCGCGAGATCAGTACCAGCACCACGATGGTGGCCAGGTAAGGCAGCATGGTCAGCCACTGGCTGGGGATCTGCACCCCCTGCCCTTGCAGGTGGAACTGCAGCATGGTCACGCCGCCAAACAGGTAGGCTCCCAGCAGCACCCGCATGGGGCGCCAGGTGGCAAAGGTGGTCAGGGCCAGGGCAATCCAGCCTTTGCCGGCCACCATGCCCTCAACCCACATGGGCGTGTACACCAGCGAGATGTAGGCGCCCGCCACACCGCACAAGGCCCCGCCCAGCACCACGGCCAGCAGGCGGATGGGCCGCACGCGGTAGCCCAGCGCATGGGCTGATTCGGGCGACTCACCCACGGCACGCAGCACCAACCCGGCCCGCGAGCGCAGCAGGAACCAGGTCAGGGCCACCGCCAGCACCATGGCCACGTACACCGCCGGGTGCTGCTTGAACAGCGCGGTGCCCAGGAAGGGCAAATCAGACAGCCCCGGGATGGCAAAGTGAGGCCGCTCTGGCAGCCGCTGCTGGGTGTACGAAATGCCCACAAAGGCACTCAGCCCCACCCCGAACAGGCTCAGGGCAAGGCCGGTGGCGTACTGGTTGGTGTTGAGCCAGATGACCAGCACCCCAAACAGCGCAGCCATGGCCGCCCCAGCGGCGGCACCGGCGGCAAAGCCCGCCCAGTCACTGCCCGTGTGCACGCCAGCGGCGTAGCCCGCGATGGCAGCCACCAGCATCATGCCCTCGGCCCCCAGGTTGAGTACCCCGGCGCGCTCGTTGATCAGCAGCCCCAGCGAGGCCAGTGCCACCACGGTGCCGGCACTCAGGGTGGCCGCCACCAACAGGGCCAGACTCTCGGGCGTGAGGTTGGCAAAGAACTCGATCATGCGGCAGCCCCCCGGGCAGGCACCCAGCGCAGGCGCTGGTGAATGAAGGTGTCACAGGCCAGCAGGGCAAACAGCAACAGCCCCTGGAAGACGCCCGTCAGCGCCTTGGGCAGCCCCAGGCGCGATTGCGCCAGCTCGCCCCCGATGTAGAACATGCTCATCAGCACGGCCGAGAACACGATGCCCACCGGGTGCAGGCGTCCCACAAACGCCACGATGATGGCCGCGAAGCCGTAACCCACCGGAACATAAGGCGTGAGTTGCCCTTGCGGGCCCGCCACATCCAGCGCACCGGCCAGGCCGGCCATGCCGCCCGACACCAGCAGCGCCGTCCACAAGGCACTGCGCGACGAGAAGCCGGCATAACGCGCGGCCAGGGGCGATACGCCCCCCACCTGCAGCTGAAAGCCCTGGTAGGTGCGGAACAAAAACACCACGAACACCGCCACCGCGCCCAACGCCAGCAACACGCCCACATTGGCCCGCAAGCCCTCCATCAGGCGAGGCACCCGCGTCATCTCCAGAAAGGTGATGGTTTGCGGAAAGTTGTAGCCCTGCGGGTCTTTCCAGGGGCCGTAGACCAGGTAGCTCAGCGTCATCTCGGCCACATACACCAGCATCAGGCTGACCAGGATCTCGCTGGCATTGAAACGGTCACGCAGCGCCGCCACGATGGCCGCCCAGAACATGCCCCCCAGCAAGCCCGCCAACATGACGAGCACGACGTACACAGCTGGGCTCTCGGGCGTGGCGCGCAAGGCCACCCCACCGGCAAAGATGGCCCCCATGATGAACTGCCCCTCGGCGCCAATGTTCCAGATGTTGGCCCGAAAGCACACCGCCAGGCCCAGCGCGATCAGGATCAGCGGCGTGGCCTTGAGCGTCAGCTCGGAGATGGCATAGGCATTGCGCAGTGGCTCCACAAAGAACATGCGCAGACCGGCCACCGGGTCTTTGCCCAGCACGGTGAACAACACAATGCCCACCATCACGGTGATGGCTAACGCGATCAGCGGCGAGGCCAGCATCAGCACCTTGGACGGTGCGGGACGGGGTTCAAGCCTGAACATGCGCGGCCTCCTGACCCTGCCACAGGCCACTCATCCAGGCCCCGATCTGCTCCACCGTGGCGTCCGCCACGGCCACGCTGGGCGACAGGCGCCCCTGGGCCATCACCATCAGGCGATCTGAGACTTCAAACAATTCGTCCAACTCCTCGCTGACCACCAGCACGGCGCAGCCAGCGTCACGCAACTTCAACAACTCGCCGCGGATCTGCGCGGCCGCGCCCACGTCCACACCCCAGGTGGGCTGGGACACCAGCAGCACGCGGGGCTCGGCATCAATCTCTCGGCCCATGATGAACTTCTGCAGGTTGCCGCCCGACAGGCTGCGCGCCAGCGCGTCCGGCCCACCAGCCTTCACATGAAAGCGCGCGATCAGGTCGGCCGCCATGGCCTGCATGCCCGAGGTGCGCAGCCAGCCAGTGGGGGCCACGGCATCGGTGCGGGTCAGCAGGGTGTTCTGTGCCAACGACATGGTGGGCACTGCGCCCCGACCCAGGCGCTCTTCAGGCACGCTGTGCAGCCCCAGCTTGCGGCGCTGGCGGGGCGTGGCCCGGCTCACATCGTGGCCAAACAAATGCACCGTGCCGGGCGCGGCGCGGGGGTCTTCACCACTGAGCACGGCCATCAAGGCCTGCTGCCCGTTGCCTGACACGCCGGCAATGCCCAGGATCTCGCCACTGTGCAGAGACAGGCTCACGTCGCTCAGGTCCACCCCGAACGGGTCGTTGCGGGGCACCGAGAGCTGCTTGACCGATATGGCCACCTCACCCAGCACGGGCTGGGCCCGGTGCAGCTCGGGCGGCTCCGAGCCAATCATCAGCCGCGACAGGCTGGCGTTGGTTTCTTGCGCAGGCGTGACCTCGCCCGTCACCCGCCCACCACGCAGCACGGTGCAGTGGTGGCACAGGGCACGAATCTCATCCAGCTTGTGGCTGATGTACAGGATGGCGCAGCCCTGCTCGGCCAATTGACGCAAAGTGACAAACAACTTGCCCACGGCCTGGGGCGTCAGCACCGAGGTGGGCTCGTCCAGGATCAGCAACTGCGGCTTGGTCAACAAAGCGCGCACGATCTCGACGCGCTGGCGCTCGCCCACCGTCAGCGAATGCACGGGGCGGGAGGGGTCCACCTCCAGACCGTACTCGGCCGAGACCTCGCGGATGCGGCGGGTCACGTCAGCCAGGCTCAGGCTTTTTTCCAGGCCCAGCCACACGTTCTCGGCCGCCGTCAGGGTGTCGAACAACGAGAAGTGTTGAAACACCATGCTGATGCCCAGCGCCCTCGCCTCCTGCGGCGACTTGATGCGCACAGGCTGGCCGTTGAAGAACACCTCGCCTGCATCGGGTTTGACCGAGCCGTAGATGATCTTCATCAGGGTGGATTTGCCAGCACCGTTTTCGCCCAGCACGGCGTGGATCTCGCCAGGCCGCACTTTCAGGCTGACGGCATCGTTGGCACGCACGCTGGGGTACTGCTTGGTGATGCCGCGCAGTTCTAGTCTGAGGGTCATGCTGTGGGGATGGGCTGTCGGTCTGTGAGTGATTGTGGGGCCGGATCTGTGCCCGGCTCAGTGGGTGTCACCCGGGGCTTGAAACACGGTCTGGCCGGCCACCAGGGTGCTGATCAGGTTGCGCTCGTCGCCCAGGGTCATCCACACAAAGGCGCGCTCGTGCAAACCGGCATGCGAGGCGCGTGCCAGGGCATCGCGGTGGCTGGCTACCGGCCCCCGGGCCCAGTCCCAGATGGCCAGGTCGGCATAGCGGCCGGGCTCGATCTGGCCCATTTCATCGGCCAAGCCCAGGGCGCGCGCCGCCCCCAGGGTGGCGGTGTACAGCGCCTTCCAGGCCGTCAGGCGAGTGCCTTGCAGGGCCTGAATCTTGTAGGCGTCGGCCATGTTGCGCAGCATCGACAGGCTGGTACCGCCGCCCACATCGCTGGCCAGGCTCACGGCCACGCCCTCGCGCTGGGCCTGGGCCCAATCAAACAGGCCACTGCCCAGAAACAGGTTGGAGCTGGGGCTGTGGGCGATCTGGGCGCCATGCTCACGCAGCACGGCGCGGTCGCGCTCATCCAGCCAGATGCCGTGGGCCAGCACGGCACGCGGGCCAATCAGACCATCGCGGTCGTACACATCCAGGTAGCTGCGGGCGTCGGGGTAAAGCTCGGCCACCCAGCGCACCTCGTCGCGGTTTTCGGCCACATGGGTCTGCATGTAGGTGCCCGCATGGCGTTGGCACAGGCCGCCGGCCATGCGCAACTGCTCGGGCGTGCTGGTGGGCGCAAAGCGCACGGTCACGGCAAAGGCCTGGCGGTGTTGCCCATGAAAGCGGGCGATCAGGTCTTCGCAATCGCGCTCGGCCTGCTCCACGTCATCACGCAGGCCATCGGGCGCGTGGCGGTTCATCAACACCTTGCCGGTCACCAGCCGCATCTGGCGGGCACCGGCCTGCTCAAACAGCGCTTCGGCACTCACCTTGTGCACGGTCGGAAACACCACGGCCGCCGTGGTGCCATGCGCCCACAGGGCGTTCAAAAAGCGCTCGGCCCCGGCTTGCGACACGGCCGGGTCGGCATAGCGTCGCTCGGCCGGGAAGGTGTAGGTGTTGAGCCAGTCCAGCAGCTCGGTGCCAAAGCTGGCGATCACGTCCAGCTGCGGGCAGTGCACATGGGTGTCGATGAAGCCAGGCATGATCAACCGGCCGGGGTGGGCTTCGACGGCCACGCCCTGCCAGCCTTCAGGCAGCGCCTCGCCCGGGCCCAACACCTGCTGAATGCGCCCCTGCTCGATCAGCACCCGGTGGTCGGGGCGCCAACGCACGCCAGCGGCCTCTTGCGGTGCCGCAAAGCCCGGGTCGGCCGTGAAGTCCAGCAGGTCGCCGTGCAGGATGCGTCGCTGAGGTGCGTGGGTGGGCGCGGTCATGGATGGGGTCTCGGTGGGCATGGGGCGGTCAACGACGCTCAATGGATGGACTCAGCCATGTTGGCCGCGCGCCGGGGCGGGTTCAGTTGCGGCAGGGTGCGCACCACATCGCGCACCTGTTCGCGCAGCCAGCGATTGGCTGCGGAGTGGTGGGTCAGGTCATGCCACAGCTGATAGTAGTTCATGGTGGGATACGCCACAGGGCATTTCAGGATCTTGACCGGATACTGCTGGGTGTAACGCTCGCAAAAGCGGCGTCCGGTGGTCAGCACCAGCAGCGAGCCCGCCACCAGGTGCGGCAACTGTGCAAAGTGCGGCGTGCGCACCACGATCTTGCGCTGCAGGCCCGCGGCCGACAGCCAGTCATCCACCACGCCCTGCCCGCCCGGGTGGAAGGGCGCGGGCGCCACGTGGTCGGCTGCCAGGTACTGCTCCACCGTCCAGGCGCGCTTGCCCTCGCGCGGCAGGCGGGCCGCGGGGTGGTCTTCGGACACCAGGCACACCACCTCGTCGCTGCGCAGTCGGCCCAGGTGCAGGTCGCCCGGGGGCTCCAGCCAGTTGCCAATCACCAGGTCCAGATCACCCCGTGCCAGGCGCTGGCGGTAATCCAGGTCGGCATTCAAAGGCACGATCTCGACGCGCACATCGGGCGCCTGGCGGCGCACCGCCAGGATCAGCTCGGGCAAAAAACAGGGATCGAGGTAATCAGTGGCGGCAATGCGGAATGTCAGCGACGATCGGGCCGGATCAAAGCCCCGACCGTGGCGCTTGCCGCCAAACATGGTCTGGGCCTGGTGCAGGATGATGGCGGCGGGCTCCAGCAGGCCCAGGGCCACATCCGTGGGCGCCATGCCCTGCCCACAGCGCACCAGCAAGGGGTCACCCGTCAGCTCGCGCAAGCGCTTGAGTTGCGCGCTGACGGCGGGCTGACTGGATTGCAGGCGGATGGCCGCCCGAGACACGCTTCGTTCAGTGATCACGGTGTGCAGAACACGGATGAGAGACAGGTCGATCTTCTCGAAAAGCGAAGCCTTGCTCATACGCGCACCATGATGTCGGTCATCAGTGAAATGGTATACCGTTTGCTTGCCTTGGCGCTACGCTCAAACGACAATTGATCGAGGCACCCGCCGCCCTCTGTCTTGCCCGGACACCGCCATGACCACGCCCGATACCCCTGCCAGCCCCACCCGCCCTATCCGCTTCGTGCACCGGGCGCAGGTACAGCAGGTTGAGCACCTGCCACCCACCACCACCGTGCTGCAGTGGCTGCGCGAACACGCCCACTGCACCGGCACCAAAGAAGGGTGTGCCGAGGGCGACTGCGGTGCATGCACCGTGGTGGTGGGCGAGGCCGACCCCGTCACCGGGGTCTGGCAGCAGCGCACCGTCAACTCGTGCATCGCCTTTTTGCCCACGCTGGATGGCAAAGCGCTGCTGACAGTGGAAGACGTGGCCCCCTCGCCTCGCGAACTGCACCCCTGCCAGCAGGCCATGGTGGCCTGTCATGGCTCGCAATGCGGCTTCTGCACCCCGGGCTTCGTGATGAGCCTGTGGAACCTGTATCAACAGCACGACACCGCCCCCACCCGCCCCGAGCTGGCCGATGCCCTGTCGGGCAACCTGTGCCGCTGCACGGGCTACCGCCCCATCCTGGACGCCGGGCAGCAGATGTTTGACGCGCCCCGCGTGGCCTTTGACCCCGCCCGCTGGCTGCAGGCCCTCAACACCCTGGCAGGTGATGCGCCCCTGGTGTACGAAGGCCCCGATGCCGCCACACCGGGCCAGCGTGCCCGCTTCTGGGCCCCGCGCAGCCTGGACGAGCTGGCCCGCCTGCGCGCCGACATGCCCGCCGCCCGCCTGCTGGCCGGCAGCACCGACATCGGCCTGTGGGTGACCAAGCAGTTCCGAGCCCTGGGCGACATCATCTACCTGGGCCGCGTGGCCGAGCTGCAAACCATTCAAACCGATGCTGCCCAAGGCGTGCTCACCATCGGCGCCGGGGCCTCGCGGGAAGACGCTTGGCAGGCGCTGACGGACGCCGTGCCCAGCCTCAAAGAAATCTGGCTGCGCTTTGCCTCACCCCCGGTGCGCCACGCCGGCACCCTGGGCGGCAACATCGCCAACGGGTCTCCCATTGGCGACAGTGCCCCCATCCTGCTGGCACTGGATGCCCAGCTGGTGCTGCGCCACGGCAACACCGTGCGCGAGCTGCCGCTGAACGCCTTCTACCTGGACTACATGAAGAACGCGCTGCAGCCCGGCGAGTTCGTGCAGGCCTTGAAGGTACCGCTGCCCACCACCCATCAGGTGATGCGGGCCTACAAAATCTCGAAGCGGCGCGACAGCGACATCTCGGCCGTGTGCGCCGGCCTCATGCTGCAACTGGACGGCGACACCATCACCGAGGCGCGCCTGGGCTGGGGTGGCATGGCCGCCACCGCACGGCGCGCGTCCCACACCGAAGCCGCGCTGCGCGGGCAGCCGTGGACCGAAGCCACCCTACGCGCGGCGCAAGCCGCCCTGGCGCACGACTTCACCCCGCTGACCGACCTGCGCGCCAGCAACACCTACCGCCTGAAGGTGGCCGCCAACCTGCTGGAACGCCTCTGGCTGGAAACCCGCCCGAACGCACCCCTGGCGGCCGACCAGGTACAGGTCTGGCCCGCACAGGCCTGAATCGTCTGAAGACACCGCCTCACGGAGAACCCCATGAACCAGACGGTTGAACCCTTCATGACCACTGCTGCCACCCAGCCGGCATCGGCCGCAGGGCGCTCGCTGCCCCACGAATCAGCCATGCTGCATGTGGCCGGCCGCGCACCCTACATCGACGACCTGCCCGAGCTGGCCGGCACTCTGCACGCCGCCTTGGGCCTGTCGCCCGTGGCGCATGGCCGCTTGCTGCACATTGATGTGGCGGGACTCAATGCCCTGCCTGGCGTGGTGGATGTGCTCACCGCCGCCGACATCCCCGGCGTGAACGACTGTGGTGCCATCGTGCACGACGACCCCATCCTGGCCGATGGCACGGTGATGTACCTGGGCCAGCCCATGTTCGCTGTTCTGTCAGACGACCGCGATGCTGCCCGGCGTGCCGCTGCCCGCGCCAAAGACTTTGTGCGCATCGAGCCCCTGCCCGCCCTGCTCACGCCCGAAGCAGCCCACGCCGCCCAGCAGCACGTGGTGCCGCCGATGCGGCTGACCCGGGGCGATGTGCCCACCGCGCTCAGCCAGGCCCCGCACCGCCTGCAAGGCCGCTTTGACCTGGGCGGCCAGGAGCAGTTTTACCTGGAAGGGCAGATCTCGTACGCCATCCCGCAAGAGCGCGGCGGCATCTGGCTGCATTGCTCCACCCAGCACCCCAGCGAGATGCAGCACGCCGTGGCCCACGCCCTGGGTCTGCACGCCCACGACGTGCAGGTGGAATGCCGTCGCATGGGCGGCGGCTTTGGGGGCAAAGAATCGCAGTCGGCCATTTTTGCGTGCATTGCCTCGGTGGCCGCGCAGCGCCTACAACGGCCCGTCAAGCTGCGGCCTGACCGCGATGACGACTTCATGATCACCGGCCGTCGGCACTGCTTTGTGCACCAGTTCGAGGTGGGCCACGACGACGAGGGCCGCCTGCTGGCCGCCGATGTGGAGATGATCTCGCGCGCCGGCTTCTCGGCCGATCTGTCAGCCCCGGTGATGGCCCGCGCCCTGTGCCACTTCGACAATGCCTACTGGCTGCCTGCGGTAGACATCAACGGCTACTGCGCGCGCACCAACACGCAAAGCAACACCGCCTTTCGGGGCTTTGGTGGCCCGCAAGGCGCCATGGCGGTCGAGGTGATCCTGGACAGCGTGGCCCGCCGCCTGGGCAAAGACGCCCTGGACGTGCGCCTGGCCAATCTGTACGGCACCACCGAGCGCAACACCACGCCCTATGGCCAGGTAGTGGAAGACAATGTGCTGCACGAGCTGATCGCCGAGCTGGAAGCCACCAGCCAATACCGCCAGCGCCGCGCCAGCATCCAGGCCTTCAACGCCGGCAGCCCGGTGCTCAAAAAGGGCCTGGCCCTGACGCCACTCAAGTTCGGCATCTCGTTCAATGTGGTGCACCTGAACCAGGCCGGCGCGCTGGTGCATGTGTACACCGATGCCAGCATTTTGGTGAACCACGGCGGCACCGAGATGGGCCAGGGCCTGAACACCAAGGTGGCCCAGATGGTGGCCCACACCCTGGGCGTCAGCCTGGACCAGGTGCGCGTGACCGCCACCGACACCAGCAAGGTGGTCAACACCTCGGCCACGGCCGCATCCACCGGCTCAGACCTGAACGGCAAGGCCGCCGCCGATGCGGCCCAGCAGATTCGCCGTCGGCTGGTGGCGCACCTGTCGACCCAGCACGGGGTCGAGCCCGACGACATCCGCTTTGCCGATGGCCTGGTGCACGTGGGTGATCAAACGCTGACCTTCCAGCAGGTGGTGATGAGCGCCTACATGGCCCGGGTACAGCTATGGTCAGACGGCTTTTACGCCACCCCCAAGCTCAGCTGGGACCGCGATCGCATGCAGGGCCGGCCCTTCTACTACTACGCCTATGGCGCGGCCGTCAGCGAGGTGCTGGTCGACACCCTCACGGGCGAATGGAAGCTGTTGCAGGCCGATGTGCTGCACGACGTAGGCCAGTCCATCAACCCCGCGCTGGACATTGGCCAGGTGGAAGGCGCCTTCATCCAGGGCATGGGCTGGCTGACCAGCGAAGAGCTGGTGTGGCACCCGCAAACCGGCAAGCTGCTGACGCACGCGCCCTCCACCTACAAGATCCCGACCGCCAGCGACTGCCCCGCCCACTTCAACGTGCGCCTGTTCAAAAACCAGAACGTTGAAGACACCATCTACCGATCGAAGGCCGTGGGCGAGCCGCCTCTGCTGCTGCCGTTTTCGGTGTTCTTTGCCATCCGCGATGCCATCTCGGCCGTGGGCCAGCACCGGGTGGACCCACCCCTGCGCGCCCCCGCCACGCCCGAGGCCATCCTGGACGCGGTGGACGCCGTGAAGGCCGCACTGGCCCCCAAGGCCGCTGCCTGATGAGCCTCAGCGCCAGAGCCCTGCGCGACACGGCCCGCCACTGGCTGAGCGCCGGGCGACCGGCCGTGGTGGTGCAGGTGGACGAGATCAAGGGCTCGACCCCGCGCGAAACCGGCACGCGCATGCTGGTGGCGGCCGATGCCGTGCTGGGTACCATCGGCGGCGGCCACCTGGAATGGCAGGCCATTGATCTGGCGCGGCACCTGCTGGCCGAAGCCACACCAGGCGCACCCGTCACCGGGCACGCCACCAGCCCACGTCTGCAAAAAACCTATCCCCTGGGCCCCACCCTGGGCCAATGCTGCGGCGGCGTGGTGGTGCTGGGCTTCGAGCCCCTGAGCCCCGCCAGCCTGGCCCACTGGCCTGACAGCCCCGCCCGCTTTCATCTGGAGCTGCATGGCGCCGGGCACGTGGGCCAAGCCATCGTGCGCCTGCTGTGCGATCTGGACTGCACCGTGCGCTGGATCGACGAACGCGGCGATGACGCACAGACGCCTGGCGACGCCCCCGGCCTGCCCGACCCTGCCTGGCTGGCCACCCTGCCGCCCCACATCCAGTGGACGCCGACCGAGGCCGCCGACCATGAGGTGGCCCACGCCCCCGCCCACGCCTGTCACCTGGTGCTGACCCATCGGCACGATCTGGACCTGCGCATCATCAGCGCCGTGCTGCAACGCAGCCAGCAGCAGCACGATGTGCGCTTGGCCGGCCTGATCGGCTCGCAGACCAAGCGCGCCAAGTTCTTGCACCGGCTGGAGGCCATGGGCCTGTCCAGCCACACCCTGGCGGGCCTGACCTGCCCCATCGGCCTGCCCGAGCTGACGGGCAAAGAGCCCGCCGTGATCGCCGTGTCGGTGGTGGCGCAGTTGTTGCTGCAGTGCCCTTCGTCAATCATGCCCACCACACCCGACATCGCCCCCGGCGCCACCCCATGACCGAGCCCCTCCTGCTGATCAAAGATGCCGACTGTGTGGCCACCATGGACGACGCCGGCACCGAATGGCGCCAGGCCAGCGTGCTCATTCAGGGCCCGCGCATCGTGGCCTGCGGCCCCACCGCCGATCTGGACCTGCGCATCATCAGCGCCGTGCTGCAACGCAGCCAGCAG
>CAMTVS010000016.1:0-131042 GCA_947085235.1 uncultured Aquabacterium sp. | reverse complement strand
CGCGAGGGGTGGACGCTGTCGCGTCGCAGTGGCTGGCCTGACGGTGTGCCAGATGCCCAGGCCTTACAGGCCGATGTGTGGCTGGGCGACTCCATGCGCGAGATGCCGGCCTATTATGCGGCTGCGCAGGTGGCGCTCTTGGGCGGCAGCTTTGAGCCGCTGGGGGGCCAGAACCTGATCGAGGCCGCAGCCTGTGCGTGCCCGGTGATCATGGGCCCGTCGACCTTCAATTTTGCGGAAGCGGCAGAGCTCAGCGAAGCGGCGGGGGCTGCCTCCCGGGTGTCGTCATGGGATGAGGGCGTGGCCCGAGCGATGGCCCTGTTAGGACAGCCTGAGACCTTGTCCGCTGCACGCCAGGCGGCACAGGGGTTTGCCCATGCGCACCGAGGCGCCGCGCAGCGCATGGCCGAGGCCGTGGCGGGCTGTGTTCAGGCGCGCAGCTCGTTCCACTCGGGGTGACGACGCAGGTACACCTCCACATAGCTGCACACGGGCTGCACCTTCCAGCCCTCGGCTTTCGCCCACTGCAGGGCGGTCTTGACCAGTTGGCCCGCGATGCCTCGTCCCTCCAGGGCTGAGGGCACCACGGTGTGGGTCATGGCCATCACCCCGTTGCGCAACTCGTAATCGGCGCGGCACAACAGGCCCTCCACCGTGGCTTCAAAGCGGCTGGCCTCGGGGTTGTGGATGATGTTCAGCGGTGTGCTCATGGTGGGCTCATGCATGGTGACAGACGGTGCGATCAGCACAGTGTAGGCCGTCAGATCCAGCCCAGCGCGCCCAGCAGCCCGCCAGCGGCCACCAGCCAGATCAGGCGGATGCGTGTTCGCCACACCAGCACGGCCACGACGGCGCACAAGAGCAGCGCACGCCATTGCGAGGCCTCGGGTGCCAGGTGCCAGCCGGTGGCCACCAGCAGCCCGATGGTGACCGGCATCATGCCCGCCTGGAAGGCCTGAACGCTCAGCCAGTGCCGCCTGGCGGCAATCCATCGGGACGCCAGCAGCGCCACGGTGGTCGAGGGCAGCATGATACCCAGGGTGCTGACCAGAGCTCCGGCCAGGCCGGCGCTGTACCAGCCCATGAGCGAGACGAAGAGCACATTGGGGCCTGGCGCGGCCTGGGCCAGCGCGATGGCGGCGGTGAACTCGCCGTCGCTCAGCAACCCACCCTCGTCGACCAGGCGGCGGTGCATGTCTGGCACCAGGGTGATGGCCCCACCGATGGCCATGAGCGACAGGGCCAGAAAGTGGCCCATCAGGGTGCCTAAGGTGCCCAGGGTGTCCAGGTCGGGCAGGGTAGGTTCCATCATCAGGCTCATGGTGTTGTCGCCGGTGCGGCGCGACGGCGCAGTTGCGCGTAGCAGACCAGGCAGGCGGCGCCTCCCAGGCCCAACAACACCCACAGCAGCGGCCATCCGAGCCCGACCATCAGGCCAAACGCCAGGACAGCCAGGCCCAGGCTGACTGTGGGGCCCAGCACATGCTGACGCAGCGGCGCGGCCAGCCGCAGCACGGTGCCGATGATCTGGCCTGCGGCCACGGCGGCGATGCCCATCAGGGCGCCTCGAATGGCACCCTGGCCGTCGGGCCAGAGGGTTTGTGCTTCGCCGAGCAGCGCGGCCACCACCAGCATCAGGGCCAGCGGTGCTGTGATCATGCCCGCCAGAGCCGTCAGCGCACCGCGCCAGCCGAAGAAGCGGTCGCCGATCATGATCGACAGGTTGCACACGTTCGGACCGGGCAGCACCTGGGCGGCCGCCAGCAGGTCCACGAACTCTTGGGTGCTGAGCCAGCGCCGGTGCTCGCACAACTCACGCTGGGCCACGGCGATCACGCCCCCAAAGCCTTGCAGGGCCAGCACCGTGAAGGCCCAGAAAAGCTCCCTCAGCGAGCGGGGGTGAGGCCGCTCGGCCTCTGGCTCAGCCATACACGGCCACCACCTGGTAGCCAAAGGCCGCCAGCCGGCCGCAAGGGGTCCACAGCGTGGTTTTCTCGTTCACATAGCCCTCGCCAGTGGCGATGGCGTCTTTGTCCATGCGCCACAGGCCGTGGGTGTCAGCGCCGTCCACCGGGCGCAGTTCCAGCGCCCACGACACGGATGAGGCCGGCGCAAAGCCCGGCAGCATGGCCAGAGCGGGGGTGGGGCCCGCGTCGGCCAGCAGCACGGTCAGCAACTCGGCATCCACATGGGCGGCGTCTTTCAGGCGGGCGTAGGTGCGGCTGTAGGCGTCGGTGGAGTTGCTGAACGGCACGCCGCCTTCGGCATGGCGGAACTCCAGGTGTTGGGTGAAGGCCGGCGTCACGCCCGGGATGTAGGGCCAGCGCACGGCCTCGTCGGGGCCCTTGGTCAGGGCCTCATGGGTGGGGCGCATTTCCGGCAGGGCGGATGCGCGGCCCGTGCCGAACACGCCCAGCAACACGCCACCGATTTGCTCGGCACCCTGCGCATCGGCCTGCAGCACACGCGCCTGCACCTGACGGATGTTCTTGCCCTGGCGCAGCAGTTGCACCTCGACGTCGAACACCCCTGGGGCCACCGGGCCCACGAAGTTGGTTTGCAGCGCCCGCAGCGGCCAGTCGCGGCCGCAGACATCGCGCATGGCCTGTACCACCAGGGCCGACAACACGCCGCCAAACGTGGTGCGGCCTTGCTGCCAGTCAGCCGGCACGTCAAAGCGTATGCGCTGGCCCTCGTGCACGCGGGTCTGGATGAGGTGGTGCAGCGGGGTGCGGGCGGGGGCGGTGTTGCTCATGGCCAGTGATGATGGACGTTGTCAGAACGACCATTATCGAACGATCGTGCTTTTTTTGCTGGCGACCTCAGCGCGGCTTCAGCAAGGGGGTGATCTGTTCGGCGGGCATGGGGCGGCCGTGCAGGTAACCCTGCGCCATGTCGCAGCCCAGGCTGGCCAGGAAGGCCTCCTGATCGGGCATCTCCACGCCCTCGGCCACCACCTGCAGGCGCAGGCCGTGGGCCATGGCGATCATGGTGCTGACCAGCTGGTTGTCGCTGTCGTGGCCTGGCAGGTCTTGCACGAAGCTGCGGTCGATCTTCAACTGCTGCACCGGGAAGCGCTTGAGGTAAGCCAGCGACGAATAGCCCGTGCCGAAGTCGTCGATGGTCAGGTGAACGCCCAAGGCATGCACCGCTTGCAGGAAGGTCTCGGCGGCCGTGCCGGATTCCATCAGGCCGCTTTCGGTGATTTCCAGCTCCAGGCAGGCTGGCGGCAGGCCCGTGTCCTTCAGGATGCGTGTGAGGCGCTCCAGCACGGCCCCTCGGCTGATCTCGCTGGGCGACACATTCACCGCCACGCGTCCGAACGACAGGCCGGCGTCCAGCCAGGCCTTGGCCTGGCGGCAGGCCTCGGCCAGCACCCAGTCACCCAGGGCCACGATCATGCCGGTGTCTTCCATGACCGGGATGAATTCGTTGGGGCCGATGGACGAGACGGGCGGGTCTGTGCCCTCGGGCGAGCGCAGGCGCACCAGAGCTTCAACGGCCACCACCTGATGATCGCTGATCCGCACCATGGGCTGGTAGTGCAGCACGAACTCGCCCAGCTCGACCGCGCGGCGCAGGCGGGTTTCCAGCTGCAGTCGCGAATTGGCGCTGGTGGTGAAGTTGCTGGTGAAGAAGCTGAAGTTGTTGCGGCCCCGGCGCTTGGATTCGTACATGGCCGCGTCGGCATTGCGCACCAGCTCGGCCGCGTCGTGGCCGTCGTCCGGGAACATGGCAATGCCGATCGAGGCGCGCACGTACACCTGCTGCCCACCATCGAGTGTGAAGGGCTCGCCCAAGGTCTCCAGGATGGCCGTGGCCACATGGGCGGCCTGTTGCGGGTGGCGCAAGTGCTCCAGCACCAAGATGAACTCGTCGCCGCCGAGTCGGCCCAGGGTGTCTTCCTGGCGCACGCGCTGGCGCAGGCGTTGCGCCACCTGCCGCAGCAGGCTGTCGCCAGCGGCATGACCCAGGCCGTCGTTCACGGTCTTGAAGTTGTCCAGGTCGATGAACACCACGCCCACCAGCGTGTGGTGCCGTTGCGCCAGGTTGACCGCATGGGCCAGGCGCTGGTGGATCATCAGGCGGTTGGGCAATTCGGTGAGCGTGTCGAAGTGCGCCATGCGGGCCAGGCGCTCCTCGGTCTGCTTGAGTTGCGTGATGTCGGTGAACACGCCCACGAAGTGGGTGGGGTTGCCGTGCATGCTGCTGACGGTGCTGACCGACAGCTTGGTCATGAACAGTTCGCCGCTCTTCTTTTGGAACCACAGCTCGGCCTGACACGTGCCTTGGGCCTCGATGTCCTGGCGCATGGCCTCGATGGTGTCTTCCGGGTGGTCGGGCAGCAGGAACTCGGGCGTGCGGCCAATCACTTCGTCTTCGGCATAGCCCGTCAGGGTGGTGAAAGCCGGGTTGATGCTCACCAAGCGGCGGTCACGCCCCAGCACCATCATGCCGTCACGCGAGCTTTCCAGGGCGGCCGCGTGCAGGCGGATGCGCTGCTCGGCATGGCTGCGCAGTTGCTCACGGTGCAGGGTGGTCAGCGCGAATGAGAGATCGCTGGACAGGTCCTCGAACAGCCCCAACTCGTCGGCGTCGTGGTCGTCCACCCGCTTGCCCAGCAGGATGAGGTGCCCCACCAGCACCTGATCGCGGTGCAGCGGCACCACCACGCAGCCGGGGGTGCCCGCCTCGATGGCCTTGTCGGCCCAGTCGGGCCGCAGGGGCTCACGGCTCAGGTCGGCGGTGCGGTAGGTTCGGCCGTCGCGCAGGCTGCGGTCCAGCACGGCCTCCTGAGCGCCAGTGGCCAGCAGACTGAAACTCAGGGCCTCGGTGTCGGGTCGGGGGTCGCCGGCCTCGGCCTGGCAGCGCAGCAACAGCGGCGATGCCGCCGCATCATCAACCTCGAACATCGCCACCCAGGCCTTGCGGAACTGGCCGTGCTCCACGGCCACGCGGCACACGCGCTTGAGCAGCGCGCCCTCGTCTTGCGAACGCACGATGGCCTGGTTCACATGACTGAGGAAGTCGTACATCCGCGTCTTGCGGCGCAGCCGGCGCTCGGTCTGGCGGCGGGCGGTCACATCCCAGATCATCCAGACCACCTGGTTGGTGTCGCCCACCGGTGCGCAGCGGCTGTCAAAGTGCAGCATCTTGCCGTCCACTTCCAGTGCGAAGCTGGAGGCCTGGGTGTGGCGCTCGCGCAAGGCGGTTTGCAGCGTGCTCATGAAGCGCTCGGCCATTTCAGGGGCAAAGAACTCATGCAGCCGGTGGCCCAGCCAGGCCTCGCGCGGTCGCCCCAGCAAGGCCAGGTTGCTGCCGTAGATGTCCAGGTGTCGGCCTTCGTGATCCAGGCGGAAGGCCAGATCGGGCAGCACATCTGCAAAGGCGCGCAACTGAGCCTCACGCTCGCGCAACACGTTCATGGCACGGTCGCGCTGACGGTGGGCTCGCCACATGGCGCCCAGCAGCACCAGGGTCAGCCCCCCCACCAGGGCCATGTTGATTTTGTCGAGCCGACTTTGCTGACGCCGGGCGTCTTCCAGTTCGGTTTGCCAGGCCTGGGTCACCACGGCCGAGGCGGCATCCAGCCGAGACAGGGCGTCGCGCACTTCAGCCTCCTGCACCGTGTCGGGCTGGCGCAGGCGCTTGAGGGTTTGAGCTTCGGCTTCGCGCAGGCGTTCCAGCCACAACTCCAGCGGGGCCTGCATGCCCGGCGCGTCTTCCATCACCAGTCGGCTGGCCAGAATGCGGGCCTCGTCGAGGGGCTGCACCACCTCCCGCTGAGTGTCGCGCTGTGGCTGGCGCAGCGACTCTTCGACCATCCACTGGCTGCGGTGCAGGCGGAACTGCACGGCTGACAACTGCGAGTCAAAGGCGTGTGATCGTTCCTGGATGGCGCGCCACCCCAGGTGAGACCAGGCGATCAGCCCCATGCTCACCAACGCCAGCGCCGCCAGCGCCAAGGCCAGCGGGCCGAAGCGACCCAGCGCAGGAATGCGCAGGGCGGATGCCTCCTGTGGCGGGGGGGGCGACGACGACAAGGTATTCACAGGGGCTCAGGCAGCAACTGTACCGGGTGATTGGGAGACAAGACGCGCAGCTTAGGTGAAAAACCGCGCCTTGGGCGATGATGGCGCATGGCGCGTGATTCGGATCCCCCCAAGGTGAGGACCCGCCCATGGTATTAATTCACGGCCTTGTTGTTGAAAGCCTCCGCTCCATGTCCGATTTGACCAGTTATCAACCTCAATACCCAGCCCAATCCCTGCATGTGGAGGTGCGTGGTCTGCGTTACCACCTGTTGTGTTGGGGCGACGTGTCCAAGGCCACGCCCAAACAACCCCTGCTGGTGATGGTGCACGGCTGGATGGATGTGGCGGCCTCGTTCCAGTTCATGGTGGATCAATTGCGCCAACAGCCCGGTTGGGTGGACCGACCCATCGTGGCCATCGACTGGCGGGGCTTCGGCGGCACCACGCCGCCCCCAGGCACCGACTGTTACTTTTTTGCGGATTACCTGGGCGATCTGGATGCCCTGCTGGATCACTTGTCGCCTGGTCAGCCGGTGGATCTGCTGGGGCACAGCATGGGCGGCAACGTGGTGATGTTGTATGCGGGTGTGCGGTCCAGCCGGCTGCGCAAGCTGGTGAACCTGGAAGGCTTTGGTCTGCCGGCCACGGAGCCCCAGGAGGCGCCTGAGCGCTACGTGAAATGGCTGGACGAGCTCAAAACCCCCACCCAGCTCAAGAGCTACGCGAGCCAGGCCGAGGTGGCCAAGCGCCTGCAAGGCAACAACCCCCGGCTGCGCGACAGTTTTGCCCTGTGGCTGGCCGGCCACTGGGCTCGTCCGGAGGGCGATCGCTGGGTGATCAATGCCGATGCGGCCCACAAGCGCCCGCAGCCCTTTTTGTACCGCGTGGAGGAGGTGAGGGCGTTTCTCTCCAGCATCACCTGTCCGGTGCTGTTCGTGGAAGGCGCCGAAACCCTGTACTTCCTCTTTTTCAATGGCAAATTCGGGCGCGATGATTTTCTGGAGCGCGTGAAGCTGGTGTCCGATTTCAGGCTGGAGACCTTGCAGGACGCCGGCCACATGTTGCACCATGACCAGCCAGAAGCGTTGGCGGCCAGCCTGGCGCGTTTTCTGGCACCTGCTGCGGCATGAGAAAATAAACCCTGATGCCAGGCTCCTGTGATCGACACCGGGGCCTTTTGGCTTTGCACCACACACTGCCCATCGCGGCACACCGATCAGGATTGACCATGGACATCGAAACCATCAACGCCTTGGGCGCCACCATCGCCGACCTGAAGGCGCGGACCGACGACCTTCGGAGGTATCTTTAACTGGGATGAGAAATCCCGCCGCCTGGCCGAAGTGAACGCCGAGCTGGAAGACCCCACCGTCTGGAATGATCCCAAGCGCGCGCAAGCCCTGGGCAAGGAAAAGAAATCGCTGGAAGATGTGGTGGTCGTGATCGATCGCCTGACCAGCAGCCTGTCGGACAACGGTGAGTTGTTCGAGATGTCCAAGGAAGAGGGCGACGAGGCCGGCCTGCAGTCCATCGCGGACGATGTGGCCACCTTGACGGCCGATGTGGAAGGTTTGGAGTTCCGCCGGATGTTCAGCAACCCGGCCGACCCCAGCAACTGTTTCATCGACATCCAGGCAGGCGCCGGTGGTACGGAGGCCTGTGACTGGGCCTCGATGCTGCTGCGCCAGTACCTGCGCTACTGCGAGCGCAAGGGCTTCAAGGTCGACATGGAAGACGAAACCCCGGGCGACACCGCCGGTATCAAGAGCGCCACCATCAAGGTGGAAGGCGAGTACGCCTTCGGTTTCCTGCGTACCGAAACCGGCGTGCATCGCCTGGTTCGCAAGTCGCCGTTCGATTCTTCGGGGGGGCGCCACACCTCGTTCGCCTCGGTGTTCGTGTACCCCGAAATCGACGACTCGATCGAGATCGACATCAACCCCGCCGATGTGCGCACCGACACCTACCGTGCCTCGGGCGCGGGTGGTCAGCACATCAACAAGACCGACTCGGCCGTGCGCCTGACGCACATCCCGACCGGCATCGTGGTGCAGTGCCAGGACAGCCGTTCGCAGCACAGCAACCGCGATGTGGCCTGGCGCCGCCTGCGTTCGCGTCTGTACGATCACGAAATGCGCAAGCGCATGGAAGCACAGCAAAAGCTGGAAGACACCAAGACCGATGTGGGCTGGGGTCACCAGATTCGCTCGTATGTGCTCGACCAGTCGCGCATCAAGGACTTGCGCACCAACGTTGAAATCTCGAACACCCAGAAGGTGCTGGACGGCGACCTCGATCAATTCATCGAGGCCAGCCTGAAACAAGGCATCTGATCCAATGGACCTGCCCCACAAGGGCTCAAGAAGGAATCACCATGCGTGAAGGGACAGCCCCCCTGGTGCGGCGTGAAGACTACGCGCCGCCGGCCTACTGGATCAAGACGGTCGACCTGAGCTTCGACCTGGATCCAGCCAAGACCCTGGTCATCAACAAGATGACGCTGGAGCCCAACCCGGCGCTGCCCGGCGCCCCCTTGCGCCTGGACGGCGAGGACATCAACCTCACACGCGTGCTGGTGGATGGCGAGCCGGTGTCGTTCCGTTTCGAGAACCAGCAACTGGTGCTGGACAAACTGCCCGAGCAGCCCTTCACGCTCGAGATTCGCACCACCTGCGCACCCGAGAAAAACACGCACCTGTCGGGCCTGTACACCAGCAGCGGCGGTTTCTTCACGCAGTGCGAGGCCCTGGGCTTCCGCCGCATCACCTACTTCCTGGATCGCCCGGACGTGATGGCCACGTACAAGGTCACGCTGAAGGCCGACAAGGCCAAGTACCCGGTGTTGCTCTCCAACGGCAACCTGGTGGACGAAGGCGAGCTGGAGGGCGGCAAGCATTTCGCGGTGTGGGTCGACCCCCATCCCAAGCCTTGCTACCTCTTCGCCCTGGTGGCGGCCGATCTGGTGCGCCGCGAGCAGCGCATCCGCACGCGGGCGGGCCACGAGCACCTGCTGCAGATTTATGTGCGCGCTGGTGATCTGGACAAGACCGAGCACGCGATGAACTCGCTGATCGCCTCCATCGCCTGGGATGAAGCCAAGTACGGCCTCAGCCTGGATCTGGAGCGCTTCATGATCGTGGCGGTCAGCGACTTCAACATGGGCGCCATGGAGAACAAGGGGTTGAACATCTTCAACACCAAGTTCGTGCTGGCCAACCCCGCCACCGCCACCGATGTCGATTTCGGCAACGTCGAAAGCGTGGTGGCCCATGAGTACTTCCACAACTGGACGGGTAACCGTGTCACCTGCCGTGATTGGTTCCAGCTGTCGTTGAAGGAAGGCCTGACCGTCTTCCGCGACCAGCAGTTCAGCCAGGACATGGCCGGCAGCAAGAGCGCTCGCGCCGTCAAGCGCATCGAGGATGTGCGCACCCTGCGTCAGCTGCAGTTTCCTGAAGATGCGGGCCCGATGGCCCACCCCGTGCGCCCCGACAGCTACCTGGCCATCGACAACTTCTACACCGCCACGGTGTATGAAAAGGGCTCCGAGGTGGTGCGCATGATGCACACCCTGGTGGGCGATGAGGGCTTCCGTCGCGGCATGGCGCAGTACTTCCAGCGTCATGACGGCCACGCCGTGACCTGCGATGACTTTGCGCAGGCCATTGCCGACGCCAACCCCGACAGCGAGCTGGCCCGACGTCTGGATCAGTTCAAGCACTGGTACAGCCAGGCCGGCACGCCCCGCGTTCAGGCCCACGGCGTGTACGACGCCGCCAACCAGATCTACACCCTCACGCTGAGCCAGACCTGCGCGCCCACGCCGGGGCAGCCTGACAAGGCCCCCTTCGTGATCCCTGTGGCCATGGGGTTGGTGGCCCACGATGGCCGCAATCTGAACCTGCAACTTGAAGGACATCTGCATCCGCTGGGCCATGACACCGTGCTGGTGCTGTCCGAGTCCACGCAAACCTTCACCTTCGTGCACGTGCCCACCGAGCCCGTGCCTTCGCTGCTGCGTGGCTTCTCGGCCCCGGTGGTGCTGGAGGCCGAGCTGGGCGACGAAGCCCTGTTCACGCTGCTGAGCCACGACCTCGACCCCTTCAACCGCTGGGAAGCCAGCCAGCGCCTGATGCTGCGTCGCATCGTCAACGCTGTGAAGGGCGATGGACGTGTGGAGCTGGATCAGCGCTTGTTGGCGGCCTTGCGCGCCGTGCTGCGTCATCCCGATCTGGATGCGGCCTTCAAAGAGTTGGTGCTGACCTTGCCCAGCGAGGCCTATGTGGCCGAGCAGCTCGACGTGGTCGACCCCCAGCGCATTCACCATGTGCGCGACAGCCTCAAGCTTCAACTGGCCCATGCCCTGCACGACGATTGGGTCTGGGCGTATGAGAGCAATGCCGATCTGGGCGGCTACTCGCCCGACTCGGTCAGTGCAGGCCGCCGTGCCCTGGCCAACCTGGCCCTGAGCATGCTGACGCTGGACGGCACCGTGCGCCAGAACCCGATCTGGCCAGGCAAGGCCCTGCAGCGCTTCAAGGACGCCGGCAACATGACCGACCGCCTGGGCGCTTTGTCAGCCCTGGTCAACGCCCACGCTGATCTGGCGGCGCAGGCGCTGGAGCGTTTCCACGCACAGTTCAAGGACGAGGCCCTGGTCATCGACAAATGGTTCACCCTGCAGGCGATGGCGCCCGAGCAGGGTGGCAAGGTCTTTGCACGCGCCAAGGCCTTGATGCAGCACCCGGACTTCACCCTGCGCACGCCCAACCGCGCCCGCAGCCTGCTGATGGCGCTGTGCTCGAACAACCCGGCTGCCTTCCACCGCACCGATGCGGCAGGCTATGTGTTCTGGGCCGATCGCGTCATCGAGATCGACGCCATCAACCCGCAGCTGGCCGCCCGTCTGGCCCGTGCCATGGACCACTGGCGCCGCCTGGCCGAGCCCTACCGCACCGCGGCTGCCGAAGCCCTCAAGCGTGTGGCGGCCCGCACCGAGCTGTCGGACGACGTGCGCGAAATCATCACCCGCGCGCTGCAGGACTGAGCGCCCCTGTTTTCAACACTGACGATTTTCATCATGACCAAACGCATCAGCCTCACGCAGTACCTGATCGAGCAGCAGCGCGGCGAGGCCCAGATCCCGGCCGAGTTGCGCCTGCTCATCGAAGTCGTGGCCCGCGCCTGCAAGCGCATCGCCATCAGCGTCAACAAGGGCGCCCTGGGCGATGTGCTGGGCACCGCAGACAGCGAGAACGTGCAAGGCGAGGTTCAGAAGAAGCTGGACATCATCGCCAACGAGGTGCTGATCGAGGCCAACGAGTGGGGTGGCCACCTGGCGGGCATGGCCTCTGAAGAGATGGACGACATGGTGTCGGTGCCAAACCGCTACCCGCAAGGTGAGTACCTGCTGCTGTTCGACCCCCTCGATGGCTCCAGCAACATCGACGTGAACGTGAGCATTGGCACCATCTTCTCGGTGCTCAAGCACCAGGATGGCGCCGATGTCAGCAACAGCAGCTTCCTGCAGCCTGGCACCGCGCAAGTGTGCGCCGGCTACTGCGTCTATGGCCCTCAGACCACCCTGGTGCTCACCGTGGGCCGGGGCGTGGTGATGTTCACCCTGGACCGTGAGCAGGGCTCGTGGGTGATGACCGAAGACAATGTGCGCATCCCCGAGGACACCAAGGAGTTCGCCATCAACATGTCGAACATGCGCCACTGGGCCCCGCCCGTGAAGCGCTACATCGACGAGTGTCTGGCCGGCAAGGAAGGCCCGCGCGGCAAGGACTTCAACATGCGCTGGATTGCCTCGATGGTGGCTGATGTGCACCGCATCCTGACCCGTGGCGGCATCTTCATGTACCCCTGGGACAAGCGCGAGCCCCACAAGCCCGGCAAGCTGCGCCTGATGTACGAAGCCAACCCGATGAGCTTCCTGGTGGAGCAAGCGGGCGGTGCGGCCACCAATGGCCTGCAGCGCATCATGGAGTTGCAACCCACTCAGCTGCACGAACGCGTGGCCGTGGTGCTGGGCTCCAAGAACGAGGTGGAGCGGGTGACCGCGTACCACCGCGACGCCCAGTGAATCATCCACACGGAGCGTGTTAGAATCTAAGGCTTGGACGCCGGTGTAGCTCAGTCGGTAGAGCAGCTCATTCGTAATGAGAAGGTCGAGGGTTCGATTCCTTTCACCGGCACCATCTGATTCCAGTCAAAGCCTCGCAGCCTCTGCGGGGCTTTGTTGTTTCTGGGCTTCATGTAGCCAGCATGTGGCCACCCCGGAAAAGACGAAGCCCCAACCGTGGGGCCGGGTTTTGATCGGCCAGAAGCCCGCACATGTCAGTGCTTGGGACCAGCATGCGTACCGCATGGCTGTGTACACAACGCGTTGGAAACCACCACAGCCACCTGAGCAGGCCGAGGCAGCAACCCTGGTTTCCCTCCCTAAAATGGGCCTCTTATGGCAAATCAACTTTCCCTCGACACCCTGGAATCCTGGCTCTGGGAGTCCGCCAACATCCTGCGCGGCTCCATCGACTCGTCGGACTTCAAGAACTACATCTTCGGCCTGCTGTTCCTCAAGCGCTTCAACGACGTGTTTGAGGAGCGTGTTGCCCAGTTGATGCAGGCCGATGGCCTGAGCGCTGCTGAAGCCGAAGAAGAGGTTGAAGACAAGTGGGGGCACTTCCCCAGCACGGCCCGGTGGCCGCAGTTGATTGCCCGCACCGAGAACATCGGCGAGGCGCTGGACAAAGCATTCGCCACCATCGAAGCGAACAACCCCGAATTGCAGTACGTGTTGACCGCCACCCAGTACGGTGACAAGCGCGTGCTGTCCGATGCCACCCTGCAGCGCCTGCTGCGCCACTTCAACCAGTACAAGCTGGGCAATGCCGACCTCTACAAGGCGGACATGCTGGGTGACGCCTACGAGTACCTGATCAAGCAGTTCGCCGACGACGCCGGTAAGAAGGGCGGCGAGTTCTACACGCCCAAGGCGGTGGTGCAACTGGTGGTGGAACTCATCGACCCGCAGCCGGGCCACAGCGTGTACGACCCCACCTGTGGCAGCGGCGGCATGCTGGTGGAAAGCGCCCACCACATCGCCAAGCTGCCTGGTGGCCTGCTCTTGGGCGACAAGCCCAATGTGTTGCTCTTCGGGCAAGAGAAGAACCTTGGCACATGGGCCATTGCCAAGCTGAACCTGTACCTGCACAACATGCGGGCTGAGATTGAGCGGGGCGACACCTTGGTCGAACCCAAGCACCTCGATGGCGACTACCTGAGGACGTTTGACCGGGTCATTGCCAACCCACCGTTCTCGGCGAAGCAATGGTGGTCGCCACTGGAACTGGCCAACGAGGCGGAGCAAGAAGGCGACAAGAAGCCCAAGGCGCCCAACTACAAGCAGGTGAACGACCCCTACGGCCGCTTCGTCTACGGCATTCCGCCGCGTGGCTATGCCGACCTCGCCTTCGCCCAGCACATGTTGGCCAGCTTGAAGGCTGATGGCCGCATGGGCATCATCCTGCCGCACGGGGTGCTGTTCCGCAGCGGCGAGGAAGGCAAGATTCGCGAGGGCCTGCTGTTCGGCACCGATGCGGCCAGCGGCAACCAGCCAGGCGACCTCATCGAGGCCGTCATCGGCCTGCCTTCCGCCTTGTTCTACAACACCGGCATTCCGGCCTGTGTGCTTGTGCTGAACAAGCGCAAGCCGGCTGCACTCAAGGGCAAGGTCATCATCATCGACGCTAGCCGCGACTACCTTGAAGGCAAAGCCCAGAACAGCCTGCGCCCCGAGGACATCGCCCACATCGCCAGCACGCACAAAGCAGCCGTCGACCACCAGACCGAGGTGGAGAACTACTGCCGTGTGGTGACGCTGGACGAAATCCGCAGCAACGACGGCAACCTCAACATTGCTCGGTACATCGATAACGGCGAGACCGAAGAAGCCGTCGATGTAGCAGCTACCTTGTCCCAACTGGCGGCACTGGCCGAGGAGGAAGCGCAGATAGATGTGCGTCTGAATGGCTATCTGGCCGAGCTTGGGCTTCTGGAGACCGGGGCATGAGCGTTGTCGGCATGCCGGGATATCAGGAATCCGCCGCAGGTTGGATACCGGCTGATTGGTCTCCTTTGCCACTAGGCGCTGTCGCATCTGTCAGGAAGGACAAGGGCGTTGCAAAGCAAGGCGTCCCTTGCGTCGAGCTTGAACACGTCGAACCGGAAACAGGTCGCCTGCTGGGTTGGGATAGCAGTGGCACTCAGGCCAGTATCAAAACGGCTTTCAAGCGGGGCGATGTGCTGTTCGGCAAGCTGCGCCCGTACCTCCGCAAGTACGCCGTCGCTCCATTCGACGGCATCTGCACCACCGAGATACTGGCGATTCATCCTCGGGACGGTCAGTCTGACTGCCAGTTCCTCTTTCACTTGATGCAAGGCGATGGGGTCTTCGCGACGGTAAAGGCGCTGTCTTACGGCACAAAGATGCCCCGCGTTAGTTGGACCGACTTGTCAGACATTGTTCTCGGCATCCCACCGCTCCCCGAACAACAAAAAATCGCCGCCATCCTGACGGCCGTGGACGACAAGCTGGACGTGATTGCACGCCAGATTGACGCCACCCAGACCCTCAAGCAGGGCCTGATGCAGACCCTGTTCAGCCGAGGTGTCGGCACCCAAGATGCAGGTGGCCGCTGGGTGCCGCACGCCGAGTTCAAGGACAGTGAGCTGGGAACAATTCCAGCCGCTTGGGGCGTTTCGTCCATTGGCTCGCTGTTCGAGGTTGTCGAGCGCGCCGTTAGGATGGCCGACGAGCAAATCTATCGACGCGTAACGGTCAAACGTCGGTACGGCGGCATTGAGCTTCGCGATGAGCTGCGAGGCGGCGACATCAAGGTTAAGAACCAGTTCGCGCTGGAAGCAGGTGACTTCCTGATTTCAGAGCGGCAGATTGTTCATGGTGCTTGCGGCATCGTTCCCAAAGGGCTTGCCGGGGCATTAGTGTCCAACGAGTACTTGGTGCTCAAGGCGAGACCTTCCGTTGATGTCCGGTACTTCAACTACCTCGTTCAGCAGTTGAAGTACGCGAAGTACTTCATGCTGTGCAGTCAGGGGGTGGACATCGAGAAGTTCCTGTTCAAGCCTAAGGATTGGCTCAAGAAGCTGGTGCCAGTCCCTTCCGTCGCTGAGCAGGCCCGAATCGCGGATGTGCTCGCTACTACGGACGAAAAGCTGAATGCACTGAGGGCCAAACTGGATGAGTTGCAGCAGGTGAAGCGCGGTCTGATGCAGAAGCTCCTCACAGGCGAATGGCGGGTCAACGTGGACCCCAGCGCGACCGGAACGTAAGAGGCAGGCATGGCGTCGCAGGCATCGCTCACCCCAGGCCCACCGCTGGAACTGCAGCGTGATGTGCAGCGCAAGCTGGGGCGGTGCCTGCTTCGCCTGCAGCAGTACGAAATCCTGCTCAAGGCATTGGTGGCCCACGGAGACGTCGCCGGCCCGCCGGCAGAGTTGGTGGCTGTGCGAGACGCGCAGGTGGCCAGTGCCCAGAAAAAGACCCTGGGCACCTTGGTCGGCATGCTGACCGAGCGCCATCTGACGTCGGCCGAGGAAGATGACAGCACCGACGAGCCGCAGGGCGATGGTGGCCTGTGGTTCCGCTTCCGCTTTCAGGTGGGGCTGGATGCCAGCCAGTATCAAGTCACCACGGCGGCATTGAAGGAGTTGGTGGACCTGCGCAACGAGTTGGTTCACCACTTCTTGCAGCGCTTCAACATCTCTGAGTCTCAGGCTTGCATGGCCGCCGATGCCTATCTGGATGCCAGCTACGAGACCATCGACGGCCATTACCTGACCTTGCGCGCCTGGGCGCAGGCCTTGGATGAGTCGCGGGAGAGGTTGGGTGCGTTCATGCAAACCCAAGCCTACGAAGACTGGCTCTTCCACGGCATCGCGCCGGATGGCACGGTGGACTGGCCTGCCAGTGGGGCGGTGCGCTGCCTACGGAACGCCGAGGGCCGCTTCGCAACCGAAGGCTGGACCCTGCTCAACACCGCGACCACCTGGATTCGCGCACAACACCCCGACCAGCATCCCCAACGCTACGGCTGTGGGAGTTGGCGTCACGTCATCCACGAGTCTCGGCAATTCGAGGTTCGCAGGACGGTGAACACAGAACAAGGCTGCGGCGAGGTTTGGTATCGCAGCCGTCAGGAGGAAGCCAGCATGCAAGGGAAGAAAAGCCCATGAGCCAGTCACCTGAAAAGACTGGCGTGGAAACGCCTGCCATCGAGTCGCTGCTCAAGCTGGGCTACACCCATCTGCCCGGCCATGCGGTGCAGGTGGAGCACCGCCACCTCGCCCCGGTGCTGGAGGATGTGCTGCGGCCCCGGTTGCTCGCCCTGAACCCGTGGCTGGCCACGGCCCCTGGCGGGGTGGATGCGGCCTTGATTGAACTGCGCAAGCGCGTCAACGACGACTTGCTGCCCGCCAACAAGGCCTTTTGGGAGCAGGTGGTGCACCGCTCGGACATCCAGGTGAAGGATGCCGAGGGCAAGCCGCGCAGCGTGCGCTTCTTCGACGCGGGCACGGTCGCCCACAACGATTTCCATGTGGTGGACCAGTACGTTGGCAGGAATGCCGATGGCGACTTGTTCCGCCCGGACCTGCTGTTGTTCGTCAACGGCCTGCCGCTTGCGACCATCGAATGCAAGGCCAGCCACCACCGGCTGGATGAAGCGCTGGCGCAACTGGATGGCTACCAGGCCAGCTTTCCGGCGCAGTTCGTGTTCAACCAAGTCTGCGTGAGCCTCAACCGCAGGCAGGGTTTGTATGGCGCCATCCTGACCAAGCCCGCTTTCTACGCACGCTACCGGCTGCAGGACGCCGAACTGGCGGCGGTGACGGCCGTGCTGGGCGCTGACCCCAGTGAGCAGGACCAACTGCTGTGGGCTTTGTTCGAGCCGGGCCGGTTTCTGGAACTCATCACCCACTTCGTGTTGTTCGAGACCCGGGATGGCAAGACGGTCAAGAAGCTGCCGCGCTACCAACAGTGGCGGGCCGTGCGCAAGACCATCGCCCGGCTGACGGCAGCCCAGCCCCTTGGCGGGGTGGTTTGGCACACGCAGGGCAGCGGCAAGTCGCTCACCATGGCGCTGCTGGCCCGGATGCTGCGGGCCGACAGCACGGGCTTGAACAACCCGACCGTGTTGGTGCTGACCGACCGCAAGGACTTGGACAAGCAAATCTTCGACACCTTCCATGCGGTGGGCATCAAGGCCATTCAGGCGGTGTCGGTGGATGGATTGGTGAAGCTGCTGGGCAATGACTACGGCAGCGTGTTCACCAGCACGGTGCAGAAGTTCCAGGAGAACGAACAGGCCCTGGAGGCCAGCGACAGCGCAACCGATGACGAGGATGACCTGCTGCAAGCCACCCGACACAGGCGGGTGCGCGAAGGCAAGGACTTCTTCATGCTGGAGGAGCGCAACGCCAACCATGGCCGGCACGATGAGGACGGCGTGCTGCTGGATGCCCAGTGGGAAGAAGTCAGCCGCGAGAAGGTCAACTTCCGGGTGCTGAGCGCCAAGCCGAACTTCTATGTGCTGGTGGACGAGGCGCACCGCAGCCAGTACGACTTCCTGGCGGCGTTCATGCGGGCCAGCCTGCCCCATGCCAAGTTCATCGCCTTCACCGGCACCCCGCTGCTGAACGACGACAAGCACACCCTGGCTGAGTTCGGGGGCGACACCTACATTGACGAGTACCGCCTGCACGAGGCGGTGGCCGACGGCGCCACGCTGCCCATCAAGTACCAGGACGCATGGGTGAAGCTCGCGCCCAACAGCCAGCTTGACCAAGCCTTCAAAGACCAGTTCGCGCAGGAAGACGAGGCCCGACAGCAGGCCCTGAAGAAGGAACTGCTGGCCCGCTGGCGCCAGGCCGGGGACCGCATGGAGCAGGTGGCGGCGCACTTGGTTGAGCACTTCTGCGCCAACGTGCTGGCCAAGGGCATGAAAGCCATGCTGGTGTGCGACGGCCGCGACATGGCGGTCAGGTACAAAGACCTGCTGGATGGGCTGATGCAGGACCGGCAGGCCAAGGGCTTGCCGACCTTCGAGAGCCGCGTGGTCATCTCCTTGGCCAGTGCCACGGCCTCACGCTCGGGCGCCAGCGAGCATGAGGAGGCCGCAGAACGTGGGGCAGACAAAGACGCCATTCAGACCATCGAAGAGCGCGTCAAGGCTGACATCAAGGCAGGCAAACCGCCCGTCGCGCTGCCCGCCGAACAGGTTGCCAATTTCGTGTCCAAGCTGTTCCCGCTGCCCTATGGCGACGAGTCCAAGGGCAGGGATGGGCAACCACACGCCAACAACGTGGGCCTCATCATCGTGTCCGACATGTTGCTCACGGGATGGGATGCGCCCATCGTGGGCACCATGTACCTCGACAAGCCGCTGAAGGAGCACACGCTGCTGCAGGCCATCGCACGGGTGAACCGGACGATGGCGGGCAAGAACGCTGGCTACATCGTGGACTATCACGGCGTGGTGGAGCACCTTGACCACGCCCTGAAGATTTACGGTGGTGAGGTTCAACCGGCTCAAGTGTGGGAGGGGGTGGAAAGCGAGCTGCCCAAGCTGCAGGCCACCCTGGACCGCCTCTTGAACCTGCTGCCCAAGAAGCACAACCCGCTCTACCAGCGGGAGGACTACAAGGACGACGCCGAACGTTTCCTCGACCCTGCCGCGCGGCTGGATGCGGTGGAAGACTTCCTGGACTTGGCGAAGCGCTTCAACCGCAGCATCGACATCATCCTGCCAGATGTGCGGGGGGTGCCATTCAAGCCCTACTTCACGCTGTTCGCTGAAATCAGGCTGATGCTGCGCGACAAGCTGCCCGGCACCACCCACCGCGAGCGCATCACGCGACTGGAATCGGCCTTGCTGCAGCAGTTGCTGGATGAGTACATCGACGCCAGCCCCGCCAAGAGCTTGCTGGCCAAGGAGGTGTCGATTCTGGATGCCAGCGACATGGCACGCCTGAAGAAGCTGGCGAACCCCGGTAGCCAGGCGCTGGTCATGAAGAACCAGTTGAAGCACACGATTGTGACCGGACGAGACAAAGACCCGGCTTTCTTCGACAAGCTGGCTGAGGAGCTGGAAAAGCTGTTGGCCGAGGAAGCTGCCGGGCGCGTCAGTCAGGCCCAGTTCCTGGAGCAACTCGACCTGTTCGGGCAGCGCATCAAGGACAAAGACAACACCGGCTTCGAGCACCCGGCCCATTCGGCGGTGTATCACTACCTGGCGTCCCTGCTCAGTGAAGACACGGCCCGCATTGCCACCACCAAACTGTTCGAGGATGCTGACCTGAGCCGAACCATGGCGGCAGCAAACTGGAAACAGATGCACGACCTGCACCCCGAGTTGCGGGCGCTGTTGCACAAGCTGCTGATGCCGCTGGCGGGTTGGGAGCGCTCGGTGGCGCGAGAGCACGCCAAGCGCATCGTGGACATCCTGTTGAAGAACTGACGATGCCGCTGCTCCACTACGGCCAATCCACCATCGAGTGGCAGTTCCAGCCCGATGCCAAGCTGAAGCGGCACTACGTGACCGTCGAGCGTGGCAGGCCGGTGTTGCTGCGCGGGCCAGTGGTCGATTCGACCGAGCAAGAGGCGCTGGTGCGCCGACGTGCCCGCTGGATTCGCGAGAAGCTGGTGCTGGTCAACAAGCCCCTGGTCAGTGACGCCATCGTCACTGGCAGCCGCTTGCGCTACTGCGGCCGGTGCTACTTCACCGAGGTCAGGCACGCCCCAGACCTCGACAAGCCCCGGCTGACCTTCACGGCATCGCGCTTCATCGTCGAATCGCCCGATGGCTTGAGCATCCAGGCCGACACCCTTGCGCCGATGATGGAGCAGTTCTACCGCGAACGTGCCCATGAAAAGCTGTTGGTGCGTGTACGTTACTGGGAGCGGCAAACCGGCATGAAGGCCGCTGACTCGCGAATTCGGGTGTTCCAGAGCCGGTGGGCCAGTTGCGATGCCCGCAACGTGCTGGAGTTTCACCCTCGGGTGATGGAACTGCCGACCAGTGTGCAGGACTACGTCATCGTCCACGAGCTGTGCCACACCATCGAGAAAAGCCACACCAAGGCGTTCTGGGCGCTGGTAGCGCGACACATGCCAGACTGGCAGAGGCAACATGCGGCGCTGGACGCTGCCGAGTTGAACCAACACCGTGGTCTGGCGGTTTAGGTTGGGCAGGCTTGTTTGGCCGTCATGGTGGCGTTGGTGATGTCAGCGGCCATGGTTGGCCTTGTCGTATTCACGCGGCAGCAGGAACCTTGGGTGCCCGCTGCACTTTCAACAGGGTGGCCTTCAGGCGTTGCTCGGCTTGCCACACGTCATAGGCGCTTTGCTCGGCCAGCCAGACCTGGGCGGGGCGGGTTGTATGGGCGGCGCATGGTCGTCCTCATGCGTGGTTTTTGACCCAGTCTTTGAGCACTTCATGGATGCGCGTTTGCCAGCCCGGCCCTGTGGCTTTGAATGCGTCCAGCACGTCGGCGTCCACGCGCATGTTCAGGGTGGGGCGCTTCACGGCGCCTGCTGGCCTGCCTCGCCCGCGTTTGACCGTGGCCTGAGCCCAATACGCGGCCACGGCAGCGGGGTCGTTGGGGTCGTAGGGTTCGCTGCCGGCTTCAAACGGCACAGGCGCATCTTGTGCTGCTTCACGCTTGACGCGCTCCCAGTCGGTGCCCGCGCGTTCAGTGGGTTTCTTGCCAGTTTGCATACAACGTCCTTTCCTGCTTCGACGCACGGCGCAGAGAAATGGCCCGCACCGTGTCGGGCTGGCGCATGACGTAGACCAGCACCAGCACCACGCCGCCACTTCCACCAAGGCCACATCCATCAAACGGGGCTCGTCGCCTCGTGGCGACTCCAGCGTCAGCTTGTCGGGGGCGTTGAACACCAGCGGGGCATCGGCCAGTGAGAGGCCGTGCTTCTTGATGTTCGCGGCATCCTTGTTGGGGTCAAAGGTGAAGCGCATTGCCCAATTTATTGTATTGGCAAGAAATGGGGAAATCAACGGGTCAGGCAATCTTGGTTCTTTTGTTGGGCTTTGTATTGATCTGATCAAAAATGCCAAACAAATCAAAAGCTTGGGTCGTCTTTATGATTCCTTTTGCCGTAGCATCTGAGTCTGGTCGAAGCCTCGCAGCCTCTGCGGGGCTTTGTTGTTTCTGCGCGATGGAGACCCAGCCCCATGTCTGAGCAACCCAACAATCCCCTGCATGGCGTCACGCTGGAAGCCATGATCGTGCGCTTGGTGGACTACCACGGCTGGGAGGGGTTGGCCCGGCGGATCCGCATCAACTGCTTCCACTCGAACCCCTCGGTCAAATCCAGCCTGACGTTCTTGCGCAAGACCCCTTGGGCGCGCGAGCAGGTGGAGGCCTTGTACGTGGACACCTTTGTCGGTCGTCAGCCGTCTGGCCGGCGCTGACGCCGCAGATGATTCGGTTTTCTCGATCTGAGTCTGGCCAACTTCCGTCTTGAATCTGCCGAGGTCTGACCTCACCATCATGGTGTGGCGGCATCGTGCCTGCCAAGGAGAGTGTGATGGACGCCTTGCTGGCGGTGTTGGCGGTGGTGCTGGTGCTGGTCGGTTTTGCCGGGGTGGTGCTGCCCTTGCTGCCCGGGACGCCCCTGGTGTTTGCAGGGCTGTGGCTGGGCGCCGCGTTGGGCGACTATCAGCAGGTCAGTGGCTGGACGGTGGTGGCCCTGGGTGCGGTGGCGACGGTGGCCTGGCTGGTGGATTACGTGGCCGCCGCCGTGCTGGTGAAGCGGGTGGGCGGCACCGGTGCGGCCGCCACGGGGGCGGGTTTGGGTGCCCTGGCCGGGGTGTTTGCCGGGCTGCCTGGGCTCATCCTGGGGCCGGTGATCGGGGCGACGGCGGGGCAATGGCGCAGCCAGCCCGCAGATGCCCGTCAGGCGGCCCGGGTGGGGGTGGCTGCGGGGTTGGGCTTTGTGGCCGCCACCGTGGTCAAGCTGGTGGTCGCCTTGCTGATGGTGCTGTGGTTTGGCCTGGCCTGGTGGCTCTGAACTCAGGGGCAGCGGCTGGTGTTGGTGCTGAGCATCGCCACCTGATTACCCAGGCGAGCCCGCGCTGAAGCGCACACCAGGTGCTGACCGGCCACCACGTCCCGGGCTTCCACCGTGCACTGGCTGGTGTCGGTGCAGGATTTGTGCTGGCGCGTGTCGTGCCAGTCGGGTTGCCAGCTGATCACCAGGCCATCCACCACCAGAGGGGCGCCAGCCTGATCACAACGCCCGGCGGTGACGGACGCCGCCACCGCATGCTGGCTGTAAACCACCCAGAAGCGGTTGTCCAGGCGCAGGTGCAGGCAAAACGGGCTGGCCTGGGCAGTGCCGGCCAGCTCGCCGCTGAGCTGGACGCTATCGATCCGGTGGGTGATGGTTTGGCTGGTGGGGCGCAGGGTGCAGCCGGTCAGGGCCAGGCACACGGCGCCAGCCAGCAGGGTGAGGCTGCGCATGCCAGCATGATGCGCCGAAGCGCCGGCGTGATGGCCCGAAACAATCGGGCCATCCGGGCGCAGTTCAGGCCGCTGCGCGTTCGGAGTCGCCCGCCATGCTGGCGGTGGCCGCCCCGGCAGATGCGTTGCCGCGACGGTGTTCGCGCGAGGAGCGAGACGATTTGCCGCCTTGACCACCCTTGTGCGCCTGGCGCTGGGCCTGTTCAGCCTGCCGCGCAGCCTTGATGGCCTGGATCTCGGCACGGAAGAGGCGGGCAATGCGGGGGCGCACCATGGCCAGCACGGCGATGGTGGCCATCAGCAGCAGGGTGCCGTACAGCATCATGAAGTCGCTGTAGGCGAAGATCTTGCCCAGCGGCTTGGCCATGCCCAGGAAGGCGGCAAACATCCACGAGGCGCCGCTGACGGCGGCCAGCATGGCCGAGAAGTTCACCGTGCGCTTGTAACGCTCGGTGGGCGCCATGATCTGTTCAAAGAAGTGCTTGTGCAGCAGGTAGCCATTGAGGGTCAGCACGATCACCACGGTGATCTTGGCCATCAGCTTGGGGCGCGACAGGATGTCGGCCAAGAGGAAGCTGGTGTCGATCCAGATGATGGCCAGGCCCGTGACCCACAGCCCCACCAGGGCCCACAGCACCAGTTGGCTGGCCCACTGGAGCAAGCGCTTGTCCACACGACGGCCTTTGAACAGCGATAAATCGGCATAGGCCACGCCCACGGCTGCAGCCACAAAGCTGCCTACGTGCAGCATGATCAACAGCATGCGTTCGATTTCCATCTTGCTTACTCCCGTTACCAGCGGCTGCCATCAAAGCAGCGATTCGTGACACTTTGCACGGTACGTGCCACGCGCTGACGTCATCTGCAAACAGATGTGTCCGAAAAGCTCATACGGTTGCATCTGCTTGCAACTTGCGGAGTGGGCTCATCCGAACGGCTTCCCTCGCTGGATGGAGGCCGGTGAAATCTCAGGCGGATCTCAGCCTGTGGCACCCATCAGGAACGGGCGCATCCGTTGTGCCGTGTCGGCTGGGGCCTCTTGCATGAAGCAGTGACCACCCGGCACTTGCTGGGCCTGCACCGAGGGATTGGTGTCGGCCCAGCGGCGCACCGATTCGGTCACAAACGGGAAGGTGTGCTCGGCATGCAGCACCAGCGTGGGCGTGCGCACCCGTCCCAGGTGGTTCCACAGGCGCTCTGGGCTGGACGAGAAAATCTCGGCCTCCCGCGAGGGCTGGCACTTGAGCTGTACCGTGCCGTCGTCGGTATCCTTCAGCGCGTGTTGCACGAAGGCGTCCAGGGCTTCGGGCGCCCAGCCCTTGTACACGCCCCGGCCTTCCAGGTTATCGCGTGCCGCCTGGCGCGAGGGCCAGGTGTGGCGACGCGCTCGGGCTTGCCGAGCCAGCGGCGAGTGGCGGTTCATGCCCGTGAGCTCGGCCATGCTCATGGCCATCTGCATGGTGGGGGTGAAGAGCACCGGATCCAGCAGCACGGCGCGGTCAAACAGCGTGGGCGCTTCGGCCAGCATCAGGCTGGTGAGCACCCCGCCAAAGCTGTGTCCCACCGCCAGCTTGGGCACCGACGCAAAGGCCTGGCCTTGCGCCTGCAGCGCCGCCATGGCGTGTCGGGTATTGGCATTCCAGCCTTCGAAGGGGCCACCATGGTCGCTGTCGCCATGGCCTTGCACATCGCACAGCCACAGGTCGTGCGTGTCAGCCAGTTGGGCCAGCAGGGGCTCATACATGCGGCCACAAAAACCGTTGCCGTGCAGGAAGTGCACCAGCGGCTTGCCCGAGGGCGGGGTGTGCCACCCGCGCAGGGTGAAGCCAGAGGGGGTGGTGTGCTGCCAGGAAATCCACTGCATGGTGGCCGATTGTGCCTGCATGGTGGCGCGGTGATCGGTGACGTGGGCTTGTCGCTGCAGGGGCATGGTCATTCGGTTACCATGCCGTCATGAAAGTTAATCAAGCGCTTGATTTTCGTGGTGATGAGGATGCTGCTGCGGCCCTCAGCCGCGGCGAGCGCGCTCTCGAGCGCTTGCTGCAAGAGGCCACCCGCATCTTTGCGGAAAAAGGCTTTGCCCGGGCCTCCACCCGGGAAATCTGCCAGGCTGCCGGGCAGAACGTGGCATCCATCCACTACTACTTTGGTGACAAGGCCGGCCTGTACCGTGCGGTGCTGCTCAATCCCATCGAGGCCCTGGATGGCGATCTGGGCGACTTCGATGCGCCTGGTCTACCGCTGGAGGATGCCCTGCGGCGAATGATGACGGCCTTCCTGTGCCCGCCCGAGGCGGGGGCGCCCATCGAGCCCGAGATGCGCTTGTACCTGCGCGAAATGATCGAACCCAGCGGCGCCTTCCACGACGTGGTGGCGCAGCACATCATGCCGCTGCATCAGCGGGTGGTGCGGCTGCTGGGCCGGCATGTGGGCCTGGACGAGCCTGACGATGCGCTGCACCAGCTGGCCTTTGCCTTGTCGGCCATGGTGCATGACTACGGCATGTCTCGCCCCTTCATGGATGGGCTGGCCCCGGGATTGTTGAATGGAGATGGGGCGGTACAGCGGGTGCTGGACCGCCTGGTGGGCTACGGCGTGGCCCTGGTTGAACATGAGCGACGGGCCCGAGCCCGAGGTGAACACGATGTCCAATGAGATGAACAAGCGTGCCGGCATGAGCTTCAACGTGCAGGCCTGGCGGCGTCATGCGCCATGGCTGGCCATGGTGCTGGCTGGTGCCGGGGCGGTGGCCTGGATGCAGTCGCATGCCTCGGGGCAGGCATCGGAGCCTCAGGGCGCCCAAGCGTCGAGTCGTGCGGCGCCCGCCGTGACGGTGGTGACACGACCCGCCAAGCCGGCGCTGAGCGTGTCACTGGTGAGCCCGCAGCCACAGCAGTGGGCGGTCGAGTTGTCGGCCAATGGCGCCATCGCCCCGTGGCAAGAGGCCGTGGTGGGCGCCGAGGCCGCTGGCTTGCGGCTGGCCACGGTGCTGGTGAATGTGGGTGACCGCGTGCGCAAGGGGCAGTTGCTGGCCAGCCTGGCTGCCGAGGCCGTGCAGGCCGATCTGCAGAGTGCACAAGCCGCGCTGCAAGAAGCCGAGGCCCTGGCTCAGGAAGCCCAGGCCAACGCCGACCGTGCCCGGGCTCTGCAAGCCAGCAAGGCCATGAGTGCCCAGGAGGCGCAGCGCTCACTGACGGCCGAGCAGACGGCCCGCGCCCGCGTGAAGTCAGCTCAGGCCCATGTGGCCACCCAGCAGGTGCGGCTGCGCCAGACGCGCATCGTGGCGCCGGATGATGGCGTGATCTCGGCCCGCGTGGCCACGGTGGGGGCGGTGGTGCAGCCTGGGCAAGAACTGTTCAGGTTGATTCGCCAGCAGCGCCTGGAGTGGCGTGCGGAGCTGCCTTCGGCCGATCTGGCGCGGGTGCAGCCGGGCATGAAGGCCGTGGCGGTGCCGCCTGGAGGTCAGCCCATCGAGGGCCGAGTCCGCATGGTGGCTCCCACAGTAGACGCGGCCACCCGCAACGGCCTGGTGTATGTGGACTTGCCCGCCAGCGCCTTGCAGGCAGGGGCCCGCGCGGGCATGTTCGCGCCAGGCCGGGTGATGGTGGGGCAGCTCAATGGCTTGACGCTGCCGCAAACGGCGGTGCTGCTGCGCGATGGCTTCTCGTATGTGTTCCGGCTGGAGCCGGGCGGCACCGTGGCACAGACCAAGGTACAGGTGGGGCGCCGCCAGGGCGACCGTGTGGAGATTGTCTCGGGCTTGGATGCCCGGGCTCAGGTTGTGGCCTCAGGTGTGGCGTTCCTGGCTGACGGGGATGCCGTGCGCGTGGTGGCGCAGCCGACTGCCAAGAAGGGCTCGTGATGAACGTCTCCGCCTGGTCCATCCGGAACCCGATTCCGGCCATCATGTTGTTCATCATGCTCACGATCGTGGGCCTGATGGGCTTTTCGGGGATGAAGATCCAGAACTTCCCCGACATCGACCTGCCCACCATCACGGTCAACGCGGCCTTGCCAGGGGCAGCCCCTGCGCAGCTGGAAACCGAGGTGGCGCGCAAGCTTGAGAACTCGATCGCCACGCTGCAGGGCATCAAGCACATCTACACCCGGGTGCAGGATGGCAACGTGCTGGTCACGGTGGAGTTCCGTCTGGAGAAGTCCACCCAGGAGGCCCTGGACGAGGTGCGTGACGCCGTGGCCCGGGTGCGTGCCGACCTGCCGGGCGACCTGCGCGATCCTGTCATCGCCAAGATGAACCTCTCGGGGGCGCCCATCCTGACCTACACCGTGGCCTCAGACCGCCGCGACACCGAGGCCCTGTCCTGGTTTGTGGACTACACGGTGACCAAGCGTCTGCTGGCCGTGAAGGGCGTGGGTGCCGTGGCCCGTGTGGGCGGTGTGAACCGCGAGGTGCATGTGGACCTGGACCCGGCTCGCCTGTTGGCCCTCAATGCCACGGCGGCCGATGTGTCGCGTCAGCTGCGCGCCATCCAGCAAGAGGCCTCAGGGGGACGGGTGGATTTGGGCGGGCTGGAGCAAACCGTGCGTGCCATCGCCACCGTGCGATCGGCCGAAGAGTTGGCGGCCATGGACATCGCCTTGAGCGATGGACGCCGGGTGCGGCTGGACCAGATTGCCACGGTGCGCGATACCGTGGCCGAGCAGCGCTCGGGGGCCATGCTGGATGGGCAACCTGTGGTGGCCTTCGAGATCACGCGGGCCAAGGGTGCTGGTGAGGTGGATGTGGCCGAAGGCGTACAGCAGGCCCTGGCCGAGTTGCGCGCGGCGCATCCGGATGTGCAGATCGTCGAGTCCTTCAACTTTGTGGACCCGGTGATCGAGAACTACGACGGCTCGATGTACCTGCTGTACGAGGGGGCCATCCTCGCCGTGGTGGTGGTGTGGTTCTTTCTGCGCGACTGGCGAGCCACGATGGTCGCCGCCGCCGCCTTGCCGCTGTCGGTGATTCCGGCCTTTGGCGTCATGTACCTGATGGATTTCTCCATCAACGTGGTCACGCTGTTGTCCTTGTCGTTGGTGGTGGGCATCCTGGTGGACGACGCCATCGTCGAGATCGAGAACATCATGCGCCACTTGGCCATGGGCAAACCACCGCTGGAGGCGGCGCGCGAGGCGGCTGATGAGATCGGCCTGGCGGTGATTGCCACCACTTTCACCCTGATCGCGGTGTTCTTGCCCACGGCCTTCATGGGGGGCGTGGCGGGCAAGTTCTTTGTGCAGTTTGGCTGGACGGCGGCCATTGCCGTGTTCTTCTCGTTGGTGGTGGCCCGCATGCTCACGCCAATGATGGCGGCGTATCTGCTCAAGCCGCCCAAGGGCGAACACCCTGACCCCAGCTGGATGGGCTGGTACTTGAACTGGGCACGTTGGTGCTTGAATCATCGCTGGCTGACGATGCTCGCGGTGGTGCTGTTCACGGCCTTGGCGGTGATGCTGGTGGGGCGCTTGCCCACTGGCTTCATCCCGCCAGATGACTTGTCGCAGACCCAGGTGAACCTGGAGTTGCCGCCCGGCAGCACCTACGAGCAAACCTTGGCTGCCGCCGAAGCGGCGCGCCAGATCGTCAGTGCGAACGAGCATGTGAAGTTGGTCTACACCGCCATCGGCGGCGGCGCGGCGGGCAGTGACCCCTTCATGCCGCAGGGGGTGGGGCAGGTCAACAAGGCCACGCTGACACTGAACATGACCCACCGCAACGACCGTCCGGGCGTGAGCAAGCAAGACATTGAGGCCCAATTGCGCCAGTCGATGGAAAGCCTGCCCGGCGTGCGGGTGAAGGTGGGCTTCGGTGGCTCATCCGAAAAGTACATCCTGGTCGTGTCGGGCGAAGATGGGCAGATGGTGGCCCAGCACGCTGCCGTGGTGGAGCGCGAGTTGCGAGGCATTCCCGGCATCGGTGCCGTGACCTCCTCGCAAAGCCTGGTGCGTCCCGAGCTGGTGGTGCGACCTGATCCGGCCCGTGCGGCCGACCTGGGCGTGAGCACCGCAGCCATCGCCGATACGCTGCGCATTGCCACCCAGGGCGATTACGAGCAGGGGCTGCCCAAGCTGAACCTGTCGCAACGGCAGGTGCCGGTGGTGGTGCGCCTGCCCGCCGAGGCCCGCACCGATCTCGATTTGCTGGCACGCTTGCCTGTGCCGGGCGCCCGAGGTCCGGTGCCCTTGGGCAGTGTGGCCACCTTGTCCATCGACAGCGGTCCGGCCCAGATCAGCCGCTATGACCGCCAGCGCAACATCAACTTCGAGATCGAGTTGAACCAGCAGCCTTTGGGTGAGGTGGAAAAGCGCGCCATGGCCCTGCCCAGCATCCAGAACCCGCCTCCGGGGGTGGCTATCTCCACCCTGGGCGATGCCGAGGCCATGAACGAGCTGTTCGCCAGCTTCGGTCTGGCCATACTCACGGGCATCCTGTGCATCTACATCGTGCTGGTCTTGCTGTTCAAGGGCTTCATGCAGCCGGTCACCATCCTGGTAGCGCTGGTGCTGTCGGTGCCCGGGGCCATCTTTGCGCTGTGGGTGACCCAACAAGCCTTGTCCATGCCATCCATGATCGGATTGATCATGCTGATGGGCATTGCCACCAAGAACTCGATCTTGCTGGTGGACTATGTGCTGATCGCGCGCAACGATCACGGCCTGAGCCGATGGGATGCGGTGATTGATGCCTGCCACAAGCGCGCCCGACCCATCATCATGACCACCATCGCCATGGGGGCGGGCATGATGCCCATTGCACTCGGCATTGGGGTGGATCCGAGCTTCCGCTCGCCCATGGCCATCGTGGTGATTGGTGGGTTGATCACGTCCACCTTCTTGAGCCTGCTCGTCATCCCCGTGGTGTTCACGTTTGTGGATGACCTGGTGACGTGGGTGGGGCGATGGACCGGATCGAGCAAGGCAGCCGCACCCCGCGCCACGTGAGCAGGGGGTTAACCCGCATTCAAGGGGGGCTGACGCGTCAGTCAGGCGGCTGTCTGATGCGTTAATTCAGCATCCGGCTGTGGCCGATCCTGGAGACCCCCTGCATGCTTTGGTTCAGACGTTGCGTTTCATGGTTGTTGATCGGCTTGCTGGCGGCGTGTGCGCACCAGCCAGCCCCGACGGTGAAACTGGCGCTATCGCAAACCGAGCGGGGCGTGATGATCTGGTTGCCGGACCATGTGCTGTTCGAGTTTGGTCAGGCCGAGTTGTCGCCGCAGTCGGCCCCTTACCTGGCCCGGGTGGCCGAGATCCTCAACAGCAAGACAGCCGAGCAGCTGTTGCTGGAGGGACATACCGACAACGTCGGGTCGGCGTCGTTCAACCAGGCCTTGTCTGAGCGCAGGGCGGCATCGGTGGCCCAGGCCCTGGTGGCTCAGGGCGTGAGCACGGATCGCTTGCGCACGGCCGGCCTGGGGTTGGCACAACCCCTGGCACCGAATGATTCTGAAGTCGGACGGCGCCTCAACCGCCGGGTGGAGTTGATCGTGTTGAACGAGACCGTCAGCAACCTGACCCGGGGCGAGCACCCCAACGCTTTTGAGGACGCCTTCGCCCGTTTGAAGCGCGAGCTGGAGCCCGCGTTGAACCCGCCGCAGGAGGCCCGATGAGCGATCGACGTGAGGCCTTGGGCCGCTTGCTGGGCGTTGGGCTGGCCGGGGCCGGGGTCTCTGCACAGGTTGTTGCCTCCACCCAGGCTCGTCCTAAAGCGGCATCGCCACGGCGGCCGGCACGCCGACTGGCCCTGGTGCTGGGGGGCGGCTCGGCCCGTGGGTTTGCCCACATTGGTGTCATCAAGGCGCTGGAGGCCCATGGCATCAAGCCCGATGCCATCTTCGGTGCCAGCGCAGGCGCGCTGGTGGGGGCGTTCTGGGCCGCGGGGGTGTCAGCGAACGCCATGGAGACGCTGGCTTACCTGGTCCGTGATGACGAGATCATCGATCTGGTGACCGGCAACGCGGCCAACCGGCGCGGCATTGTGTCGGGCCAGGCCCTGCAGAACTTTGTGAATCAGCAGCTGGGTGGCCGCTCTATCGAATCGCTGCCCACCCCGTTCCGCGCTGTGGCCACCCGATATCCGGAGGGTGGCTTGCACGTTTTCAAGCAGGGCGATGTGGGCTTTGCAGTGCGTGCCTCGTGCAGCCTGCCCGGCGTGTTCTTGCCGCCCAGCCTGGGTGGGCAGGAGTTTCTGGATGGTGGGCTGGTCAGCCCCATCCCTGTCCAGGCCGCCCGAGCCGAAGGCTACGACCTCGTCGTGGCCGTGGACGTGGGCGGTGCCGATCCAGGCAACGACCGCGAGCGTGGCAGCGGCGTGTACCAGTTGCTGCTTCGATCCTTCGAGATCATGGGCGAAGCCCTGCGTCGCCAGGAAGGCGCGCGGGCGGACATCCTGGTGCGGCCCGATGTATCGCGCATCAGCAGCACGGACTTCTCGGCACGCCGAACGCTGGTGGAGGCTGGCTTCATGGCAGGCCAGCGACTGGCGCCCGTCATCCTGGAGCGCTGGCAGCGATCGGTGCGCTGAGCGTAAGGGCTCAAGCTGGGGCTCCTTGACTTGGACGCACAGGGTTTGTGGATGTCTGTAAGGGTTGTCAGTTAGGGGTAACTTCGCCCCTGAATCACGGGCTTTGTTGATCGAACCTGCTGATCTTGCGGTGCGCAGCGCGTACGATGTTGGTGGAGTTGACTGTGAATCTCACGATCCAGTCAGCCTCCAATATTCATAACTCCGGGAGTGATCCATGATCGCCATTCGTTCGACTTTGTTCGCGCGCAGCGCTCTATCGTCTGCTGTATTGGTGGCTGTCTGTGCCGTGACGCCCAACGGCCACGCCAGCAGCATTTCCTCGGCAACGGTCAGCCTTGACGGGCTGCGCTATCAGTTGATTGACTTGACACCCGGTGACGGTGTCGGGCCCAGTGTCACATTCTTTGATCAGGGCTGGTTGGGTACTCAAACGACGGTGAAGCTGGCCGAGTATGGCAATTACCCCGAGGACGTCTCGGCAGAGCTCATGAGTGGAGCCACCAACGTGATGGGCGCTGGACCGGTGCTGAACGGCACTTCCCCAGATGGGCGCGTCTCGTACAGTGTCGGAGCAGGTTCGGTGGCGCTGGGCACGGGGCTTGGTGCGTCCACAGCAGTGGGTGAGCCGCAAAACTACGAGTACAGCTACTCCTACATTGCCCAGGGTGACGATGGTCAGTGGTACCGTCATGAAAACAGGTCGGGATCGATCGGGCTCAATACATGGAACAGCAGTTCAGCGACCATTCGAACCCAAGGTGATTTATGGGACGGTGACGCTCCCAAGTTTGTGATGGGGGCCAACTCTGCCTTGGTGTTGATGGGCACGGCCAACATGAGTCTGCAAGCAGATCGTTCCAACGCCTTGACCGTCAAGGAGGACTTTCTCAACCAGATCAGTACCGAGTCGGTGGATTCTTCGACGTTCCGCATCGCGGGGGCCGTTTCGGCGCCCTTGTCCCCCGGCGCCGGCCGCGCCGGGGGGGACCTGGGATCGTTTTCGGATGAGACCTTCTCTGGCTCACTGGAAAGCAGTTCTGCCTTTCAGATGGGTGGGCGCATGGAATACAACGGATTGGGTTTCACAGTGTTGGGAAACTCTGGGTTTGAAGATGAAAGCCTGGTGATTGACAGCGCGCTGGTTCGTCAGCGTCTGCTGTCGAAGGATTTCGCCCTGACGTTTGTGAATGCGACGGATGCTGCGGCCGAGATGGGGCTGGTCGCGTCGTTGAATGTCGCGTCCAACGAGACTCTGGAGGGTTGGACGTACTTCAGCGATCCGGAGGTGCTGGTGCCGATTGATCCCCCAGTGATCCCGCCCGTGGTGCCCGGGGTGCCCGAGCCCGGCACGTATGCCTTGATGGGCTTGGGACTGGTGGGCTTGTGTTGGGTGCGACGCCGAGCGACAGTCCGCCCAGCGGTGTGATCTGTTCACCATGAAAAAAGGCTCCCGAGGGAGCCTTTTTCACAGGCGCCGAAGCGCTCATGGGGTGGTTTACACGCGCTCGATGACCATCGCGATGCCCTGGCCACCGCCAATGCACATCGTGATCAAAGCGTAACGGCCGCCGGTGCGTTGCAGTTCATAGATGGCCTTGGTCACCAGGATGGCACCCGTGGCGCCCACAGGGTGACCCAGCGAGATGCCCGAACCGTTGGGGTTCGTTTTCTCAGACGGGAAGCCCATTTCCTTGGACACGGCACAGGCCTGGGCGGCGAAGGCTTCGTTGGACTCGATCAGGTCCAGATCCGACACCTTCAGGCCGGCCTTTTCCAGGGCCAGCTTGGAGGCGGGCACCGGGCCGATCCCCATGTACTCGGGCTCGACGCCGGCGTGGGCGTAAGACACCAGGCGGGCCAGGGGCTTGAGGCCCAGGGCCTTGGCCTTCTCGGCCGAGGCCATGACCACGGCGGCGGCGCCGTCGTTCAGGGTCGAGGCGTTGCCAGCGGTGACGGTGCCTTCTTCCTTCTTGAAAGCGGGCTTCATCTTGGCCAGGGCATCGACGCTGGTGTCGGCCTTCACGCCTTCATCGGTGTCGAACAGCACCACGCCCTTGCGGGTCTTGATCTCGACGGGGACGATCTGTTCCTTGAACACGCCCGCAGCGATGGCAGCGGCGGCGCGCTGCTGCGACTGCGTCGCATACGCGTCTTGCTGCTCACGCGAGATGCCGTGGCGCGCGGCCACGTTCTCGGCGGTGATGCCCATGTGGATGTTCAGGCGCGGGTCGTGCAGGGCGCCGAGCATGAAGTCCAGCATCTTGACGTCGCCCATGCGCGCACCCCAGCGGTTGCTGGTGACGAGGTAAGCCCCACGGCTCATGGATTCAGCGCCCGCGCCGATGGCCACGTCGCAGTCACCCAGCAGGATGGATTGCGCAGCCGACACCACGGCCTGCAGGCCCGAACCACACAGGCGGTTCACGTTGAAGGCGGGGGCCTCTTGGGGCACGCCAGCGTTCAGGGCGGCCACACGGCTGATGTAAGCGTCTTGCGGCACGGAAGGGATCACGTTGCCCATGACCACGTGGCCCACGTCCTTGGGCTGAACGCCAGCGCGCTCTAGCGCGGTCTTGATGACCAGGGCGCCCAGGTCGGCGGGCGGGATGTCCTTGAGCGAGCCACCGAAACTGCCAATGGCGGTACGGGCGGCACCAACGAAAACGACTTCACGTGTCATGGGATGTTCTCCAGTGGAAGAGGGGCTGGCGGCCAGCCCTGATGATGCATTCTGGTGGGAACGCTTGTCAGATTATCGCCGTTCTGTGCACCGCAGCATTCCTCAAGGTCACCTTGGTGTCAAAGGGTTTTGTATTTGCTCAAATGGAAATAGAATCGCCGTCCCTGGTGCTTTGTGAGGAGGACGACATGGATCGACAAGCCGTGATGGGAGCCCGGCGTCTGCGCGTGGGCTTGCTGGGCCTGGGTCGTATCGGACGCCTGGTGGCCGCCGAGTTGCGCGCTGCGCCTGACATGGACCTGCAGTGGGCGGTACGCCGGCAGGCATCGGCGGTGAACGAGGCCGAGGACTCTGTGGGCGTACCCGTCTGTGTGGAGGCTGAGTTGACGCCCGCTTTTCTGGCGGCGCATCCGGTGGACGTGGTGATTGACTTTTCGTCTGCCCAGGCGGTTCGCCATTACCCGATGTTGGCCCGGGCTGGCTGCCGCATTGTCTCGGCCATCTCGCGTTATGAGCCTGAACAGCAGCAGGTGCTGGATGCAGCGGCAGTGCACACGGCCATCCTGCAATCGCCCAACATCACGCTGGGCATCAACTTTGTGTTGGTGGCCTCACGACTGATGCAGCGTTTGGCCCCGTACGCCGATGTGGAGGTGGTGGAGGAGCATTTCAGGGACAAGCCCGAGACCTCGGGCACGGCCTTGAAGTTGGCCTCCGCCCTCGGGCTGGACCCCCACACCCAGGTCAACTCCATTCGTGTGGGGGGCATTGTGGGTCGGCACGAGGTGATCTTCGGCCTGCCCAACCAGACGATTCGTCTGATCCATGAAAGCATCAGTGGCAAGGCCTTTGGCCAAGGCGCGATGTTCGGTGCGCGCTGGTTGGCTCGCCAACCGGCGGGACGCTACACGATGGAGGAGGCCGTACGGGCCACCTTTGCGGCCACGCTGGCCGATGACCTGGCCATGTCAGGTGAGGGTGCTCTGGTGTGAGGTGGCGCTGGCCACCGCCTGGCGCTTGCGCGTCTGCCCAGGGGTGTGGCCGGTCCAGCGCTTGAAAGCGCTGTGAAAGCTGGACTGGCTGGAGAAACCCAGTTTCAGGGCAATCTCGGCCAGGGTGTGCCGACCTTCACCAATCAGCAGTACGGCCTGCTGGTGCCGCACACGATCATGCAGCACACGGAAGCTCAGGCCACCCGCTTCCAGTCGGTGCTGCAGGGTACGCTCGGGCATGCCCACGGCCTGGGCCACCGCCTCCAGCGTGGCGGTGCCCGACTCCAGCCGATCCATGATTTGCCGCTCGATCAGGTGCAGAAAGCTGCCCGATTGAGACTGCAGGTTGTGCATGCGCTCGGTGAGTTGCGCGCGCAACATCGCCTGGACGCCATGATCTCCGCGAGAGATGGGCAGGCTGGCGTAGTGGGCGGGGCCCCTCATCACGCTGCAGGCTGCGCCATACGTGAGCTGCCCGCCAAAGGTACGCTCAACGCGCGCGCGCCGTGCGCCTTCCAGCGGTGGACCGCTGAACGCCACATCAAAGGCCAGTTCGGCGTGTTGCGAGAGCCATCGGGCATGCCAGGCGATGGTGGCCAGGGTCAGGCGCTCCAGGTCTGGACTCACACGCGAGCCCAGCGGCTGCATGCGCAACTCGAAATGGTCGTCATGCAGCGTGGCGTGCAGCAGATAGACGTCGTTGAGCACGCTGTAGAAATGGGCCAGGGCCTCTGTGGCTTCCCGCAGGTGCCGGCTGGCCATGGTGATGAAACCCAGCGGGCCGGTGTCCCAGGGTTTGACGAACTCGGCGAGATCCAGGGCCAGATCCACGTCGGGCTGATCGAGAGCCATCACGCGTTCTGCCTGGCGCAGCATGCCCTCCCAGGCCTCCAGGGGTTGGCGCATCTCTTCGGTCAATGAGGCCAGCGTCGCCAGGGTCTCAGGCGTGTAAACACGTTCAGGATCCACCCCCAGGCCATGAAGACAGGCGGGCAGAACCTGCAGGTAGCCTGGGTGCAGGCTGCAGGAGCGGGTGAGCGCTGAGGACGAGACATGGTGCATGGCCCCATTTTTACGCGAGTGTTGACGTTCCTGCCGGGTTGAACGCCAAGGTTCTCGTAAACCCTGGCCGGTGAAGGCTTGGGGCTAACCCCCGAATGCCACCGGCCCGCCACGCCTTTGGCGCCCCCCCGAAAGGGCCTGGCGTCGGTGAGAAAGACGATTTGTGGCCCCTTTCGAACAATGGCCGCAGCAGCGCAGGCTGTCTTTTCAACCGCGAGAGGAATCGTCATGAACTTGTTGAACATCGTCCGCAGCACGGGTCAGGCGTTGGCCTTGATGCTGGCGGCCCCCATGCTGGCTCAAGCGTCCACGGCCTACCTCAAGTGGGTGCCGGTTCAAGCGCCTGTGGTCAGCGGCGCCACCTGTGGCAACGGCACGCCGTTCCACTTCTTCGTCAATCGCGCCATCGGTGCACGCAAAACGCTGATTTACTTCGAGGGTGGCGGTGCCTGCTGGCAGCAGCGTGAATGCCTGGGCAAGGGCAAATTCTCGGAGGTGGCCACCAATCCCAACGGTGTGCCTGCCAACTACTTCAGCCAGATCAACCTGGCGGCGTTTGGGCTGGTGTCGCCCATGATCTGGCGCCTGAGCCCGCTGAACCGCACCGTCACCCAAAGCTGGAACCTGGTCTATGTGCCGTACTGCACGGGCGATGTGCACACGGGTAACGCGGTGGGCGTGTATGGCGACCAGACGCCGTCGAGTCCGCTGACCTATTACCACCGGGGCCATGTGAATGCTCAGCAGGTGGCCAAGTGGGTGGCGGCCAACCTGCCATCCGATGATTTGCTGGTCAGTGGCTTCTCGGCGGGCTCAACGGGCGCCACGGCCAACTACGCGATGGTGCGAGACACCGTTCGCCCCGCACGGTCGTCCATGTTGAATGACGCGGGTCCCTTGTTTCCGGCGCCGCAATCCAGCACTGCCGCGCAGCACCCGTCGCTGCCTTTGCACAACCGTATTCGAGAGGCCTGGGGCTTTGATCGCCCGCAGGGCATTTTGAGCAACCTGCTGGCTCGATATCCGGGCATGGACGCTGTGCGCACCGACCTGGGCGCCTTGAACAACGCCTTGGCGCGTCAGTATCCCCAAGATCGCTTTGGCTATGCGGTGATGCAGCAGGATGGGGTGTTCTCAGCCTTCTCCTACCGACTGTTCAACCCGGACATTGCGGCCATCAGCGATACCAAGACCCGAGATGCGGCCTACAACCGCCTGTGGCGCAAAGACCTGGCCAACTGGACGGCCCAGCTCGACCAGAGCCCCAACATCGGCTATTACGTGCCCTTGTTCCGTCCCTTGATCAAGTCGCACACCTTGACCACGCTGGACTACGCCGGCACAGCCATTGAGGACCAGGGCTATCGTTCGATCGAGATCTTCATCCAGAACACGCTGGATCGCAGCAAGCCACCCATCCGTGCCGTGGAGCGTGATCAGGTCAGCGATTACTTCCGACCGGCCGATGGCATCCAGTGGTTGATTTACCTCTTCCAGGATTTGCTGGTGTGACCATGACCATGGCGTTGCTGAAATCCGCGGTTCGCGCTCTGCCGCCGTCACCTCAGTCGCTGGCGACACGGCCATCCGTGATCTGTGTACGTGATGGAGTCAGGCTCCATCGCCAACATTGGCCGGTGTCGCAGGCTCGGGGTACCGTGGTGCTGGTGCATGGGATCGCTGAGCATCTCGGGCGCCACACCCATGTGGCCCAGCGTCTGCAGTCGTGGGGCTGGCAGGTCGTGGCCTTCGATCAGCGAGGGCATGGTCGCTCGGATGGGCGCCGCGGCGCGCTGTCAACGCCAGATGATCTGGTCAAGGATGTGGCAGAGGTCGTCGCACAGGTGCGCCGCGAGGTGGTTGAGGGGCCTCTCATCCTGATGGGCCACAGCATGGGTGGCTTGGTGGTGGGGGCGCATGCCCTTGGCCTGCTGGACGAAACGGCAGAGACCGGCAGTCACATTGATGCGCTGGTGATGCTGTCGCCAGCGCTGGATGTGTCTGGCACTGCGCCAGCGGTGTTGCAGCGCGCGCTGCCTTGGCTGGATCGTGTGGTGCCCTGGTTGACGGTGCGTGCTCGATTCGATGCTGCCGACATCTGCCGTGATCCCCGGGTGGTGCGCGCCTATCTGCACGACCCGCTGGTGCATGACCGCATCAGTGTGCGACTGGGGCATTTCATCCAGTCGACCGGGCGCCGGGTGCGCGCGGCGGCCTCACGCTGGGTGGTGCCCAGCTTGCTGCTGTATGCCGGTGCAGATCGCATTGTTCACCCGCAAGGCAGCCTGGAGTTTGCCCGGCATGCGGCTCCGTCTGTGGTGCGTGCTCATGGCTTCGAGCGCCTGGCGCACGAGTTGCACAACGAGCCAGAGCAGGATGCGGTCATGGCGCATCTGCAATGCTGGTTGAATGAGCTGTGGTCGGACGGATGAGGTTCAATGAGTGGGTTGCTGGCGAGCATGGATTCGGGCCATGAACGCCGCGGGCACACCGCTGACCTTCTTGCCGCCCTCGGGGCTGGAGCCCACGAACACCACGCCGGTCTTGCCCCGGGCCACTTCGCGCCCGGTGGCTTTGTCTTGCAGGCGAAAGACGATGTCAAAGCCGTACTTGTTGAAGTCGGCGGGCACCATGTCGATCTGCATCGTTTCGCCGTAGAAGGCTTCCGACTTGTACTGCGCCATCATGTCGCCCACCACGATGGTCAGGCCTTCGATGTCCAATTCCCCTTGGTAGCCCAGCCAGCGAAAGAACCGAACACGGGCTTCAGACACGAGGGTCAGCAGCAGCGCATTGTCGAGGTGACCGCCCTGGTTGACGTGGCTGATGTAGATGGGCACGTCGGTGCTGAACAGGAACTCGGCGGGCAGGTCGAACTGGAGGCGGGCCATGGCTGCGTGGGCTGCAAAGACAAAACCCGCCCATCATAGGGCGGGTTTCTACCAGGGATGGTGGCGTCAGCGGGTTTGCAACTCGCCTGTTGGCATCGAGGGCTGGCTGGGGAAGCTGTGGCGCAGGATGCGCCAGATCACCTGGCTGAACTGGCCCAGCATCGAGCCGGTGTTGTAGTGAATGCCGTAGCGGCGGCAGATGTCGCGCACCACGGGTGCCATCTCGGCATAGCGGTTGGCGGGCACGTCCGGGAACAGGTGGTGCTCGATTTGGTGGCTGAGGTTGCCCGTCATGATGTGCAGCAGCTTGCTGCCCGTCAGGTTGGACGAGCCCATGATCTGGCGCAGGTACCACTGGGCTCGTGTTTCATTCTTCACCACGCTCTTGGGGAAGGTGTGCACGTTGGTGGTGAAGTGGCCGCAGAAGATGACCGTGTAGGTCCACACATTGCGGATACCGTTGGCAATCAGGTTGCCCAGAAACACCATGCCGAATACGGGCCAAGCCAGCAGGGGGAAGACCACGTAATCCTTGATCAGTTGGCGGCGTGCCTTGCGCAGGGTGGGCGCGGCCTCACGGGCCAGTTGGCGCCAGGTGATGCGGCCGATGAAGACCCGACCGACGCGCAGATCCTGAATGGCCACCCCCCATTGAAAGAGCAGCGCGAAGATCACGGCGTACAAGGGCTGGAACAGGGCGGCGGGGTGCCACTTCTGCTCGGGGAACAGGCGCAGCACGTCATAGCCGATGTCATCGTCCATCCCATGCACATTGGTGTAAGTGTGGTGCTTGAAGTTGTGTGTCTTGCGCCAGTTGTCGCTGGTGCCGACGATGTCCCACTCGAAGGTCTTTCCCTGGAATTTGGGGTCACCCATCCAGTCGAACTGGCCGTGGATGACGTTGTGCCCCAGTTCCATGTTGTCCAGGATCTTGGAGATGCCCAGCAGGGCCACCCCCAGGGCCCACACGCCCCACATCCACGCGCCCGACAGCAGCAGGCCCGACATCAGCAACAACCGGCCGGCCACCTCGGTGTAGCGCACCGCTTTGAAGATGGCGCGGATGTAGCGTGCGTCGCGCTCGCCCAGATCGGCCACGGTGCGGGCGCGCAGCGCGTCGATTTCGGCGCCGAAGCGTGCCAGTTCGTCGGGACCCATGGGGCGGGGCAGGGCGGGGCTCGGGGTGCTCATGATGGCGGTCGTCAACAAGGCAAAGGGGTCAAAGGTCGAGGCTGAGATCGCTGGTGGCACGGCTCACGCACAGGCGCACGGCCATGTCGCTTTCGCTGCTGATGTCGCCACGCAGGGTGTCTTGGGTGCTGCCGCTGTGGCGGGTGCATACGCAGGTGTGGCAGATGCCCATGCGGCAGCCCGAGCGCGGGTTCAGGCCTTGGGCCTCCAGGGCTTCCAGCAGGCTGGTGCCGGTGCTGACGGCCAGGGTGCGGCCCGTGCGGGCCAGGTGCACTTGCACCGTGCGGATGTCACTGTCCGTCAGCGTGGTGGCGGGCGCCGAGGGGGTGAAGCCTTCGGCCACGAAGCGTTGCGCGCGCGGTTCCACCAACTGGCGGGCGGCGTCGATGAACCCTCCGGGGCCACACGCATACACCTGGTGTTCATGCAGCGCGGGCACCAGTTCATCCAGTTGCGCCTGGCTGATCAGGCCACGGTGCTCATGGGCCAGCGTCTCGGCTTCGTGCGTCAGCACGGTCACCACACGGAAGCGCGGCTCGCGGACGGCCAGGGCTTGCAGCTCACGCAGAAAGCACAACTCAGCGCGGGTTTTGGCCCAGTAGATCAGGGTCAGCTCCACCGGCATCTGTTGCGCGGCCAGGGCGCGGGTCAGGGCCATCAGGGGCGTGATGCCGCTGCCGGCCGCCAGGAACAGCCATCGCCCGCTGGGCTGAGCGGGCAGGACCATGTCGCCAAAGGCAGGGCCCATCTCCAGCACATCACCCACCTGGGCGTGCTGCACGAAGTGGGTGCTCAGCAGGCCGCCGTCCACCCGCTTGACCGTGATGCTCATCAGCTTCTGCGAGGGCAGGCTGGTCAGGCTGTAGCTGCGGGTGACCTTCCGGCCGCGTACTTCAGCGGACACGTTCACGTGCTGGCCCGGCAAGTAATCACCCACATGGGCATTGGGCTTGAGCAGCAGGGTGACCGTGTCCAGCGCCTCCACCCGGCGCGCAACGATGCGGGCCAGTGGCCGCGACCACGACCAGGCCGGATTGAGGTGTGCGGCCCAAAAATCGAACACCGAGGGCTCGATGAGGGGCGACAGCCAGCGGCGCATCACTCCGGTGCTGGGTGGGGTGGACGCCTTCTGGCGGGCCGCAGGGGCAGAAAGGGGCGACAGGGTCACGGCAGGCGTCCGAAAAACACGGTCTCAAAAACGTCGATGGGTGTGAGTATACGCACATGAATACGTTTGTCTATACACTTGTGCATTAATTTGGAAGGGATATGATGCAGGCTGTTCAGCCCGCACACCATGACCGCCATTCCACTTGCCGCGCCCGCCACGCCTGATGTGGCGCCCCCTCGTTTGCCGGGCGCCGGAACGCCGGGGCGCAAGGCCGTGATTTCTCGGGAAGACATCATCGCGGCGGCGCTCAAGCTGGTGGGGCCCAATCGCAGTGTGTCCACCCTCAGCTTGCGTGAGGTGGCACGCGAGGCGGGCATCGCCCCCAACAGCTTTTACCGGCAGTTTCGTGACATGGACGAACTGGCTGTGGCCCTCATTGAGCGGGCCGGGCAGTCGCTGCGCCACATCATTGGCGAGTCGCGCCAGCGGGCCACCACCGAGCGCAGCGTGGTTCGCGGCTCGGTCGAGGCCTTCATGGAGCAACTGCGCAGCGATGACAAGCTGCTGCACATCCTGCTGCGTGAAGGCTCGGTGGGCTCAGATGCTTTCAAGCAGGCGGTTGACCGCCAACTCTCTTACTTTGAAGACGAGTTGCGACGCGATTTGATTCGACTGGCCCAGGCCAACGGCACGGGCTTGTACGAGCCGGCCCTGACGGCCAAGGCCATCACCCGGCTGGTGTTCACCATGGGGGCCACCGCCATGGACCTGCCGGCCGAGCAGCACACCCATTTCACCGAGCAGGTGGTGCTGATGGTGCGCATGATCGTGGCGGGCACGCAGACCATGGCGGCCATGGCGCCTGATCAGCTGGCGCGCTGAGTCGCGGGCGCTCCGCAGGCCAGATCAGGCGCGGTCTTGCAGGCGGAATGTCTGTACCAGGGTGGCCAACCTTGTGGCCTGGTCTTTCAGGCTCTCCGCAGCGGCAGCACTCTCTTCGACCAGGGCAGCGTTTTGCTGGGTCATCTGGTCCAGCTCGCCCACCGCTTGGGTCACCTGCTGGATGCCACTGGATTGCTCTGTGGCGGAAGCGGTGATCTCGCCGATCATGTCCGACACCTTCTTCACAGCCTGGGTGATCTCGTCCATGGTGTTGCCTGCCTCGTTGACGAATCGGGTGCCGTCTTCAACGCGCTCGACAGAGGCTTCAATCAGCGATTTGATTTCGCGGGCAGCCGAGGCAGATCGGCTGGCCAGGCTGCGCACCTCATTGGCTACCACGGCAAACCCCCGACCTTGTTCGCCTGCGCGCGCGGCTTCCACAGCGGCGTTGAGTGCCAGGATGTTGGTCTGGAAGGCGATGCCGTCAATCACGGCGATGATGTCGGTGATCCGCCGCGAGGCCTGATGGATTTCGCCCATGGTGCTGACCGCCTTGGCCACCACCTCGCTGCCTTTGAGGGCGACCTCAGCGGCCGAGGTGGCCATCTGATTGGCCTGGCGGGCTGAATCGGTGGAGTGATCCACCCGCACCATGAGGTCGGACATCGACGATGCCGTGTGCTGCAGGTTGGCGGCCGTGTTCTCGGTGCGCTGGCTCAGGTCCTGCCCACCCATGGCGATCTCCTGAGCCGCGATGTGCACCGAGCCGCTGCTGTTGCGCAACTCCACCAGCACGTCATTGAGTTTGCCCACGAATTGGTTGAAGCCCCTGGCGATGTCGGCCAGCTCGTCGCGGCCATCATCAGCCAGCCGCCTCGACAGGTCTCCATCGCCGCTGGAGATTTCCTGCATGGCCTGGCGCAACTGCTCCAGCGGACGCAGGCGACGCGCAATCAGACTGCCCGTGATGATCACCGTCAGCAAGAGCACCACGGCACTGGCCACCAACGAGGTGCCTGCCAGCGCCCAGACGCCGGCCATCGCCTCGCCACGGTGCAACACCACCACCAGGTGCCAGTCGGTGCCCCGCACAGCTGCCGAGGTGACCAGCGCATCGGTGCCGGCCACGCTGAGGGCCGCCAGTCCCTGCTGCGACTGCAGCGCCTTGATGGCGTCCAGGCTCATGGCCGGGTCCAACTCGGTGCTGGGCTTCATGGCCAGGGAGGTGTCCTTGTGGGCAATGACCTCGCCGTTGTTGTGAACCAGGAAGGCATAGCTCGACGGCGTTGGCGCGATACTGGCCACGGTTTCGACCACGCGGTCCAGAAATACGTCAGCGGCCACCACGGCTTTAAGTTGTCCGCCCTCTGACACGGGTACGGCCGAGGTCACCACCAGTTTTTTGCTGCCCGCGTCAACATAAGGTGCCGTCAACACCGGCTGTTGAGCCGCGGCAGCCGCTTTGTACCAGGGGCGCTGCGTGGGGTCGTAGTCAGGCGCCAGCCCGGCGGGGTTGGCAAAAATGTAGCGGCGGTCAGCATAGCCAATGTAGGTGTTGTCCAGGCCGCCCGCCTGCTTCAGCGTGACCAGGGTGGGCAGCGGGTCCGCGCTGTCGACCACGGGCAAGGCGGCCTCCACGATCCGTTGTTTGTCGCTGGCCCATTCGGCCAGCACGGCCACGCGGTTCTGGGCCAGTAAGCGTGTCTGGTCTTCCAGTTGTCCCATCGCATGCTGGCGGGCCGTGAGGATATTGCTGCCGGCCATGGCCGCCAAGCCCACCAGGGTGCAGGCGCTCACCATCCAGATGAGTTGACTTTTGATGGAAGACGTTACTTGAGGCATCGCAAACTCCGCTGACGGGCAACACCGCCATATCGACCAACGCGCTCAAACTTGAGCGGCGTTCAGCCTCTTGCACCGTTTTGATCGAGCAAACTGATGAATATGTCGTGGACCCGTCATGACATCAGCGCAGCATGTGAACCTTGGTGCACCAACTTGGCCCATAACTTGCTCACCTCAGGGCTGTACATTGACCATGCGCCTGGCCCAACCCAGCGGAGATCCGAGTGTCCATCCACGTTGCCCTCAATCACGTCACCCACTACCGCTATGACCGACCGGTCAGCCTGTCGCCCCAGGTGATCCGTCTGCGTCCGGCACCGCATTGCCGCACCCGCATCCTGTCCTACTCGATGCGCATCGATCCGGTGGTGCACTTCATCAACTGGCAGCAAGACCCGTTCTCCAACCACCTGGCGCGCCTGGTCTTCCCTGAGAAGACGACCGAGTTCAAGATCACGGTCGATCTGGTGGCCGAGATGGCCGTCTACAACCCGTTCGACTTCTTCCTGGAGCCGCACGCCGAGCACTACCCCTTCCAGTACGACGAGGCCTCGCTGCACGACCTGCAGCCCTACCTGGCCAAGGTGGAGCCGACGCCGGCCTTTCAGGCCTTTCTGGACAGCATCGACATCCCGGGCGCCGACGAGGTTCGCACCATCGACTTCCTGGTGGCCCTGAACCAGCGCCTGCAGCGCGACATCAGCTACACCATCCGCATGGAGCCCGGCGTGCAAACGCCGGAAGAGACGTTGACCCTGCGGTCGGGCTCGTGCCGCGACACGGGCTGGTTGCTGGTGCAGGCCTTGCGCCACATGGGTCTGGCGGCTCGATTTGTATCGGGCTACCTCATCCAGCTCAAGGCCGATGTGGCCTCCCTGGACGGCCCGTCGGGCACCGAGGTGGACTTCACTGATCTGCACGCCTGGTGCGAGGTGTTCTTGCCCGGCGCGGGCTGGATCGGGCTGGACCCGACCTCCGGTCTGCTGGCCGGCGAAGGGCACATCCCCGTGGCCTGCACCCCTGACCCCACGGGGGCGGCCCCCGTGACGGGCGCTGTGGACGAGTGTGAGTGCGAGTTTGATCACCAGATGGCCATCACGCGCATCTACGAGAGCCCGCGCGTGACCAAGCCCTACACCGACGAGCAGTGGCAGGCCATCGACGCCCTGGGCCGAGAGGTTGATGCGCAACTGGTGCAAGGTGATGTGCGCCTGACCATGGGGGGCGAGCCCACCTTCGTGTCGGTGGACGACCGCGACGGCGCCGAGTGGAACACCGACGCCCTGGGCCCCACCAAGCGTGGCCTGGCCACCACCTTGGTGCACAAACTGCGTGCCCGCTACGGCGAGGGCGGCTTTCTGCACTTTGGGCAAGGCAAATGGTACCCAGGCGAGCAATTGCCACGCTGGGCGCTGTCGATTTTCTGGCGCACCGATGGCCAGCCCTGCTGGCACGACCCCTCGCTGTTCGCCGACGAGCGCAACAGCGTGCACTACACCACCGACGACGCCAAGCTGTTCATCGACACGCTGGCCACCAAGCTGGGCGTGGGCACCGCCCATGTGCAGACGGGCTATGAAGACACCTGGTACTACCTGTGGCGCGAGCGCCGCCTGCCGGTGAACGTGGACCCGCTGGACGCCCGCCTGGACGACGAACTGGAGCGCGTCCGCCTGCGCCGTGTGTTCGACCAGGGGCTTGACCATCGCGTCGGCTACGCCTTGCCCCTCAAGCGAGAGCAAGCCCTGGGCTTGAGTGGTCCACGCTGGATCACGGGCCCCTGGTTCTTCCGTGATGAGCGCATGTACCTGATCCCGGGCGACTCGCCCATGGGCTACCGCCTGCCGCTGGATTCACTGCCCTGGGTGAGCGCGTCGCAGTTTCCCTATCTGCACGAGCACGATCCGTTTGCCCCCAAGGACGCTTTGGCCGATGCCACCGTGTTGCGCGCCCAGTATGGTTCTCACCAGGTGGGCGGCGGTTTGGCTGAAGGTGGGGCCGTGGGCGTGCAAGGCCAGAACGTGCAAGGCCTGGGTGGCGAGGGAGTCAACGGCGAGTGGGGTCACCTGCCTGCCAACCCGCGTGCAGCGCAGGGGCCCGCCTCGGCCCGCGCCTCGGTGGATCCAAACCGCGTGCCCAGCCGGTTCGAATCGGCCCATTGGATCACGCGCACCGCGCTGTGCGTGGAAGTGCGCAACCCCGATCGCGCCAGCGGCCCGAAGGTGGAAACCGAAGGGCAGGGCGGTGGTGTCATGTACGTGTTCATGCCCCCACTGGCCAGTCTGGACGACTACCTGGACTTGCTGGCGGCCGTGGAGGCCACGGCGGCTGATCTCGGCATGCACATCGTGCTGGAAGGCTACCCGCCCCCGCGCGATCCGCGCCTGAAGATGCTGCAGGTCACACCCGACCCCGGCGTCATCGAAGTCAACATCCACCCGGCGCATGACTGGGACGAACTGGTGGACCACACCGAGTTCTTGTACCAGGCTGCGCATGAAACCCGTCTGTCCACCGAGAAGTTCATGGTCGATGGTCGCCACACCGGCACGGGTGGGGGCAACCACTTCGTGCTGGGCGGCGCCACCCCGGCTGACAGCCCCTTCCTGCGTCGCCCGGATCTGCTGTCATCGCTGCTGACTTTCTGGCACAACCACCCGTCGCTGTCCTACCTGTTCTCGGGGCTGTTCATCGGGCCCACCAGCCAGGCGCCTCGGGTGGACGAAGCCCGCACCGACCAGGTCTACGAGGTGGAGCTGGGCCTGCAAGAGATCGAGCGCCAGCTGGCCATCTGGGGTCAATGCCCGCCCTGGATGATCGACCGCACGCTGCGCAACCTGCTGATCGACGCCACCGGCAACACCCACCGCAGCGAGTTCTGCATCGACAAGCTCTACTCACCCGACGGGCCCACCGGTCGCCTGGGCTTGCTGGAGCTGCGTGCCTTCGAGATGCCTCCGCATTCGAAGATGAGCCTGGTGCAGCAACTGCTGCTGCGCGCCTTGCTGGCGTGGTTCTGGAAAGAGCCCTATACCGGCCACGGGGCCCAGCGCCTGACCCGCTGGGGCACGGGGCTGCACGACCGGTTCATGCTGCCGGCCTTCGTGGAGCAGGACTTCGCCGATGTGCTGACCGAGCTCAATCAGGCCGGCTATGCCTTCCAGCCCGAGTGGTTCGCGCCGCACTTCGAGTTCCGCTTCCCGTATGTGGGCGACATCGCTGTGGGCGGCCTGCGCCTGACGCTGCGCACCGCCCTGGAACCCTGGCACGTCATGGGTGAAGAGGGCGCGCCGGGCGGCACGGTGCGCTATGTGGATTCGTCCATGGAGCGCCTGGAGGTGCGCGTCACGGGCCTGAATGGCAATCGCCACGTCATCACTGTCAATGGCCATGTGTTGCCCCTGCACCCCACCGGGCGCGTGGGCGAGTATGTGGCCGGTGTGCGCTACCGGGCCTGGCAGCCGCCGTCGTGTCTGCACCCGACCATCGGGGTCGATGCGCCGCTCACCTTTGACGTGGTGGACAGTTGGCTGCAGCGCTCGCTTGGGGGGTGTCAGTACCATGTGGCCCACCCGGGTGGCCGCAACTACGACACCTTCCCCATCAACGCCTACGAGGCTGAGAGCCGCCGTCTGGCGCGATTCTTCCGCATGGGGCACACCCCCGGCAAGATGGTGGTCAAACCCTTGATGCCGGGCATCGAGCATCCGCTTACACTGGACCTTCGTCGCGCCAAGATGGTGGATTGATCGCCTCCCATGTCCTCGTCCCTGCAGCTGTTTGATGACCCGGCGCTGGAGCCCCTGCTTGCCCAGGATCTGCTTCGGCGCGCCCGCACGGCCGACCCGGGGCACCACGACGAGCTGCGCGACGAGGCAGGGCAGTTGCGCGAGGTGTGGCACAGCTTTGCGTCGCACCTGGGCGCCCCGCTGGATGACCTGGAGCGCCGTCGCAGCCTTCTGTCCCGGCAGATCCACGAAGATGGCATCACCTACAACGTCTACGGTGGCGAGCAGGGCAGCGTGCGCCCCTGGTCACTCGAAGTCCTGCCCCGCATCATCGATGCCGACGAATGGCGTGCCCTCGAGCACGGTGTGGCGCAGCGGGCTCGCCTGCTCAACCAGATCCTGTTGGACTGCTATGGCGATAAGCAGCTGCTGAAGCAGGCCATGCTGCCCGCGGCCCTGGTGCTGGGCCACCCGGGCTACATCCGTGGCCTGCATGGCGTGCGCCCGCCGGGCGACGTCTACCTGCACATGATTGCTTTTGACCTGGTGCGGGGCCCTGACGGTGCCTGGTGGGTGGTCTCGCAGCGCACCCAGGCGCCCTCGGGGCTGGGCTATGTGATGCAGAACCGGCTCATCGTGTCGCGCCTCTTCCCAGAGGCCTACCGGCAGATGAGCGTGCAGCACCTGGCCAGCAGCTACCGGCGCATGGTGGACACCGTCAGCCGCCTGGCCGCGCCTTGTGCGGGTGACGACAGCCCCCGTCTGGCCTTGCTCACGCCGGGCCCCTACAACGAAACCTACTTCGAGCACGCCTACCTGGCGCGCTACCTGGGCTTGCCTTTGGTGGAGGGGGGCGACCTCGTGGTGCGTGACGAGCGCGTGTTCCTCAAAACCGTGCAGGGCCTGGAGCCCATCCACGGCCTGCTGCGCCGCCTGGACGACGATTTCTGCGATCCGCTCGAGCTGCGGGCCGACTCCACCCTCGGGGTGCCTGGCCTGCTGCAGGCCGTGCGCGCTGGGCACGTGGTGCTGGCCAACGCCTTGGGCACGGGTTTCCTGGAATCACCCGCGGTGCATGGGTTCTTGCCAGCGTTGTCGCGCCACCTGCTGGGTGAGCCCTTGGCCTTGCCGTCCCTGCCCACGTGGTGGTGTGGCGAGCCGGCCGTGTGGGAGGCCGTGCGACCTGAGTTGTCCGAGCACGTCATCCGGCCCAGCTTCCCCTTCGGAGCGGTATCGGGTTTCGGCTCTCAAGTGCGGCAGGATTTCGACACGGTGGTGGCCCGTTCGTTGACCGGTCCGGCACTGGCCGCCTGGCGTGACCGCATAGACCGTCGCCCCTCTGATTACACCTTGCAGCGCTTCCAGCCCTACGCCCAGACCCCCGTGTGGGACGGCGGCACGGTGCGCCTGCGCAGTGCGTCGCTGCGGGTGTACGCGCTGGCCGATGGGCAGGGCCAATGGCATGTGCTGCCAGGGGGCATGACCCGCATCGCCACGCGCGATTCGGGGCCCGTGTCCATGCAGCTGGGCGGGTCCAGCCTGGACACCTGGGTGCTCACTGATGGCCCGGTGGACACCTTCTCGATGCTGCCGTCCACCAGCCGTACCAGTGATCTGGTGCAGCGCCAGCGCCCTGTGGCCAGCCGCACCGGTGAGTACCTGTTCTGGATGGGGCGCTACACCGAGCGCACGGAGTTGCAACTGCGTCTCGTGCAGGCCATGATCGATCTGCGCGCCAGTGACGACGACACCCAGCCGGCCTCCTTGCAGGCCCTGTCGGATCTGGCCGCGTTCAATGGGCTGGTACCAGCCGGGGTGCCCGGCTTGGCCAAGGCGCCTCGGGTGTTCGAGCGGGCCGTGCTGGATGCCCTGAGCGATGCGCAGGCACGCTCGGGTGCCTACAGCATTGCCTACAACCTGGCCGCCATTGAACGATCGGGGCAGGCCCTGCGTGACCGCCTGTCGCCTGCCCATGCGCGCCTGCTGCGCCAGATGGCCCGCAGCTTTTCCGAGCGGCTGGCCCGACCCGAGTTCGGGCCAGAGCCTCGCCCCGAAGGCCTCGTGGCCGACGAGGGCGTGGACACCCTGCAAGAAGCGCTGGACCACCTGGCCGTGCAACTGGCGGCGGTGACCGGCGCCCAGACCGACCGCATGACCCGTGACGCCGGCTGGCGCCTGCTCACCGTGGGGCGGCTCATCGAACGTTTGGTGGCCTGTGCGGGCATCCTCAAGGCCTTCTGGGTGGCTGACGCCTTGGCGCACCCGCAAGGCTGTGATCTGCTGCTGGATCTGTTTGACAGCGCCATCACCTTCCGGGCCCGCTTCCAGCGACGGCTGGAAAAGCCGCCCTTGCTGGCCCTGCTGGTACTGGATGAAACCAATCCTCGGGCGCTGGCCTGCGTGCTGCGCCGTCTGCGTACCGAGCTGGGCAAGTTGCCCGAGCGGGGTACCGCGGTGGCCGATTTGCTGGCTTTGTTGCCGCACCAGGGCGTGGGCGCCGAACTGGCCGAGCTCACCGATGCCCAGCATGGCGATCAGGCCGTCTTGGGGCTGCTCAATCGCTTGCTGGAGTCCGGCTGGCGCCTGTCGGACGAAGTGGGGCGGCTGTACTTTGCCCATGCGGAGCCTGAAGACGCGATGGTCAGCACATGAGCACCCCTGACAAAGCCTTGCTGCCCCTGGTGGGCGCCACCTTGCCCTGGGCTCGCCTGTCGGTGGTGCATGAAACCATCTACGACTACGCTGCCGCGGTGGACCATGCGCAGCACATTGCCTGCCTGCGCCCACTGAGCGATGCCGGACAAACCTTGCAGCAGTTCGAGATGGCCGTCAGCCCCTCGCCCGCCCAACACAGTGTGCGGCGCGACCTGCACGGCAACAGCCGCGCGTACTTCGCGCTGAACGCTCCCCACCACGAACTGAAGGTGGTGGCCCGCAGCGAGGTGAGGGTGCGCCACCGCTACCCGGGTCTGCAGGCTGGTGACACCTTGAGTTGTGCCGATCTGCGAGACCGGCTCACCTACCGTGCCAAGGCCCCCTTCGAGCCGGCCAGCGAGTTCCTGTTTGCCTCGCCCTTTGTGCCCGTGCACCCTGATCTGCGCCGCTATGCCGATGTGTCGTTGCGCCCTGATCGCCCGGTGGCCGAAGCCGTCATCGACCTGATGCGCCGCGTCTACCAGGATTTCGAGTACGCCCCGGCCTCGACCGACATCTCCACGCCCGTGATTGACGTGCTGCGCCAGCGCAAGGGCGTGTGCCAGGACTTCGCCCATCTCATGATCGCCTGCTTGCGTTCCTGGGGGCTGGCGGCGCGTTATGTCAGTGGCTACCTGCTCACCCGCCCACCGCCTGGGCAGGCACCGCTGGTGGGCGCTGATGCGTCGCACGCCTGGTTGAGTGTGTGGATCCCCGGCCTGGAGTCCGGTTCGGGCGAAGAGTGGCTGGATCTGGATCCCACCAACAACTGTGTGCCAGGCGTGTACCACGTCAGGGTGGCTCAGGGGCGCGACTTTGGCGACGTCACCCCGTTGCGAGGCGTGATCCGGGGGGGCGGCCAGCACACCTTGGTGGTGCGTGTGACGACCACCTTGCTGGATGAGCAGGTGGCGTCGGCTTGATGTGCACCATGATGGTTCACTCTCGCCCTGCCTTGTGGCATGCTGCTCCAGAGGCGCCCGAAACTTGTGCCACATCAAATCGAAAGCCCACGTGGCTGGCACAGTCTGTGCATCTACCTGATCGACCGCAGCTTCCAGACCCCACAAGGGACCATCGATGCGATTTTTCGACGAGATGAATGCAGGTAGCGCCGGGGTGCGCGACCACTACCAGACCTACGACCGCTGGCTCGGCCGGCAGCCTGCCGAGCAAATGCGCTCGAGGCGCGAAGAAGCCGAAATGATCTTTCGGCGCGTGGGCATCACCTTTGCGGTGTATGGCGACAAGGATGAGGATGGTTCGGGCACCGAGCGCCTCATTCCTTTCGACCTGATCCCGCGCATCATCCCGGCCAGCGAATGGCGCGAGATGGAAAAGGGTCTGAAGCAGCGTGTCACCGCGCTCAACCGGTTTTTGCAGGACATCTACCACGACCAGGAGATCCTGAAGGCCGGCGTCATCCCAGCCGAGCCCGTGCTTAACAACAGTCAGTTCCGCAAGGAAATGATGGGGCTGAACGTGCCGGGGGGCATCTACTCCGTGATTGCCGGCATCGACATCGTGCGCGCCTGCAACCCCGATGGCAGCGGCACCTACTACGTGCTGGAAGACAACCTGCGCGTGCCCAGCGGCGTGAGCTACATGCTCGAGAACCGCAAGATGATGATGCGGCTTTTCCCCGAGCTGTTCGCCGAGCACCGTGTCGCCCCCGTGGCGCACTACCCCGACCTGCTGCTCGACACCCTGCGCGCCGTGGCGCCAGCCGGCGTCAACGAGCCCACGGCCGTGGTGCTGACGCCAGGCATGTACAACTCGGCCTACTTCGAGCACGCCTTCCTGGCTCAGCAAATGGGCATCGAGCTGGTGGAGGGGCAAGACCTCTTCGTCAAGGACGACTTCGTTTACATGCGCACCACGCGGGGGCCGCAGCGCGTGGACGTCATCTACCGCCGTGTGGACGACGACTTCATGGACCCGGAGGTCTTCCGCAAGGACTCGACCCTGGGCGTGGCGGGCCTGCTGCGCGCTTACCGCGCGGGCAACGTCACCTTGGCCAACGCCTTTGGTACGGGGATCGCCGACGACAAGTCGATCTACCCCTATGTGCCCAAGATGATCGAGTTCTACCTGGGCGAAAAACCCATCCTGCAGAACGTGCCCACCTACATCTGCCGCGAGGCCGATGACCTCAAGTACACGCTGGACAACCTGGCCGATCTGGTCGTCAAGGAAGTGCACGGCGCGGGCGGCTACGGCATGCTCGTGGGGCCAGCCGCCACCAAGGCGGAGGTGGAGGCGTTCCGCAAGGTGCTGATTGCCAACCCGAGCAATTACATCGCCCAGCCCACGCTGTCGCTGTCGACCTGCCCGACCTTTGTCGAAAGCGGCATCGCGCCCCGCCACATCGACCTGCGCCCCTTCGTGCTGTCGTCCAGCAAAGAGGTGCAGATGGTGCCGGGTGGCTTGACCCGCGTTGCCCTCAAAGAAGGCTCGCTGGTGGTCAACAGCTCGCAAGGCGGCGGCACCAAAGACACCTGGGTACTCGAGAACTGAATCACGGGGGAGGCCACCATGCTCAACGAACGCATCGAAGACCACCTGCCCCGACACCTGCTGCATCACAAGCCCGGCCTGAGCAGACGCCGGGCGGCCCATCTGGAGACCAAACCCATGCTTTCGCGCACCGCCGACCATTTGTTCTGGATGGCCCGCTACATGGAGCGCGCCGAAAACACCGCGCGTTTGCTGGACGTGAACTACCAGACGTCGCTGCTGCCGCAGTCCAGCGAGGCTGCGCAGGCTGGCTGGAGGGGCCTGTTGGGCATCAGTGAGCTCAGTGGCGAGTACCAGGCCAAGTACGACAGCATCACGGCCCGCGATGTGATGGCCTTCATGGTGACGGATGCCGGCAACCCGTCCAGCATCTTGAATTGCCTACGCGCAGCGCGTGAGAACGCCCGAGCCGTGCGTGGGGCGCTGACCACCGAAGTCTGGGAAACCATGAACCAGACCTGGCTGGAGTTCAATCGCCTCATCAAGTCCAACGCCCTGAGCAAGGATCCGGCCGAGCTGTTCGAGTGGGTGAAGTTTCGCTCACACCTGTCGCGCGGCGTGACGCTGGGCACCATGCTGCAGGACGAGTCCTTCCACTTTCAGCGCATCGGCACCTTCCTGGAGCGGGCCGACAACACGGCGCGTTTGCTGGATGTGAAGTTCCACGCCCGCAACACCGAGTACTTTGGCACCGGCATTGGTAACGAGGCCAAAGAAGTCGACTTCTATCACTGGTCGGCCGTGCTGCGCTCGGTGTCGGCCTTCGAGGTGTATCGCAAGGTCTACCGCAATGTGATCCGGCCTGAGAAAGTGGCCGAGCTGCTGATCTTGCGCCCGGACATGCCCCGTTCGCTGCTGGCTTGCATGAACGAGGTGGTCTCCAACCTGGAGGCGGTGGCCAACGACCACAGCGAAGACACGCTGCGTCGTGCAGGCCGTCTGCGCGCCGATTTGCAGTTTGGCCGCATCGACGAGATCGTGGCCACGGGCCTGCACGCCTACCTGACGCAGTTCCTGGACCGCGTCAGCGATCTGGGTTACGGCATCAGCCGCGACTTCCTGATGCCGGCTTGATCAGGCTGAGGGCGGCACGTAGCCCTGCACCTGATCAGCGCCCTGGCCGAAGAAGAACTGCTCCATCTGGCGGGCCAGATACTGGCGCGCGCGGGCGTCGGCCAGGTTCAGGCGGTTTTCGTTCACCAGCATGGTCTGGTGCTTCATCCACAGCTGCCAGGCTTCCTTGCTGATTTCGTTGTAGATGCGCTTGCCCAGTTCGCCAGGGTAGGGCGCAAAGTCCAGGCCTTCGCCTTCTTTGTCGAGGTGCTTGCAGTGAATGGTGCGTGCCATGGTGTGTCCAGGTCTCGGTTATTTGAGGGGCTTGACCAGCACCTGAGAGCGCCGGTCCCATTTGTAGTGACGTTTGCGGGCTTCGGGCAGCCAGCTCGGGTCCACCGGCGCGAAGCCGCGCTTGATGAACCAGTGCATGGTACGCGTGGTCAATACAAACAGTGTGGATAGGCCCATTGCGCGGGCCCGTTGTTCGATGCGTTTCAGGATGCGCTCACCGTCGCCCTGGCCCTGAACGGCGGGTGAGATGGTCAAGGCGGCCATTTCGGCCGTGCCAGATTCCGGGTAGGCATGCAAGGCGGCGCAGCCGAAAATCACCCCGTCGTGCTCGATCACGGTGTATTGGGCGATGTCCCGTTCGATCTCGGTGCGGCTGCGCTTGACCAGGGTGCCGTCCTGCTCGAAAGGCTCGATCAGCTGCAGGATGCCGCCCACGTCATCAGGGGTCGCCTCGCGCAGGCTTTCCAGCTTCTCGTCGACGATCATCGTGCCCACCCCGTCGTGGGTGAACACCTCCATCAGCAGGGCCCCATCCACCTTGTAGGGAATGATGTGCACCCGCTCCACGCCCCCTTCACTGGCCTTCACCGCATGTTGCAGGTAGTAGGCCGTGTCGGTGGGTTGCAGCGGGTTGGGCAGGGCGGCCAGCAGGCGCTTGGCATCGGCCAGGGCCAGCTCCTGGTCGATCTCTTCGTCGGGGTCATGCTGGCGGGCTTCCAGCTCGGCGGCGCGGGCCGGGTCGGCCACGATGCTTTGCAGGATGCCGCGCACCTCGGTCACGAAGACAAGCTTGTCGGCCTTCAGGGCGATGGCCGCGCTGGTGGCCACGTCTTCCATGCTCAGGTTGAAGGCCTCGCCGGTGTGCGAGAAGCCGAAGGGCGAGAGCATGACCAGGGCACCGGTGTCCACCGCGCGTCGCACGGCCATGGCGTCGATCTTGCGCACCAGGCCGGTGTGCATGAAGTCCACGCCGTCCACGATGCCCACGGGGCGTGCGGTGACGAAGTTGCCCGAGATCACGCTGATCGAGGCGCCCGCCATCGGGGTGTTGGGCAGCCCTTGCGAAAACGCAGCCTCGATCTCGTAGCGCAGCTGGCCGGCGGCTTCCTGGGCGCAGTCCAGGGCGGTTTCGTCGGTGATCCGCATGCCGTGGCTGAACTTCGAGCTGTGGCCCTTGGTGCGCAGTTGCTCTTCCAGCTGGGGGCGAAAGCCGTGGGCCAGCACGATGCGGATGCCCATGGCGTGCATCAAGGCCAGATCCTGCACGAAGGCGGCCAGCTTGCCGGCGGCCACCAGCTCACCGGCCAGGCCCACCACGAAGGTCTTGCCGCGGTGCGCGTGGATGTGGGGTGCCACGGAGCGGAACCAGGGCACGAAGAGATGGGGAAAGACCAGATCCATGCGCGTATCGGGGCGTGAAGGGGCAGAGAGGGGGGCGACGACGTCGCCAATCCGCCATGTTACGGGATGCGCAGGCATCCCGGGCACCCTCACTGCAGTGCCGGTCGCCGATCAAACCAGGGTTGGGCTTGTTCCAGCTGGGCCGCCAACTGCAGCAACAGGCCTTCGCCATCCAGCGGCGCCACAAACTGAACCCCCAGGGGCAGGTGGTCGGGTGTCCAGTACAGCGGCACCGACATGGCGGGCCGCCCGGTCAGGTTGGCCAGCTGGGTGTAAGGCGTCCAGCCCAGGTTTTGCAGCACCGTGGTTTTGAAGCTGGCCGTGTTGCGCAAGAAGCCGGCCAAGCCCACCTTGCTCACCATGGCGCTCAGTTGCTCCAGGGCCCAGGGGGTCTTCATGGCGCCAATGGCCACTGGCGGGGCGCTGAGCGTGGGCGTCAGCCACAGATCGTGCTGGGCATGGAATCGGGCCAGATCGCGGATGTGGGTATTCCAGCGGGCTTCACAGGCCAGCAACTCCAGCGCTGACACGCTGCGGCCCACGGCGGCCATCATGCGGGTGTCGATCTCGAAGCGATCATCCCCAGCGCCGGTCTCGGCCTGGATGGTCGACACGATGAAGGCCTGGGCACAGAACCAGGCCAGCAGGAAGTCTTCTGCCAGCTGCACGCCGTTGACCGGGCAGGGCACCTCCTCGACGATGTGGCCGAGATCGCCCAGCAGTCGTGCGGCGTGTTCAACGGCCCGCACCGCGTCGGCATCCACCGGGGTGCCGATGGGCGAGGCGGTGGTGAATCCGATGCGCAGGCGTCGCGGCGGCATCTTGATCAGCTCCAGGTAGGGGGTGGTGGGCGCCGGCATGTGGTACGGCGCGTGGGCCTCGGGTCCTTGAAGCACATCCATCATGGCCGCGCTGTCGCGCACGCTGCGCGAGACGATGCCTTGCACGGCGGCGCCGTTCATGCCTTCGGCCATCATGGGGCCGATCGAGATGCGACCGCGCCCCGCTTTGAGGCCAAACAGGCCGCAGGCAGCGGCCGGGATGCGGATGGAGCCGCCACCGTCATTGGCCCCGGCCATGGGCACGATGCCCGCAGCCACGGCGGCGGCCGACCCGCCGGACGATCCACCGGGGGTGCGTTGCAGGTTCCAGGGATTGCGGGCGGGGCCCCAGGCCAAGGGTTCGGTCACGTTGCGGGCGCCAAACTCGGGGGTGTTTGTCTTGCCAAAGATCACCAGCCCGGCCGCTTTCCAGCGCTTGACCACGTCGGCGTCTTCTGGTGCGGGCACCTGCATCAGCGAGCGGCTGCCGCTGGACGAGGGCAGGCCCGCCATGTCCTGGAAGAGGTCCTTCACCAGGAAGGGCACGCCTGCAAACGGCTCGTTGGGTTTGAAGGGCTCGCGGGCCCGCGTGCGGGCGGTGTCATCCAGCCGCTGCACGATGGCGTTGAGTTGGGGCAGGGCCTCTGCCCGTTGGATGGCGGCTTCCAGCAGTTCGCTGGGGTGCACCTCACCTTGCCGTACCAGCTGAGCCAGACCGACAGCATCGTGGCGCACGTAGTCATCAAATCGCATGGTGAAATCCTGGTTCATCGAACACAGCGCCGGATAATGCGGCACTTTTCGCTCATTCGGTCCCCCGTTGTTTCCCGTGTTGCCAGCCATCACTTTCCCGGAATCCCTGCCCGTCTCAGGCAAACGCCACGAGATCGAGGCCGCCCTGCGCGAGCATCAGGTCATCATCGTGTGTGGCGAAACGGGCTCGGGCAAGACCACCCAGCTGCCCAAGATCGCGCTGTCGCTGGGGCGGGGCGGTTGGGGGCAGCCGCGTGAACACGGCAAGCGTCCGAAGCTGATTGGCCACACCCAGCCCAGACGGATTGCGGCCTCCAGTGTGGCCAAACGCATCGCCGAAGAGCTCAATACCCCTTTGGGCGAGGTGGTGGGCTACAAGGTGCGCTTTCAGGATCGGCTGCAGCCAGGCGCATCGGTCAAGCTGATGACCGACGGTATCTTGCTGGCCGAAACTCAGGGCGACCCAGACCTCAAGGCCTACGACACGATCATCATCGACGAGGCCCATGAGCGCAGCCTGAACATCGACTTCTTGCTGGGCTACCTGCGCCAGTTGCTGCCGCGCCGGCCGGACCTGAAGATCATCGTCACCTCGGCCACCATCGATGCCGAGCGCTTCGCCAAGCACTTTGAATCTGCCAAGGGGCCCGCGCCGATCATCCTGGTGTCGGGCCGATTGTTTCCGGTGGAGCAGCGCTACCGGCCGTTCGAAGAAAGCCGCGAGTACGGCCTGAACGAAGCCATCGCCGATGGCGTGGACGAGCTCTGGCGCGAGGGCAGTGGCGACATCCTCGTCTTTTTGCCGGGCGAACGCGAAATCCGCGAAGCCGCCGACCACCTGCGCAAGCACCTGGCCCACGGGCGCATCGTGGCCGAGGTGTTGCCGCTGTTCGCGCGCCTGAGTCAGCAGGAGCAAGACCGCGTCTTCCAGACGGGCAACGGCCGGCGCATCGTGCTGGCCACCAACGTGGCCGAGACCTCGCTGACGGTGCCGGGCATCCGTTACGTGATCGACAGCGGCAGCGCGCGCGTGAAGCGCTACTCTTTCCGCAACAAGGTCGAGCAGCTGCAGGTCGAGCCCATCAGCCAGGCGGCCGCCAACCAGCGCGCGGGCCGCTGCGGCCGGGTAGCCAATGGCATCTGCATCCGCCTGTACGACGAGAAGGACTTCAACGCCCGCCCGCGTTTCACCGACCCCGAGATCTTGCGCTCGTCGCTGGCCGGTGTGATCTTGCGGATGAAGTCGCTGCACCTGGGGCAGGTGGAGGACTTTCCCTTCATCGAGCCACCGCTGCGCAAGGCCATTGCCGACGGCTACCAGTTGCTCAACGAGCTGGGTGCGGTCGACGACGACAACGAGATCACCAAGCTGGGCACCGAGCTGGCCCGCCTGCCGCTGGACCCTCGCGTGGGCCGCATGATCCTGGAGGCCAAGGACCGCCAGGCCCTGGCCGAGGTGCTGGTGATCGCCGCCAGTTTGAGCGTGCAGGACGTGCGCGACCGGCCCATCGATCAGCAACAGCAGGCCGACACCAAGCACAAGCAGTTCGACGACGAGAAGTCGGAGTTCATGGGCACGCTGAAATTGTGGAAGTGGCTGGATGAGAGCCGTGGCGGGCATGGGCACCATGAGCCGGGCGCACCAGAGAAACACAAGCTCAGCCACCGCAAGTACGAGGCCCTGCTGCGCGAGAACTTCATCAACCCGCGCCGCGTGCGCGAGTGGAAGGATGTGCACACGCAATTGCACACCGTGGTGGCGGAGCACCACTGGCGGCTGAACGGCTCGCCCGCCACCTACGAGCAGGTACACCTGTCGCTGCTCTCGGGCCTGCTGGGCAACGTGGGCTGCAAGTCGGACGATGAAGAGTGGTACCTGGGCGCGCGCGGCATCAAGTTCTGGAAGCACCCCGGCGCCAATCTGAGCAAGAAGCCGGGCCGCTGGATCCTGGCGGCCGAGCTTGTTGAAACCACCAAGCTCTACGGGCGGGGTGTGGCCAACATCGACGCGCAGTGGCTGGTCTTCATGGGTCAGCACCTGCTGAAAAAACAGCTGCTGGAGCCCCATTGGGAAAAGAAGGCTGCCGAGGTGGTGGCGCTGGAGCGTGCCACGCTGTACGGCCTGGTCGTCTACAACAACAAGCGCGTCAACTTTGGCTTGGTGAATGCCCGCGAGGCCCGCGAGATCTTCATCCGCGAGGCCCTGGTGGGGCAAGAGTGGGAAACCCGTCTGCCCTTCCTGGCGCACAACCGCAAGCTGATTGCCCAGGTGGAACAGCTGGAGCACAAATCGCGTCGTCAGGATGTGCTGGTGGACGACGAGCTGATCCATGCTTTCTACGACGCGCAGATCCCGCCCGAGGTGATGAGCGGGACCACCTTCGAGCGTTGGTACAAGCATGCCAGCCGCGAGAACCCCAAGCTGCTCTACCTGAGCAAAGAAGAGCTGATGCGCCACGAGGCGGCGGGCATCACCAGCGCGGCCTTCCCGAAGTACATCCGGCTGGGCGGGGTGGACTGTGCCGCCGCTTACCTGCACGAGCCGGGCGATGCCCGCGATGGGGTGACCGTGACCGTGCCCATCTATGCCCTGAACCAGGTCAGCGAAGAGCGCGGCGAATGGCTGGTGCCAGGCATGCTCAAGGACAAGGTGCTGGCCCTGGTGAAAAGCCTGCACCAGAAGCCCCGCGCCCGCCTGGTGCCGCTGCCCGATTACGCCGAGGGCTTTGTGCAATCGGCCGAGTTTGGCCAGGGCAGCCTGATGGAGGTCTTGCTCAAGGCCGTGCGCGACAAGACCCAGCTGGACGTGAAGCGCAACGACTTCAAGCTGGACATGCTGTCGCCGCACTTGTTCATGAACTACCGCGTGGTGGATGAGCACGGTCGCCAGTTGGGCATGGGCCGCAACCTGCCGGCGCTCAAGGCCGAGCTGGGCTCGCTGGCGCGTGGGGCCTTCCAGGCCTTGGCGGCCTTGAAGGCCAAAGAGGTGGTGCAGGGGGGCGATGCAGCAGCGTCATCACCGGCCGATTTGCCACCGCCTGACGCTCGTCAAGACGGTAAGGCGAGCAATGTGGGCCAGGCGCTCAAGGCGGTCAAAGCCTCGCCAGGTGGGGCGGCCAGCCCGGCGGGATCGGCCCAGACCCAGGCCCCGGCTGCGTCAGCCAGCACGCCCTTGACCGATTGGAGTTTTGGCGAGCTGCCCGAGCTGATGGAGATTCAGCGCGGGGGGCACACACTCATCGGTTTTCCTGCCCTCATCGACAAGGGCAGCCACGTCGAGATCGACATCTTTGACGAGCCCGATGTGGCGGCCGCCAAGCACCGTGCGGGCCTGCGCCGGCTGGTGGCCCTGCAGATCAAGGAGCCGCTGAAGTTTCTGGAAAAAAACATCCCGGACCTGCAGAAGATGGCCATGGTCTACATGCCCTTGGGCACGGCCGATGAGCTGCGCGACCAGATCATCGAGGTGGCTCTGGACCGCGCTTACCTGGCCGACCCCCTGCCCAGCGATGCGGCCAGCTTCAAGGCCCGGGTGGAGGAGGGCCGCACGCGCCTGAACCTGATTGCGCAAGAAGTGGCCCGGCTGGCCGGTGGCATCCTGACCGAGTACGCGGCGGCGACACGCAAGCTCAAGGACGCCAAGCCACCGAAGGACGTGGCCGATGACGTGAACGCCCAGCTGCAGCGCCTCATGCCCAAGCGCTTCATCGCGCAGGCACCTTATGCCCAGTTGCAGCACTTTCAGCGCTACCTGAAGGGCATCACCCTGCGTCTGGACAAGCTGCGCAGCGACCCGGTGCGCGACAGCCAACGCCTGGCTGAGCTGCGGCCGCTGGATCAGCGCTATACCCGCCGCCTGGCCGAGTTGAAGGGCACGCACGACGCGCGGCTGGACGAGTTCAGATGGCTTTTGGAAGAGCTGCGCATCAGCCTGTTTGCGCAAGAACTGCGCACCCCGCAGCCCGTCAGCCTCAAACGCCTGGAGAAGGTGTGGGCGCAGATGGTGGGCTGACAGGCGCCACCTTGGTGGCCTGATCCCAGGCCTCCGCCAGGGCCTGGGCCAGTGCGGCATTGATGGCCGCCAGGGCCGCCACCTGGGCCTGGGGGGTGTCTCCGGTGATGGGCTGCCGGTGCTGCCATAGTCCCTGCCATGGCCCCTGCACTGGGCCCTGACCTGAGCCTGATCGTGGGTGGCCGCTGGCAGCCTCGAGGCCAGGCGGGCTGATCTGCCAGTGCACCACGGCCACCACCTCGCGCGCGGCCCGTTGAATCTCCAGGCTTTGGTACGCCACTTGAACGCTGCCGCTGCCTGGATGATTGCAGGGGGCTTCGCACCAGCGCCAGGCGGGGCGCTGGGCTTGAAGGCTTTGGGCCAGGTGGCGCGTCAGGTTCACCTCCACCCGTTCAGCCCATCGGGCGTGGGGCCACTCGGCAAAGCTGTGCTCGCCATCGCGATAGCGCAGCGCGGTGGTCTGAAGGTATTCGGGCACGCGCAGTCGTTGCACCACCACCGTGGGGGCGTGTCGAGCGTTGGCGTCGGCAGACAAGGGCGCCGTGGTCTGCGCTGCTGTGGCGGTCACGGCCGGCACCGCCAGCCACACTGTGGGCGCCGGCGGTGTCGAGCCGCAGCCCGCCAGCATCGCAGCCGCCATGGCCGCCCCGATCAGGGTGAGGTGTCGTGTCATGGCGCTTTGCCTCCAAAAAGCAGGGTGCTGGGGTGGCGGTCCAGTTGGTCCGCGAACGAGCGCAGGCTGCGAGAGGTTTGCGACAGATCGGCCAGTGCGCTTTCCAGATCGGCCCGCAGGGGCGCGCCGGGGGCGCTGAGCTCGGCAATGCGGTTCATGGCCAACTGAGCGGCATCGGCCGCTTGCCGGGTACGCAGCAGTGTTTGAGCGATGTCCGGCTGGGCCTGCGTCACCGTGGCGGTGGAGGCCTCAGCCAAGGTCTGCACCGACACCAAGGTGGCCTGGGTCTGGGTGCGCACATCCTTGAGCACCTCTGACACGGTGCCCAGCGTGGCGCGCGTTTGCGCGGCGGTGGCGTTGATCTCTCGACCACTGCTTTGCAGCGTCCGCTGGGTCACCAGCAGCGTCTGGTCCAGGGTGTCCAGGGTGCGCAGCAGCTTGGCCATCAGGTCAGCCACGGGCAGGTCTTGCACCTGGGCAATCAGGGCGTCCAGCTTGTCCTGGGTGGTTGGGATCTCTGGCAAGTTGTCCCGCGTGCCGCCCAGCAGGGTCGGCGGTGTGTCGGGCCTGAAGTCCAGCTCCACACCCATCTGCCCGGTCACAAAGCTTTGCAGACTCAAGCGGGCGCGCAAGCCGCGTTGCACCAGGTTGGCGATGTCCAGATCGCCCTCGTCCTGCCCAGACTGAATGCGCAAGGCCGTGCCCGATTGCAGGGTCACCTCCACGGGAATCCGGGTGGTGAGGCTGTCGCCATCCACCTCCAGTCCAATGCGGGTGACCTCGCCGATCTTCACGCCCCGAAAGCTCACGGGCGCACCCAGGTACAGGCCCTTGACGCTGCCATCAAAGTACACCACCGCCACGTGTTGGCGGCTGAACAAGCCGGTTTGGCCCACAGCCAGGATGCCCGCCACGATCAGGGCCACGGCCGCCACCACGAAGGTGCCCACCCAGAATCCAGGTCGTTTCATGGTGTCGAGATCTCCTGTCGGCGCATGAAGGCTTGCACGGTGGGGTGCATCACCTCGTCGCGCAGTTGTCGGGGCGTGCCCCGGCCGATCGGCTGCTTGCTGTCGGCGTCCAGAACAATCGCATCGTCCACGATGCCCTCGATGCTGGGCAACTCGTGCGTCACGATGATGATGGCGGCCTGCGTGCGTTCACGTACGGCCAGGATCAGCTGGTCCAGCCGCACCGAGCTGATCGGGTCCAGCCCGGCAGAGGGCTCGTCCAGAAAGAGCAGGCGGGGCTGGGCCACGATGGCGCGGGCCAGGCCTACCCGTTTCTTCATGCCGCCACTCAGCTCGGCAGGCAGCCGGTGGGCGGCCTCGGCCATGCCCACCCAGCCCAGGGTCTCCAGCGCCAGTTCGCGGCACTGTGCCTCGGGCCAGCCTTTCAGGTGAGTCAGTGGCAGCATGACGTTCTCCAGTGCGGTCATCGATGACCACAAGGCCGCGCTTTGAAACAGCACCCCCATGGTGGCGCGCAGGGCCTGCCGTTGGGGTGCCGATGCGGCCCAGTAGTCTTGTCCATCGATCAGCACCCGTCCGGCAGACGGGGCGTGCAGGCCCATGAGGCTGCGCAGCAATGTGCTCTTGCCGCAACCGCTGCCGCCCAACACACCGAAGATGGTGCCGGGTGACACCTCGAGCGACACCTGCTCCTGGATCAGCCGGTCATCGTGTTGAAGACGCAGGGCATCGACGTGCAGCAGGCTCATGCTCACACCCCCAGTGCGTTGGCGCACACGGCAAATACCGCGTCGATGGCGATCACGCCCACGATGCCGGCCACCACCGCGCGGGTGGTGGCCTGGCCCACACCCGCGGCATGGCGCTCGGCCCGCAACCCATGGTGGCACCCCGCCAGCGCCACCAGCAGCCCGAAGGCAAAGCACTTGCTGAAGCCCAGCCCCAGATGGGCAAAGCTCAGCGCCTCGATGCTGCGGTTGATGTAGACCACCGGGGGCAGGTCCAGCAGGGTGGCACTCACCGCGTAACCGCCCGCCAACCCCGCCACGCAGGCAAAGCCATACAGCAAGGGCAGCATCAGCAGCATGGCCAGCACGCGCGGCACCACCAGAAAGGCCACCGGCTGCAGGCCCAGCACCTCCAGGGCATCGATTTCTTCATTGGTTTTCATGCTGGCCAACTCGGCCGCGAAGGCGGCGCCTGTGCGCCCCGCCATCACCACGGCCGTGATGACGGCGGCCATCTCGCGCGACACGGCAATCGCGACCAGATCGGCCACGAACACGCCCGCGCCGAACTTCAGCAACTGCACCGCGCCCACAAACGCGATGATGGCGCCTACCAGCACATTCACCACCAGCACGATCAACAGCGCCTGGCCACCGGCGGCCAACAAGACCCGCAGAAAGTCGGCCCGCCGAAACACCCAGCCATGCACCAGCCCCTGGCCCAAGGCCAGGATCACCTCGCCCAAGAGGGCCACGGCTTGAAGCAGGCTGGCAGGCATTGTCAGCAGTCGCATGGGGCACAAGTGTGCACCGAATGTCGGGTGGGGCCGACACCCGGCATCCGCGCCGTATTCCCTGGCCGCGTCCAGCCGGTTCGCGATGTACAATGCGAGGCTTCGGGGTGTAGCGCAGCCTGGTAGCGCATCTGCTTTGGGAGCAGAGGGTCGTGAGTTCGAATCCCACCACCCCGACCATCATCTGAAAGAACCGACGTGCGGCTGGGTGCCCATGTCGGTTTTTTTCTGTCAGCTCATCGTCCTTGAGCCACCTCTTCCACGCTTGTCCCCATGCTTTGGGGTGGCGTGTGAACCATGTCACGGGCAGAATGCACACCCAAGAGATCCGCCCATGAGGTCTCAGGGAGTTCACGATGTTCCGTACACAGGGCCGTCGGCCTGCGTCGGCGCGCGCTTCAATTCGCGGCTGGTCGCTGGTGGAGTTGCTCAGCACGCTCACCATCCTCGGGGTGGTGTCGGCCACCGCTGCGCCTCGATTGATGGACTGGGCCTCGCAGGCTCGGGTGTCCACCCTCACGCACCTGGAAGGCACGCTGCAGGTGGCCGGCACCATGGCCCGCATGCGTTGCGCGGTCGAACCTGGGTGCGACTTGCAGTCTGGGCAGGTCCAACTCCACTACGAGGGCCACCCCTTACGCTTGCTTCGCGGCTACCCCATCGGCGGCCATCCTGAAGGCATCGTGCAGGTCATCGACAGCAAGGGTCTGGTGGCCGTGCATCAGGGCGATCGCACGGTGTTCCATTTGCCTGGCGGTGCACCCGATCACGCCTGCCGCGTGGTCTATCAAGCGCCCCCTCATGATGGGGCCATGCCCATCATTCGCGCGCAACTGAACGGCTGCTGAACCAAGGGTTCAGCGGCAGTGTGATCAGGCGGCGAGCAGCCAGCCGATCACATCGGCCGTTGCCGGGATACGGCCGCTGCTGACCACCTTGTCGTTGATCACCAATGCCGGTGTCGACATCACGTCGTGGGCCAGGATTTCTTTCATGTCTGTGACCTTGATGAATTCCGCCTCCAGCTTGGTCTGGGCGGCGGCCTCACGGACCACGGCTTCGAGTTTTTTGCAATTGGCGCAGCCTGAGCCAAGGATCTTGATGGTCACCATGAGCATGCTCCTGAAGTAAGACGAGACTGATCACGCCTTGGCTGAAATCACTACCCGTGCGCGCAAGCCAAAGTGACTGGCCAGCACGACGAACAAAAACAAGCCCAAGGCCATTGCGGTGGATTGAAGGACAGCGCCATCGATCCACGAACCGTAGATGAAGCCTGCGCACATGCTGAACAGGGCGACCAGGCTCACATACCCGGCCGTTTTGGTGCGCCCGATCACGGCGGCCACCATCAACATGCTTTGCAGACTGAGTTCGGGGTCGGCCATCAGGTAGGCCAGCAAGGGCCCAGGGTGCATGCCCAGATCCAGGAACATGCGCGCCACAGGCACCTCCACCAGGGTGGGGAAGTACATGAACACCCCAAAGCCGACCGCCACGGCGTTGGCGAGCGCGGTGTTGCTGCCGGCCAGGGCTTCAATCCATTCGGGCCGGATGACCTGGCGCACCATGCCCACGATGAACACGCCCACTAGCAGCAGCACGAAGATCTGCTTCACAAAGCGCCAGGCTTCCCATAGCCAGGATTGCCATTCATCGGAGGGCAGTTGTCGGGCGTGATGCCACACGGCCCCAAGCGCCAGCGCCACACCCAGCACACGTCCGGTCAGCGCGAACTCCAGTCCCCCATTCATCGGGGTCAGGCGCGCGGCAGCCACCAGCAAGGTGCTGGCAGCCAGACCCAGGGTCACCCAGGTCCAGCGGTTGGCGCCGTCGGTGATGTTGTCCAGGCCTGGCCAGGCGGTGGCCGCCACCATGAGCAGCAAGGCAATCAAGACCGAACCCTGGAAGCTCACGCCTTCTTCGCCTTTCGCGGCATCGAAGGGAACCCACGCGAAAAGCATGTCTTGCCAGGCTGATGCCCAGCCCAAGGGCAGCGTGACGGTCCCCACGGTGCTCGTCAGTGGCCACAGCTTGAGCGTGCCTGCCATCAGCAGTGCCACGAGAGACAGCAACACGCCCAAGGCGGCTGGCGTCACCCGGGCCTGGTCTGCGAAAGCGTCTTCGGTGGCCGCGTCGTGGGTGGCGTCGTCCTGCCAAAAGACGAGCGACATGATCAAGCCGATGCCGATGCCAAACAGCAGGCACAACACCAGGCGAGCCACGGCGAACTCAGGCCCCAGGATGCTGCCGGTGTAGGCCAGCGCCATGATGTTGCCGGCCGGTGCGAAGAACAGAAAGGTGATGGCCGGACCAATTCCGGCGCCTTTGCGGTAAATGCCCGCAAAGAGCGGCACGATGGTGCACGAGCACACCGCAATCAACGAGCCCGCCACCGCTGCAGCTGGGTAGGACACGTAGGCGGGTGTGTGGCGACCCAGCCAGCGCGTGATGCTGGCTTTCGGAATGAGTGCCGCCATGGCGCCGGCGATGGCAAACGCTGGCAGCAGACACAACAGGACATGCGCGGCCAGATAAGAGGCCAGGCTACCAGCCCCTCCACTGAAGAGTTTGAGCACCCATTCCATTGCCGCCCCACGTTCGCTTCAAGCCGATCCATGCTATCGGATCACCATGCTTGACGAGCGATAGAGCTGCCTTGTCTTGATCTTGGTCAATCCGGGTTGAGCTGCGCGTGCAGGAAAGGCACCACCGCGGCAGCCACCCCTTCTGGATCATCGGCAAACGGAAAGTGCCCACTGTCGGGCAGCAAGCGCACCTGTGCCTTCGGAAAGAACTGCTGCTGCGCGTGCGCAAACTTCACGGGCAGGTAGGGGTCAGCGGCGCCCCACACCACCAGGGTGGGCGGGTTCAGGGGGCCAGCATGCGGCCCACCATCTCGCTGCGCTGGCTCACGTCGCTGGTGGCACGGTACAGCTTGAGGATGGCGCGTTTGGTGCCGGCATCCATCTCGTCGTACATGCGATCGACGAAGGCGCGTGGCAGCGGTAGACGTTGCCCCACACCCAAGGCCCACCGAAAGCCGCTGCGTGTGGTCAGCATCTGCTGCAATTCGCCCAGCACCGGGGTGCGCCAGATGCGTGCCATCAGGTGCCAGCGGTAGCCCACCAACAGGCCGGTGTTGATCAGCGTGAGGCTGGCCAGGCCCAGCGGGTTCATGGTGGCCCAGGCCAGGCCCCACGGACCGCCAAAGTCGTGCAGCACCAGATGCGCGCGCCACACCCCCAACTTCTGCAAAGCCTCGCCCAGAAACGTGGCGCCGGCCTCCACCGAATAGGGGTAGTCCGCCGGTTTGTCAGCGCGACCAAAGCCCGGCATGTCCAGCGCAATCACCCGGCCATGCGGGGCGACGCGGGCCATCAAATGGCGCCAGTCCTCGCACGAGCCCGGATTGCCATGCACGAAGACAACGGCTTCGGTGGCGCGATCGTTCGCGCCGCCTTGCAGCATGCGGGTGCTGATACCGCAGGCGGTCACACGCTGCTCGGAGATTGGCCACAGGTCGTTCATGGGGTGCGGCAGATAAGGGGGGGGCGTCGCGCGCGGGCCGTGGTTGGCGCGGGTGGGGCAGACAGGGTATCCAGGATGGGGCAGTCAGGTTGCTCGTCACCCGGGCAGCCGCCAGTGAGCATGCGCAGGGTGTTGCGCATGTCCTGCATGTCTTGAATGCGTTGTTCCAGCGTGTTCAAGTGCTGTTGCGCCAGGTGTTTGACCTTGGCGCTGGCACGACCCGGGTTGCGCCACAGGCCCAGCAGGTGCCGAATGTCCTCGGTGGTGAAACCCAGGTCGCGAGACCGCCGGATGAACCTCAGGGATTCCAGCGCCCCAGCGTCGTAGCGCCGGTAGCCGCCATCGCTGCGCGGCGGCGGAGGCAACAGGCCCAGCGACTCATAGTGCCGGATCATCTTGGCCGAGACGCCCGTCATGCGGGCGGCATCGCCAATGAGCACGGGCTCAGGCCTGGACGACATAGCCTTCCTCCTCGATCAGCCGTGCCACGGCCTCGCGAGGCAACGCCGTGGTGACGTGGGTGAGGCCTTGGGGTAACTCAACCTGCACCGTGGCTGCTGGATCTTCGCTCTGGATGGCCTTGGTGATGGCCTTGACACAATGCTGGCAGCTCATGCCCTTGACCGAGAAATCATGTGTTTCGATGCTCATGGTGGCGTCCTTTGATGAATGAAGGACTTCAGTGTGAACCTTCCCATCATGTCAGAGTCAAGGCCCCCAACTGCTCTTGACATTGACATGATGTCAGACTCCACAGTGGCTTCATCAACATCTTGTGCTGGAGCCTTGACCATGTCAGACACGTCCACACCTTCTTTGAGCGAACCCACGTCGGACCCCGGTGCCCGCATCGAGCTGGCCATTCGGGGCATGACTTGCGCCGCGTGCGTCGGCCGGGTGGAGCGCGCGTTGCGCAAACAGCCCCAGGTCGCAGACGTGCAGGTGAACTTTGCCACCGAGGTGGCCACCGTGCACCTGGTCCAGGCGACTGGCGATCAACTGTCCACAGTGCAGGCGGCCCTGGTCGACACCGTGGGCGACGCCGGTTACGAGGCTCAGGTCATCGAGGCGGATGTGCCCCTCGTTGACGAGGTGCCATCGTGGTGGTCGGTGTGGGGAGCCGCCACCCTGGGGCTTGCGGCGGCCGTGCCCTTGATGCTGCCCATGTTGTGGGGCAACCATCACTTCTGGTCACCGTGGGTGCAGTTTGCCCTGGCCACCCCTGTGCAATTCATCCTGGGCGCGCGCTTTTATCGGGCGGCCTGGTCGGCATTGAAGGCCCGGTCCGGCAACATGGATCAGTTGGTGGCGCTGGGCACCACGGCAGCCTGGGGCTTGTCGATGTGGTTGTGGTGGCGGCATGACCCGGCGCATGGGGCGCATGCCGTGCACGATGTTGGCCCCGCCCTGTACTTTGAATCGTCGGCTGTCGTGATCGCGCTGGTGCTGCTGGGCAAGGCCCTGGAGGCGCGCGCCAAACGCGCGACCACGGCGGCCATTCGCGCGCTTCAGGCCTTGCGGCCCGACACGGTGCGGCGCCAGGGGCCGCAAGGCGAGGTCGAGGTGCCTTTGAAGCAGGTCATGGTGGGCGACCGCTTGGTGGTGCGCCCGGGCGAGCGGGTGCCAACTGACGGTCGCGTGCTCGAAGGTCGCAGCCATGTCGATGAGTCCTTGTTGACCGGTGAGCCGCTGCCCGTGGCCAAAGAGGTGGGGGATGGGTTGACTGGCGGCGCCGTGAACGCCGAAGGCCGTCTGGTGATGACGGTGGAGGCCGTGGGTGGTCAAACCCTGCTGGCGCAGATCATCCGGCGCGTGTCAGATGCGCAGGCCACCAAGCCTCCCATTCAGCGCTTGGTGGACCAGGTGTCAGCGGTGTTCGTGCCCGTGGTGTTGCTGGTGGCCTTGGCTACTGGCCTGGGCTGGTGGGCGCTGGCGGGTTTGTCTGGCGAGGAGTCCCTCATCCGTGCCGTGGCCGTGCTGGTGATCGCGTGCCCGTGTGCCCTGGGCCTGGCCACCCCCACGGCCATCATGGCCGGCACCGGGGCGGCCGCGCGTCACGGCATCCTGATCAAAGACCCTGAGGCGCTGGAAGTGGCGCACCGCGTCTCCGTGGTGGCCTTTGACAAAACGGGCACCCTGACCGAGGGGCATCCCACCTTGCGTGAGTGGCAGGTGCCTGCGAACGCTCCGGTGTCGTCCACAGAGGCCTTGCAATGGGCGGCCGCACTGCAGGCCAGCAGCGAGCATCCGCTGGCCCGCGCCGTGCGGGAAGCCGCTCGACAGCAGGCCCAAGGTGCCCCAGACGCCAATGGCGCGACGGTGGCGCTGCAAGACGTGCAAGCGGTGCCCGGGCGAGGCATCGAGGGGCGCCTGACGTGGCAAGGGCGCGACTGGCAATTGCGCCTGGGCAGTCGTGCATGGGCGATCGAGTCGCTGGGGGGCGAGGCGGGTGAATCGACGCTGCACGACGGCGTGCCTCAGGCGGTGCAATGGGCAGAGCAGGGCAGCAGCGTGTCGTGGCTGTGGCTTCAACCCACCGAGGCGGCCAGCCCCAGTCCGGCGCTGGTGCTGGCGGCCATGGCCTTTGCCGATCCCCTCAAGGCCAATGCGGCCCAGGCGGTGAGGCAACTGCATGACTTGGGCGTGCGCACGGTCATGATCTCGGGTGACAACCGTGGCGCGGCGCAGGCCATTGCCCGACTGGTGGGCATCCAGGAGGTGATGGCCGAAGTGCTGCCCGGACAAAAGGCCGACCACATCCATCGCCTGCAGGATGGAGGGCGCGAGACGGTGGCCATGGTGGGTGACGGCTTGAACGATGCGCCGGCCCTGGCGGCAGCCAATGTGGGCATGGCCATGACCCATCCTGATGGGGGAACCGACGTGGCCATGCAGGCAGCCGGGGTCACGCTGATGCGGGGCGATCCGCTGATGGTGGCGGCCGCCCTGGACGTGGCCCGGCGCACCTCGTCCAAGATCCGGCAGAACCTGGTGTGGGCCTTTGGCTACAACCTGGTGGGAATTCCGCTGGCCGCGATGGGTGAGTTGAGCCCCATGGTGGCGGGCGCGGCCATGGCCTTCAGCAGCGTGTGCGTGGTCACCAACGCCTTGTGGCTGTCGCGCTGGCGGCCCGCCACACCGGGCATCTCAGCAGATCGCACGCAGAACGCTTGACGTACACTCCGGCGCACAGGCTGTCCGTAGCTCAACTGGATAGAGCAACTGCCTTCTAAGCAGTAGGTCGGGGGTTCGAGTCCCTCCGGACAGGCCACACAGGCCCGGCCGATGGTTGGGCACTCACGGAGGCCGGCATAAGCATGTTCGCATCATTGAAACGATGGATGGGGTCGGCCCGCGACAGCGCCGACCATGGCGACGTGATGGCCGAATGGGCTCAGGCGGAAGGCCATCTGTTCAAGCGCGTCAAGGACAAGACGGGTGGCGGCTACGTGGTCGAAGCCAAAGACGGCTGGCGGGTGGAGTGGGGCGGTTCACAGCGCCCCTACATCATCGGCAAAGAGCTGCGCTTCCGGTGCGATACCGGCCTGCCTGGTGATGTGCAGATGGTCATGCTGACCCGCGTGCTGGCGCAAACCCTGGAGTCGGACGTCTTCAGCCGGTTCACCAACGCCATGCAGACACAGATCGACAACAGCCTGCCTGACGAGATGCGCTGGCTGGCCATGCACCCCAAGGTCGGGTTGCAGGAGTCGCCCGTGTTGGCTCGCCGATTTGTGTTGTTGAGCAACGCTGAGCCCGTGGCGCGCGCCTGGCTGGCGGAGAAGGTCTTGCCAGCGCTGGAAGAGGCCGCCTCTCAATGGTGGACCGACAGCCTGGTGTTCGTCGTCACCCTCAACCGGGGCATCCTGACGGCCCGCATGGCTGGACAGCCGCTGCAGATCACGCAGTTGCGGCTGGTGGGTCATCTGTTTGCACAGATGGCCACGCAGGCCAAGGCGGTGGCCGCAGCTCAGGCTGGCTGACGCTGAAAAAACGCCTCGATGGCTGCGCCCGCCTCGGGTTGCGCCAGGGTGACCATGGACTGTTGCAGCTCGTCGTTCAGGTGCTCTGCCAATCGGTTGTCGGCGCTGTTGCACAACTCCTTCATGGCGGCGATGGCGCCGGGCGCTTGAGCGCTCAGTTGTTCGGCCACGGCCAGCGCCCGTGACAGGGCCTGACCCGGCTCGCACAGGCTGTGCACCAGCCCCCAGGCCTGCCAATCGGCGGCGGTGTGGGTGTCACCCAAGGCCATGGCCATCCAGGCGCGCTGTCGTCCCAAGGCCCGCACCAGGTGCACGCTCAAGCCTCCATCAGGGCTCAGGCCCGCGCGGATGTGGCTCAGGTGAAAGTGCGCATCCGAAGCCGCACACACGGCATCGCAGGCCAAGGCCAGCGACACCCCTGCGCCCGAGGCGTGGCCCTCCACGGCCGCCAGCACCGGCTTGGGAAATGCCCGCAGGGCGAGCACCCAGTCGTGGAAGGAGCGCAGCACGGCGGCCTGCCCTGCCAGATCTTGAGCCCGCTGCTGGCGCAGCCGCTGCAGATCCCCGCCTGAGCAGAAGTGCTCGCCCGCGCCGGTGATCACCACCGCGCCAATGTCCGGGTTGGACTCGGCCATGTTCAGTGCCTCGATGCCTGCGGCATGAACCTGCGGTGACAAGGCATTGCGGTTGCCGGGACCACTCAAGGTCATGATGAGGGTTTTCCCGTGGGTTTGCGTCAAAAGTTCCGTGCTCATGGACGTCGATCCATTCAAAAGGGTGGGCAGTGCCGAGGCCGTCGTTGAAGGCCTTCATGCTAGAGTCAAAATACTGGCCTCATCATGCATCCTATGACTTATCAACTGCGGGTGTCGGCCGTCGCCTGCGTGGGGGCGGCGCTGACCCTGGCGTCCACAACGAGCTTTGCCCTGGGATTCGGCCGCCCTGTCAGTCAGGCGGTTCTGGGTGAATCCCTGTCGCTGACCGTGCCCTTGCGCCTGGAGGCCAGCGAAGAGCTCACCACCGAATGCGTCAGCGCCGATGTGCTGTTCGGTGACGAGCGCGTGTCCCCATCGGCCGTGGTGGTGTCCTTATCGGGCACTTCACCCACCGAGCGTCAACTGCGTGTCACCACCACAAGGCTGGTGCACGAGCCGGTCGTCACGGTGCATGTGAAGGCCGGTTGCGAGGCCAGCATGACCCGCAAGTTCGTGGTGCTGGCCGATCCACCCGACATGACGCCCCCGCAGGTGGCGTCCATGGTGACGACGTCGCCTGTGGTGGTGGCCGCAGCGCCGACTGGCGCCATCAAGTCCGCCGAGGTGCCAGCGTCCCCCGCTGACCGTGTGGTCACGTCATCCAGCCCGTCCAAGCCCGCTGCGGCGCCTGCAGCGCGCCCGGCTACCCCCACTGCTGCTGTGGCAGCGCCTCCTCGGCCACAGGCCGAGCGCGCCGCATCGGCTCCTCCGGCGACCAAGCCGGCAGTGGCTGCGGCCACCGTCAGTCCGCCAGTCACACCCCGCTTGATGCTGGACCCGGCCAGCGCGGACGCCGCCGTCATGCCCGAGTTGCGCTTGAGCACCACGATGGGCGTGTCTCCCGCCGTTGAGGCCGCAGACAGCGCCGAGGTTTTGGCCCGCCGAGAGGCCGCTGGTGCCCTGTGGCGCGCCATGAATGCCCAGCCCGAAGAACTGGTGGCCGAGCAGCAGCGCGTGCGCGAACTGGAACAACGACTGGCCCAGCTCAATGCCGACAGCCAGCAGGCACGCCAATCGGTGCAGACCATGCAAACGCGTCTGCAAGAACTGGAAGGGCCCGCGCGTCAGTCCGTCTGGACGTATGTTCTGGGCGTGATCGCGCTGGCCGCTGCCGCACTGGCCGTGTTCTTCTATCGCCAGTCCCGTCAACGCCAGACTGGCCAGGACACCGCCTGGTGGCAATCCCAGGTGGATGACGCTGCCTCTGAAGCCGCCACCGACATGGCGTCAGAGATGGGCGGACAGACCTCGGCTGATTTCGTGCGCCGTGCCGAACCCGTGGATGCCGATGCGGGTGCCGTACCGGCGCCTGCAGCCACCAACAGCGCGTCTGCTGCCGATGCTGCTGCGACGGGCGTGCCCTCTGCACCTTCCGCAGCCGTGACCGCAACCGCTGCCGTCGTGCCCGGCACCGCGGTCGAGCAGGCCAAGGCCGCTGCAGCCTCGGTGATGGCCGCTGCCGCACCAGCGGTGGAGCCTGCGTCGGCCGCACTGCTCCATGAGGCCCAGCGCGCCGTCACCGTGGAAGAACTCATCGACCTGGAGCAACAGGCCGACTTCTTTGTGGTGCTGGGGCAAGACGATGCCGCACTGGACCTGCTGGAGCATCACACGCTGGGTGGCGCATCGGCCAGCCCCTTGCCTTACCTCAAGCTGCTGGAGATCTATCAGCGCCTGGGCAAGCGTGGTGAGTACGAGCGGGTGCAGCAGGTGTTCAACCAGCGCTTCAACGCCTATGCGCCGGCCTGGGAGTCTGACCTGCAGCATGGCCACAGCCTGGAAGAGTACCCCGGTGTTGTCGAGCGCCTGCAAGCCCTGTGGACGACCCCGTCGCGCGCCATGGATGTTCTGGAGCGTTCGCTGACGCGCCCGGATGACCAGGTTGAAACCTTCGACCTGCCGGCCTACCGCGAACTGTTGTTCCTCTACGCCGTGGCCCGTGATCTGGCCGAGCGCGAGCAGCAGTTCGATGCGGTTGACCTCTTGCTGCCGGTGACCGAATCCCCCACGCTGGGCGATGAGGCCCATGACGAGGTGGAGCCCCTCATGGCCACCCGTCCCATCAAGGCGCAGCCGGATGCACGCCCGGATTTCACACTCGATTTGCATCTGGAGGACCTGGATGGCCCGGCCGCTGGCTCAGCATCGACATCCTCACCGGCGTTCACCACACGACCGCTGGCGGCCGTGAGCGAGCACGAGCACATCGACCTGCCGGATGTGAACCTGGACCAGCGCCGCTGAGCGTCACTGGCGTCTTCAGTCGAAGGCGCAGTTGAGCGCGCAGGTGAGGGGGGCGCTCACAGACCGTAATCAGGCGGCGTTTCGCTGCCTGCAGGTGCCTTCAAGGCCTGCATGATCGCCTCGCGGCTGAGGCGGTCGGACACCAGCTCGGCAAAGGTCAGCACGAACTGGCGCAGGTAGGCGCCGCGCTTGAAGGCGATGCGCGCCAGGTTGGGCCCGAACAGGTGCCCCACGGGGCGCCACACCAGTTCTGAGTCCGGCTGGCCCATGGCCGGGTCGTCGCGCACGGCCATCTCGGCCACCAGGCCGATGCCCAGGCCGAGGCGGGTGTAGGTTTTGATCACATCCGCATCGATCGCTTCCAGCACCACGTCGGGCTTGAGATCGCGTTGGGCGAAGGCCTGATCGATGCGCTTGCGACCCGTGAACGACGGGTGGTAAGAAATCAGCGGCTCGCGTGCCAGTTGCTCAAGCGTCAGGCGCGGGCTGGCCGCCAAAGGGTGTGCTGCCGGCAGCACCGCCACGTGCTGCCACTCGTAGCATGGCAGGCTGACCAGATCCGGGAAGTCGCTCAGTGATTCGGTGGCCAGGCCGATGTCGGCCGTGCCGTCCAGCACCATGCGGGCCACCTGCTCAGGCGTGCCCTGATGCAAGCTGATGGCCACCTTGGGATGCCGCTTGCGCAAGGCCGCCACCGGGGCGGGCAGCACGTAGCGGGCTTGCGTGTGCGTGGTGGCGATCGACAGCGTGCCAGCATCCTGCTTGGCGTACTCGTCGCCAATGCGCCGCAGGTTGGCCAGCTCTCGCAGGATCACGTCGATGGACTGCAGCACCTGGTGCCCCGGCTCGGTGATCTGCTTGAGCCGCTTGCCGTGGCGCACGAAGATGTCCACGCCCAGTTCTTCTTCCAGCTCCAGAATGGCCTTGGAAATGCCTGGTTGCGAGGTGTGCAGGGCCTTGGCGGTTTCCGTCAGGTTCAGGTTGCGGCGTGCAGCCTCGTGCACGAAACGGAACTGGTGCAGGTTCATGTCGGGGCGGGCTTCAGGCGGCGGGCGCCTCGGGCCGTGACAGGTGCCAGGCGGCATCGGCCAGGGCCTGGATCAGCAAATCGGTTTCGCCCACGGCCGGGCTCAGACGCCATTGCACCTCGGCGTGGGCCTCGGCCAGTTCGCCCATCAAGCGCGGCAAGTCCTTGCGCACATGACCGCCCGCCCCCAGGAACAGGGGCACCACCGTCACCGTGTGGCAGCCGGCCTCGGCCAGTTCGTGGCCGGCCTGAAGAATGTCCGGGCTCATGAATTCCAGAAAGGCCAGCCGCACGAGGGTGTGCCCCTCGGCCGCATCAGCGCGTGCCTGCAGCAACTGGGCGGCCCGCTGAAAGGGCAGTGCCCAGGCAGGGTCTCGGGCGCCGTGGGCAAACAGCAAGAGCCCTTGGGTGGTGTTGGCAGAGGTCATGAACTCACCGGTAACGTACCAGCCAGGCAAACGCGCCCAGCGAAATCAACAGGTAAAACAGGCTGGGCAAGGTGGCCGCCAACCAGGGCTCCCACTGGTGCAGCAGGCCCAGGTGGCTGGCAATATGGTTGACCAGCACGAAGCTGATGCCCAACACGATACCGCCAAAGATCTTCAGGCTCATGCCCCCACTGCGGGCGTGGAGGTAGGCAAACGGCAGCGACAGGCCCACCATCACCAGGCACACCAGCGGGTACAGGGCTTTCTTCCAGAATTCGATTTCGTACTTCTGTGCGGCTTGTGCGTTCAGCGACAGGTGATCGGCATAGCGGCGCAAGTCCCACGCCGACATGGTCTCGGGGGGCAGCACGGAGGCTGACACCACCACGGGCGTCAGGCTGCTGGACCACGCCAGGCTGTCCAGGTTGCGGTCGTTGACCATCGGCTGTCCCAGCGCGGGCATGCTGGCCTGGTTGGTGTCGGTCGGGGAGGGGGTCAGCCACACGGTTTCTTTCACGCCGCGCAGCATCCACACCGAACCCTGGCTGGGGGCCTGATCAGGCAGGGGGGCCACGGTGGCCGAATCGGCCGCCAGCCGCCGCAGCAAGTGGCCTTGCCCGTCAAACTCGAAAATGCGCACGCGCTCAAAACGCCCCTGGTCGCTGGCGGCGCCCACGTTCACCGTGACCACCTGCCGTTGACCATCAGCGGTGGTGCGCTGCTCGCGCAGCCAGGTGCCGCCTTCGCCCAGGCGCAAGCCGGTGTCACCCCGGAACTGCGCCCGGTGCACGGCCAGTTCTGCCTCGGCCCGGGGCACCAGCCAGTTGCCCGAGATGGCGCTGATGATGGCGGCACCCAGGCCCAGGCCACCCAGCAGAGCCAAAGCCCGGCCTGGGCCCAGCCCACCCGTGCGCAAGATGGTGAACTCCGAGGTTTGTGCCATGCGGGCCAGGGCCAGGATGGCCCCAATCAGCAGAGCGATCGGGAACAGGTTGTAGAAGTGCCCACCTTGCATCAGCACGCAGGTCCACACCGCGTCCAGCGCGGTGTAGCCGCCGCGCCCGATGCGCTTGGCCTGGTCCACAAAGTCGATGAAAAAGAACAGGGCCGAGAAGGCCAGGGTCACCAGCACCACGTGCTGGATCACGGCCCGGTAGACCAGCTTGCGCACCGTCTTCATGGCTGCGCCCCCTGGCTGGCGCTTCGTTGCCAGGGCCAGCGCCTGAAGGGGCCGTCCTTGAGACGAATCAGCGACAGCAAGACCGCCGACGTACCACCGTGCAAGGCCAGCAGGCTGCTCCACAAGGCCACCTGGCCCTTGGCCACCCAGGTCTGGTGCAGGCCCATGAAGTTGAAATACACCACAAACACCAGCAGCGCCGCCACGATGTTCCAGCTGCTGTGACGGCGCGTGTTGCCCGTGGACAGCAGCAGCCCGGCCAACACCAGGTTGACGGTGGCCCAGATGAAGCCCCAGCGCCAGGCCAGTTCGCCCTGGGTGTCAGGGCGGCTCAAGGGCATGAGGTCCATCGTGCTCATGCTGCGAGGGTCTTGAACATCTTCGGGCGGCGGGGGGGCTTCGCCGACCAGGATGCGGGCCGTTTCAAAACGGGCATGGGTTTTCTCGCCCGTGGCCAGGTTGGTCTGACTGCGCTCGCCCTGGCTGAGCACCAGGTAGCGGTGGTCACCATCCAGCATCAGGCTGCCTTCGCGGGCCGTGACCACGGCTTCGCTCTGGGCATCGCCCAGCACCATGAACACATTGCGTCCGCGCTCCTGGCCCTCGCTGTGGCTGTCGATGAAGAACACCCGTTGCCCATCGGCCGAAGACTGGAACTGACCTGGTGCCACGCGGGCCATGTCGGAGCGCTTTTCGTGGCGGTACTTCAGCAACTCGGTTTGCTGGTAGGCCCAGGGCTTGGCCATCAGCGAGCACAGTGCCACCAGGGCCACCACGGGCCATGCGGTGCGCAAGAGCGGCCGCAGGAAGCGCCATTGCGGCAGGCCGCTGCTTTGCCACACCACCATCTCGCTGTCGCGCCACATGCGGCTGAGCACCGTGACCACCGAGATGAACAGCGCCAGTGCCAGCAGCACGGGCAACTGGCCCACCACCGCGTAGCTCAGGATGAGGCTGACGTCAGAGGGGGCGAACGAGCCTTTGGTGGCCTGGCCCAGTACCCGGATCAGCACCATGGTCATCACCACGGTCAACAGGATGACCAAGGTGCCCACAAAGCTGCGCCAGAGTTCTCGGCGAAGAGAGGAATCGAATAACATTGCTTGTACCGGATCTACCTGTCCATTATGGACGTTCGCTGCATGGAACACCGCTTCATTGAGGCCACTGGCCCCGCCTTGTCGGGCATCAACGCTGATGCTCTGCTGATCGTGCTCACCCCTGATCAATCCAGCACGGGTGATCAGGCCATTGACGCGGCGGTGGCCGAAGCCGTCAAGCACGGTGACTTGGCCCTCAAGGCCGGGCGCAGCCTGTTCTGCCATCGTGTGCTGGGGCCCAAGCAGCCCCGCCTGGCGCTGGTGGTGGCCCAGGGCGAGCAGGCCAAGGCCTTCAAAACGGCGGTGGCCAAAGGGCTGGCCATGCTCAAAGACCTGGGGGTGGCCCATGTGGCCGTGGCACCCGCCAGCGGCTTGCCCCTGACGACGGGCCATGCCCGCGCCCTGGTGCAAGCGGCTGATGAGGCCACCTACGTGTACCGCGCCACCAAGCCTTCGGCACCCGCGCCAGGCAAGCTGCGCAAGGTGAGCCTGGTGGGCGACAAGGCCCTGGCCACCAGCCTGAGTGCGGCCCTCAAGCAGGCCCAGGCCCAGGTGGCCGGTGTGGCCGTGGCCCGCGAACTGGGCAACCTGCCGGCCAATGTGTGCACCCCCAGCCATCTGGCGTCCGAGGCCCGCAAGCTGGCCCGCGAGCACAAGGCCATCAGCGCCCAGGTGCTGGAGCGCCCCGCGCTGGAAAAGCTGGGCATGGGCTCCTTCCTGTCGGTCACCAATGGCTCGGCCCAGCCCCCCAAGTTCATCATCCTGCGCTATGACGGCGCCGCCGCCAGCCAGGCGCCCATCGTGCTGGTGGGCAAGGGCATCACCTTTGACACCGGCGGTATTTCCATGAAGCCGGCCGCCGGCATGGACGAGATGAAGTACGACATGGGCGGTGCTGCCAGCGTGCTGGGCACCTTCCGCGCCCTGGCCGAACTCAAGCCCCGCATCAATGTGGTGGGCCTGGTGCCCACCTGCGAAAACATGCCCTCGGGCACCGCCACCAAGCCGGGTGATGTCGTCACCAGCATGTCGGGCCAGACCATCGAGGTGCTCAACACCGATGCCGAAGGCCGCCTGATTCTGTGCGATGCGCTGACCTATGCCGAGCGCTTCAAGCCCGCGGTGGTGGTGGACATCGCCACCCTGACCGGCGCCTGCGTGATCGCCCTGGGCGGCATCCACAGCGGCTTGTTCTCGCGTGATGACGAGTTGGCCCAGGCCCTGTTGTCGGCGGGCCAGGACAGTGGTGACACCGCCTGGCGCATGCCGCTGGACGAAGAGTATGGCGAGGCCCTGAAGAGCAACTTTGCCGACATGGGCAACGTGGGCGGACGCGAGGCGGGATCGGTCACGGCGGCGTGCTTCCTGGCCAAGTTCACCCAGGCGTACCGCTGGGCGCACCTGGACATCGCCGGCACCGCCTGGAAGTCGGGTGGCGCCAAGGGCGGCACGGGTCGCCCGGTGATGCTGCTGACGCAGTTCATCCTTGATCAGGCTTCGGCCGGCAAAGAGGCCCTGGCGCCCAAGGCGGTCAAGTCCTCCGCCAAGGCACCCAAGGCCCGCCAGACCACCGCAGCCCGCAAGGCTGCGCCCGCCAAGACCTCCCGCCGCACGGCCAAGTCCTGAGAGCAGCTGACGCATGTCCATGACTTCCACTGGCACGGTCGAGTTTCATCATGGGGTGGCCCAGAAGCTCGTCTACGCCCAGCGACTGGTGCGCAAGGCTTATCGCCAAGGCGCGCGCCTGGTGGTGACGGGGCCGCTGGACGAGTTTCGGCAGCTTGACCAGCAACTCTGGACGGCCGATGAGCAGGACTTCATCCCGCACGTGCTGGACGCTCAGGGCGACCTGCCGGCGCGCTTGCAGGCGACGCCCATCTGGCTGACCCCCCGGGCCGATCATGTGCCTGAAGGGCATGAGGTGCTGGTCAATCTGGGTGAGGCCGTGCCGCCGGGTCTGTCGTCTTACAAGCGCTTGTTCGACATCGTCTCCCAGGCGCCTGAGGATCGTCAGGCCGGCCGCGCCCGTTGGAAAACCTACCAGTCCATGGGCTGGGAGGTGCGACCGCACGAGGTCACCACATCATGAGCGCTGCTGTTCCGCCTCGCGCCCGTCCTGCGGTGGTGCCGGTGCTGACCGAGGTCATCGAGATTCAGCCGCCAGCGCCCGCCGCAGGGGTGGTTGCCCCTCGAACTGCACCCGCACCAGCGGCCACAGCGTTGCCCGCCACGACGTCGCCGCTGCGCACCTCGGCGCCTGCAGTGGCTGCGCCGCCGGTCGCCGCATCGACGGTGATGGTGCCGCCTGCCCCGGTATCGCCAGCGACCCAGGTCTCTGCCCCGGTGTCCGCCCCTGCGTCAGCATCGCCCCCGCCTGATTGGCCCAGCGAGCAGCAAATCGCTCAGAGGGTGCTGCAGGATGTGCAGCGTCAGATTGATGGCATGCTGGACTTCCGTCTGCGCGAGGCCATGGCCCCCGTGCTGGCCCGCCACGCCGACAGCCTGGTGCAAGAGTTGCGTGCCGAACTGTCGCGCACCCTGGGCGATGTGGTGCACCGCGCCGTGTCGCAAGAGTTGGCCAAGCTGCGGCAACGCTGAGCTGGCCCCCCGTGTTTCAACATTCCTGCCACTGAAAAGGTTGCTTCATGAAGATTGCTGTTCGCTCTGCCGTGATTGCCAGTGCCAGCCTGGTGCTGAGCAGCGTGTCTGCCATTCACAGCGCTCATGCCCAGCAGGTGGTGCGCATTGGCCATGTGGGGCCGGTGTCGGGCCCGCAGGCGCACTATGGCCGTGACAACGAAAACGGCGCCCGCATGGCCATCGAAGAGCTCAACAAGCAGGGCGTGACCATTGGCGGCCAGAAGGTGCGCTTCGAGCTGGTGGCCGAAGACGACGCCGCCGACCCCAAGCAGGGCACGGCTGCGGCCCAGAAGCTGTGCGATGCCAAGGTGAATGGCGTGGTCGGCCACCTGAATTCGGGCACCACCATCCCGGCAGCGCGGGTGTACAACCAGTGCGGCTTGCCCATGATCTCGCCGTCGGCCACCAACCCGCAGCTGACGCAGCTGGGCTACAACAATGTGTACCGCCTGCTGGCCAACGACAACGCCCTGGGCGCTGGCCTGGCTCGCCATGCCTTCCAGACCCTGAAGCTCAAGCGCGTGGCCATCATCGATGACCGCACCGCTTACGGCAAAGGTGTGGCCGAGGTGTTTGCCCGAACAGCCCGCGAGCTGGGCATGGAAGTGGTCAGCCAGCAGTACACCAACGACAAGGCGGTGGATTTCTCGGCCATCCTGACCACCATCAAGAGCCGCAAGCCTGATGGCATCTTCTTCGGTGGCATGGACCCGCAGGCAGGCCCCATGCTGCGCCAGATGCAGCAACTGGGCTTGCACAAGGTGTACCTGTTCGGCGGTGATGGCATTTGCACTGACAAGCTGGTTGAGCTGTCCAGCGGTGCCCGCACCCTGGGCAATGTGGTGTGCGCCGTGGGGGGCGCCTCGCTGGACAAGCTGCCCAGCGGCAAGGCCTGGCGCACCCGTTACGATGCGCGCTTCCCCAAGCAGTTCCAGGTGTATTCGCCCTACACCTACGACGCCACCATGGTGCTGGTGGACGCGATGAAGCGCGCCAACTCGACCGACCCCAAGGTGTATGGTCCCAAGCTGCGTGAGACCCAGTACCAGGGCGTGACCGCGAACGTGTCGTTCGAGCCCAACGGCGAACTGCGCAACCCCGCCATGACGCTGTACGCCTACAAGGACGGCAAGAAGGTGCCACTGAACTGAGCCGCTTTCAGGCTACAATAGAAGGCTACACGGAGAGGTGGATGAGCGGTTTAAGTCGCACGCCTGGAAAGCGTGTGTAGGTTAATAGCCTACCGCGGGTTCGAATCCCGCCCTCTCCGCCAAAACACATGATCCCCTCAGCTGCCCAGCACTGAGGGGATTTTTCATTGGTGCGCCCGAGAAGGCGCTGCCGTGTCGCTGACCGCCCGCCAGTACTGCGAAAACGATCGGCAGCGACGGCCTGGATCGGCTCGCCATGCTGGGGCTGGGCACAGCGCCGCTGGTGGCCAGCCACCTTGGGCGATGTGCAGGTGGGGGTTGTCCACGCAGCGGCTGCTGGCGGGGGGCAGGGTGTCCAGCCAGACGATCTCATCGCACAGCGGCTGCATCAGGGCGTGAACAAAGTGCCAGCGCTGGGCGCTCCAGCCCCAGCGGCGGTGGAACGCCGCGATGAATACGCCCACCCGCCGGCGTGGGGGCTCGCCATCGATGTCACTGGGCGGTGGTGCTTGCAGAGCCCAGGGGTGCACCAGCCAGGCGTGTTCCAGGTCGTCGGCTTGGGCGCTGCGCAGTGTGAATGGGAGCTGGTGCCACAGCGTGGGTTCATGGCCTGCGTGATGCTCGCTTGGGCGCGAGCGGCTGGGCCTTGGGCCGGGTGCTGCGCCCGGCGCCGGGTCAGCCTGGTGAGCCCAGTCCAGCAAGGTGTCGTGGTCGGTGTCCAGCAGGGTGCCGTTCACTTGCCAGTGACGCGGGGCAAAGCGGGCCACGTTGTCGGCGTTGAACAGGTAGGGCTTGTGGCTGCCGGTGCCGGCCACCCATTGCCATGACAGGTGGTTGCTGGCGAGATCGCCATCCAGCAGGTGGCCGTACATCCAGTCGGCGCCCGACCGCCAATGCACCTTGCGCAGGTGTATCAGGTATGAGGCCAGCCACAGTCGGGCGTGGTTGTGCAAGTAGCCGGTGCGGTACAGGGTGCCCACGGCCTCGTCGATCGCGGCCAGCCCGGTGCGGGCTTCGCGCACATCCACCGACACATCGGCCTGGTAGGCGCTGTCGGGCAGCGGGCCGGGATGCAGGCTGCGCAAGATGCCCGGGCCTTCGTGGTGCCACACGTGTTGGAAATAGGCGCGCCAGCCCAGTTCGTACATCAACTTGTGCTCGTCAGTCAGCCCATGCTGCTCTTGCAGCTGCCGGGCCACCTGGCCCAGGCTGAGCACGCCATGCGTGATGTAGGGCGACAACCGGGTCACTGCACCTTCCAGGTGGTTGCGCGTGCGCGCATAAGCCGAGGGCTGTATGGCCTGCAGGCGTTGCCAGGCGGCGTGTGCCGTGGCGGGGAAGTCGTCAGCGCTGGGGGCATTGGTGGTGCTCATGCGCCGATGCTAGGCGGGCAGCAGGGCGCTGGCGGCCCCGCTGACCCAGCCGACCGGCGACATGCTGGCGACAAGCCGGCGCCCTGTCGGGCGCCCCCCAGACCTTCAAATGCCCAGCCTTCAGGCGCCCGGTCTTCAAGTGCCCACAACGCGGCGTTGCCGCCAGGCACGGCCACCCACGACGGCCAGGCCGGCCAGCATGAGGCCGACGGTGCCGGGCTCGGGCACGGCAGGGATGGGGGCCGTCCAGCCCGCGGCCGACGTGCGTAGTGCGATCACGTCATCCGAGACGGACCAGCGGGCCACGGCATGGCCTTCGCTGATGCCGTAACCCGATGAGGCGTTCAGGCCGGCATCAAAGCCCACACTGAAGAGGCAGGGCACCCAACTGTAGCCCTGCACCCCCTGTGCGCTCACGCAGTCGTAGCCGCCGATGTTGAGCAAATCGCTCAACTCGTAGCGCAGCGAGAACACGCTGATGCCGTCGCCCAAGGTGGTGATCTCGTGGACTTCGTTGAGTGTGGCCGCAGGGTTGCGGCTGCTGGCCCGCAGATTCACAAACAGACGAGGCGCAGCAAAGCTCTCGCTGCCGGTCACGATGGCCCCGGGCGTCAGCCGGTGGTGCACGGTCAGGTCCAGTTGCACCCAGGGTTGGCGTTCAGCCAGGGCCTGGGCCGTGGCCAAGTCTACGGTCACGCCAAAGGTGCCGGTGATCAGCGCGGTGGCGTTCATGACCAGACCCATGGTTTCATAGGTGCTTCCGGCATGGGTAGTGCGACGGTAGCCCTCGGCGCTGGCTCGCAGCACGCCGTCAGTGCCGCTGGCCATGCTCTGGGCCCGTGTTTCGTACGGCAGCACCCCGTCGGTGAAGGCGTTCGTGCCCGTCAAGGTCATCTGGGCGCTGACCTGGTCAATGAGCACTGGGCGGGGCAAGCCTGTGAACGGGTCCGCCCCGCTGGGTTCTTCGGTCAGTTGCAGGTTGGTGCTGCCACTCCACACGCCGAGGCCACTGCTGGCGAGGCCCTGGGTGGGGTTGGTGGTGCCGCCGGTGGCGGTGGGCAGGGCCGAGGGTGCGCCCGTGTTGTCAAACACCCAGGCCGAGCCGAACACCGTGGCCTGCTGGGCGCTGGCGTTCGTGGGGGTGATGGTGATGGTGGGGGCGGCCAGCGCAGAGCTGGCCATCGTCAGCAGCGCGCCAGACAAGGCGGCGCCAAGGACAGGGTGGGCAGGGTGCTTCATGTGACAGCATTGGGGAAATCGGTCTTCCCCAACGCTATCAACGGCGCCCGCCGGGCGCCATCCCTAAGTTGTCAGTTCAGCGGTTGCTCTCGCGGATGATGTACCACTGGCCTTCATCGCCCGCCTTCCAGGTCAGGGACTTGGGGCTGGTGTCGTTGAAGTTGCTGGAGCGGTAGTTCTGCGTGAAGCGGGTGACCACGGTGTCGCCCTGCACAGCCGTGCTCACATCGGCCACCTTCACGTCGATGGTGCCGGGCTTGCTCAGCAGGCGACGGCGCTCAGCCTTCCAGCGCGTGTTGGTGTAGCGGGCGGGGGCAAAGTCTTTGGCGTAAAAGCTCAGGTAAGCGTCCACATCCTTGGCCGACCAGGCCTGCGCCCAACCTTGCAGGCGCTCATTCACCGTGGCCACGGCGGCCGGGGCGGGCGTGACGGCGGTGGGAGCTTCGGTCACGGCGGGGGCGCTCAGCGAGGTGCTGATGGCCGGACCGCTCTGCTTGCGGGCACGCTCATTGAGTTGCTCCAGACCGGCGGCGCCGGGCTCCACCACCACCACCGGGCAGCGTTGGGCCGCATCGCTGGCGGCTTGCCAGTTCTGGGCGGCGTCGTTGCCGGTGTTGTCGCGGGTCAGGCCCAGGGTGCTGCTCAGGGTTTGCTGAGCGGCATGGGTGCGGGCGTAGGCGATTTGCAGGTCGTGCTCGGCGTTGGCGTAGGCGCGCTTGGCGGTGTAGAGCTCGTTCTCGGCGTTCAGCAGGTCCAGCAGGCTGCGTTGGCCAATGTCGAACTGCTGGCGGTAGGCATCACGGGCCTTCTCGATGGCCAGCACGTTGCGGTCCAGCGCCTTGAGCTGGTCCTTGAGCTTGCGGATGTCGTTGTGGGCGATGGCCACGGTCTGGCGCACATCGCGGCAGGCCTTGTCACGCAGATCCTGGGCCTGGGCCAGCTGGTCGGCAAACTGGCGCACGCGCGCCTGGTCCGAGCCGCCGTTGTACAAGTTCCAGTTCATCAGCAGCTCGATCGAGGTGTCGCGCTTTTGGTCGACCACACCGTCGAAGTTCTTGCCCACGCCGGTGCGGGCACGGGCTTCCACGCGCGGTTGGTAGGCGCTTTCCTGAACCTTGCTCTGGGCTTCAGCGGCGCGCACGTTCTCGATGGAGGCGCTGATGGCCGGGTTCTGGGCCAGGGCCAGGCTGACGCTGTCGCCATAGGTGGCGGGCAGGCCGCGCTCCAGACCACTGGGCATGGGCAGGCCACGGCTCGGGGCGTCGCCCACGATGCGCAGGTAGCGTGCACTGACGTCGTGCAGGTTGGCCACCTCGGTGGTCAGGTTGGATTCAGCCAGGGCCAGACGGGCATTGGCTTGTTCAGAGTCGACACCACGACCCACGCCTGCCTTGAACTTGGTCTGCAGCTGGTCGTACACGTACTTGTGCTGCACGTAGTTTTCTTCGGCCAGTTCCACCAGACGCTGGAAACGCAGCACGTCGACATAGGCGCGGGCGGCTTCCAGAGCCGCCTCTTCGGTGGCGCCCATGAATTCGAAGTAACGCACCAGGCGGGCATGGCCCAGGCGCTCCACTTCATTGCGCGTGGCCTGGCCGTTCCACAGCAGCTGCGTGGCGCTCAGGGCCAAGCCGGTGCGCGTCAGGCTTTGCGAGTCAGGGCTGCGGCTGGTGATGCGGTCGCTGTCGCGGCCGATGCTGGCCGTCAGGTCCACACGGGGGCGGTAGGCGCCACTGGCCACGTCGATCTCGTTGGCGGCGGCGCGCAAGGCGTTGAGGCGGGCCGTCACTTCGGGGTTCTGCGCGATCGCCTTTTGAGCGGCAGCGGCCAGCCCGGTGGTGGCTGCGGCGGGTTGGGCGCCGGTCTGGGCCAGGGCGAGGGTGCTCAGGCTGGCCAGGGCCAGGGCGGTCAGGCTGGTTTTCAGGGGATGTCTCATGTGTAATGACCTCGGCGCAACGCAGTGACTGCTTGTGGTATCGGGCGTAACAAAAGATTCTGTCACCAAAAAATACCGGCATGTGAAGAATCTGTCCCCCTGTGTGGATGGGCGTCCCCCTGGGTGGGGGTGAACCCCAGTTCAGTGCCTTGTTTGATCAAGTTCGAGGTCTGGTTGCCGAAACACCGACGTGGTCCGCCGTTTTTCAACTTTTGAACTCCAGGCCAGGAGGCGATCACCGGTGTGGAAGCCGGTGGCGTCGGCCTGCGCGACCGCCTGGCTGTGTTGCACAAACAACAGTGTCCGATGGGTGTTGGCCCTGGGGTTGAGCCTGACCGCCTTGCATGTGGGTGTTCAAGCCTGGGAGCCGCCTCGCCTCTTGCAGCGGGCCAGTCAGATGGGGCCAGCCACGCAGGTTCGTGCCCAGGCCTTGGTGGAGCTGATTGGCGACGCCGCTGGGCAAAATGAGGACCAGAAGCTCCGCGCCATCAACACCTTCTTCAACCGGCAGGTGATCTTCACGGACGATCGACAAGCCTGGGGGGCGGTGGATTACTGGGCATCACCCCTGGAAACCTTGGCCAAAGGGCGGGGTGATTGTGAAGACTACGCCATAGGCAAGTACTTTTCCCTGCTTGCGGCCGGGGTGCCAGGTGTGAAGATGCGACTGGTGTATGTGCGTGCCGAGGTGTCTGGCAGCCTGCAGGCACACATGGTGCTGGCGTATTACCCGACGCCGGAGGCCGAGCCGCTGATTCTGGACAATCTGGTGACAGACATCCGACCCGCATCGCGCAGGCCGGACCTGACCCCGGTGTTCAGCTTCAACGCTGAAGGTTTGTGGCAAGGGGTGGGGCCAGCCACGGCGGGCGATCCGACGGCGCGTTTGTCGCGCTGGCGGGACGTGCTGGCCAAGGCCCGGGCTGAGGGTTGGTGGTGAGATGCCAGACAGGAAACTTGAACAATGTCTTTGATACGTCAGATCTGGTTGCTCTTGCTGGCGACGCTGTTGATGGCGTTCGTGGGCAGCTTTGCGGTCTGGATGTTCTCGGCGCGGGGCTATCTGGAGACGCAACTGCGGCTCAAGAATGCGGATAACGCCCAAGCCCTGGCGCTGAACCTGTCGCAACTCAAAGGGGACACGACCGCCATGGAGCTGACGGTGTCGGCGATGTTTGACACGGGCTTCTATCAACGCATCACGCTCAAGGATGCGGGTGGGCGCACCGTGGTGGACCGCGAGATGGACCCTCGCGTGTTGCCACGTCAGGCCCCGCGCTGGTTTGTGCAGGCCATGCCCGTGACCTCGGCGGCTGGGGTGGCTCAGGTATCCAATGGCTGGCGCGCCGTGGGCTCGGTCGAGGTGGTCAGCCATGCGGGCTTTGCCCACGCGCAATTGTGGCAAGGCGCGGTGCAAACCGCCGGCTGGCTGGCGCTGCTCGGAGGCTTGGCGGGCGTGGTGGCCTGGTGGGGCGTGTCGCGCATTCGCCGGCCGCTGGAAGGCGTGGTGGTGCAGGCGCAGGCCCTGATGGATCGCCGTTTCATCACCTTGCCCGAACCCGCCGTGCCGGAACTGGCCCGCGTGGGCCAGGCCATGAACACCATGGTGACCCGGCTGAAGGCCGTGTTTGATGAGCAGTCGGTGCAGGTGGAAGCCTTGCGGCAACAGGCCCACTGTGACGCCCTGACAGGCCTGTCTCACCGCCGGCATTTCATGGCTCAGTTGGGCGCCTTGCTCGACAGCGAAGAGCAAGCCGCCCAGGGCACCCTGTACCTCATCCGGGTGCTGGATCTGGGGGCCATCAACCGTGCCTTGGGGCACCGGCATACCGATGCCTTGCTGCAGCGCATTGCGCGCGTGCTGACCGAGGTGTCCAGTGGGGTGCAGGTGCGCGCCCTGGGGCGCTTGAATGGCGGTGACTTTGCGGTCTGCATGGGTGGTGGCGATGTGCCACTGCCCGACGCGCAGTACTACGCCGATGCCCTGCGTCGGGCCTTCTCTGAGCATGGTGCCCAGGGGGGCGTGGTGGTGGGGGCGGTGGGCTGGCGGCGTGGCATGCGCATGCACCAGTTGCTGGCTGCGGCCGATTCCGCCTTGGCCCTGGCTGAAAGCAAGGGCGCTTTCGCGGTGGAGTTGGGGCAGGCCCCTGATCAGGCCCAGGCCGTGCGCGGCGAAGACGAATGGCGCCGTGTGCTGGGTGAGGCACTCATGGAGCGTCGCGCCCAGCTGGGACGCTTCCCGGTGGTGGATGCCCAGGGGCAACTGGTGCACCACGAGTGCCCCATGCGCCTGACGCTGGAAGGCGATGAGCCGGCCCCGGCAGCCCTGTGGCTGCCGATGGCCATGCGCACCGGCGTGATCTCGCAGATCGACGAGTTGGCGGTGGTGCTGGCGCTCGAGGCCATTGGTGCTGATGGCAGCAGCCGTGGCGTGAACCTCTCGCCCAATGCCTTGCTGGACAGTGGCTTTGTCCCCCGCCTGCGGGCCCACCTGGCCGATGCACCCGAGTTGGCATCCCGCCTGTGGGTGGAGGTGGCCGAGTCGGCGGCGGTGGAGCACCCCGACCTGGTTCATGCCTTGTGCGACCAGTTGCGCCCGCTGGGCGTGAAGGTGGGCCTGGAGCACGCGGGCGATCGTTTGCCCCAGATCCGTGCCTTGTTCAGCCTGGGGCTGGACTACGTCAAGCTCGACAGTGCCGTGGTGCAGGGCGTGGCCCAGGACACCTCACGCGCGGCCTTCGTGACGGCCACCGTGAGCCTCCTGCGTGGCCTGGGGCTGCAGGTGTTTGCCGAGGGCGTCAATGATGCGGGCGACCTGCCCACGCTCTGGCAGTGCGGCATCCATGGCGTGACCGGGCCTGCGGTGAAGCTGGGGGCCTGAGCCCACGTCTCGCCTGACGAGCGTTGATCAGCGCTCTGTCAGCGCTCCATCAGCGTTCGCTCAGCGCCCGCTCATGGGCGCGCAGCACGGGCTTGAGCAGGTAACTCATCACCGTCTTCTGGCCGGTCAGCACATCGACCTCAGCCGTCATGCCCGGCAGTATGGGCATCTTGTCGTTGAGCTGCGGTTGGGTGGTGCGTACGCGCACCACGTAGTAGGTCTGATCGCCGCGCTCGTTGGTCACGGTGTCGGGGCTGATGTTCTCCACCACGGCCTCCATGCCGCCATAGATGGCAAAGTCATAGGCCGAGAACTTCACCGTAGCCGCCTGGCCCGGGTGGATGAAGGCGATGTCCCGCGGCTGGATCTTGGCTTCCAGCACCAAGGCATCGTCCAGCGGCACGATCTCGACGATGTCTCGGCCAGGGCTGACGACCCCGCCCACGGTGTTGGCCAACAGGCGCTGCACGCGGCCGCGCACCGGCGATTTCACCTGTGATTTGTCCACTTTGTCGGCCAGGGCCACGGCGCCTTCTGTCAGGGCGTTCAGGCGGGCCAGTACCTCCGACAGCTCTTTGCGGGCTTCATTGCGGAAGGTGAGGTCGGTTTCCTGGATCTTGCGCGAGGCCTCGTTGATCGCCGCCTGCGCGCGGGCACTCTGGGCACCCGCCTGCTCCATGTCGCCTCGGGCCCGGCTCACCTCGCGCTCCAGTCGCAACACCTCCACCTCAGAGACGGCGCCGGTGGCCAGCAGCGGTCGGGTCTTGCTCAATTCCTGTTGCGACAGGTCCATGCTGCGTTGTGCCGAGTTGCGGCGGGCCTGGGCTTCGCTCAACTCCTGTCGTCGTTGCGCCAGTTGCTGGTCGTTGATCGACAGCATGGCCGACAGTTCGGAGCGCTTGGCGTCGTACAACTGGCGCTCTTCATCGAGGATGCGGGCTTCTTCCAGATTGCCCTCCTGCGCAGCCGGAGGCTCGAAAGCGGTGCCTTCGGCCAGGGCCTTCAGGCGCGCGGCCTTCACCCGCAGAGAAAAGGCCTGGGCGGCGCTTTCGCGCACCCCCGATGTGGCCCGGGTTTCGTCGATCTTCAGCAGCAACTGCCCGGCCTCGACGACCTGGCCTTCTTTCACCAGGATCTCGGAGACCACGCCGCCGTCCAGCGACTGGATGACTTGCAACTGCCGCGACGGGATCACCTTGGCTTCACCCTTGGTGACCTCATCCACCTGGGCCACGCTGGCCCAGACGATCAACACCACCGTGACGACCACAGCGCTGCGCACCAGGGTCTGGGCCCGATGGGTGCGGGCGGTGCTCATGATGGCCTCGGCCTCTTGCTCGAAGCTGCGCATGCCGGCCTGGGCGGCGGTGCTGGGGTCCACACGGGGGCCCGCCAGGGCGTCCAGAACGCGGTTGCTGATGGGGGCCAGCCCGCGACGCAGAGCCTCCAGCACGTCCAGGGTGCCTTGCCCGATCTTGTGCATGCGTGACATGTGCGGGGCTCCTTTGCTCACGAGGCGCGCGCGATGCGGCCGGCCGCCAGGGCCTGCATGATGCGCTCGCGCGGGCCATCGGCCACCACGCGGCCCTGGTCGATCACGATGACGCGATCGACAAAGCTGAGCATCGAGGTGCGGTGCGTCACCAGCACCACGGTCTTGTGTTCACAGAACTGCTGCAGGCGCTGGGTCACCACGGCTTCGGTCGAGAAATCCATGGCGCTGGTGGGCTCGTCCATCAGCAAGATGGGGGCGTTGTGCAGCACGGCCCGGGCAATGCCGACGCTCTGGCGCTGGCCGCCTGAAAGCAACTCGCCGCGCTCGCCCACCTGCATGTCGTAGCCCTGCGGGTGCCGCGCCACGAACTCGCTCAGGCCGGCCACGTCCGTGGCGGCCATGATGGCGTCGTCACGGGCGTGTGGCATGCCAAACGCGATGTTCTCGCGCATGGTGCCAAAAAACAGGTGCACGTCCTGGGCCACGTGGGCCATATTGCGGCGCACGTCGGCCGGGTCGAGTTGTCGCAGGTCGATGCCGTCCAGCAGCACGGCACCCTCCTTGGGTTGGTACAGCCCCAGGATGAGCTTTTGCAGCGTGGTCTTGCCCGACCCCACCTTGCCAATCAGCGCCACCTTCTCGCCGGGCTGGATCTTGAAGCTGACGTTGCTCAGCGAAGACTCCTGTCGGCCCGGATACGCAAACGACACCTGGCGGAACTCGATGCCGCCCTTCAGCTCGGCCCGCTCCAGATGACGTTGACCTTCGCCGCGCTCCACCTCCTGTGCCATCACCTGGTTCAGGGACTCCAGGGCGGTGCGGGCGCCCTGGTACTGCATCAGCAGCCCTACGATCTGCCCGGCCGGGGCCAGCGCGCGGCCGGCCAGCATGGTGGTGGCGATCAGGCCGCCCATGGTGAGCTGGCGCTCGGTGATCAGGTACACGCCAATGAGGATCAGGCTGACCGACGCCAGTTGCTGCAGCGTGGCCGTGCTGTAGACGGCCGCCGACGACAGTCGGCGCATGCGCACATTCAGGGTGGCCAGGAACTGGTTGGCACGCTCCCAGCGGGCCTGGATCAGGTGCTCGGCGCCCTGTGACTTGATGGTCTCGATGCCCGTGAGGCTTTCGATCAGCGTGGCGTTGCGCTGGGCCGCCGCCTGGTAGGTGCTTTGCGACAGTTCATGCAGCCGGTGCTGGGCGATGTAGCCCATCACCAGGATGATCAGGAACACCAGCACCACCGGGATGACCAGCCAGGGCGAGATCCAGACGATCACGAACAGGAAGAGCAGGGCGAAGGGCAGGTCGATCAGCGCGGTGACCGTGCTGGAGGCGATGAAATCACGCACCTGCTCGAACCCCCGCAGGTTAGACGCAAACGAGCCGACCGACAGTGGCCGGTTCTCCAGCCGCATGCCCAGCACGCGCTCCATCAGCCGGGATGAAATCAGCACGTCAATGCGGGCGCTGGCCTCATCCACGAAGCGGCTGCGCAGCATTTTCATGAAGAGGTCGCTGCCCAGCACGAGCACCATGCCGATGGCCAGGGCCCACAGGGTCTCCACCGCGTGGTTGGGCACCACCCGGTCGTACACGTTCATCGAAAACAGCGGGAAGGCCAGGGCGAACAGGTTGATCAGCAAGGCGGCCCACAGCACGTCGCGGTACACAAAGCGCTGCGCCTTCACCGGGCCCCAGAACCAGTGGTCGGCTCGTTGCGGGCTGGGACGCGGGGTGCGTTCGTCAAACCGGAAATGAGGCCGCACGAACAGCACCATGCCAGTGTGGCGCCGCGTCAAATCAGCCGGGCTCAAGGACACGGCGCCTTGCCCGGTTTCAGGCAGCAACACCCGCCAATGACCCGCTTGTTGAGGGTCGGGGCCCAGCAGTACCAGGGCTTGCTGATCGGCGCACAGCAGGATGGCCGGCAGGGCGCTGGGGTCGATCTCGCTCACGGCCTGGCGTTGCAGGCGGGTGGTCAGGCCCACGCGTTCGGCGGCGCGCTCGGCCAGGCTCAAGGGCAGGGCGCCCGCTTCCAGCGGCAGGCCGGCTGACAGTGAAGCACGAGAGGCGCTCAGCCCATGCAGGCGGGCCACCTCGATCAGGCAGTCCAGCAGCGGGTCGGGGGTGACCAGGTCATCGCGGACACGCGCAGGCGGCACCGGTGCCCGCTCCGGGGCGGTGGCGGGAGAAGAGGGCGTGTCCGCAGGCGGTGTGGCGTGATCGTCGGTCATGGGCGCTCAGTGATCCGGGCAAGGTCCGGGCGAGGGTCCGGGCCCGTCAAGGCACGGGTGTGGGCAGTGAACGCCGCTGCCCTGTCACCCGCTTCAACGGATATCGGCGCAGTAGACGCCAAATTGACCTGATTTTCGCTCGTCGAAGTAGCGCTGAAGCGTCATTCGGACGGTGCGGAACGCCAATTCATCCCAGGGGATCTCGGCTTCGGTGAACAAACGGGCCTCGATGGTCTCCGGGCCGGGGGCGAAGTCGGTGCTCAACAAACGAGCACGGTAGAACAGGTGCACCTGTCCAGCCGTCACCACATTCAGCACGCAGTACAGCCCCTGCATCTCGATGTGGGCCCCGGCTTCTTCGTCGGTTTCGCGGGCAGCACCTTCTTCGGTGGTCTCGCCCAGCTCCATGAAGCCTGCGGGCAGGGTCCAGAAGCCCTTGCGCGGCTCGATGTTGCGTCGGCACAGCAGCACCTGATCCTGCCAAACCGGCAGGGTGCCCACCACGTTCAACGGGTTGACATAGTGGACGTGCCCGCAACTGGGGCAGATCGCGCGGTCGCGGTTGTCGCCATCGGGCACTTTGTGCTCCACGGGCGTTCCACAGACCTGACAGTGTTCGATGCGCCGGCTCAACAACATGCTGGCAGTGTAGGGCATGAGCCCTCGCTTGCCGTGGGTGACCACACGCGTGCGCAGCCCTTGTTCAGGGTGCCAGGCGGGCCAGCCAGGGGGCGAAGCACTCGGTCACCATCAGCGGTGCACCGCGGCGAATGAACACCGAGTGTCGCGCCCACACCGGGCTGGGCGGCAGAGCGCCTTTCGTGGGCCGTGCCGGCTGGCTCAAGGCGGTGTGCCAAGCCTGCAGCCGGTGCCGCCAGGGCAGGCTGTGGCTGGGCCAGCGCTCGGCGCGCAGGGGCTCGCGGTGAATGCCGGCGCTGATGAACAGCACTTCGGCCAGCGGACGGCTGCCCAGGCCCTTGATGGCTCGCCAGGGCCCGCGTGTGTGCGCCACGGTGGTCACGCTGCGCGCCCAGACCGCGGGACGATCGTCCACCCACAGCACCACCTCGCGCACATGGCCGTGGGGGGCGCCTACCGCTTGCGCTTCATGCGCCCACAACCGTTGTCGCCCTTGACGGCACACCTGCACCTGAACGACGCCGTGGCGGCGCAGTCGGGCGGTGAGTGAGCCACCCGCCTGCAGCCAGGCCCGCAGGTGCTGACGATGAGGAGCCCGGTGGGGTGGCAACGCGGCACGCATGACGCAGAATCCAGTGGAAGGGGTGCCGATCATAGCGGGCACCCCACACGCATGGAGAACGCAGGCATGGCGCCAACACACATTGACGACTCGGCCCCCGCCCCTTGGTGGCGAGCCGACTGGGGCCCGGCGGTGTCCGCCGTGTTCAGCGACCGGACGGGCGGGCACAGTGTGGCGCCCTATGCTGCGTGCAACCTGGGCGATCACGTGGGTGACGACCCGGCAGCGGTGGCGCTCAACCGTCGCGGCTTCGAAGCGGCACTGGGGGCGCCGGCCGTGTGGATGACGCAGGTGCATGGCCACCGTGTGCTGACCCTGCATCACGACATGCTGACCGCGCAGGCTCAAGGGGCGACGCCGCCTGAGGCCGATGGCGCGATCACGGCCGAGCCCGGTCTGGGGTGCGTCGTCATGGTGGCCGACTGCCTGCCCGTGCTGATGATGGCTCCGGAAGGTCGGGCGGTGGGGGCCTTGCATGCCGGCTGGCGCGGCTTGGCCGGCGCTGGCGACATGGGCGGGCGGGGCATCCTGGACGTGGGGGTGCCTGCCCTGTGCGAACTCGCCAGCTGCGATCCGGCGGATGTCCGTGTGTGGTTGGGGCCCTGCATCGGGCCACAGGCGTTCGAGGTGGGGGCGGCGGTGCTGGAAGCGTTCGGCGTGGTGCCCAGCACCGACCCTGCGGCGTTGCCATCCACCTTCCAGTGCCAGCCCCTGACAGTGGGGCAGGAGCCGCGCTGGCGGGCCAACCTGCCGGCCCTGGCCCACCAGCGCTTGTCGGCCTTGGGGGTGCGTCAGGTGTCGATGGCAGGGGCCTGCACCGTGTCAGAGCCGGGGCGCTTCTTTTCCTTCCGCCGTGACGGGGTCACTGGCCGCATGGCTGCTGGCATCGCCTTGCGCGGCCCCCTCGACCGCTGATGCCAGGCTGGCTTGCCTGGCGGCTTCGGCTTGGGCTTCAGCGGCGCGCCGGGCCCGGCGCCGTCCGGGGGTGCCCAGGATGTACATGACGATGGCCACGGGTGCCAAGCCATAAAACAGGAAGGTGATGATGGCCCCCAGGATCGTGCCCTGCGGGTGGGTGGCCTCGGCCAGGGTCATCATGATGGCCACATACATCCAGGCGATGGCGACGATCCACATGGTCAGACGGCGGTGTTTGGCACCGAGGTTGCTAAGTGAGAGAACAGGGCACGGCAGGTGAGGCGTGCGATGGTATCGGGTTCGGGGTGTCGTCAGAATGCTGCACTGCAACAAATCTTGGTTTCCGGACACGTCAGAATACGGCAACATGATCAAGGCATGATCCGGAAACCGGTTCATCGACTCAACACGAAGGAGACTTATGGCAGACACCCCGCGTGCACGCGGCAGCCGCCGCACTGGCGCCGCCCCGGCTACCCGTTCCACCTCGTCCACCCGTGCTCGCAGCCGGTCTGCCCAAGCGTCAGTGGAGGATGTAACCCCCAAGCCCGCCGCTGATCACGCCGAAGCGCCACGCGCCGCCGAGGCGCCGACCCAGGGTGCACGCGCTCAGGCCGCCGCGCCTGACTGGACGCAGTTGCTGGGAAGTTCTCAGCAGGCCTGGCAAGACTGGCTCAAGAACATGCCCAGCCAGTGGCAAAGCTGGATGACCCCCACCGGAGGCGCCGCCATGCCCGCTGGCCTGGACGCCGGTGCCCTGACATCGGCCTTGAATGCCGCCATGGGGTCGTTTGGTTCCTTGGGTTCCATGGGTGCCTTGGGCGCCATGCCGGGTCTGAGTGCCATGCCCGGTCTGAAAGACATTCCCGGTCTATCTGGCATGCCTGCGCAGGTGGGGCAGGCCTTTGCCGCCATCGGCGGCAGCATGGCCGAGACGCTGAAGTCCGTGGCGGGGTTGAGTTTGCCTGCAGAGCGCCTGAAGGCCATTCAGGATGATTACGTCAAGCAGGCCACCGAACTCTGGAACAGCGCCTTGGGCCAGAAGGCCCCCGGTTTGAGCGACAAGCGCTTTGCCGCTCCTGAATGGCGCGACAGCACCGCAGGCGGCTTCGTGGCGGCCAGCTACCTGTTGAATGCCCAGACCCTGCAGCGCATGGCCGATGCCCTGCAAGGCGACGAGAAAACCCGTCAGCGTGTGCGCTTTGCGGTCCAGCAGTGGGTGGATGCGGCATCGCCGTCCAACTACCTGGCCTTCAACCCTGAGGCCCTGAAGAAGGCCGTCGAGACCAAGGGCGCCAGCCTGCAGCAGGGCATGAAGCACCTGATGCACGACCTGAAGCAGGGCCACATGTCGCAAACCGACGAGAGCGTGTTCGAGGTGGGCAAGAACGTGGCCACCACCGAAGGCTCGGTCGTCTACGAGAACCCCTTCTTCCAGCTGATCGAGTACAAGCCGCTGACCGAGAAGGTGCATGAGCGCCCCTTCCTGTTCGTGCCGCCCTGCATCAACAAGTACTACATCCTGGATCTGCAGCCCGACAACTCGGTGGTGCGTTACCTGCTGTCGCAGGGCCATCGCGTGTTCATGGTCAGCTGGATCAATGCCGACGAGAGCCTGTCTAAGGCCACCTGGGACGACTACATCGAGCAAGGCGTGATCCGCGCCATTGACGTCACCCGCGAGATTTCCGGGGCCGAGCAGATCAATGCGCTGGGCTTCTGCGTGGGGGGCACCCTGATCGCGACGGCCCTGTCGGTGCTGGCGGCCAAGGGCCTCAAGCCGGTGGCCAGCCTGACGCTGCTGACCACCTTCCTGGACTTCTCCAACACCGGCATCATGGACGTCTTTGTGGATGAGGCCATGGTGCGCATGCGCGAGATGAGCCTGGGCCTTGACAGCCCCAAGGGCGGCGGCCTGATGCGAGGCGCCGAACTGGCCGCCACCTTCTCGTTCCTGCGGGCCAACGACCTGGTGTGGAACTACGTGGTGGGCAACTACCTCAAGGGCGAAATGCCTCCGGCGTTCGACCTGCTGTACTGGAACAGCGACAGCACCAACCTGCCCGGGCCCATGTACTGCTGGTACCTGCGCCACACCTACCTGGAAAACAAGCTGTGCCAACCCGGCGCGGCCATGACCTGTGGCGTGCCTGTGGATTTTGGGCAGCTGGACATGCCGGTGTTCGTCTACGCCTCGCGCGAGGACCACATCGTGCCCTGGGATTCGGCCTACAACACGACCCAGTTGCTCAAGACCGATGTCACCTTCGTGCTGGGCGCCTCAGGCCACATCGCCGGCGTGATCAACCCGCCAGCCAAGAAAAAGCGCAGCCACTGGGTGACGGGCCCGGGCGTGCGCAAGCTGCCGGCGACTGCGCAAGACTGGTTTGACACCGCCCAAGAGCAGCCCGGCAGCTGGTGGCCCGTGTGGTCCGACTGGCTGTCTGCCTACGGTGGCAAGATGGTGCCGGCACCCCGCCAGCCCGGCGACCGCCAGCATCCCGTGATCGAGCCCGCACCGGGCCGCTACGTGTTGAAGAAAGCCTAAGGAGCCCACAAGGCCCCGCAGACCCATCCACCCCCTCGAAGGAGCATCTCCATGAGTGACATCGTCATCGTTGCAGCATCCCGCACCGCCGTCGGCAAGTTCGGCGGTTCCCTGTCCAAGATCCCGGCGGCCGAATTGGGCGCCATCGTGATCAAAGACCTGCTCAAGCGCACCGGCGTGTCCGGTGAGCAGATCAGCGAAGTGATCCTGGGTCAGGTGCTTCAGGCTGGCTGCGGTCAGAACCCTGCGCGTCAGGCCGTGATCAAGGCGGGCCTGCCCAACAGCGTGCCGGCGATGACGATCAACAAGGTGTGTGGTTCGGGCTTGAAGGCGGTGATGCTGGCCGTTCAGGCCATCCGCGATGGCGATGCCGAGATCGTGATCGCCGGGGGGCAGGAGAACATGAGCCTGTCGCCCCACGTGGTGCCCAATTCGCGTGATGGCATGCGCATGGGGGCTTGGCAAATGGTGGATACCATGATCAACGACGGCCTGTGGGACGTGTACAACCAGTACCACATGGGCATCACCGCAGAGAACGTGGCGAAACAGTACGGCATCACCCGCGAAGAGCAGGACGCGCTGGCCTTGGCGTCGCAGCTCAAGGCGGCCGCTGCTCAGGACGCTGGTCGCTTCAAGGACGAGATCGTGCCCGTGGTGATTCCGCAAAAGAAGGGCGACCCCATCGTCTTTGAGACGGACGAATACCTGAACCGCAAGACCAGCGCCGAGGCCCTGGCTGGCTTGCGCCCGGCCTTTGACAAGGCCGGCAGCGTGACGGCAGGCAATGCCTCGGGCATCAACGACGGTGCGGCGGCCGTGATGGTGATGAGCGCCAAGAAGGCGGAACAACTGGGGCTGACCCCGCTGGGTCGCATCGCCTCGTACGCCAGCGCAGGCCTGGACCCGGCCACCATGGGCATGGGGCCGGTTCCGGCCTCGCGTCGTGCCCTGGACCGCGCGGGCTGGAGCCCGGCCGATCTCGACCTGCTGGAGATCAACGAAGCCTTTGCCGCCCAGGCATGCGCCGTGCACAAGGAAATGGGCTGGGACACCAGCAAGGTCAATGTCAACGGTGGGGCCATCGCCATTGGGCACCCCATCGGTGCATCGGGTTGCCGCGTGCTGGTGAGCCTGCTGCATGAAATGAACAAGCGCGATGCCAAGAAGGGCCTGGCATCGTTGTGCATCGGTGGGGGCATGGGCGTGGCCCTGACCATCGAACGTTGATGTGCCCAAATCCTGACGACCCCCTCTTTGAGGAGCAATGAGATGAGCAAGAAAGTAGCGTACGTGACCGGTGGCATGGGTGGCATTGGCACGGCCATCTGTCAGCGCCTGTACAAGGATGGTTACACCGTGTTGGCCGGTTGCGGCCCCAGCCGTGACTTCACCAAGTGGCTGGACGAGCAAAAGGCCCTGGGCTACAACTTCTACGCCTCGGTGGGCAATGTGTCGGACTGGGATTCCACGGTGGAAGCCTTCCGCAAGGCCAAGGCCGAGCACGGCCCCATCGACATCCTCGTGAACAACGCCGGCATCACCCGCGATGGCATGTTCCGCAAGATGACCAAGGCCGACTGGGACGCCGTCATCGACACCAACCTCAACAGCCTGTTCAACGTGACCAAGCAGGTCATTGACGACATGGTGGAGCGTGGCTGGGGTCGCATCGTCAACATCAGCTCGGTCAACGGCGAAAAGGGTCAGTTTGGTCAGACCAACTACTCGGCGGCCAAGGCCGGCATGCACGGCTTCACGATGGCCTTGGCTCAGGAAGTGGCCAACAAGGGCGTGACGGTGAACACCGTGTCGCCCGGCTACATTGGCACCGAGATGGTGCGTGCCATTCGTCCGGATGTGCTGGACAAGATCGTGGCCACGATCCCCGTCAAGCGCCTGGGCACCCCCGAGGAAATCGCCTCGATGGTGTCGTGGGTGGCCAGCGACGAAGCGGGCTTTGCCACCGGCGCCGATTTCTCGGTCAACGGTGGTCTGCACATGGGCTGAGCCTGTGACCACGGGCCTGCGGGCCCGTGTCAAACGCCTGCCAACAACACCGCGCTTGTCGCGGTGTTGTTGTTTGCGGGGGTGGTGGCGCGGCCCTTGAGGGGGTAGCGCCCCATGCCCCGCGTTTCAGGCCTCAGGCCAGAGCTTCTTGTTCGAGCACCAGGCGATCCAGGGCAGCACACACTTCGGCGAAGCGGCCACTGATCACGGTGCGCCGAGCATCGCTGGGGTCGGCGCTGATGCGCAGGGCAGGGCGCCCCGAACGATGCACGCTGGTGTCAGCCGCTGCAGCGCGCTGGTTGACGGGCGTGGTCCACGGCGTGATCGGACGTGGGCGCACGGGCGCCACCCCCGGGCGTGGTGCTGAGTCTCGGGATGGCGATGACTGATGAGGACCAGCCTCACGAGCGGGGCCTGACGGCGTGTCGGTGTGATCGCCGTGGGCGCTGCCAGCACGCACGGCCGCCGCTTGCGCGGCGAGGTCACGGGCCCAGAAGGCACGAGCAAGGTGATGAATCATGATGAACTCCTTGGACTTCAGCGAAGTTCGGCAGGATTCGTGAAGGGCCCACCCCGCGGGATTGCACCGCTGTTGAGCAGCGGCACGAATGCCCGCCACCCGCGAGGAGGGAGTGCTTGGATGCCGTGTGTTCAAAAATCCTTGCGGATCAGGCCCACAGCCAGGCCTTCGAGTTCGAAATGCTCGCCATCGGGGTGCACCTCGATGGGTTGGAAATCGGGGTTCTCGGGCAAGAGGGTGATGGCGGTGCCGCGACGCTGAAAGCGCTTGACGGTGACTTCGTCGCCAATGCGCGCCACCACGATCTGCCCATTGCGCGCTTCGCGGGTGCGGGCCACAGCCAGCAAATCGCCGTCGAGGATGCCGGCATCGCGCATGCTCATGCCCTTGACGCGCAGCAGGTAGTCCGGTTTGCGGGCAAACAACGAGGGCTCGACCGCGTAACTTTGTTCAATGTGCTCTTGGGCCAGGATGGGGTGGCCCGCCGCTACACGCCCCACCAGGGGCAGCACGAGTTGCTCGAGCCCCGGCAGCGCCAGGCTGTCGGTGTCGGCCAGCCCACGGGCAGTATGGCCGCGACTGGGGCTGCGGCGGCCGTCATGCAGGCCACGCAGGGTGCCGGCCTTGAGCCGGATGCCGCGCGAAGTGCCCCCCACCAACTCGATGACGCCTTTGCGAGCCAGAGCTTGCAGGTGCTCTTCAGCGGCGTTGGCCGAACGAAAACCCAATTGGGCGGCGATTTCGGCCCGGGTGGGCGGTGCGCCGGTGGTGGCGATCGCACGCTGGATCAGCTCGAAGATTTCTTGCTGTCGCGGCGTCAGTTTGGGGCTATCGTTATCGGCCATGGACGGTGTGCGTGGGTTGCTGTGCGATCTGCTTGTCTGGCATTTTATACAGCACTGTTCGTTTGTCCAGTATTTTTTGAGGTGATGGATGCGTCAGGTGTGGGTACTGGGCACGGGCGGCACGATTGCCGGCGTGCGGCGGGGTGATGAGCGGGCGGGCGGCTACACGGCCGCCGTGCTGGGCGTGGACGATCTGCTCGCAGGCGTGCCTTGCCCTTCAGGCTGGTCGGTGCAGGCCGAGCAGGTGGCTTCGGTCGACAGCAAGGACATGGGGTGGGCCATTTGGCAGTCCCTGTCGATGACGCTGCAGCAGGTGCTGATGGAGCGCGGTGCGGACGGCGTGGTCATCACGCATGGCACTGACACGCTGGAAGAAACCGCGTGCCTGCTGGATTGGTTGCACGACCAGCGCCGGCCCATCGTGCTGACGGCGGCCATGCGGCCGGCCACGGCGGCTGATGCCGACGGCCCCACCAACCTGCGTGACGCCCTGAGTGCCGTGGCGGCGCTGGCAGAGGCGGGGCGTGGTGGCGTGTGGGTGGTGATGGAAGGGCGCTTGTGGCCTGCAGCCCAGGTGCGCAAGGCCCATACCCATGCTGTGGATGCATTTGATGGCGGCGGAAGCGCCCCCGCCGCCGTGCGGGATGCCTCGGGCCAGTGGCGGGTCGCGCCGGCGGATGGTTCTGCGGGCGATGCCGCTGCGGATGCGGGGTGGGGTGGCTTGGCCGTTCGCCCGGCGCAAGCGCCGCTGTGGTCCTGGTTTGGTCAGCAGTCACGGCCGCGCGTGGAATGCGTGCTCAGCCACGCCGATGCCGATGGCTGGGGGGTGAGGGCCTGGCTGGCCTTTGAGTCGTCCACCTCGCTGGCCGGCGTGGTGGTGGCCTGCACTGGCCACGGTACCGTGCACCAGGGCCTGCAAGAGGCCCTGACGCAGGCTCATCACCAAGGTGTGGTGGTGTGGCGCAGCAGCCGGGTGGCCCGTGGGGGGGTGACCATGCACCCCGACGATCCTTCATGGCCCGCCACCGGTCAGCTGACGCCCGCGCAGGCACGCTTGGCGTTGAGTCTGCATCTGCTTCAGGCGCCCGATCGCGGGTGTGTGCGCGCCTTCATGGCCGCGCCATGATCATCCTATGAACCCGCCGCCATGGGGCGCAAGCGCAGTCCGGGCTGACGATGGGCCCCTCAGTTGGCGCCCAGGCGCAGCGTGACCGGGCCGGCGCCGGCCCGGATGGTTTGCTCCACGCCGGGGTTGGCCTCACCCATGGATGGGGTCCAGATGCGCACCTTGTGCTCGCCATCCGGCACGTCGATGGTGACGCGCCCCATGCCATCGGTCACGCCCACATAGGGCGTGTTGACCACGTGGATGTAGGCGATCATGCGGTCATGGATGTTGCAGCCCAGCGTGGCCGTACCTGCTTTGTCGAACACCACGGGCGCGGCCGGGGTGCCCGTGTACAGCTTGATCTCGAAGGGCTTGGTGGGCGAGAACGAGTACACATGGTGCCGCACCGTGTCGAAGTTCGGAAAGTTCACCGCGGTGCCCGTTTGAATGGCCAGCACCCCCGGCACGAAGGCGCGTTGTCGCTGTGACATCTCGGCCATGGTGCCTGGTGCCGCCTGGCTGGGCGCGCCCCGCACCAGCACCGACACCGCTGCGTTGCTGACCGCTTGGCCGGCGAAGGTGATCACCGTGAAGGTTTGGGGTGCCGCCTGCGCCACCATGGGCAGGCACAGGCTGGCCGCAGCCAGCGCGCTGCTGATGCCTCGGATGCCAGCCAAGCGTCTGGCGGCGGAGGTGGGGCGTGTGCTGAGCTGGGTCATGAGGGCCATCCTGGGTGGTGGGTGAGGATCTGGCGAGCTACCGCCGAGCCCCCCTTGAGAGGCCGTGGCCTCAGCGCTTGACAATGTCCCGGCGGGTGGGCGCCAACCGCTTCAGAAGCTCATTCTTGGCCGACTCGGGCGCTCCGGCGCGGTTGATTTCGTCGCGCATCATGGTCACCATGAGGTCAAATTCGGCGCCGGTGATGCCCAGGTCGGCATGCGAGTTGGCCATGGTCTCGCCCTCATACTGGCAAGGCCCATCGGCCAGTTGGCAGACATAAGCTGCCACTCTGTCCTTCAGCGGGCCCATCTTGAGGCCATCAAAGGTGCGCTTGGTGCGGGGGTCCGTCGACACCCGATCCATGGTGCGATCGGTGATTTGTTTCAGCCCTTCCACGCCACCGAACTGCTGATACAGCGGGGTGGCGGGCGGGGTGGCGCAAGCCCCCAGCGTCAAAGCGCAGGCCAGCAGCGACGCGCTCATCCACCCACGCTGAGGGCGGGTGCCGGCCGATGCGGCTGCATGGGTGCCGGTGTCAGGCAAAAAGCGGGTCAGGTGCGGCATCGTGGCTCCGATCGATCAAAAAATTGATGTGGATGAACTACATCTTGTGTTTTATCGGCCGATACGGATGCAGACATGAGGGTGACTTTTGTCCCCTATCCATCACTTTGGAGTCCAGTCATGAGCCATGCCCCGTCGAAGAGCCGCTTGAACGTCCCGGGTGGAACGCCACGCCGCTGGGCGGGTTTGTCTCTGGTGGCGCTGGCCCTGGCGGTGCCAGCCGTGTCGTCGGCTGGCGACCGGGTGCTGGCCACCTGGGGTGTGAGCCAGGTGGAGGGGGCAGCAGGGGGCGGTTTGACCCCCTGGGCGGTGATCGCCGGTCAAGGCAGCAGCAATCAGATCGGTGGTTCGGCCTTCGTGACCCGGCTCAAAACCGGCGGCAACTACGAGTTGCAGGTGGTGGGCGCCGCCGTGGGCATCCACGACCGGGTGGAGCTGAGCATGTCGCGCTGGAGCTTCAAGCTCAGCGATGTGGTGCCGGGTCGATCGCTGGACATGGGTGTGATCGGGGCCAAGGTGAAAGTGGCCGGCGATGTGTTGTACGACCAGGACCGCTGGATGCCCCAGGTGAGTGTGGGCATGCAGTACAAGGACGCCCGCACGACCGACCTGGTCAAGGCCCTGGGCGCCAGTGACACCACCGACATCGAGATTTACGCCACGGCCACCAAGCTGTGGCTGGGTGCGGCAGCAGGCCGCAATGTGCTGGCCGCCGGGGCGGTGCGCCTGACCCGGGCCAACCAGTTCGGGCTGATCGGCTTTGGCGGCCCTGGGCGTGATGCGCGCCGGCTGCAACTGGAAGGCAGCGTGGGCATCATGCTGCGGGATGACCTGGTGCTGGGGGCCGAATACCGCATGAAACCCAACAACCTGGACAAGGTGGCTGCGCCTGTCGACCTGAGCGAAGACGACGCCTGGGATCTCTACGTGGCCTGGTTTCCGCACCGCTCGGCGAGTTTCACCCTGGCCTGGGTGAACCTGGGCAACATCGCCGGCAAGGACGACCAAGCCGGGCTGTACCTGTCGGGGCAACTGTCGTTCTGACGGGGCGCCAGCCCCGCAGGTTCAGTCGTGGTGGGCTCAGCGTCCGCCGGTCACATCCAGGATGGCGCCCGCCGTGTAGCTGGCCGCATCTGACAAGAGCCAGGCGATGGCTTGTGCGATCTCGTCCGGATGAGCCGCCCGTCCCATGGGCAGGGCGGGTGCCATGCGCTGGGCCCGGTCGGGCTCGCCCCCAGTGGCGTGGATGCCCGTGTCGGTGATGCCCGGGCGCACCGCCACCACCCGGATGCCCTCGGCGGCCACCTCTTTGGCCAAGCCCTGGGTGAACACATCGATGGCGCCCTTGCTGGCCGCATAGTCGACATACATGGCAGGCGAGCCACTGCGCACCGCGCTGCTGGACACGTTGACGATCACGCCGCCGCGCCCCCCGTGACGGGTGGACAGCCGCCGCACGGCCTCGCGCGCGCACAGCATGGGGCCCAGCACATTGACCGCCAGCATGCGTTGCAGGCGATCGGCGCTCATGTCGTCCAGCCGGGCGGTCTGGTCGATGATGCCGGCGTTGTTGACCAGGCCCGTCAGCGACGGCAGCTGCTCATCGACCTGCCTGAACAGGGCCAGTACCTCGGCCTCATGGGCCAGATCGGCCTGGACCACCAGGGCGTGGGGCGCGCCCAAGCCTCGACATTCCTGGGCCACCTCAGCAGCCAGATCAGTTCGGTGGGCACAATGGATGACCAGGGCATGGCCCTGGCGCGCGAGCAGGCGGGCGGTGGCTGCGCCAATGCCCTGGCTGGCCCCCGTGATGAGTGTGACGGCTTGCATGGTTTGACTTTACATGGCTTAACCTGCCGTTCGTGCGCGCGACATCCTGATCCTGCACAGTGTTCACATGACAAAACCAAGAATTCAGAGCCTCTGGCGCACATGGCGCTGGCCCGTGGTGGTGGTGGCCCTGGCGGCCGCCGCGTGGGGGGCCAAGGTGGCGTTCTTCACAGACCCGCCCGCCCCGGAGGTCATCACCGTGGCCGTGGAGCGCGGCGAGATCGAAGACACCGTGCTGGCTGCCGGCACCATCGAGGCCGAGAAAGAGGTCAGTGTCGGGGCCCAGGTGTCCGGACAAATCCAGCGGCTGCACGTGGCCCTGGGTGACCAGGTGCGCCAAGGCCAGTTGATTGCCGAGATCGACTCGACCACCCAGGCCAACACCCTGCGCAACGCCGAAGCCCAGGTGGCCCTGCTGCAGGCTCAATTGCAGGCGCGCCGGGCCAGCCTGAAACAGGCGCAGGCGGTGCTGGCGCGGCAGGAGGCCCTGTTCAAGGCCGACGCCACGGCCAAGGCCGAACTGGACGCGGCCGAAGCCGCGCTGGCCGCCAGCGAGGCCGATGTGGCCGTGCTGCAAGCGCAGATCCGTCAGGCCACGATCTCAATGGACACGGCCCGCGTGAACCTGGGCTACACCCGCATCCTGGCACCGATGGATGGTGTGGTGACCGCCGTGCTGGTGGAAGAGGGGCGCACCGTGAACGCCGCACAGTCAGCGCCCACGATCATCAAGCTCTCCAAGCTGGACCGGGTGTTGATCAAGGCCCAGATTTCCGAGGCCGACGTGGTGCGCGTCAAGCCGGACATGCCGGTGTATTTCACCATCCTGGGTGATCCGCTCAAGCGCTACGAGGCGCGTCTGCGCACGATCGAGCCCTCCACCGAGGCCGATCAGACCAGCACCACCACGACCACCACCAGTTCCTCGTCCAGCACCAATGCGGTCTATTACAACGGCTTGTTCGAGGTGCCCAACCCGGAGGGCCAGCTGCGCATTTCCATGACGGCGCAGGTGTCCATCGTGTTGGCGAAGGCCGATCAAGCGCTGCTGGTGCCGTCCTCGGCACTGGGTAAGCTCGATCGCAAGACCGGGCGCCATGAGGTGCGTGTGCTTCAGGGAGACCCGGATCAGCCTGAGCAGCAGACCATCGTCAGTCGCCAGGTGAAGGTGGGCCTGAACAACCGCGTGCAAGCCCAGGTGCTGGAGGGTCTCCAGGAGGGGGATCTGGTCGTGGTGGGCGATGCCACCATGAATTCGGGCAGCGTGGGCATGCGCCGATCGCCGGGCATGTTCTGACATGGCAGATTCCACCGTGGCCATGCGGGCCGCCGAGGCCCGTACCGCCTTGCTCGAGGTGCGCGATGTCTGGCGCGAGTTTCCGTCGGGCGATGGCGTGATCGCCGTGCTCAAGGGGGTGAGCCTGAGCATTGAGGCCGGAGAGATGGTGGCCATCATGGGCGCCTCCGGCTCGGGCAAATCCACCTTGATGAACATCCTGGGCTGCCTGGACCGGCCCAGCCGGGGCGACTACCGTGTGGCCGGACAACTCACCGCCGAGATGGAGCCCGACGACCTGGCACGCCTTCGCCGGGAGCATTTCGGGTTCATTTTTCAGCGCTACCACCTGCTGGGCAGCCTGAGTGCGGCGGCCAATGCCGAGATACCGGCCATTTATGCGGGCGTGCATGCGGCTCAGCGTCGTGAGCGGGCGGCTGCCTTGCTGGGCCGCCTGGGCCTGAGCGACAAGCTGCCCAACAAGCCGGGGCAGTTGTCCGGCGGGCAACAGCAGCGCGTGAGCATCGCGCGGGCGCTGATGAACGGCGGCGATGTGATCTTGGCCGACGAACCCACGGGCGCGTTGGACAGCGCCAGTGGCGCCGAGGTGATGCGCATCCTTCAGGAGCTGCACGCCGAAGGGCACACGGTGATTCTGGTGACCCACGACCCCAAGGTGGCCCAGCACGCCCAGCGGGTCATCGAGATCGCCGATGGCCAGGTGGTGGCGGATCGGCGTCAGACCGTGGAGCCCACGGTGGAGGCGCCCCCTGCCCGTCGCACCACCCCGCCGCAGTCCCGCGTCTCGCCCTGGCGCAGCCGTTGGGATCGCTTCACGGAAGCCTTCACCATGGCCTGGCGCTCGATGGGCGGGCATCGGCTGCGCACCTTGCTCACCATGCTCGGCATCATCATCGGCATTGCCTCGGTGGTGTCCATGGTGGCCCTGGGCGAGGGCTCGCGGCAGAAGGTGCTCAAGGACATCAGTGCGATGGGCACCAACACCATCGACATCTTCCCGGGCAAGAACTTTGGTGACCGTCAGGCCTGGCGCATTCGCACGCTGGTGCCGGCCGACGCCGATGCCCTGGCCGCCTTGCCTTATGTGGACAGCGTGACCCCCGGCATCAACACCAGTGTGACGCTGAGGCGTGGCAACACCGAGGTGTCGGCCAACGTGACGGGGGTGGGCGATCAGTTCTTTCGCGTGAAGGGCTACACCATCGCCCAGGGCCAGGCCTTTGATGCCGACAGCGTGCGCCGGCAAACCCAGGAGGCCGTGATCGACCCGAACACGCGCAAAGCCCTGTTTGCGCCGGATGAGGACCCGGTGGGACAGGTGATTTTTCTGGGCAAGGTGCCCGTGCGCGTGGTGGCCGTGACGGCACCACAAGAAGGTGGCTTCTTTGCCTCGGACAACCTCAATGTGTGGGTGCCGTACACCACGGCCATGCGACGCATCACGGGGCAGGGCTGGTTGCGCAACATCACCGTGCGGGTGAGCGACAGCGCACCGCCCGCCGCCGCCGAGCAAGGCATCACCCAGCTACTGACGCAGCGCCACGGCAGCAAGGATTTTTTCACCCGCAACAGCGACAGCATCCGTCAGACGGTGGAAAGCACCACCCGCACCCTCACGCTGTTGATCTCGTCGATTGCCGTGATCTCGTTGATCGTGGGGGGCATCGGCGTGATGAACATCATGCTGGTGTCGGTGACCGAGCGCACCCAGGAGATTGGCGTGCGCATGGCGGTGGGTGCGCGCCAGAGCGACATCCTCACGCAGTTCCTGATCGAGGCGGTGATGGTGTGCCTGATCGGTGGGGTGCTGGGCATTGCCCTGGCCCTGGCCATCGGGGTGGGCTTTGCGGCGCTGGGCAGCGATTTCAAGTTGATTTATTCCACCAGCTCCATCGTGATGGCGTTCGGGGTGTCGTCGCTGATCGGGGTGGTGTTCGGCTTCTTGCCGGCACGCCGGGCGGCGAATCTGGACCCGGTGGTGGCCTTGTCGCGAGAGTGATGAACGCATGACACGAGTTTTCTTGCACATGACGGGCCCTGATCGTTCTCGGCGGGCGGTGATGGGCCCGGCCGCCCTGGCGGGTGCCCTGTGGTTGTCGGGGTGCGCCAGCGTGCCGACATCGTCAGCCGTCCCTGATCTGGTGGTGCCTCCAGCCTGGCAGCAGGCAGCGGCCGCGCCGGATGCGGCGCCGTCCTCCCCGCCATCCTCCCCGCAGGCAGCCGCACCAACCACCTCGGCCTGGTGGCGGTCACTGGGCGATGCGGGGCTGACGGCTGTCATCGAGCAGGCTTTGGCGCGCAACAACAACCTGGCCCAGGCGGCGGTGCGCGTGCGCCGTGCGCAGTTGGTGGCGGGACAGGCCGTCAGCGATGGGTTGCCTGAGGTGTCGGTGCGTGGCAATGCCAGCACGAGCGAGGCCTTGAGCTCAGGCGCCCGCAGTTCGCGGTCGTTTGGCACCACGGCCTCGGTGAGCTGGGAACTGGACCTGTGGGGGCGCCTGGCGGCGGCCCGCGACGCGGCCGACCTGGAGGCACAAGCCACCCAGGCCGATCGGGATGCGGCGGCCTTGTCGCTCTCGGCCACGGTGGCGCGCCTGTACTGGCAGCTGGGCTACCTGAATCAACGGGTGGCCGTCAGCCAGCAGAGCATCGACTACGCGCGTGAAACCTTGCGTCTGGTGCGTGCGCAGTACGACGCTGGGGCGGCCTCAGGCCTGGAGCTGGCCCAGGCCGCGCAGTCGCTGGCCAACCAGCAGGCGGCCCACACGCAGTGGTTGCAGCAGCGGGTGGAGGCCCTCAACGCCCTGGCCTTGTTGCTGGATGGCCCGCCGGGCTCGGTGGCCCGAGATGAGCAGCGAACCCTGCCCGAGGCCGCGCTACCTGCCTTGCAGGCGGGGGTGCCGGCCGCCGTGCTGACCCGCCGGCCCGATGTGCAGGCCAGCGAGCTGCGCCTGCGCAAAACCCTGGCCACGGTGGCGGCCACGCAGCGCAGTTTTTACCCTGCGTTGACCTTGACGGGCAGTGTGGGCACCTCGTCCAGTGCCTTGAGCGAGGCCTTGCGCAACCCGGTGGGCACGCTGGGGGTGGGGCTGGTGTTGCCCTTCATCCAGTGGCGCGACATGCAACGCAATGTGGCCATCTCGCAGACCGACCATGAACTGGCCGTGCTGGCCTACCGTCAGGCCTGGTACCAAGCCCTGGCAGAGGTGGAAGATGCCCTGTCAGCCGAGCGGCAGTTGACGACACAGGGCGAGCAATTGGCGGTGGCCGCGCAAGCGGCTCGCCAGTCTGAACGCCTCAGCGAGGCGCGCTACCGTGCCGGCGCAGTGCCCTTGAAAACCTGGCTGGACGCGCAGGAAAGCCGTCGCCAGGTGGACATCAACCTGGCCCTGAACCGGCTGAACCTGCTGCAGAACCGGGCCACCTTGATGCAGGCCCTGGGCGGCGGGGTGTGATCCGGGCTCAGTGAGCAGGTGAGTGCGGTGAGCGAGGCGCCTGCGTGCGGGGGCCGAACTGTGTATGCTGCCGGGCATGATCACCGTTCACCACCTTGAAACCTCCCGTTCGCAGCGCGTGCTGTGGTTGCTTGAAGAGCTGGGCCTGCCCTACGAGATCAAGATCTACAAGCGCGATCCCAAAACCAAGCTGGCCCCGGCCGAGCTGAAGAAGATCCACCCGCTGGGCAAGTCGCCCGTGATCACCGATGGTGATCTGGTGGTGGCCGAATCAGGTGCCATCCTGGAGTACCTGGCCGAGCGCTATGGCCCGCAGGCGCAGGGCGAGGCCGCCCACCTGCTCACCCAGTCGGGCACGCCGGAGCACCTGCAGTTGCGCTACTGGATGCACTATGCCGAGGGCTCGCTGATGAACTGGCTGGTCATGAAGCTGGTGTTCATGACGATTCCCACCCAGCCCATGCCGTTTTTCGTGCGGCCCATCGCCCGCATCCTGTGTCAGCAGGTGCAGGCCAAGCTGATCGACCCCAACCTGACGTCGGCGGCCACCTTCATCAATCAGCACCTGGGCCAGAACGCCTGGTTTGCCGGTGAGCGCCTCACCCTGGCCGACTTCCAGATGAGCTTTGCCGTCTCGGCCTTGATGTCGCGCGGTGACATGGCGGCCCAATGCCCGGCCATCCAGGCCTATGCCCGCAAGATGGAAGCCCGGCCCGCGTATCAGCGGGCGCTGGCCAAGGGCGGTCCGGTCATCATGGGCGCCTGAGGCGCGGCCTCCAGGGCCAGGTCTGGCCTGGCCCTCACGAGGGGGATCAGGCCGCCGCTCCTGATCGGCCGCTGCTGGCCAGCCTCAGCACGTCCAGGTAGCTGGGGGCCACGGGCGCCGCGTGTTTGTCGCGCAGCCAGCGGTGCATCTGGGGCAGGCGGTAGTAGGGCACCGAGGCCATGACGTGGTGCTCCAGGTGGTAGTTCACCCGCACAGGGGCCACCGTCATGCGCGCCAGCCAACCGGCGTGGGTGGTGCGCGTGTTGATGAACATGTCGCGAGACCGTGGCAGGCAGCCGTGCTCGGCGATCGAGCGAATGCGCACAAACAGCGGCAGCCAGCAGAAGAAGGCCACCAGCCAGGCGGTGTACAGCCAGGCCTGCCCCACGGCGGCCAGCACACCCAGCAGCACCCCGTTGGTGATCAGCAGGGGCCCCATGTTGCGCAGGGTGGTCATGGCCACCTCGGTGGGGCGCCGGCCTTGCTGGGGCAGGCGCTCGATGTGGTTGGCCACCGTCCACTTGAACACCCCGGCGTCCATCATCACCAGGCCGAAGGCGATCTTCACGCCGGTCAGGCCGCTGATGTCGCGCAGCATCTTGCGCGCCAGCGAGGCGCGGCTGACCGGGTAGTCGGCGTGCAGGGTGATGTCCGGGTCCTCGTCGGTGCCCGTGCGGGTGTGGTGCCCCAGATGGTGCACCTTGTACTTGGGCAGGTTTTGCCAGATGGGGCGGGCGCACAGCCAATCGGTCAGCACGTCATTGGCCCAGCGGTTCTTGAACAAGGAGCCGTGTGAGCCCTCGTGTTGCAGGATGGCCAGGCACAGTTGTCGGCCCGCGATCACGGCGCTGGCCAGCAAGAAGGTGATCACGCCGGGCCACAGTGCCAGCCCGGCAAACGCGGCGGCAATGACGCCCCAGGTGGAGGCGATGGCCCAGGCGCCACGCAGGTCGGATCGTTGCGTGAGCCAGGCGATCTGCTCGGGGGTGAAGAGTTCGCTGAGCTTGCGGCGTGTGGCCGCCGGCATGTCTTCAGTGCGTGGTGTGGCGCTGCTGGTGGTGGGCATGGGGTGTCTCCTCGGGGATGCTTGGGCTGGGCGGTGTGCTCAGCAAACGCTGCCAGATCTGGTGGCCGGCTTGGTCAAAGGCAATCACGGTGGCGGTGAAGGCCTGTCGGGCCTGCACATCCACCAGGGGTTCGGGCAAGAGGGGGTCGAACACCAGTTGCCGAATGGCGTCGTTGCCCAGCAGGTAGGACTCGCGGGCGGCGGTGTCCAGATCGAGCAGATCGCTCTGGGCCAGCCAATCCTGCAGTTGCTGGTGGGTGCGTTGGTAGGCCTGGTTCAGCGCCTGGCCGTTCCACAACTGGCGTGCACGGTCTTCCAGCTCTGTCCCCAGGTCTTGCGCCAGAAACACGGGCGTGCCGGCTTCCAGGCCCAGGCGGTACAGCCGCTCACGCAGTCCTGATGCACCACCGACCAGGTTGGCGGGGCGCACGTGCAGGGTGGGGGTCAGTTCGCGCAGGCCCAGCAGGGCCAGGGCCCGCTGCCGGGTGCGCAGAGCGCTGCGATCGCTGCGCCCCAGATCGCCGGTGGCCACCATCACCCAATCGCCGCTCCAGGGGCAGGTGCGGCTTTCAGCATGCCGCCAGCCCGACAGCTCATCGGCCATGCCGGTGGCTTGTGGGCCCAAGCGATAGGCCCCGCGCCCCGCCGATGCCAGCAAGCCGGCCGCCGCCAGCCGCACCAGCGCCACACGGACGCTGTTTTCGCGGATGCCAAAGAGGCTGGCGGCCCGCACGGCGTCGCTGGCGCTCAGGGGGTGGCCGTCGGCCGCCTGCAGCAGGTTGAGGATCAGGGACTTGGGGGTGGGGCTCACATTCATTACCTGAATAAGCAATGTATGTGATTCTGTGAAATGTTTTGGCGGGCGTCAAGCCCCCTGACCCCACCTTGTCACGCGGGACTGACGCCGGGCTGATCGAACTGCTGCCGCAAGGCGGTCAGGAACGTGCGGGCCGGCAGCGACAAGGCCCGGTCGCTGCGCCAGACCAGGTGCCACATGCGCCGGATGGGCAGGCCGCTGACCTTCAACTCCACCAGGCCCTGCTGGGCTGGGTCGGGGCCCAGGGTGTGCCGCGACAACACCGCCAGGCCCAGGCCGGCGGCCACGCCGTGCTTGATCGCCTCGTTGCTGCCCAGGGCCAGCCGGGCTGGCCAATGCACGCCTTTGCCGGCCAGGTACTGGTCGGTGGCCTGGCGGGTGCCCGAGCCGGGCTCGCGGGTCAGTCGGGGCTCTTTGATCAGGTCGGGCAGGCTCAGGCGTTTGCGGCGGGTCAGCGGGTGACCGGCAGGCGCAATGGGCACCAGCGGGTTCTCCAGGAAGGGCCAACGCTCCAGCGGCAGGTCGGCCGGCGGCAGCATCATCACGGCCAACTCCACCTCGCCACGGGCCAGGTGCTGGATGACCGCATCCCGGTTCTCCACCGTCAGCTGGATTTCCAACCCGGGGTACTGGCGGGCAAAGGGCCCCAGCAGGTCGGGCACGAAGTACTCGGTGGTGGTGACGGCGGCCAGCTTCAGTCGCCCCTTTTGCAGGCCTTGCATGGCCAGCAGGTCATCCTCGAACTGCTGCCAGCGCTCGAACAGGTCGCGTGCCGTCTGGGCCAGCAGTTCGCCATAGGGCGTCAGGCGCAGCCCGCGGCCCTGGGGCTCGAACAAGGGGGCGCTCACCGCCTGGCTCAACTCCTTGAGCTGGGTGGAGACCGTGGGTTGGGCCAGGTGCAGGGCCTGGGCGGCTTTGCCCACCCCACCCAGCCGGGCCACGGCCTCAAAGCTGCGCAGTTGCTGCAAGGTGGCGCGGGGCGGCTTGATGGCGTCCATGATGATGGGCGATGAGTGACTGTTAACAGATTGTAAAAGTGGATGATTGACGGGGCTGAAATCGGCGGTGGCCTGCCAGGGCTTTGGGGGCGTGACTACACTTCGGCCACGCGCGGTGGATGCACGGCGCACGCTGGAGTCAGACCAAGGAGCCCGCATGGATGCATGGAACACGGTGACCGATGGCCGCACACGGACCTGGGCGGTGCTGCCCGCCTTGTGCACGGGGATGGCCCTGTGGGTGGCCAGTGCCGGGGCGCAGGCGCATCGCGCGCATGTGCATGGGGTGGCGCAGCTGGAGGTGGCCGTGGATGGCCCGCAGCTGGAGCTGGCCTTGCTGGGCCCACAAGACAATTACATCGGGTTTGAACACCCGCCACGCACGCCTGCTCAGAAGAAGGCGCACGCTGACATGCTCAAGCGCCTTCAGCAGGCGGGCCAGTGGTTTCTGGCCAACCCCGAGGCCCGTTGCAGCGTGACCGCTCAGGATGCTGAAACCGATGCCGAGGCTGGCGGTGCACATGCCGACATCGAGGTGTCGGTGTCCTTCACGTGCCAGGCGCCCGAGCAGCTGCGCCACCTGGTGGTGATGCCCTGGCAGGCCATGCCTCGCCTGCGCCAGCTTCAAGCCACGGTGGTGACGCCGGGTGCATCGCGCAAGGTGAACCTCAAGCGCCCGTCGGGTGAGGCCCAGGTGGTGCTGGAACTGGGGGCGGCGCGGCGATGACGGCGGTGCAGCCGTCTGCGGTGCCGGCACTGGCCGTGTCGGGGCTGCGCCACCGCTGGCCGGGGGGCACCCGGGATTTGCTGAGCGTGGATCACTGGCAGGTCATGCCCGGTGAGCGGGTGCTGGTGCTGGGCCCCAGCGGCTCGGGCAAAAGCACCTTGTTGTCCCTCCTGGCGGGGGTGACGGTGGCCTCTCAGGGGCAGGTGTCTTTGCTCGGGGTGGATTGGGCTGCGCTGTCACCGGCCCGCCGTGATGCCCGCCGGGCCGACCATGTGGGCTACATTTTTCAGCAGTTCAACCTCCTGCCGTTCTTGCCGGTGGATGAGAACGTGGCCTTGCCCTGCGGTTTCTCGTCGCGGCGGCGCGAACGGGCCGGTTCGGGCGGGGTGCGGGCGGTGGCCCATGAATGGCTGGATCGGCTGGGGCTGCCGGCCGATTGCTGGCGGCGTCCGGCCGCGGAGTTGTCGGTGGGGCAACAGCAGCGTGTGGCGGCGGCTCGGGCACTGATGGGCTCGCCCGAGGTGGTGATTGCCGACGAGCCCACCTCGGCCCTGGATGAGGACACCCGAGACCAGTACATGCAGGTGCTGTTGGCCGCGTGCGCTCAGGCCCAGGCGGCGCTCGTTTTCGTCAGCCATGACCGTGGCTTGAGGTGCCACTTCGACCGGGTGCAAGGGCTCGACGATGGGCAACTGGTCGAGGTGCAGACGGGGGTGCCGGCATGAGCGCCCGCATCACGGCCATCACCTTGTGGACCCTGGCCTGGCGCAGCGCCTGGAACCGGCGTTTCGTGCTGTCGCTGACGGCCCTGTCGGTGGCCTTGTCCACCTTCCTGTTGTTGTCGATCGAGCGTGTCCGCGCCGACACCGAGGCCAGCTTTTCGCAGGCGGTGTCAGGCACCGACCTGATCGTGGGGGCCCGATCGGGCTCCTTGCAGTTGCTGCTGTATTCCGTCTTCCGTGTGGGACAGCCCAGCAACAACATCCGTCTGGAGAGCCTGCAGGTGCTGGAGCGACACCGGGCCGTGGCCTGGGTGGTTCCTTTGTCCCTGGGCGACAGCCACCGTGGCTACCCGGTGGTGGCCACGGTACCCGCCTACTTTGATCATTTCAAATATGGCGATCAGCAGCCGCTGAGGCTGGCCCAGGGGCAGCGTTTTGCAGGCCTGCACGATGCGGTGATTGGTGCCGAGGTGGCCAGGCGCTTGGGCTACGGCCTGGGCACCTCCCTCATCCTGTCGCACGGAGATGGGGCCCTGGCCGACAACGACCACGTCGAGCATCCTTTCAAGGTGGTGGGCGTGCTGGCGCCCACGGGCACGCCAGTGGATCGATCCATCCACATCAGCCTGGAAGCCATGGATGCGCTGCACCAAGGGCCGGACATGGGCTTTGGCATGCAGGCCTTCGGGTTCAGTCCGCCCCGCGAGGTGACGGCCGCACTGGTGGGCTTGAAGTCTCGCACGGCGGTGTTCTCGGTGCAGCGGGCGGTGGCGTCGCACCGGGCCGAGCCGCTGATGGCCATCCTGCCTGGGGTGGTGCTGGACGAGATGTGGCACGTGCTGGGGGCTGGCGAGCGCACCTTGCAGCTGATCAGTGCGCTGGTGGCGGCCGTGTCGGTGCTGGGCCTGGTGGCGGTGATCCTGGCCGGGTTGGACAGCCGGCGGCGCGAGTTGGCGGTGCTGCGCGCGGTGGGCGCAGGCCCGCGCCAGGTGTGGGCCTTGCTGGCCCTGGAAGGGGGACTGGTGGTGGCCTGTGGCGTGCTGTTGGGCACCCTGCTGCAGGTGGGCAGTGCCTGGGCGCTGGCCGATCTGGTGCTGGTGCACGCAGGGGTGGTGTTGCAGCCTTGGGCCTGGGGCGCGGCACAATGGATGGTGGTGGGCAGTGTGCTGCTGGCCGGTGGGCTGGCCTGTCTGTGGCCCGGTTGGCGTGCCTACCGTTGGGCACTGGCCGATGGCCTGACGCCACGGGTGTGATGGTGTGCAGGTGTTGGCCAGAGGCTCAGGAGTCAAGTTGATGAGACGTGTGTGGATGTCATGGTTGGGTGGTTGGTCCGTGGGGGCCGTGATCACCGGCATGTTGGCCCTGGCTGCGGCGCCGTCGTGGGCGCTGAACCCCAATCCGCCTGCCGTCGCCTCAACCCAGGCGAAAGGTCAGGCCCAAGGCACGGCGAGGCCACCTGCTGGTGGGCGCCACATCGGCTGGCAAGAGCTGGTGCCCGCGGGCTGGAACCCCACCGAGATCCTCAAAGAAAAGTTCAACGACCCAGGCCTGGCCGTGCTCAGTGACGACCACCCGAAGGTGCAGGCGCTGATGGAAGAGATGCGCAAACTGTGGGACACCGCGCCGGTGAATGAGGCGCTCAATGGTGTGCAGGGGCGCATCCCGGGCTATGTGGTGCCGCTGGAAGACAGCCGCGCGGGCCTGAAATCGTTTTTGCTGGTGCCGTACTACGGCGCCTGCATCCACACCCCGCCGCCGCCCGCCAACCAGATCATCCACGTGGTGCTGCGGCGTCCGGTCAAGGGCTTCGAGACCATGGACACCGTCTGGGTGCACGGCACCTTGCGCACCGAGCGCCAGAACTCCGAAATGGGGGTGAGCGGCTACCGCATCGATGCGGTCAGGGTTGCCCCTTACGAACGGCGCAGTCCAGAGCCGGCCCGCTGAGCGGGTGGCCTCCCGGCGAGGCGTCGTTGTCCGGATACTTGCGGTGCATCAAAGAAGCTCGGCGCCTCGCATCCCACAATCGGCTCATCGTTTGCAAAAGCTTGAGCCACCATGAGTGATGTCCTGACACATTCGGCCCTTGATGTGGCCGAGGCCTTGGGCCAGTCCGTGCTGTTCTCGGGCACTCCGCTGGCACTGCGTGAGCGCGTGGTCGCTGGCTCCCACCAGCGCCGCGTGCCCCGAGGCGGCATGTTGTTTGAAGCCCAAGAGCCCTCCGAGGGCCTCTATGTGGTGCTGGCGGGGCAGGTCAAGCTGTTCGTGCGCGCCGACAACGGCCAGGAAAAGGTCATCGAGGTCGTGCGTCAGCACGGGCACCTGGGCGAGTCCATCGTGTTCGATCACGCCCGCCATGTCACCAACGCCCGGGCGCTGTCGGAGACCACGGTGCTGCTGGTGCCGGCCGAGGTGCTGCTGCGTGAACTGTCGCAAGACCCGGCCTTGGCCACGCACATGCTGATGGGCCTGGCGCGGCGCCTGAACGCCATGATCCGCGACATCGAGGCCTTGACGTTGCGCTCCAGCGTGCGACGGGTGGTGGATTACCTGCGCGCTCAAGCCGAACAGGCAGAGACCGCCGAGCCTGCCCAAACCGCCCAAACCGCCCAAACCGACTCGGCCCAGGTTTCAGCGCCTCAGACCACCGTTTCGCTGCCTTTCAGCAAAAGCACGCTGGCCTCGCTGCTGTCCGTCACGCCGGAGCACTTCTCGCGCATCCTGCACGAACTGCAGTCCAAGGGTTTGATTGCCGTGCACCGGCGCGACATCCACATCCCCGATCTGGGGCGCCTGGCCGAGGTGGCCTGAGCCCACCTCCTCGGGCTGCCCTGGGTGGCTGCGGGCCATCTCGGGGGCTCAGGGCATCAGCACCACCACCGTCTGTCCGGCCGTCACGCCACCGCCTTCGCTACAGCGCACGGCCTGCACGGTGCCCGCCATGGGCGCCAGCACCGGAAACTCCATCTTCATCGACTCGACCACGGCCAGGGTTTGGCCCTCGGTCACCGCATCGCCTGCGGCCACCAGCACCTTCCACACGCTGCCGGGCACCGGGCTGCCCACGGCTGTGGCGCCCTCGGGCAGGGCGTCGTCGTCGGGCGGCGCGTCCATCGTCAGCTCTCTGAGGCTGCCATCCTGGCCCGAGGCCTTCCAGCGCTCGCGCTCATCGTGGAAGGCCTGGCGTTGCTGCACTCTGAAGGCCTCGATGCTGTCGGCCTCGTCGCGCAGAAAGCGACGGTAGGCGCCCAGGCTGAAGCTGCCGTGCTCGATCTTCACATGGCAACGACCGGCAGGGAAGTCACGCCGCATCCGGCCCAGCTCGGCTTCGCTGACGGGGTAGAAGCGGATCTGGTCAAAGAAGCGCAGCAGCCAGGGCTTGCCGGGCTCGAAGTCACGCGCGCCGTGTCGGGCATCGCGCCAGCGGTTCCACATCTGTACGGTGCGGCCCACGAACTGGTAGCCCCCCGGGCCCTCCATGCCGTACACGCACAGGTAGGCACCACCGATGCCCACGGCGTTCTCGGGCGTCCAGGTACGGGCCGGGTTGTACTTGGTGGTGACCAGGCGGTGGCGCGGGTCGAGCGGTGTGGCCACCGGGGCGCCCAGGTAGACATCGCCCAGGCCCATGACCAGGTAGCTGGCCTCGAAGACGATGCGCTGTACCTCGTCAATGCTGTCCAGCCCGTTGATGCGGCGGATGAACTCGATGTTGCTGGGGCACCAGGGCGCATCGGGGCGCACCGACTGCATGTACTTGTCGATGGCCTCGCGGGTGGCTGGATCGTCCCACGACAGGGGCAGCCACACGGTGCGGGTCGGTACCGTCAGGTCGTCGATGGCGGGCAGACTGGCTTCAGCCTGGTTGATGGCCGCCAGCAGTTGTGGCCGGGGCAGGGCGGCCGGGTCCACATGCAGTTGCAGTGAACGGATGCCTGGCGTCATGTCGACGACACCCGGCAGCCGGCCTTGATCGCGCTGGGCTTGCAGTGCCTGCATCAGCGCGTGCACGCGGAAGCGCAGCTCCAGGTCCAGCACCAGCGGGCCGTACTCGATCAGCACATAGCGGTCGCCCGCCTGGCGGATGCAGCGCGCGGGGCTGTCACCCTGGGCGGGGCGTTGATCGAGGATGGGGCTCAGCACCTGGCCCACGTCATGCGCGGGCACGCCGGCCGGCAGCACCGGGGCGGGGCCGGTGCCGGCCAGGTAGGCGTCCTGGGCCGCCTGCAAGGCCAGCGCCTGCTCGATGTGGATGGCGTGGAAGCGCACCGTGTCGCCCGCCTTGAGCTGGCCCAGCTTCCAGCGCTCGGCGGCCACCACCACGGCGGGGCAGACAAAGCCGCCCAGGCTGGGGCCATCGGGACCCAGGATCACAGGCATGTCGCCTGTGAAGTCGATGGCGCCGATGGCGTAGGCGTTGTCGTGGATGTTGGACGGGTGCAGGCCGGCTTCACCCCCATCGGTGCGGGCCCACTGCGGCTTGGGGCCGATCAGGCGCACGCCGGTGCGGCTGCTGTTGTAGTGCACCTGGTAGTCGGTGCCAAAGAAGGTGGTGATGTCCTCGGCGGTGAAAAAGTCTGGTGCGCCGTGGGGGCCGTAGAGCACGCCGATGTCCCAGTGGCGGGTGAGGGTGGGCGGGGAGCTTGGAACGTGGGCGGGCAGGGTGCTTGGTTCGGCAGCTGCGTTGTCGTCAGCGCCATGCACATGCAGCAGATCACCGGTGCGCAGGGTGCGACCGGCATGGCCGCCAAACTGCCCCAGGGTGAAGGTGCTGGCGCTGCCCAGGTACAGGGGCACGTCCAGCCCGCCCTGCACAGCCAGGTAGGTGCGTGCACCGCCCTCGGCCAGAGGCGCGGTTCCCAGCTTCAGGGTGCTGCCGGCCTTCAGCGTCCAGGCGCGGTTCATGGCCTCGTCGGCCGGCACGTGCTGGCCGTTCACCCACACCGGCATGGGGGCGCCACACAGGGCCACCCGCAGATCGGCGTGGGCCTTCAGGGTGGGGCCCGCCACCGTGCATTCCAGGGCGGCCACGCCCGGCGCGTTGCCCACCAGGCGGTTGGCCAGGCGCAGGTGCAGGTCGTCCATGGGGCCTGAGGGCGGCACGCCCACGTCCCAGTAGCCCAGCCGGCCGGGCCAGTCCTGCACGGTGGTCTGCACGCCGCCGTCGATCACCTCCAGCGCACGCGGCTGCCACACAAAATCACCCAGGCTGCGCGTGACCACCTCGCCTTGCACGAACACCGGCGCGGCCGTGACGGCGCGCAGGTAACGCAGATTGGTCTCGATGCCCGCCAGTCGCGTGTCGGCCAGGGCCTGCTGCAGCTGGCGGACAGCCTGCTCGCGCGTGTCGGCCGTGACGATGAGCTTGGCCAGCATGGGGTCGTAGTGCGGGGGCACCTCGGTGCCCGTGTCCACCCAGCCATCCAGCCGAACGCCGGGCGGAAAGCTCACCTCGGTCAACACGCCCGCACAGGGCTGAAAGCCGCGCGCCGGGTCTTCGGCGTACAGCCGCACCTGGATGGCTGCACCCCGGGGTGTCGGGGCCACCAGCGGCCAGCGCTCGCCCCGCGCCAGCTTGACCATCCACTCGACCAGGTCTACGCCCGTGACCTGTTCGGTCACGCCGTGTTCCACCTGCAGGCGGGTGTTGACCTCCAGGAAGTAGAAGGCGCCGGTATCGGCATCCAGCACGAACTCGACCGTGCCGGCCGAGCGGTAGGCCACGGCCTGGCCCAGGCGCACGGCCGCGGCCAACAAGGCCTCGCGGGTGTCGGTGCTCAGGCCCGGGGCCGGGGTCTCTTCGATCACCTTCTGGTTGCGGCGCTGGGCCGAGCAATCGCGCTCGCCCAGGGCCACCACGGCGCCTTGGCCATCGCCAAACAGCTGCACCTCGATGTGGCGGGCCCGCTCGACAAACTTCTCCAGAAACAGCCCGGCGTCCTTGAAGTTGGCGCGGGCCAGGCGTTCCACAGCCTCCCAGGCCGCATCCAGCTCGGCCTCGTTGCGCACCAGGCGCATGCCGATGCCGCCACCCCCGGCCGTGCTCTTGAGCATCACTGGGTACCCGATGCGTGCGGCCTCGGTGCGCGCATGGGTCGCATCGCTCAGCAAGCCACTGCCGGGCAGCAAGGGCACGTGGTGCTGTTCGGCCAGCGCGCGTGCCGTGTGCTTCAGGCCAAAGGCCTGCATCTGCTCGGGTGTGGGGCCGATGAAGGCGATGCCCGCGTCTTCGCAGGCCTGCGCAAAACCGGGGTTCTCCGACAGAAAGCCATATCCGGGGTGGATGGCGCCGGCCCCGGTCTCTCGGGCGGCCTGCAGGATGCGTTCTGCATTCAGGTAGCTCTGGGCCGCCGGTGCCGGCCCGATGCACACGCTGGCATCGGCCAGGGCCACATGGCGTGCATCGGCGTCGGCCTCGGAGTACACCGCCACCGACTTCAGGCCCATGGCCTTGAGCGTGCGGATGATGCGGCAGGCAATGGCGCCGCGGTTGGCAATCAGGACAGTGTCAAACATCTTGGGCATCCCAGACCAGGAACTGCGCCGGGGTGGGGTTGTAGGCGTTGCAGGGGTTGTTGAGCTGGGGGCAGTTGGACACCAGCATCAGGATGTCCATCTCGGCGCGCAGCTCGACGTACTTGCCCGGGCCCGACACCCCATCGGCAAAGGTCAGTTGCCCATCGGCGGTCACGGGCACGTTCATGAAGAAGTTGACGTTGGGCACCAGATCGCGTTTGCTTAAGGCCAGGTCGGCGTGCTGCAGCGCGATCAGGTAGTTGTCGCGGCAGCTGTGCATGTACTTCTTCTGCAGGGCGTAGCGCACTGTGTTGCTCTCGGCCGCGCAGGCGCCGCCCAGGGTGTCGTGCCGCCCGCAGGTGTCGGCCACGATGGTGAGCATGGGCCGACCTTCGCTGCTCATCAGCACCGAGCCCGTGGTCAGGTAAATGCCGCCTTGCGCCAGCATGGTGTCGGTGGCGCTGTAATGCTCGGCCAGGTCTTGCGCGTTGTAGAAGATCACGTCGACGGCCTGGTTGCCCTCCAGGTCGACGATGCGCAGGGTCTGGCCCTGCTTGAAGTGCAGCAGATAGGGCTCGCCCGAGGGCAGCACGTGGTTGACCACGGCCTGGGCCGGGTCGAGGGGGCTTTCCTGGATGCGGATGGCGGTGGCGGTCATCGCGGGCTCCTGCTCACATCAGAGGTAGAACATGTCGGCGTTGTGCAGCGCACGGGCGCACTCGGGGCGGAAGCGCCGGTTGAAGTCGTGCGCGTCGGCGGGGCCGGATTTCCACGCGGCCAACCCCACCTTGCGCGGCGCGTACGTGGGGTTGGGGTCCAGCGGGTGGGGCGCGGTGGAGATGGCGATCAGCGTGTCCATGTCGAAGCGCAACTCGACCATCGCGCCAGCCGGCGCATGCTCGGGCGCAAACTGAAAACGCCCTTCGGCGTCCACCGCCACCTTGCTGAAAAAGTTGACCGGCGCGATCAGGTCGCGGCGGGCCAGGCCGTACTTGCCGATCTCGATCAGCAGGCCATCCTTGCCGCTGCGGAACATGCTGTTGCGGTGGGTGTGAAAGGTCTGATCGCCATACTTGGCGTGCAGGCGTTCGGCGTCCAGCAAGGCGCCCAGCGGGTCGTGCCAGCCCACGGTGTCGGCGGTGATGCTGGCGAGCGCGCGGCCCATGTCGCTCATCAGCACGTGGCCCCGGGTGTAGTGGGCCGTGTGCTGCGCCTTGAGCGAATCGGGCATGTTGTAGCGCTCCAGCTTTTCGCGGGCGTGGTAGAGCACCATGCTCAGGTTGGCCCCGGCCTCCAGGGCCACCATGCGCAGGCGGCTGCCCCGGGGCATCACCCAGGACCAGTGGCAGCCCCCGGGCACGATCTCGGACCACATCACCCGCTCGGCGGGCAGGTCAGGCGCAAAGCGCTGCCAGACGCTGGGGGCGTCCACCGGCTGGCTGCCGGGTGGGTTCTCGGGAATGGAGAAGGTCGTGGACATGCGGGGCTCCAGACAGGTTGGACACGCGAGAGGACACTTCGTGACGTCGAAGCGAACCTCCCGGGCTTTTGTCCCGCCGTGGAGCCCAGGCCAGTGTGGGTGCTGACCGGGGCCGGCTGCTCTCGGACCAGACACCTTGAGTGATCAAGGTCGGAACCCTAGCGGCCCTTTCGGAGAACGACGTGGCGGCCGTTCCTCTCGTGTGCTCAGTGTATGCACGATGTGTGCCATCGCGCTGCACTGGGGCATGTGGCGCTGCGCACCAAGCTGGCGCAGCACCAGGGGTCACAGGGGCTGGGTGCGTGCCTCCAGCCAGTGCAGGGCGTCGCCCGACACCCGGGGCGACAGGCGCCGCCGCACCTCGGCATGGTAGGCGTTCAGCCACGCCACCTCGTCGTCGCGCAGCAGGCTGCGGTCGATGCAGCGGGTGTCGATGGGGCACAGGCTCAGGGTTTCAAAGGCCAGGTACTCGCCGTGCTCGGGCGTGCCCGGGGCGGCGTCCGGCACGGCCGGGGGCAGGGCCACGTTCAGCACCAGGTTCTCGATGCGGATGCCCCACTGGCCCGGGCGGTACAGGCCGGGCTCGATGGAGGTGATCATGCCGGGCTGCATGGCCATGTCGGGCACGGGCACGGCCTTGGAGATGGATTGCGGCCCCTCGTGCACGTTCAGGAAGTAGCCCACCCCGTGGCCGGTGCCATGGCCAAAGTCCAGGCCCTCGGCCCACAGGGGCGCGCGGGCGATGGCGTCCAGCATGGGCGACAAGGTGCCGCGCGGAAAGCGCGTTCGCGACAACGCCATCGTGCCCTTGAGCACCAGGGTGAAGTCCCGCTGCTGCGCGGCCGTGGGCGTGCCGATGGCCCACACGCGGGTGATGTCGGTGGTGCCACCCAGGTACTGCGCGCCCGAGTCGATCAGCAGCAGCCCTTCGGCGGTCAGGCCCTGGGGCGTGCTGAGCACGGCGTACGAGGCCGGTGTGGCGCGGTAGTGGGGCAGGGCGCCGTTGGCGTTGAAGCCGGCGATGGTGGGAAAGCTCAGGCTCACATAGCCAGGCTGGCGCGCCCGCTCGGCCGTCAGGCGCTCGTCAATGGTCAGCTCGCTGACGTGCTCGCGGCCCAGGGCCTGTTCCAGCCAGGCGTAGAAGGCGCACATGGCGGCGCCGTCGGCCTCCATGGCCTCGCGGATGAAGCCCGCCTCGGCCTCGGTCTTGCGCGATTTGGCCAGTGTGCTGGGGTTGGTGGCCTCGATCACACGCACGCCTTCGGGCACGGCTTCACGCAGGCCCCAGGTGATGCGCTTCGGATCAATCAGCAGGGTGCTGCCCGCCGGCAAGGCGCGCAGGGCATCAGCGGCCTGGCCATACGGCGCCAGGGCCACGCCATCATCGGCCAGACGCTGCGCCAGTTCAGGGCCGACCTTGCCGTCGCCCACGAACAAGGTGGCCGTGTCCAGTGCCACCAGCGCATGGCCCAGAAACACCGGGTTGTAGTCCACATCAGCCCCGCGCAGGTTCAGCAGCCAGGCCAGGTCGTCCAGCGTGGCCACCCAGTGGTGCGTCGCCCCTTTGGCCCGCAGTGCCTCGCGCACAGCGGCCAGCTTGTCGCGCCGGGGTGTGGCGGCGTGGGGCGGCAGGTGTTCATACACGGCGGCGGTGGGCAAGGCGGGGCGATCGGGCCAGGCGCCTTCCAGCACGTCGTCGGCCGTGTGCAGCGCCCAACCGGCGGCGCCCAGGGCCTCGCGCAGCGGTGCCACGCTGCCCAGGCTCAGCACTTGGCCATCCACGGCCAACACGGATTGAGCACCGGTACCGCTAATGGCGCCTGACGTGGGCTGATCACGCAGCCACTGCACATAAGCGGGCACGACCGGGCCGTCCAGCTTCACCAAATCAATGCCGGTGCCAGCCAGCTCGGCCTCGGCCTGCTCCCAGTAGCGGCTGTCGGTGAACAGCGCCGCGGCATGGGCCGATACCAGCAAGGTGCCCGACGAGCCCGTGAACCCGCTCAGCCACTCGCGCCCCTGCCAATGCTCGGGCAGGTACTCGGAGAGGTGGGGGTCGCTGCTGGGCACCAGCACGGCCTGCCACCCTTGCGCTTGCATGCGCGAGCGCAGGGCTGACAGGCGAGCGTGGGGGGCAGTGGATGGCGACAGGGGGGTGTTCGAGCTCACGGCGGTCATGGCAGCATCATTCATCGATGCATCATGGTGCCATGAACCCGCGCCTCAGGTTGTGCTTGAGCGGCGACGCTTGAAGTGCACACCCGCCGCCAGCAAGCCCAGGCCCAGGCTCCATTGCGCCAGGGTGGACGCCTCAGGCACTGCCGCCACCGGTGCAGACAGGGCGCTCAGACGCAGGCCTGAGCTGCCGTCCGTCAGCGGAATCAGGCCCAAATCCACCACCGCGGGTCCACCCCCGTCGTTCAGGACATTGATGCCCAGGCCTGAGGCCGATTGCAACTCCAGCACCCCGGGCAGCAGTTGGGCAGTGACCGGTGGCAAGCCTGACAAGGGCGAGTCCACTGGCGGCAGGCCCAGCACCGAGGCACCCAAGCCCGGGGCCGAGTTCACTGGCAGCGCAGCCAGGCCGACCAAGGCGGGGCCCCGATCCGGGTTGAGCACCGCCGCGTTGAGCGCCGGGTTGCTGCTCACATCCAGCAACCCGGGTACTTGAATCAGGTTCAGCAGGCCGTTGCTTGACACGGCACGCACACCCAGGGCGTTGGCCGCGCCATCGCCCAGCGGCAGCAATCCCACGTCCACCACGGCAGGCCCAGGCTCATCGGCCAGCAGGTTGATGCCCAGGCCCAGACCGGTGCTCACAGACAGCACCCCAGGCAAGATCGGCGTGGTGGTGGCGGTGCTGTTCAGCGGCAGCACATCCACCGGGGCCACCTGGATGGCCGACACGTTCAGCGAGGGCTGGGCGCCCACGGGCAGGGCGCCTGCCCGCACCAGCGCGGGCTGACCCTGGTCGTTGGCCACATTCACGCCCAGGGCTGGGCTGGTGATCACCTGGACGAGCCCCAGCAGCGACCCTGGTTGATTCTGGGCGTGCGCCTGCGTGGTGAACAAACCGCTGGCCAACAGCAGCGGGGTGGACAGTCGGGCAAATGAGCGGGGGGACATGGTGGTGGGCTCCGTGTGTCGTTGGAACCCTTGCTTACGGCCCGCCGCTCCCGCTGGATGCGGCGCAGCGCCCCCGTGTTTCAGGGGGTCTTGTCGGCCTCGGGCACCCGCACCACCATCTTGCCTGGCTCCAGCGCATGCGGATCCGGGAAGACGCGGGCGTGGCGTTGGGAGGTGAAGTACGCCCAGGCCCAGTCCATCAACACCACCATGCGGTTGCGGAAGCCGATGAGGAAGTACACGTGCACGAACAGCCAGAACAACCAGGCCGGAAAGCCGCTGAAGCGCAGTTGCCGTTTCGTGAACGGCAGATCGATCATGGCCACCGCTGCCCGCTTGCCGATGGTGGCCAGTGAGCCGTAGTCAAAGTAGCGGAAGGACTGCGTGCCCAGGCCATCGAGTTGGCGAATGATGTTGAAGGCCGCCTTGCGCCCCATCTGCTTGGCCCCTGGGCTCACGCCGGGCACAGGGGTGGGAGATGCAGGGTCGAGGTAGCTCTTGGCCGATGCCAGGTCGCCCACCACGTAGATGTTGGGGTAGCCCGCCACCGTCAGATCGGGCTCCACGATCACCCGGCCCGCGCGGTCCAGTGCGCAGCCGGTAGACTTGGCCAGGGCCTTGCCCAGAGGCGAGGCCGCCACACCAGCGGCCCAGATCACCGTGCGGCTGGGCAGGAAGTGCGACACCACCTGGGTGCCGCCTTCGGGTGCCGGTTCGGTGGTGTCGTAGTGGATGCCAAAGGCCGTGATGTTCGTGACCTTGGCGCCCGGCAGAACCTCGGCCCCCAGGCCTTCAAGCTGCTCTTTGGCGCGTTGCGACAGGTCTTCCGTGAAGGTGCCCAGCACCCGGGGCGCCCCCTCCAGCAAGATCACGCGCGCCTCGCGCGAGTCGATGTGGCGGAACTCGGCACTCAGCGTCTGCTGCGCGATCTCGGCCATGGTGCCAGCCATCTCCACGCCTGTGGGGCCTGCGCCCACCACGGCAAAGGTCAGCCAGGGCACGCGCTTGGCCGGGTCGGTTTCGCGCTCGGCCTGCTCGAAGGCGGTCAGCACCCGACGTCGGATGGTGAAGGCATCACCCAGCGTCTTCAGGCCCGGTGCGTACCGAGCCCAGTCATCGCGCCCGAAGTAGCTGTGGGTGGCGCCGGCGGCCACGATCAGGTGGTCGTAATGCAGGTGCTCGCCGCCGTCCATCACCACACAGGAGGAGGCCGTGTCGATGCTGGTCACCTCGGCCATCAGCACCGTCAGTTGCCCTTTGGCGATCTGCTCACGCAGGATGTGGCGAATGGGCGCCGCAATGGCGGGCGCCGGCAGGCCAGCGGTGGCCACCTGGTACAGCAAGGGCTGGAAGAGGTGGTGGTTGGTCCGGTCCACCACCACGATTTCAACGTCCGCCTCGGCCAGCGCCTTGGCCGCCTCCAGACCGCCAAAACCGCAACCGATGATCACCACGCGGGGGCGATTTTTGGGCGCGCTGGCGGTGGGCGTGGGGGCAGAGGAAGCGGGCGAGGACGATGTGGCCATCGGGACGCAATCATGGGGCGGTGGACGAAGAGCGGGGTCAGTTCATGGCACACCATGAACCATGACCCCGCAGCGAACCCGGGTTTATATCAGCCCCGGAACGTTCATCGTGCTTCGGCACCACAGTGGTGCGCCCCCTGTTTGCGGGTAAATGTCGTCAATTGATGGCAATTATCTGGCTACGCTCGTTATCTGATGTATCGGGGCGGGCGCTCATCACCAGTTGGGCCTTGCCTTGGCGCTTAGCCTGGTACATGGCCGCATCGGCGCGTTCGCACAGACTTTGTTCCGAGTCCGAGGTGATGAAGACCGCGGCGCCGATGCTGGGCGTGACCACGGCCTCACCTTGGCCCACGGCCACGGGCAGGCTCACGCGGTCCAGGATGCGTTGCCCGATGCGGAACACCTCCTGAGGGTGGCCGGCCCCTTCCAGGATCACGGTGAACTCGTCGCCCGCCAGGCGACACACACAGTCGGTGTTGCGCACGCATTGCTGCAGGCGCGCGGCCACTTCCTGCAGCAGGTGATCGCCGCTGGCGTGGGCCCAGCGGTCGTTCACGGCCTTGAAGCCATCCAAGTCGATGAACAGCACGGCCAGGGTCTGCGGGCTGCGGCGCGCGCGGGCCATGGCCTGGCGCAGACGCTCGCTGAAGGCCCGCCGATTGGGCAAGCCCGTCAGCGTGTCGTGCCGAGCCTGCTCGGCCAGCTCTCGCTGCTGGGCCTTGAGCACCGAGATGTCGCTGAACACACGGATGTGCTGAGTGATCCCCTGCTGAGGATTGCGCAAAGTGCTCACGCTCAGCCAGATGTCCAATGATCGGCCGTCCTGCCGCAGTTGCTGGCTTTCGCCCACCCAGCGCTGCCCACGCACCAGGGCCTGGCTGACGCCCTGCAGGTGGCTTTCGCGCAAGGGCGGCATGCCCAGCAGTTCGGCAAACTGTCCCATCACCTCCTGCGGGCTCAAGCCTGTCATGCTCAGGAATGCGGGATTCACGCGCACCACACGGTCCAGGGCGTCGGTGATCACAATGGCTTCGCCCGTTTCATCGATCACGCGAGAGGCCAGACGCAGTTGTTCCGCGGCTTCGCGTTGCTCGGTCACATCGATGGCGATGGACAGGATGTGATCCAGCTCGCCGTCGATGCGGTGCACCGGGGTCTTGATCAGGTTGACGATGCGATCGCCCTGCGCGGTGTGGAAGACCACGTCTTCATAGACCTGGGTCGCGTCGGTCTGGACCACATGCTCGTCTTGCTCATCGGCCCGCTGGGCCACCTCGGCGGGCAAAACCTCATGGGGCTGGCGTCCCAGTGCCTGCTCGGTGGGCAGGTTCATGGTCTGGGCGGCCACCTGGTTCCACACCACGTACTGACCTCGGTTATGGGGCCGAGCACTGCGGGCATACGCCGCCATGGGCAGGCTGTTCACCAGCGTGCGGTAGAACACTTCCTGTTCGTGCAAGGCCTCCATCGAGGCGTGCATGGCGGTCGTGTCTCGGGTCAACACCACCACGCCATCCGGCAGCCGAATCATTTGATGATGCAGCCATGTGGCACGGTGGGTGTCGTGCTCGGCCATGTGCGCGTGTTCGTCTTCCTGTCGCAGGCCGCTGTGCCAGCACTGGTCCAGGCGCTCTTGAAAGCTCTCGGGCCATCCGGTCGGCAGCACGTCAAACAGAAGTCGGCCCGTCAAGGCCCCGTCAGGGCCCGCATACAGCGCGTGAGCGGCTGCGTTCGCCTCAGCGATCTCGTAGCCCATGAAGCGTCCCATCATGTCCGCCCGTCGCCGCAGCACCAGGGCGGCATCGCCGTGGCCATCCAGCAGCATGCTCCAGCGCTCGGCATTCAGATCGGCATGTTGTCGAGACGAGCGTGAGCGACCGGGCCGAAACCACAAGTGCGCCGCTCCGGCCGCGAGGCACGCAGCCCCCATCAACTCAGCATGTGATTGCCCAGAGGACGACAGCACATAACCTGCAGAGATCAGGGTGCAGGCCACCACGGCCGAAGCCAGTGGGCGCACCTGTCGCAGGATGGTGGGCGTCCCCATGCGCACCGCAGATACGGTAGAAAACATGGACACCCCGACTGTGAACAGCAGTGCCCGGGTTTTCGGACCTTCATCCCACGACTTGAGAAATTTCAGCTCATGCGGCCAAGCTTTGGGGGTGACGAAGCGACAACCACGTCTGCTGCAACAGGCGCGCATCCGAGCTGGCACGGTGGCGCTGCAGGCCCGCCGTGGCCGCCACGCGGCGTTTGACCTCGTGCCAGCGTGCGGCGTCCTGGTCATCCAGCAGGGCGCGCAGGTTTTCCAGCTTGAAACTGGGCGATCGGCCCGCCACCTCGTACAACCGGTTCAGCCAGGTGTAGTCGTGGGCCCAGGCGTCCGAGTACACCACCATGCCTTGCAACTGCTGGTTCAGCGCCTCACACACCGCCGAGGCGGTGCGTCCGTGTTTCTCAAGGTGCTCACGCTCGATGCCATGCACGGCCGCCGCATTCGGATCCCAGTGTTGCCAGTCGGGTTCGGGTTGCACCAGGCTGCACCACGCTTGACCATCCGGCAGCACGAAACCCACTTCGATGGGGTAGCTGCCCAGGCCGAATCCAGAGGCTTCGATGTCCAGAATCGCAGGCGGGGCGCTCTGGCGGTGCGGCGTTGGCGGTGGCAGACGAGACATGGCGGACCCTGTGATGTGATGGTGTGTGGCGACCAGGTAAAACGATCGTTTGAAGTCGCCCCGCGCGAGTGTCGCATCAAGCCGCTGTCTTCAGTCTTGGGGTTTGAACGGTCTTCG
>CAMTVS010000015.1:0-87506 GCA_947085235.1 uncultured Aquabacterium sp. | reverse complement strand
GATCCGGGTCAGGCTGAAAATAGAAGGTGCACTCGCCGGATGAGGCGCGGGCCAGCTCCGGCCGGTCTTCCAGGATCTCATCCAGCAACAGTCGGTAGTGGGCGGTGATGTTTTTCACATAGCCCATGTCCTTGTAGCGGCCTTCGATCTTGAACGAGCTGACACCCGCGTCGATCAAGGCGCGCAGGTTGGCGCTCTGGTCGTTGTCCTTCATGGACAGCACATGCTGCTCGAAGGCCACCACCTGACCACTGCCGTCCATCACGTTGTAGGGCAGGCGACAGGCCTGCGAGCAATCGCCCCGGTTGGCGCTGCGGCCGGTGTGGGCATGGCTGATGAAGCACTGGCCGCTGTAGGCCACACACAGCTCACCATGGATGAAGAACTCGATGTTGCAGTGGGTGTGCGCCGCGATATCGCGGATCTGCGGCAGCGTCAGCTCGCGCGCCAGCACGATCTGGCTGAATCCCACATCCTGCAAGAACTTGGCTTTCTCGACCGTGCGGATGTCGGTTTGGGTGCTGGCGTGCAGCTGGATGGGGGGCAGGTCCAGCTCCAGCAGGCCCATGTCCTGGATGATCAGCGCATCCACACCGGCCTCGTAGAGTTGCCAGATCTGGCGGCGGGCGGCTTCCAGCTCGTCGTCGCGCAAGATGGTGTTCATCGTGGCGAAGATGCGCGCGTGATAGCGGTGCGCGTGCTTGACCAGGCGCTCGATGTCGGCCACCTCGTTGCTGGCGTTGGTGCGGGCACCGAAGGATGGGCCGCCGATGTACACGGCGTCAGCGCCATGGTTGACGGCCTCGATGCCGATATCGGCGGTGCGGGCAGGCGACAGCAACTCAAGACGGTGGGGGCGCAAAGACATGGCAGCAAAACTGAGGCGGGGGAGGGCCGATACTATCGCGATGGACGAACAAAAAGGCAAGCTTCTGACGCCCCCCGGTTCGCGGCTGGACTGCGTGGACGCCCTGCGGGGCGCTGCCCTGGTCTGGATGGCCGTGTTCCATTTCTGTTTTGATTTGGCCACCTTCAAGCTGATCGAGGCCGATTTTTACCGCGACCCGTTCTGGACCATCCAGCGCACCTGGATCTTGTCCATGTTCCTGGTGTGTGCGGGGGCTGGCCAGGCGATTGCCGTGGCCCAAGGCCAAAGCTGGGGTCGTTTTTGGCGCCGCGAGGGACAGATTCTGGCCTGTGCGCTGCTGGTATCGGCCGCCTCGTATGTGATGTTTCCGCGCAGTGTCATCACCTTCGGTGTGCTGCACGGCATGGTGGTGATGCTGCTGATCGCCCGCCTGAGTGCACCCCTGGGCGCGTGGTTGTGGCCCCTCGGGCTGCTGGCGGTGTGCTTGCCCTGGTGGTTCAGCCACCCCTGGTTTGACACCCGGTGGACGAATTGGGTGGGTTTGGTGACCCACAAGCCCGTCACGGAGGATTACGTGCCCATCCTGCCCTGGCTGGGGGTGATGTGGTGGGGCATGGCGGCCACCCAATGGGCCCTGAAACACCGCCCCGAGTGGCTCAGCACCCGCGTGAGCCCCTCCGCTTCAGGCGACAATGCCGGGGTGTTGAGGGCGACACCAGCCTGGTGGCGAGGCCTGGTACACCTGGGTCAGTGGAGCCTGACGTTTTACATGGTGCATCAGCCGGTGCTGATCGGTGGTCTGCTGGTCTGGATGAGCCTGTCAGGTCGCGGCCTGCCGTCGTGGTGAGTGCCCTCTCGATTCCTTTTCGCAAGACTGATTTCTTTCCAACATCATGACCCAAGACGAACTGAAAACCCTGGTGGGCCGCGCCGCCCTGGACCATGTGCCCCACGGCTGCATCGTGGGGGTGGGCACCGGCTCGACGGTGGACAAGTTCATCGATGCCCTGGGTGAGGCGCTGAAGGCAGACCCTCAGCGCGTGACGGGTGCGGTGTCGAGCTCGGTGCGCAGCACCCAGCGGCTGGAGGCCCTGGGGGTGAAGGTCTTGCCGGCCGAATCGGTGACCGGCCTGGGCGTGTATGTGGACGGGGCCGACGAGATCGACCCGGCTGGCTTCATGATCAAGGGCGGCGGTGCGGCCCTGACGCGCGAGAAGATCGTGGCCGAACTGGCGGAGCGCTTTGTGTGCATCGCCGACGAATCCAAGCTGGTACAGACGCTGGGCGCCTTCCCGCTGCCGGTGGAAGTGATCCCGATGGCGGCCGCGCAGGTGATGCGTGCGTTTGCCGCCATGGGTGGCCAGGCGCAGGTGCGCGCTGGTGTGACCACCGACAACGGCAACATCATCGTGGATGTGAAGGGGCTGAAGATCAGCGCCCCCGCCGAATTTGAATTCCAGGTGAATCAGTGGCCTGGCGTGGTGACCGTGGGCGTGTTTGCGCGCAACAAGGCCTCGTTGTGCCTGTTGGGTACGGCCCAGGGCGTGAAAACGCTGTCGTTCTGAACCACGACGCCCGGTGTCAGAACCGGATGCCGGGCGGTGGTGTGACCGATGGGGCTGTGGCAGGCGTGTCGGTTCGTGAGGACTCAGCGGTGCCCGTGCCGGGGCGTGTGGCTGGCCGCCAGGCGCGAGCGTCAGCCTGTCGGTAGCTGGACGGCAGTTGCGAGCTGGCTGGGTAGCCGGCGGCGTCCAGGTAGCTGCGCCACTCCTGCTCGTTGAAGCCGGTCATGTTCTTGCTGCCCACACGCACCAATGGCAGCGCATCCACCTTGAACTGCTGCTGGAAGGCCAACTGGTCAGAATCCCCATTCACCGTGAACTCGACAAAAGGCACGCCACGGCGGTTCAGGAACTGCCGCGCTGAACTGCAGGGATTGCAGTCGCTGGTGGTGTAGAGCTGCACCGGAAACCGCTGAGCTGCCTGGCGCACCTCAAAGGGCAGGCCTGCCAAGTTAGCCCCCCCGGCACCGTGCGCCGCAGAGACGGTGCTGGCCGGGGTGTTGGCCTGGGCGGTGGGTGGTCGGTCGGTGTACGTGACCTTGCCATCCGGGCCCACTACCTTGTAGAGCGCCCAGGCCGGCCCCGCAGCCATCAACAAAGCTGCCGCGGCCCAGGGCAAGAGCGAGTGAGGATGACGACGTGCCAGATGCATCAACAAACTCCAGCGAAAAACGATGCCACAGGGTCAGGCCATGCCTTGATGACGCAAGAGTGCGTCAATCTGAGGCTCGCGCCCGCGGAATGCCTTGAAGCTTTCCATGGCGGGGCGGCTACCGCCCGCCTCCAGGATGGCCTCGCGGTATCGGCGGCCCACCTCAGGATTGACCACCCCGGCAGCCGAAGCAGCCTCTTCAAACGCCGCATAGGCATCCGCCGAGAGCACCTCGGCCCACTTGTAACTGTAATACCCCGCCGCGTAGCCGCCTGCAAAGATGTGTGAGAAGGTGTGCTGAAAGCGGTTGAAGGCCGGCGGGATGTTGACCGCCACTTCGCGGCGAACTTCATCGACCACCTGCTGGATGCGATCGGCGCTGCCGGCTTCGGCGTGCAAGCGCATGTCGAACAGCGAGAACTCGATCTGGCGCAGGGTCATCAAACCGCTCTGGAAGTTCTTGGCCGCGATCATCTTGTCGTACAAATCACGGGGCAGAGGGGCGCCCGTGTCCACGTGCGAGGTGAGTTGCTGCAGCACATCCCACTCCCAGCAGAAGTTCTCCATGAACTGGCTGGGCAGCTCGACCGCGTCCCACTCGACCCCGCTGATGCCGGAGACACCGATGTCGTTCACCTTGGTCAGCATGTGGTGAAGGCCGTGACCGAACTCGTGGAACAGGGTGATGACGTCGTCGTGGGTCAGCAAGGCAGGCTTGTCGCCCACGCCCTTGGCGAAGTTGCACACCAGGTGGGCCACCGGGGTTTGCGTGGCCTGGTTGTCGGGGCGCGACCAACGGCCGCGCACATCGTCCATCCAGGCGCCAGGGCGCTTGCCCGGTCGGGCGTAGGGGTCGAGGTAGAACTGACCAACCAACTCGGCGCCCTGGGAGCCTGCGCGCTCGATGCGGAAGAAGCGCACGGACTCGTGCCACACGGGGGCGGTGTCGGGCTTGATCTGCACCTCGAACAGCCGTTCGATCAGGCTGAACAGGCCTTGGAGCACCGTGGGCTCGGTGAAGTACTGTTTGACCTCTTGATCGCTGAAAGCGTAGCGGGCTTCTTTGAGCTTCTCGCTCACAAAGGCCACGTCCCAGGCTTGCAGGTCATCCAGGCCCAATTCGCTGCGGGCAAAGTCTCGCAGCTCGGCCATGTCTTTCTCAGCGTACGGACGGGCGCGCTGGGCCAGGTCACGCAGGAAGCTCATCACCTGCGCCGGGCTGTCGGCCATCTTGGGTACCAGCGACACATCGGCAAAGCTGCCGTAGCCGAGCAAGCTGGCTTCTTCCTGGCGCAGGCGCAGGATGTCCTGCATGAGCTGAGAGTTGTCACGCTCAGCCGGGCCAAACTCGCTGGCACGGGTGCTGTAGGCGCGGTACATGGTCTCGCGCAGGCTGCGGTTGGTGGCGTACTGCATCACCGGCAGGTAGCACGGCATGTGCAGCGTGAGCTTGTGGCCATCTTTGCCTTCCGCCTCGGCGGCAGCCCGGGTGGCGTCTTGCACGTCCTGGGGCACCCCCACCAGTTCGTCGGTGCTGGCGTAGTGCGCGAAGGCATCCGTGGCGTCCATCACATGCTCAGAGAACGCCTGCGACTTGGCGGCCTGTTCTTCCTGGATGGCGGCAAAACGGGCCTTGGCCTCGCCTTGCAGTTCAGCCCCACCCAGCACGAAGCCGCGCAGGGCGTTGTCCAGCGCACGCTGCCGGGGCGCACTCAGGCGCTCTTCTTGGGGCAAGGCTTGCTGAGCCTGGTTCAGGGCTTTGTACTTGGCGTACAGGCGCTCATCGGCCCCCAGACGGGTGTAAAACTCCGTCATGCGAGGCAGGTTGTCGTTGAACGCCGCACGCAGCTCGGGCGTGTCGGCCACGCTGTTGAGGTGACCCACGGCGCCCCAGGCACGACCCAGGCGTTCGGTGCTCACGTCCAGCAGCAGCGACAAGGCGTCGTAATCCGGCGGCACGTCCGGGCCCGTGACCTTCGTCAGGGAGGCCTCGGCATCGGCTAGCAGCACATCCAGCGCCGGCGTCACGTGCTCGGGCTTGATCTGGTCGAACAGGGGCAGGCCGGAGGTGTCAAGCAGTGGGTTGGTGCTCATGTTGGTGTGCGTTGGGTGTGCCGGATGAACGATGGCGGTGCAAACAAAGACAATGTCAGAGGTGCGGGCGCCCGCGCGAAACTCAAGCTTGCGCGGCGGTGCGCTCGGCCGCTTCCATGGTGTTGACCAGCAACATGGTAATGGTCATGGGGCCCACCCCACCGGGCACAGGGGTGATGTGGCTGGCGACTTCTTTCACGCCTGCAAAGTCCACATCGCCGCAGAGCTTGCCGTCGTCGTCGCGGTTCATGCCCACGTCAATCACCACGGCACCGGGTTTGACCATGTCGGCTGTCAGCACGTTGCGCTTGCCCACGGCGGCCACGACGATGTCGGCCTGCCGAGTCATGGCAGCCAGATCGGCCGTGCCGCTGTGGGTGATGGTGACGGTGGCGTTGGCAGCCAGCAGCATCATGGCCATGGGCTTGCCGACGATGTTGGAGCGGCCAATCACCACGGCATGCTTGCCGCGCAGGTCTTTCATGCCGATGGATTCGAGCATCTTCATGCAGCCATAGGGCGTGCAGGCCTTGAAGCCGACTTCGCCCACCATCAGGGCGCCAGCGCTGGCCACGTGGAAGCCGTCGACGTCCTTGAGCGGCGAGATGGCTTCGATGACCTTGTGGTCGTCAATGTGCTTGGGCAGGGGCAACTGCACCAGGATGCCGTGAATGGACGGGTCGTTGTTGAGTGCCTCGACGCGGCCCAGCAATTCAGCCTCGGTCATCGTGGCCTCGTACTTTTCCAGCACGGAATGGAAGCCCACATCTTCACAGGCCTTGACCTTGTTGCGCACATAGACCTGGCTGGCGGGGTTGTCACCGACCAGGACCACGGCCAGCCCAGGCTTGAGGCCCTTGGCCGTGAGCGCGGCAGCGCGCTGGGCGACTTCGGCGCGCAGTTGCTTGGACAGGGCATTGCCATCGATGAGTTGGGCAGTCATGGGGGGCTCCGAGGCGGGAAAGAGTGAGAACGGGGGCTCAGTAATGGAAAAAGGCCGCTGTCGGGCGGCCTTCGAGGGCTGGGGCGCAGGCCTTACTTGGTGGCCGCAGCAGGGGGCTGCTGGTTGGCGCCCAGGGCGATCTTCAGCAGGTCGGCCACGGTGTTGGCATTGAGCTTCTCCATCACGTTGGCGCGGTGGGCTTCCACCGTCTTGATGGAGATACCCAGGTCGTCCGCAATTTGCTTGTTCAGGCGGCCGGCCACGATGCGCTCAAGCACCTGGGCTTCGCGGGTTGTCAAACGAGACAGCAGGGCCTCGCGGCTGGCGGCTTCTTGCGATTGCGAGAAGGCAACGCGGGCCTGGTCCAGCATGCGCTCGACCAGCGACACCAAGGCGTCCTCCTTGAAGGGCTTCTCGATGAAATCCATCGCGCCCTTTTTCATGGTGTTCACCGCCATGGGCACGTCACCGTGGCCGGTGATGAACACGATGGGCAGCGGCGATTTGCGATCGAGCAGCTTGTCCTGCAGTTCCAGACCGCTCATGCCATCCATGCGGATGTCGGCGATCAGGCAGGCCACCTCACGAGGATCAAAGCGGGCCAGGAAGGACTCGGCCGAGTCGAAACAGCGAACGCGGTAGTCCTTGCCTTCCAGCAGCCATTGCAGTGAATCGCGGACGGCTTCGTCGTCGTCCACCACATAGACCGTGCCTTTTTTCGGAATCAAGCTCATGGGTTGTCAGCCTGCTAGTTGTTTGAAGTGGAAGGAGCAGCGCCGTCAGGCGTCGAGCTGTCGGTGCCACCCATCGTGGGAACCGAGTCGATGGGCAACGTGAAGCTGAAACGACATCCAACCGTCACCGAACCATTGTAGAGGTTCTCAGCCTTGATCCTGCCATGGTGTGACTCGATGATGGAGCGGCAAAGACTCAGGCCTATCCCTAGGCCCTCGGCCTTGGTAGAGTGAAACGCCTCGAACAGTCGGGCCAGCATCTCTTCCTTCATGCCAGGGCCCGTGTCGGTCACGGTGAACTCGACCACCTCGCCTTGCTCGGCCGTGTGGCGCTGCTGAACGCGCAGATCGATGGTGCGGCGCGACTGGGGCATGTTGGCCGTGTCGATGGCCTCGGCTGCATTTTTGAGCAGGTTCAGCAGCACCTGTTCGATCAGGATGGGGTCGGCCGAGATCTGCGGCAGGCGGTTGGCCACCACGGTGTTGAGCGTCACGCGCCGACGCTTCATTTCGAAGACAGCCAGATCCAGCACGGCGTCGGTGATGTCGCGCACCCGGCAGGGTTGTCGCTGGGGCTCGGATCGTTTCACGAACTGGCGGATGCGGTGGATGATCTGCCCGGCGCGCTGGGCCTGACGGGCGGTTTTCTCGAGAGCGCCCACCAGCTGTTCGTTGTCGATGTTGCCGTTTTGCACCCGGCTGATGAGGCCGCTGCAGTAGTTGGAAATGGCGGCCAGCGGCTGGTTGAGTTCATGGGCCACGGTCGAGGCCATCTCGCCCATGGTGATCAGTCGGCTGGTGAACTGCGCCTTCTCAGCCTGTCTGGCGGCGGCATCCTCGGCTGTTTTGTGATCGGTCACATCGGTGGCGATCAGCATCTGGGCCAGATTGCCGTCTGTCCACTGGATATAACGGGCCCGCACGTCAAACCACTTCTGGGCGCTGTCCAGGTACACCTCACGGGTGTCGCTGCCAGCCGTGGTCAGCGCCTGGGTGGGCAGTCCACCAAAGTCATCGACCGATTCATCACCATCAATGACTTCATCTGGCGTGATTTCGCCCCCGGTCAGATGGCTGTGGGCCGTGGGGTCGGCACCAAACCACAGCCGGTACGAGCGGTTGGCAAACAACAGCTCGCCGCGCTGCACCGACACCACGGACACGGCCGCGTCCAGCCCTTCCAGCACGGTTGTGAAGCGCTCGTGCGCCGCCGTGAGCTGGTCGCGCACGCGCTTGGCCTCGGTGATGTTGGTGACCGAGGTCATCCAGCCGGTCTGGTCGCCCTGGGCATCGATCAGGGGTGACACGTACAGTCGTGCATCGAACTGGCTGCCATCTCGGCGCTGCATCACCACTTCGATGCCACCCATGGGGCTGCGGCCCAGCAATTCTTGCTGGAACATGCGGTTGAACTCGTCCAGACGGTCTTTGGGCCAGTAGGGGTAGGGCGGCACGCAACCAATCAGCTCTTCTTCGGAGAAGCCCGTCATGGCACAGAAGGCAGGGTTCACATAGGTGATACGGCCTTCCAGATCGATGGTGCGCATGCCGGTGAGCATGGAGTTTTCCATGGCCCGACGGAAATTGGTTTCCTGCACCAGCGTTTTCTGGATCTCCGTGCGTCGACGCATGTGACGCAAGGTGCCCATCAGCGTCCACACCGTCAGCACCGACAAGGCCACCACCATCCAGAACAGGGTGTTGCCGATCAGGCTGGAGGAGGTGCGAAAACCCATGCCCCGCAAGATCAGGCCGTTGCTGACCGGAGTGACGACCACCTCATGGACGAAGGTGGGCCGCGCCGCACTGTTCTGGTCGGTACCCACATAGCCTGTCAAGGCGGTGCCGTCCAGGGTGACCAGGCTCATGGCGTGGCGGCTGGCGATCTCTTGCGGCACCAAGTAGCGCATCAGAGGCTCAAGTGCGTACTCGGCCACCACGCTGCTGCTGACCCCTGTTCGATCCACGACCGGAATGTGCACCTGCACCACCTTCACGCCCGCCGTGTTGCGGAAGGGGTAGGAGTAGGAGGGCACACCCCGCTCGCGCGCCACGCGGAAGGCTTCCAGGGATTCCTGGGTGTTCTTGAAGGGATCAAAGGCGTCGGCGGGCAGGCGACGGTCGCCGCTGCTACCGTTGCCGCCGCCATTGCCGTTGGGCGCAGGCAAGGCCAGGGAGGCTCCCGGATCCAGCGGCAGGCTCATGGTGCTGCGGGAGGCCTTGATCTGTCGGTCTGGCGTGACCCAGGCCACGCCCAGCACCTCGGGGCGGGACCGGATGAAGTCACCCGATTGACCGAGGAACGGCTCAACCTGGGCAGAGCGGAGGGTGGTTTCTCTGGCGATGCGAACCAGTTGCTCCTGGTTTTCCAGCAGGCGCAGGCGAATCTGTTGCTGCACGACCTCGGTGTCGCGCTTGACGGCTTCTTGTTCGCGCTCCAGTTCTTCGTTGCGCAGGTACCAGAAGGCCGCAATGATCGCCGCCAGGAACAGCAACACCGACACCAAGGGGCCCAGCGTGGCATAGCGGTCTTGCTGGCTGGGGGATTGGCGACGCCACCAGCGCCAGAACAGTCGGCTGGTTTGGCCGCCATGGCCGGCCCGGGCCGCATGGGGGGAGGGGGGCAACGTTGCGGGAAACACCATGGCGCCATTATCCGTGTGGCTTTCCGTATTCGACAGGGGGCGAACTCGGCGTATGCTTTTCGTGTTTTGCAACGCCATCCCTGTTGCAGAAACACTTCGCAACCCCCTGGTTCCCCCGTTTATCCACGATCTGGAACCTGGACGCGTGCCCATACTGGTGCACACGCCCCACGCACAGGAGACTGAACCCATGTCTGCCCACGATCCGTTGCCCGCTGCGGCCCTGGACCTGGACCCCGAAGAAACCCGCGAATGGCTGGATGCCTTGACCGGGGTCATCGAGACCGAAGGGCGCGCCCGTGCCCATGACCTGCTTGAGACCCTGCTGGATCATGCGCGACAGGCCGGTATTGATTTGCCGTTCTCGGCTAACACCGCCTACGTGAACACCATCCCGGTCGAGGATGAGGCTCACCACCCTGGCAATCTGGAGATTGAAGAGCGTCTGCGCAGTTACATGCGCTGGAACGCCATGGCCATGGTGGTGCGTGCCAACCGCCATAACCCGCCCGACGGCGGTGACCTCGGCGGCCACATTTCTTCGTTCGCCTCGCTGGCGACCATGCTGGGCGTGGGCTTCAACCACTTCTGGCACGCCGACACGCCCGAACACGGCGGCGATCTTCTCTACATCCAGGGTCACTCGGCCCCCGGCATCTACGCGCGGGCCTTCATGGAAGGCCGCATCACCGAAGACCAACTGGCCAACTTCCGACAAGAAGTTGGTGGCAAGGGCCTGTCCAGCTACCCGCACCCCAAGCTGATGCCGGAGTTCTGGCAGTTCCCGACCGTCTCGATGGGTCTGGGCCCGATCATGGCGATCTACCAGGCCCGCTTTCTGAAGTATTTGCATGCCCGGGGCCTGGCGGACACGTCCAAGCGCAAGGTCTGGGTGTTCTGCGGCGACGGCGAGATGGACGAGCCCGAGTCGCTGGGTGCCATCGGCCTGGCTGCGCGCGAGAAGCTCGACAACCTGATCTTCGTCATCAACTGCAACCTCCAGCGTCTGGATGGTCCGGTGCGCGGCAACGGCAAGATCGTGCAAGAACTGGAAGGCGAGTTCCGTGGTGCCGGCTGGAACGTGATCAAGCTTCTGTGGGGCTCGTACTGGGACCCGCTGCTGGCGCGCGACAAGGAAGGCATCCTGCGCAAGATCATGATGGAGATGGTCGACGGCGACTACCAAGCCTGCAAGGCCAACGATGGCGCTTTCGTGCGCAAGAACTTCTTCGGCCGCGATCCGCGCACCGCCGAGATGGTGGCCCGTCTGTCGGACGACGACATCTGGCGCCTGAACCGGGGTGGCCATGATCCGCAGAAGGTGTACGCGGCCTACCACGCAGCCGTCAACCACACTGGCCAGCCCACCGTGCTGCTGATCAAGACGGTCAAGGGCTTTGGCATGGGCAAGAGCGGCGAAGGCAAGAACACCGCGCACCAGACCAAGAAGCTGACCGACGAAGACATCAAGTTGTTCCGCGATCGTTTCAACATCCCGGTGGCGGATGAAGACATCGCCAAGCTGCCCTTCATCAAACCGGCCGAGCACACGCCGGAGATGACGTACCTGCACGAGCGCCGTCAGGCCCTGGGTGGGTACCTGCCCAAGCGTCGCCCCAAGGCGGAAGAAACCTTGCCCGTGCCGGGCCTGGATGCTTTCCAGAGCGTGTTGGAGCCCACTCAAGAGGGACGCGAGATTTCGACCACGCAGGCCTTCGTGCGCTGTCTGACGCCGCTGCTGCGTGACGCCCACCTGGGGCCGCGCGTGGTGCCCATTCTGGTGGATGAGGCCCGCACCTTCGGCATGGAGGGCCTGTTCCGACAGATCGGCATTTACGCGCCGGAAGGCCAGAAGTACACCCCGGTCGACAAGGACCAGGTCATGTACTACCGCGAGGACAAGGCCGGCCAGATCCTGCAAGAGGGCATCAACGAAGCGGGCGGCATGAGTTCGTGGATCGCTGCGGCGACCTCGTATTCGACCAACAACCGCGTGATGATCCCGTTCTACATCTATTACTCGATGTTTGGGCTGCAGCGTATTGGCGACTTGGCTTGGGCGGCCGGCGACATGCAGGCCCGGGGCTTCTTGCTGGGCGGCACCTCCGGGCGCACCACGCTCAATGGTGAAGGCCTGCAACACGAAGACGGTCACAGCCAACTGGTGGCGGGCACCATCCCGAACTGCCTGAGCTACGACCCGAGCTTTGCCCACGAGGTCGCGGTCATCATCCAGGACGGTTTGAAGCGCATGGTCGAGAAGCAGGAGAACGTCTTCTACTACCTGACCCTGCTCAACGAGAACTACGCCCAGCCGGGTCTGCTGCCGGGTACCGAGGCCGAGATCATCGCGGGCATGTACCGCCTGCAGGAGGCGGACACCCGCCAGCCTTTGCAGGTCAACCTGCTGGGTTCGGGCTCCATCCTGCGCGAGTCGATGGCCGCCAAGGAGCTGTTGGAGACCGAGTGGGGCGTCGGCGCCCACGTGTGGAGCTGCCCGAGCTTCAACCTGCTGGCCCGTGATGGTCAAGATGCCGAGCGGTGGAACCTGCTGCACCCCACCGAAGCGCCCCGCGTGCCGTTCGTGACGAAGCAGCTGAGCCGCACCCAGGGCCCGGTCGTGGCCTCGACCGACTACGTCAAGGCGCTGCCCGAGCAGATCCGGGCGTACATCCCCCGTGGTCGATCTTTCAAGGTGCTGGGCACCGACGGCTTCGGCCGATCCGACTTCCGCTACCGTCTGCGCGAGCACTTCGAGATCAACCGGCACTACATCGTGGTGGCGGCGCTCAAGAGCCTGGCCGACGAGGGGCAACTGCCGGTGTCCAAGGTGGCCGAGGCCATCAGCCGCTATGGCATCGACGCCGACAAGGTGAACCCGCTGTACGCCTGAGACGGATCTGGAACGGAGCTTCAACATGCCTACGATTGAACTGACCGTCCCGGACATCGGGGACGTGAGCGACGCAGCGGTCATCGAACTGCTGGTCAAACCGGGCGACACCGTGCGCGCCGAGCAAAGCCTCATCACCATCGAGTCGGACAAGGCCTCGATGGAGGTGCCCTCATCCCAGGCCGGGGTGATCAAGGAACTGCGACTGAAACTGGGCGACAAGGTGAGCCAGGGTTCGGTGATCGGGGTGCTGGAAGTGGCTGAAGGCGTGGTGGCGAGTGCGCCAACTGCGCCTACAGCCTCAGTCGCTGCAGCCGCGCCCGCTACACCGCCGGCTGCTGCCCCCTCAGCACCCTCGGCGCCTGCGTCACCCGCATCAGCGGGGCCCAGTGACGCGGCAGCTCGCACCAGTCCCACCGCGGCCCTGCTGCCTGCTGAATCCACCTCGTCGGGCCACATCGCCCATGCGTCGCCATCCGTTCGCCGCTTTGCGCGCGAGCTGGGTGTCGACATCGCCAAGGTGCCCGGCTCTGGCCCCAAAGGCCGCATCACCCATGTTGATGTTCAAAACTTCGTCAAGGGCGTGATCGCGCAGGTGGCTGCGGGCGGCTTGCCTGCGGCTGGTGCGTCGTCGTCAGGCGCGGGCAGCGCCGATCTGGGCGGCATGACCTTGCTGCCCTGGCCCTCGGTCGACTTCACCAAGTTCGGTCCCATCGAGCGCCAGCCGCTGTCGCGCATCAAAAAGATCTCGGGCGCCAACCTGCACCGCAACTGGGTTCGCATCCCGCACGTGACCAACCACGAAGAGGCCGACATCACCGAGCTGGAGGCCTTCCGGGTGAAGCTCAACGAAGAGCACGCCAAGGCAGGCACCAAGTTCACGCTGCTGGCCTTCCTGCTCAAGGCCTGCGCGGTGTCGCTGCGCAAGTTCCCGCAGTTCAATGCCTCGCTCGATGGCGACGACCTGGTGCTCAAGCAATACGTGCACATCGGCTTCGCGGCCGACACGCCCAATGGCCTGGTGGTACCCGTGATCCGCGATGTGGACCAGAAATCGCTGAGCCAACTGGCGCTGGAAACCGCTGCGCTGGCCGCCAAGGCCCGCGACGGCAAGTTGACGCCGGCCGAGATGAGCGGTGGCTGCTTCTCGATCTCGTCGCTGGGCGGCTTCGGCGGCACCACGTTCACGCCCATCATCAACGCGCCGGAAGTGGCCATCCTGGGCGTGTGCCGCTCGGCCATGAAGCCGGTGTGGAACGGCAGCGAGTTCGTGCCGCGCCTGATGCTGCCGTTGAGCCTGAGCTACGACCACCGCGTCATCGACGGGGCGTCGGCGGCCAAGTTCAACGCGTACCTGGCGTCGCTGCTGGCGGACTTCCGCCGCGCACTGGTGTAAGGGGGCGTCAACATGGCATTCATCGACATCCCCGTGCCCGACCTGGGCGACATCGTCGACGCGGCGATCATCGAGATCCTCGTCAAGCCTGGCCAGACCGTGGCCGCCGAGCAAAGCCTGATCACCTTGGAGTCCGACAAGGCCTCGATGGAGGTGCCGTCGCCCCAGGCCGGGGTGGTGGGCGAGATCAAGGTCAAGCTGGGCGACCGGGTGGGGCAGGGGCACATCATTCTGACGCTGGATGTGGCGGGCGCCGGGGCGACGACCTCTGCGACGGCAACGGCCGCGCCTCCAGCGGCTGCGCCTTCTGCGCCACCGTCTGCTCAAGCTCCAGCGCAGGCTGTCGCCCAGCCCGTCCGGGCTGCGGCAGCCCTCCCGTCGGACACCGATTGCGACGTGCTTGTGCTCGGCGGTGGCCCGGGTGGCTACAGCGCCGCTTTCCGCGCTGCCGACCTGGGGCTCAAAGTCATCCTGGTCGAGCGTTACGCCGAGCTGGGCGGTGTCTGCCTGAACGTGGGCTGCATCCCCTCCAAGGCCTTGCTGCACGTGGCCGCCGTGATGGACGAGGTCAAGCATTTCGACGCCCTGGGCGTGAGCTTCGGCGAGCCGACGCTGGACCTGGCCAAGCTGCGTGCGCACAAATCGGGCGTGACCGGCAAGCTCACCCAAGGCCTGGCCGCCATGGCCAAGGCGCGCAAGGTCGAGGTGGTGCGCGGCTACGGCAGCCTGGTCGACCCCCACACGCTGGAGGTTGATGTGACCTCGGGCACGGCACAAGACAAGACCGGCGAGAAACGTCGCCTGCGCTTCAAACGCGCCATCCTGGCCGCAGGCTCGCAAGCCGTGCGCCTACATTTCATGCCCGATGACCCGCGTGTCGTCGACTCCACCGGCGCCTTGGCGCTGGCCAGCGTACCCAAAAAGATGCTGGTCGTCGGCGGCGGCATCATTGGCCTGGAAATGGGCACGGTGTACTCCACGCTGGGTGCGCGCATCGACGTGGTCGAGATGGGCGACGGCCTGATGCCGGGCGCAGACCGCGACCTCGTCAAAGTCTGGGACAAGCACAACGCGCACCGATTCGACCGCGTCATGCTGAACACGAAGACGGTGGCGGCCGAAGCCACGCCTGAGGGCATCAAGGTGAGCTTCGCCTCGGCCAAGGAAGGCGAGCCGGCGCCCGAGCCGGCTGTCTACGACCTGGTGCTGCAAGCCGTGGGGCGCTCGCCCAATGGCCGCAAGATCGGCGCCGACCAGGCGGGCCTGGCGATCAACGAGCGCGGCTTCGTGCCCGTGGACCAGCAGATGCGCAGCAACGTGCCCAGCCTGTTCGCCATCGGTGACCTGGTGGGCCAGCCCATGCTGGCGCACAAGGCCGTGCACGAGGGCCACGTGGCGGCCGAGGTCATCGCGGGTGAGTTGCTGGGCGACGAGAAGCTGGCGCGCGCGGCGTTCGACGCCAGCGTGATCCCCAGTGTGGCCTACACCGACCCGGAAATCGCCTGGGTGGGTTTGACCGAAGACCAAGCCAAGGTGCAGGGCAGGGCGCTCAAGAAGGGGCTCTTCCCCTGGGCGGCCTCGGGTCGCGCGCTGGCCAACGGCCGATCGGAAGGCTTCACCAAGCTGCTGTTCGACGCCGAGACGCACCGCATCGTCGGTGGCGGCATCGTGGGCACGCACGCAGGTGACCTGATTGGCGAGATCGCCCTGGCCATCGAGATGGGGGCTGACGAGGTCGACATCGGCAAGACCATCCACCCGCATCCGACGCTTGGGGAAAGCGTGGGCCTAGCGGCCGAGGCCGCCCATGGCACGTGCACCGACCTGATGCCGGTGCGCAAGCGCTGACCTGCATCGGCACAGCCAGCAAGACAACGCCTGGGCGCGGTGATGAACCGCCCCGGGCGTTGTGCCAGGTGAGGCCGACCGATCAGAACGGCAGCTTCAGTGTGGGCGCGAAGATGGCGATGGTGCAACCCAGACCCACCGCCCACACCACGCTGCGCAGCGCAGCGATGTTGGCAAAGTACAGGCCGGTGTAGACGATGCGCGAGCCGATGAAAGCCATGGCCAGCATGTCAGTGCGGGCCTGGTCCAGGCCGGCGAACTGCGCGGCCAGCACGGCAAACACGAACAGAGGCAGGGCTTCAAAGCCGTTGTTCTGCGCAGCAGCAGCGCGGGCCTTCCAGCCTGTTTGCTTGGCGGCCCAGTCTCGTGGGTTGTTGTTGTCGTAGCCGCCGTCGCTGCGGCGCTTGCCGGCGGTGGCGGCCTTGGCCATGCCCATCGTGACGATGGGCATGACGGCAGCAATCAGAACGCAAGTGTTGGCAATGCTCATGAAAGTCTCCGGTGGTATGGCCTCTGAGGTGGGCCTGGTGAGCGAATTCTAGTTTGTGACAACGATTATTGTCGAATTTAGGCTGTCTTGAAGCGCCGCCAGGTGTTGCCGTCACGCCAAGTCGCCACCCTTCGGCCCCCATGATGCCGATCAGCCTCAGTGAAAGTCCCGACTTTGCGTGGGCAGTTGCCCCAGCAGGGGGCTGAGGTCGTGCAGGTGCCCGGCCACGAGGTGACACACCTCACCCTGGCGCTGCCAGGTACCGTACACCGCCATCAGCCTGGCGTGGATCAGGGTGTGGCGCTGTTTCAGTTTCAACGCGGGCCACACGATCACGTTGACCGTGCCGCTTTCGTCTTCCAGGGTCACGAAGACCACCCCTGAGGCCGTGCCCGGTTGCTGACGCACGGTGACGATGCCGCAGGCCCGGGCTAGTTGACCATCACGACGCTGTCGCAGTTGCTCGGCCGACATCACCCGGTAAGGCGCGAGCAAGGGCCGCAACAAGGCCACGGGGTGACTGCGCAGGGTGAGCCCCAGGGCTGCATAGTCATGACTGACTTCTTCGCCCTCGGAAGCCGCCGGCAAGGCCCATGCGGCTTCATGGATGGGCGCGTCACGCAGCAGGGCGTCTGGCCGGGTGGCCGCCAGGGCCGCCCACATCTGCTGGCGTCGATGCCCGGCCAGGCTGGCCAGCGCATCGGCCGAGGCGAGGGCGCGCACGTCCTGCTGGCTCAATCTCGCGGCGCGCACCAGCGCATCCACCGAGTCCAAAGCCTTCAAGCCATCGGCAGAGGACTTCAACTGCTCGATGCGGGCAGCCGCTTCGCGCGAGAGGCCACCCACCAGACGCAGCCCCAAGCGCACGGCGGGCTGAATCTCTGATGACGTGGGGCCATGCACCCCGCCAGGCTCCAGATAGCAATCCCACCCACTGTGCAACACGTCGGGCGGGTGCACCTCCACCCCATGTCGCCGGGCATCTTGAATCAGCTGGCTGGGGGTGTAAAAGCCCAACGGCTGTGAGTTCAGCAAGCCCGCCAAAAAGGCGGCCGGTTCATGCCGTTTGACCCAGGCGCTGGCATACACCAGCTTGGCAAAGCTGGCCGCGTGCGACTCTGGAAAGCCGTACTCACCAAACCCCTGGATCTGCTGAAAGATCTGCTCGGCAAACGCCGGCTCGTACCCGTTCGCCACCATGCCCTGCAGCACCTTGTCGCGGAAGCGATGAACGCCCCCCTTGCGGCGCCAGGCCGCCATGGAACGCCGCAATTCGTCGGCCTCACCGGGTGTGAATCCCGCAGCCAGCACCACGATCTGCATCACCTGCTCTTGAAAGATGGGCACGCCCAGGGTGCGCTGCAGTGCCGGCTTCAAGCGGGGCGGGTAGTGCACCAGCGAGGGGTCTTCTCGGCGTTGCAGGTAGGGGTGCACCATGCCGCCCTGGATGGGCCCGGGGCGCACCAGGGCCACCTCTACCACCAGGTCGTAAAAGCAGGCTGGTTTCAGGCGCGGCAGCATGCTCATCTGCGCGCGGCTCTCGATCTGGAAGACACCGATCGTGTCGGCCGCCCACATCATCCGGTAGGTGGCCTCGTCTTCCAGCGGGATGTCCTGCATCTTGAACAACTGGCCACGCCGCTGGCTGACCCAGGCCAGCGACTTGCGCAGGGCGGTCAGCATGCCCAAAGCTAGCACGTCCACCTTCATCAGGCCCAGAGCGTCCTGGTCGTCCTTGTCCCACTGGATGATGCTGCGTTCGGGCATGCTGGCGTTTTCAATCGGCACCATGCGGCACAAGGCGCCTCGGGCCAGCACGAAGCCGCCTGTGTGCTGGCTCAAGTGACGAGGAAAACCCTCCAGGGTCTGGCTCAGCTCCAGCCACTGACGCACCACTCGGGCCTTCGGATCAAAGCCCACCTCGGCCAGGCGCAGCGCCAGCACCTCAGCACCTTCGGACCAGTGCAGGTTCTTGGCCGCGCGGTCGACATCATCCAACGGCAACCCCAGGGCTTTGCCCACATCGCGCAGAGCGCTGCGCTTGCGGTAACTGGTCACGGTGGCGGTCAATGCCGCCCGGTCGCGGCCGTACTTACGGTACAGGTACTGGATGACTTCTTCTCGCCGTTCGTGTTCAAAATCAACATCGATGTCAGGCGGTTCGTTGCGCTCTTTGGAGATGAAGCGCTCGAACAGCAAGCAGCTTTCGGCCGGATTCACCTCGGTGATGCCCAGGGCGTAGCACACAGCCGAATTGGCCGCGCTGCCTCGGCCTTGGCACAGGATGCCCTGGCTGCGGGCAAATCGCACCGTGTCGTACACCGTCAGGAAGTACTTGGCAAAGCCCATCTCTGCGATCAGGGCCAGCTCTTTGTTGACCTGGGCCTCTACCGTGTCAGGAGTGCCCTGGGGATAGCGTTCACACAACCCCGCCTCGGTGAGTTGCCTGAGCCAGGCGTCGGCCGTCTGGCCGGCCGGCACGATCTCGTCGGGGTATTCGTAGGTCAACTCGTCCAGACTGAACGCGCACCGGGCCATCACGTCCTGGGTGGCCTGCAGCAGTGCCGTGGGGTAGCGCTGAGCCAGACGTACACGGCTGCGCAGGTGGCGTTCGGCATGCCGCTCCAGGCGCAGGCCGCACTGGGCCACAGGCTGCCCCGTGCGGATGGCCGTCAGCACGTCCAGCAAGGGCTTGCGTGAGCGCACATGCATCAGCACATCGCCGCAGGCCACCTGCGGCACCCGGTGGGTGCTGGACACCGTCTCCATCGTTTTCAACCACCGGGCATCGTCCAGGCTGTGGTGCAACGACACGCCCAGCCAGCAACGCCCCGCGAACTGCTGGCGCAGCCAGGCGACCTGGTCGTGCAGCACAGCCTCTGGTGCCTCACGCGAGGGCAGCATCAGCACCACGCAATCGCCCAGCGCTGAGGGCTGGATGTCATGACGCGACAGCGGCGCCAGACCCTTGCCCTCGACCGCGCGGCGCAAGCGTGTGATGAACTCGCACAGCAGACCATAGCCCAGGCGATGGCAGGCGAGCACCACCAGGGTGAAGGGGGTGGCGTCCTGCACCTCGAACTGACTGCCAATCAACAGTTGAAACGCATCGGCCCCCACCACGCCTGCTTTGCGCGCCTCACGCAGCGCCAGATGAGCCCGCACCACACCGGCCAGGCTGCCGTGGTCGGTCAGGGCCAGCCCGGTGTAGCCCAGGGCCAGGGCCCGCTGCACCAGCTCTTCAGGATGCGAGGCGCCGCGCAGAAAGGTGAAGTTCGAACAAGCAGTCAGCTCCGCATACACCGGCAAGCCATGGCTGGGCAACGCCAGGGGGCTGGATGCAGATGGGCGTGCCATGGCTGAGCGGCTCAAGCAAACAGGCCATGCAAAAACCAGGGTGAGGGCAGCGAACTCGCCATCGCCACCTCATGGGCCGCTGGTCGTGTCTTGAATACCCACAACAGCCCTGCACCCGCGCTGCTGGCCAGGTAGTAATCACGCACGGCCAGGCTGTCGGGGCTCTCATCCCACCAACCCGCTTCGATGCGGTGAGGCCCCGCCAACAAATCAAGAGGGCCCTGATACCAGGGGCGTTCGCGCAGGCTGGTGCCGTCGCGCTTCAGCGGCAGCCGGATGGGCGGGCGCAGCAGCCAGGTGGGCTGGGGATGGGGCGTCACCCAGGCGGCGCTGGTGGCAGGGCCTTGAGGGGCCGCATCAGGGTGATGGGCTGGATGGGTGATGCCCAAGGCGGGCCCCCAGTGCTGGCTGTACTCGACGCGGTGATCAGCACGCATGTGGGGACGCAGAACACAGTGCCCTCCCAGACGGGCGCTGAGCTGGTCCACCAAGGCCATGGTGCGTTCTTGTCGTGCGCGGCGCTCGCTGGCCGACAAGACACCGTTGTGTGATGTACCGCCCAGGGGCGCGTCTTGAAACAATTCGGTGTGCAGCGCGAGCACAGGGGCCAGATCTTGGGCATGAATCGACACTTCGGCCACCGGGGCGCTCCATTGCAGGGCCTGCAGGTGTTCGGCCACCAAGGCCTGCAATCGTTGCGCATCCTGGGTGGGGTTGGACAGTCGCACCACATGATGCCCACTGCGCAGGCCTTCGTGGTTGCGCCAGGCGTGCAGCCAATGTAGTTCCAGGCTGTTCACCCCCAGGTGCCGTGCTCGCAGCCAGCGGGCCAAGTCGTGCAACAAGGGTGCCCAGTGCTGCATCAGGGCAGGGGCGTTGTCCAGGGTGTGGGGCAACTCCAGGCGTGCTTCAAACACGGCTGGCGACTCCAGCCACACCAGGGGCATGGGCAGGCGTCCGGTGGCCTGATCCAGGGCCCGCGCCAGCGCAGGCCCAAACCGGCGGTTCAGGCCCTCTCGCGGCAGCCTCAGCACATCCTTCAGGGTTTGGCAGCCCAGACGCTGCAAGGCATGGGCGTGTTCAGCCACCTCGTCCAGGCTGTGCAAGGGCAACTGCGCCAGTGGTGTGTGGGGCGCGGGAAGCCCCTCCACCAGCGGGCTGACCGTGGGCCCCAATCGGGCTTGAGCGCTGGCGGCCAGAGCCGTGCGGGCGCGTGCCCAGGCGAGCGCACCATGAGGCAAGACGGCGCCCGCCAATCTGTCGTGCAAGGACACCAGCCCACCAAACAGGCGTGCGCTGGCCTGCACCTCCAGCACCAGACAGTTGGCCAGCCAGGCGACACGCGGCGTGAATTGCAGCGCGGCGTGAACCAGGTGCCGATGTTGCGATTCAGTGCTCGACGGGCTGGGCCACAGGGCGATCCAGTGCGACATGACTTTGGGGCGCAAGAAGAACGTGAGTGCGCGGGGCCTGAATGGGTGCGCGGCGCTCGCTGGCAACATCAGGCGAGGGCAAGCCTTCCAGCAAGGGGTGCAGGGCCGCAGGCCAGGCCTCGATCTGCACGGAGTGTGATGCGGGGTGCCCTCGACGTTTGAACACATCCACCACCAAGGGGTGAGGGCAGGGGCCCAGCCCCACCCGCAGCCGCAAGGGAGCCGCCGACGCCTGGGTTTGCGCCGCAAGCTCTCTGAACACGAACAACAAACCCGAATGCCGCCCAGCAAGACTTTGCAGGCGACGCATGACTGGCGGCGCCACCCCTGGCAGCCAGGCCATCACACTGCTGAAGCAATCGGCTTTCAGGGCCTGCTCCAGCGCCCACAAGCTGTCGTGCTTGGATTGCGCAACCACGTGAAGGATCTGACGGGCGTCCAACCCCAGTTGTTGCAGCCCTTGGAGTCCAGGCTCATGTGGTGCGTTCAGCAGCATCACGGGCGCATGGGGGCTGATCACCTGTCGCAGAGCGGGTGCCAGCAGTTGCCATTCGGCCTGACCGGGTTGCGGCAACACGACCTCGGTGAGGGTGCGGCAAGGCCAGCCGTGCCCAGGCAAGACCGCATCCAGGGTCGCATGCCCACTGGCCACCACATGCGCAGGCCGGTGCGCATGCCCATGGGCGCGCCACACGACCTGGCCAAGCTGGTCGGGCAGGGGCCTGGCTGACGCAGGAGGCAGAGCCACAGGCGATGGCGCATGAAGGATGGAGGAAGGCATAGCTGATACTGTACATAAATACAGTACTTTTGTGTGTGTTTCAGTGTGGCGGCAGGTCCGATTCGACGATGGCCGGCCAAGCTTGTCGGCTTTTGGCAAAATAGACCCCCCTGAGGAAAATCAATGTCCACCCAAGAACCCGCCAAGCAAGCTCCCGCCCAGCCTGTCACGCCTGTCACGGCCGCGCTGGTTGAACTGCTGGCTGAAGCCCGCGTGCCCACCGAGCACGGCACCTTCACCATGAAGCTGTTCAAGGAGCAGGCCACTGGCCTGGAGCACGTGGCCATGGTCATGGGCGATGTGCAAGGGCCCGCCCTGGTCCGTGTGCACTCCGAGTGCATGACTGGCGATGTCTTCGGCTCCCTGCGCTGTGATTGCGGCCCCCAGCTGCATTTCGCCATGAGCGAAATCGGCAAAAAAGGGCAGGGCGTGGTCGTCTATCTGCGGCAGGAAGGCCGCGGCATTGGTCTGGCCAACAAGCTCAAGGCCTACCAGTTGCAGGACAAGGGCATGGACACGGTCGAGGCCAACCTGCACTTGGGCTTTGCAGCCGATCTGCGCAACTTCGATGTGGCCGCACAAATCCTGGACTTCCTGGGTGTGTCGTCGGTGCAGTTGATGACCAACAACCCGCGCAAGGTTGATACGCTGCGTCAGCACGGCGTGCGCATCGACGAGCGCGTGCCGGTACGCAGCGACGTCCAGTCTGAAAACGAACGCTATCTGGGCACCAAGGCCCGCAAGCTGGGGCACCACATCGACTGGCTGGGGTGACTCCGATGTCTGACGCCACGCTGGATCTGACCCTGCGCGAGCAGGTAGCCCGCCGCAGCACCTGGGTCAGCATGGTCGTCAATGTGGTGCTGACACTGGCCCAGTTGTGGGTGGGGCTGCTCACCAAATCACAGGCCTTGATCGCCGATGCCATCCACTCTCTGTCGGACATGCTGTCCGACGTGATCGTGCTGGTGGTCAACCGTCAAAGCCACAAGGCGGCCGACGCCGAGCACCCTTATGGGCACCAGCGCTTCGAGACTGCCTCGTCACTGGTGTTGGGGCTGTTGTTGATCGGGGTGGGCATTGGCATGATCTGGCGTGTGGTGCCTTACCTCACGGCTGACGGCCCTGTGGCACCTTTGCTCGACCCACTCGCCTTGTACGTCGCGCTGTTCACGCTGGTGTGCAAAGAGGGCTTGTTCCGCTACCTGCTGAACCAGGCTGAGAAAGTACGCTCCAGCATGCTGGTGGCCAATGCCTGGCATTCACGCTCTGACGCGGCTTCGTCCCTGGTGGTGGCCTTGGGCATTGGCGGCAACATGATGGGCTATCCCATGATGGATGCGGTGGCGGCCTTGATCGTCGGCCTGCTCATCTTGCGCATGGGAGGTCAGTTTGCCTGGCGTGCGCTCGATGATCTGATGGATCGCGCGGCAGACGCCGAGCACATTCAGCGCATCCGGCAGGCCATTGAAACCACGCCGGGCGTGTTGGGGCACCACGATTTGCGAACCCGCAAGATGGGTGATCTCATCCTGGTGGATGTGCACCTGGAGGTGGAAGGCCATCAAACCGTACTGCAGGCGCATGAGATCACGGAGTTGGTGCGCCAGCGCATCCTGGCCAGCGGCGCACCGGTCTTGAACGTGATGACCCACCTGGATCCGGTGATCCCGACTCAGGCGACAACCTGATTCACCGGCCCGGTCGCCTGCACCACCCGGTTGCGCCCGGCGGCCTTGGCTTCCGACATGGCTTGCTCGGCGGCCTGCAGCATGGCTTCGGCCGCCGTGCCGACTTGCGCGGGCCAACGCGCCACGCCAATGCTCACCGTCACATAGCGAGAGGCGGCCGAGGCGGCGTGCCGCACGCCCATCGAGGCCACCGCCTGGCGTATGCGCTCGGCCAGGGCCGTGGCGGTGTCCTGTGCGTCATCGGGCAGCAAGACCACGAAGGTGTCATCGCCATAACGGGCCACGCGGGCTTCGGAGGGCTTGACGCAGGCTCGAATGGTCTCTCCCACCTGCCGAAGACAGCTCTCGCTGGCCATCAGTCCATAGCGATCGTGATAGCGCTTGAAGTGATCGATGTTGATCATCAACAAGCCCACATGCCCACCATGCAGCGCCTGATGTGTCCAGGCCAGCGGCAAGCGCTCCTGGATGTGGCGCCGGTTGAACAGGCCGGTGATGGGGTCGGTTCGGGCCAGGTCTCTCAAGCGCTGGTGGAGTGCACTGAGTTCATGCACCACCGCCCGCTCACGCAGCAAAAACAGATGGCGGCGGCGCTCATCTCGCTCCATCACATAGTTGGCCGACAAGGTGAACAAGGTCACACTCAGGATCAGGGAGGCGATGGCGGGCAACATGGCGGGGTCGAAGCCGCCAGCCAGCCAGGCGGTCAGCACGTGCAAGGTCAGTACACAAGTGCTGAAAAACACCGCCCACCAGAAGCGCAAGCGCTGCACCGTGTTGCCATACACCAGCACCACCATGAACCCGGTGTGATAGTTGGGCACATAGCGCATCTCGGTGCTGAACAGCATGAGGGACAGGCTGCCCGCGGCCAGCAAGCCGCCAGCAGTGGCCAGCAGGTCGTACAAAGAGGGCATGACCCGCTCAAAGCGGTCAAAGACGCCGCGCAGAATCAGCACCAAAAAAATGATGGACAACGGCGTAAAGACGAACAGCCTCAACAGCACCGCCAAGCCAAAGGCTTCGGGCACCAACAGGTAGTCGGCCACCAGAAAGCCGTTGTATACCAGCAGGGACACCAAGCCACTGATGAGGAACTGGCGCTTGCGCAGGTGCACCGTGTCGCGCAAAAACTGGCGCTCCAGATCCACCGGGAAGCGCAGCCAGGGGAAGCCTCGCTCCAGAATCCGGTCGATCCGTTCAGTAGGGGAGTGGTGCAGGGGAGCGGCTTGCATCGTGGTGTCACCCCTCCGTGCCAAACGCAAACACCGAGTTGCCACCTTGTTGTTTGGCTTGACGCAGTGCCTCATCTGCCGCCGCCATCAGTTGGGCCTGGGTGGCGTGGGGGGCATCGGCTCGGATGCTGGCCACACCCGCACTCACGGTGACGCGCTGAGCGACCCCGTCAGGGTGAGGCAGATGAAGATCAATCACAGCTTGCCTGATGCGCTGCGCCAAGGCCGCTGCCTCATGAACGGACACCCCCTGCAGCAACAGGGCGAACTCTTCACCGCCATATCGGGCAATGAAGGCTTGACCTTGGGTGTTGCAACGCTTCAAGGTGGCCGCCAGCAAGCGCAGACAGGCATCACCCTCGGCCTGCCCCATGCGGTTGTTGTAGCGCTGGAGGCGATCCACATCCAGCAACACCATCGACACTGGCTGAGACTGCTGCTGCGCCTGACTCCAGGCCGTGGCCATGGCATCTTCAAAATGGTGCCGATTGGGAAGATCGGTCAGCGCGTCATGCCGGGAGGCTTGCTCCAGGCGCTCGTTGGCCTCGACCAGCGCTTCACGCATGCGTTGCTCACGAAGCCGAATCAACCAGGTACGGCGCTCTTCCATCTCCAGTGAGAAACAACCATACAGGGTGAACACACTCAGCGACAGCAGCAGCACGCCTGCCGGCAGCATGACTTCGAATGGCGCTGAGGGGATGTTCATGGCAGCCCAGACGAACAGCGCGAACGCGATCAGATCCAGGAGTGCGGCCAAGCCGAAACGCACACGCGCCACGGTGTTGCTGAACACCACGATGCTGGCCAGGCTGACCAGGTAAGGCCCAGCCGTGGGGGCCTGGCTGCTCATGCACAGGTGCACGTTGACACCCACCGCCAGCAGGCTGCTGACAAAGATCATGCCTTCGCGCACGGTGGTCGAGGGCATGCGACTCACCAGCATCAGGCCCAACAGCACCAGGGGGGTGAAGACCAGCAGTCGAAGCTTCAGGGCCTGGTCGAACTGATCCGGAATCATCACGGCATCAGCCACCAACAGCCAGTTGAACATGAAGGACACCAGCACGCCACTGCCCATCATCAGCCGCATCCGACGCGATGTGTGGTCGTGCAGGAACCGTCGCTCCAGCGCGGCAGGCAATCGCAGCAAGGTCAGACCGCGAGCCAACAGATCGTCAATGGCGCGGATGTCCACCTCGGTGTCCGTGTTGTCGATGCGCTTGAGTCCGTTCGCCATGCTCCAAGGATCGTAACGGATCGTGTTGTCGTTGCGGTTTGCGCACAGTTGGCGCTTACCCTGATCCTGTCAGGGAACTGTGGCAAGCTGATAATTTGTATATCTATGAAGAATTGCTGCCTGCATGCTGTCAGAAATCCCGCCGCCGACCGACGTCGCCGCGTCTGAGCAACAACAGGCTGTTTCTCGTCCACGGCTCCGCGGACTGCGCTGGTGGGTGAGCGGGGTGTCGCTGTGCCTGCTCGCGGCGGGTGGCTGGTGGCTGTCTGATGAGCTGGAGACATCCGAGTGGCAAGCGCGGCAATTGGCGCGTTACGCGAGCGAGTTTGACTACCGAGTGGCGCCGGGCCCCAGCGACCAGATCCGCTTTCCTCAGCACGGCCCCTTTGACGAGCGCCTGGGTTACACCGCGCTGCCTCTGTTCACCGAGCAGTTGACGCAGCAGCGCTTCAACTTGACGCAGCAGGTTCGGATCAACGACGCGCTGGCTCGCCACGTCGACCGCGGCATGTTCTTGCCTTACCAAGAAAAGGCGCAAGCAGGTCTCACCGTGTTCGATTGCCGCGGGGAAGAGCTTTACCGCTTCCGTTACCCGTATCGGGCGTTTCCGGCATTCGCCGACATTCCGCCCGTGATCTGGCAAGGCTTGTTGTTCATCGAGAACCGACATCTGCTGGATGAATCACGGCCCCACATGAATCCGGCCGTGGACTGGGTGCGATTTGCGCGTGCAGCGGTGGGGCAGGCCGCACAGGTCATCTCTGACGATCTGGATACGCCCGGTGGCAGCACCCTGGCCACCCAGATCGAGAAGTACCGACATTCTCCTCAGGGCATCACCCACAATGGGCCCGAGAAAATCCGCCAGATGGCCTCTGCTGCGGTGCGGGCCTATCTGGACGGTGAAGTCACACTGCCCGCGCGGCGCCAACTGGTGCTGGATTACCTGAACACGGTGCCCCTGTCAGCGGCACCGCGTCATGGTGAAGTCCATGGCATCGGTGATGGCCTTTGGGCGTGGTTTGGCTCTGATTTCCAGCAGGTCAACCAGCGGCTGTCGCAACCCTTGCAAGCACCCGGCTTGCAGCGAATGGAGCAGGGGCAAGCCTTGCGACAGGTGGTGGCGCTGATGATTGCGCATCGCCGCCCGTCCTGGTACCTGGGCAAAGGGCGCCAGGACCTGGAAGACACCACGTCGGCTTACCTGCGCTTGATGACAGAGCAGGGCATCATCACCGCCGAGTGGCGTGATGCAGCACTGCCTCAGCGGCTGCGATTCAGGGACATGCGCAGCAATCCGCCCATGCAGCCTGTGCAGGCCGACAAGGGCAGCAGCCTGGTTCGTGTTCGTCTGGCCAGGTTGCTGAACACGTCTCTGTACGACCTGGACCGACTGGACGCCCGGATGGACGCCTCGCTCCACGCCGACTTGCAAGCCGAGGTGAGCGCCTTCCTGGGCCGGTTGGGCGATCCGGCATTTGCCCGCACCCACGGATTGTTGGGCGATCGCCTGCTGTCGCCCAGCCGCCTGAAAGATGTGCATTACAGCTTCACTTTGCTGGAGCGAACGCCAGAGGGCAACAAGGTGCGGGTGCAAACAGACACCAGCCGTCAGGCGCTGGACATCAATGAAGGCAGCAAGCTGGAGTTGGGTTCCACCGCCAAGCTGCGCGTGCTGACCACCTACCTGGAATTGGTGGCCGAGTTACACCAGAAGCTGTCGCCTCAAGACGACGAGGCCCTGAAAGCCATCCCGGTGGATGCCCGTGATGAGCTCACACGGTGGGCCATTCAGTACTTGCGCCAAGCCGAAGACCGCAGTCTTCCACCCATGCTGGAGGCGGCCTTGGAGCGTCGCTTCTCGGCCAGTCCGGCTGAATCGTTCTTCACCGGGGGCGGTCTGCATGTGTTTGGCAACTTCAACGAGGAAGACGATGCCCGCATTCCCACATTGCGTGAATCGATGCAGGCCTCGATCAACCTGCCGTTTGTGCGGCTGATGCGTGAGATCGTTCGGCATGTGATTCACCAGACACCTGGTAGCGTGGCCGCCTTGCTGGGCGATGACCGAGACCCTCGGCGACGCGATTACCTGGCAAAGTTTGCCGATCGGGAAGGGCAGACGTTCGTGCGGCGCTTCTGGCGCAAAACAGAAGGGCGCTCGTCTGAGGACATTCGCGACAGCCTGTTTGAGGGGCTGCGTCCCACGGCCGATCGGCTGGCAGCGGTGTTCAGGTACATCGAACCCCAGTCCACGCCAGAGGCCCTACAGGCATTTTTGAACCAGAGGCTGGGTAAAGACGCCATCAGCACGACGCGTGCACAACAACTGCACCACCGCTACGCACCTGAGGCGTTTGGCTTGCCTGACCGGGGCTATATCGCGCGCGTGCACCCGCTGGAGTTGTGGGTGGTGGCCTACCGTTTGTCCAAGCCACAGGCCACGCTGACTGACGCCTTGCGTGACAGTGCAGCGCAGCGTCAGGAAGTCTATGGCTGGTTGTTCCAGACCCGGGCCAAGGAAGCCCGTGACAGCCGCATCTACACCATGCTGGAAGTGGAGGCGTTCCTGGAAATTCACCGACGCTGGAGCCGCTTGGGCTATCCATTTCCCAGCCTGGTGCCGTCTTTGGCCACTGCCCTGGGCAGCTCGGGTGATCGGCCGGCCGCCTTGGCAGAACTCATGGGCATCATCGCCAACGATGGTCAGCGTTGGAGCACCCGGCGCATCGACGCCGTGCGGTTTGCCGAAGGCACACCTTACGAAACAGCGTTCGCACAACAAGCAGGCTCCAGCGAGCAGGTCATGCCCCCTGAGGTGGCCCGCGCCCTGAAAGGGGCCTTGTCGGAAGTGGTCGAACGCGGGACGGCCCGGCGTTTGTCTGGCGCTTTCGCCGACGGACAAGGCGGCGTGCTGGCCGTGGGCGGCAAAACCGGCACGGGCGACAACCGGATTGTGGTGCGCGGCAAACCCACCGTGTCCTTGAACCGCACCGCCACGTTTGTGTTTTACCTGGGTCCGCGACATTTCGGCACCATCACAGCCTATGTGGTTGGGCCTGATGCCGCGCGCTACCGCTTCACCTCGGGCTTGCCGGTTCAAATCCTACGGGCGATGGGGCCCACCTTGGTGCCGCACCTCACCAAGGCCGAAGGGGCGGTATGCCAAAAGAGCGCACAGTGAGCTCATGAAGCACGGGAGGCTGCCGCTGTGCATGGACAAGCGTCCTGCGTACATCCCTTCTTGAGTTGACATAATATACATCGTAGAAAGTATGTTGATGGTATGGTTGCAGGTGCACTGAGCCCGCTGGAACGGCTTGTGCGTGTCGGTCACCACCGTTTTCCATACTTCATCCGCCTCACCCCATGACTGCATTGACCCGTTGCCTGGCCATCATCACGGTTCTAGCCTCCGTCATCCCATCGGCCATGGCGGCGTCCACACTCGACACCATTCGCAAGCGTGACCAATTGTTGTGTGGCGTCAGCACCGGCGTGGCCGGTTTTTCGGCACCGGACAGCAAGAACCGCTGGTCGGGCCTGGATGTGGACATCTGCCGTGCCGTGGCCGCAGCGGTGCTGAAAAGCCCAGACAAGGTGCGTTTTGTGCCCTTGAACGCCCAACAACGCTTCCTGGCCTTGCAGAACGGCCAGGTGGATTTGCTGTCACGCAACACCTCGTGGACGCTCAGCCGTGACGCCTCGCTGGGTTTTCACTTCACCGCCGTCACGTACCACGACGGTCAAGGCTTTCTGGTGGCGAAGCGCTTCAAGGTGCAGCGCGCCACCGACCTGAAAGGTGCACAGGTGTGCGTTCAATCGGGCACCACCAGCGAACGCAATCTGACGGATTTCTCGCGCCAGCACCAACTCAACATCAAGCCCGTGGTGTTCGAGAGTTACGAGGCTGCGTTCAAGGCACTGTTCTCGGGCCGCTGCCAGGCCTACACCGGCGACGCCTCGGCGCTGGCCAGTGTGCGCAACCGTGAAGCGCCCAAACCCGACGATTACCTGATCCTGCCTGATCTGATCTCGAAAGAACCTTTGGGGCCCATGGTGCGCCGTGGCGATGACCAGTGGCTGGCCATCGTGAAGTGGACGGTGTTTGCCCTGCTGGAAGCTGAAGAGCTGGGCATCACGCAGGCCCAGGCGGGCTCATGGCGTGGCGACAACCCGGCCGCCTTGCGCCTGCTTGGCCGTGGCGAAGACCTGGGCCGGCATCTGGGATTGGACGCGGCTTGGGCTCAGCGCGCCATCCAGGCTGTGGGCCACTATGGTGAAGTGTTCGACCGCAATGTGGGCAAAGGCTCAGCCCTGGGATTGGCGCGGGGTTCCAACCGCCTGTGGCGTGATGGCGGGCTGATGATCGCCCCGCCCTTCCGCTGACTCTGAGCATCACGCGCGGTATGTGGGATTTTCTGTTCCAGCCCGCCGGCTTCGACATCGGTGAAACCGGTGTGCTGGCCTACACGCCAGACCAACCCCTGTGGTGGGCCATGGTGGTGGGCTTGGGCAACACCTTGCGGGTGGCGCTGCCTGGTCTGGTGTTGTGTACCCTGCTGGCCTTGATGCTGGCCCTGCTCTACCGCTACGGCACGCCCGTGTGGCGCGGCATGGCCCGCACGGTGATCGAGCTGGTGCGCAATGTGCCGCTGTTGCTTCAGTTGCTCATCTGGTACGTGCTCATCATCGAGGCCCTGCCCGACACGATGGACGCCTGGGAACTCATCCCCGGTTGGTGGCTGAGCAAAGGGGGCTTGTCGTTTCCCTGGCCCATGTCCGGCGGTCATGACGATGGCACCCTGACCCAAGCCTTGGGGCTCCACTGGTCTGTACCGGCGCAAGGCCCCTTCAACGTCATCGGTGGCGCGGCCGTCAGCCCCGAGTTTCTGGCCCTGTGGCTGGCCTTGTCGGTGTACACGAGCGCGTTCCTCGCCGAAATCATCCGATCGGGGCTGGATGCTGTGCCGGTGTCCTTGCTGGAGGCGGCCGACACCCTGGGTGCCTCGCGCTGGCAGCAGATCACGCGGGTACTCTTGCCCCAGGCGCTGCGCAGCATCATCCCGGGCGCCACCAATCAATACCTGAACCTGGTCAAGAACTCCAGCCTGGCGGTGGCCATTGGCTACCCCGATCTGGTGTCGATCAGTAACACCACCATCAATCAGACGGGCCAGGTTCTGTCGTGCCTGCTGATCATGATGGGCACCTACCTGCTGCTATCCCTGCTCACCAGCCTGCTGATGAACTGGCTCAACCGACAGCAGCCTTTGAAAGGCCCCGCGTCATGACGCGCGCATGGCGCGGAGTGTTCAACCTGGGCGGCGTGGCCGTGTTGCTCTGGGCGCTGTGGCACCTGCTGCAATGGGGGCTGGTGAACGCCGTCTGGCAAGCTGATGCAGACACCTGTCAGGCCCTATCGCAAGCTGGGGGGTCGGGCGCCTGCTGGGGGGTGGTGCCAGCCAAGGCCTGGCCCATTCTCATGGGGCACTACCCCGATGGTCAGGGCTGGCGACCCGTTCTGATGGTGGGCTTATCCTTGGCGATGCTCACTGCCTGGGTCCTGGTGCCCGCGCCCTGGCGCCTTCGTGCCTGGGCCTTTGCAGGCGTGGTGTGGCTTCCCCTGTCCGGGCTGTTGATGCATGGTGGCGTGGCCGCGCTGCCCGTGGTGCCCAGTGCCGATTGGGGTGGTTTGCCGCTGACCCTGCTCTTGTTTCTGGGGGCGTGGTGGCTATCGTGGCCGGTGGCTGTGCTACTGGCTCTGGCGCGGCAACAGCGTGGGCTGTTGGGCGTGTTGGCCACAGCGTGGATCGAGGTGATTCGGGGCGTGCCTTTGATCACCCTGTTGCTGGCCTGTGTGCTGGCCCTGCCACTGATCTTGCCAGAGGCGTACACCCCCTCCGTGTTCCTGCGTGCCGGCTTGGCCTTGCTGCTGTTTTCATCAGCCTATCTGGCAGAGGTGCTGCGGGGCGGCCTGCAAACCGTGGCTGAAGAGCAGGTGGAGGCCGGCACGGTCCTGGGCCTGGGCTACTGGGGCATTCAGCGGCGCATCGTGCTGCCGCAGGCCTTGCGCATCGCCCTGCCCGGCATGACGGGCCACGCGATCGGCTTGCTGAAAGACACCTCGCTCGTGGTGGTGGTGGGCTTGCACGAGTTGACCGGTGGCCTGTCGCTCACGATGGCGGGTGACCCCATCTGGCGCCCTCACCAGTTCGAAGCCTATCTGTTCGTAGGGTTGATCTACGCCCTGCTCTGCCTGGGGCTGTCATGGGGTGGCCGGCGCTTGGAGCGCCGCTGGCTTCGATGATCGGCAAAAAAAGACCCGCCAGAGGCGGGTCGAACAACACGCTTTTGCCGCAAGCAAAAGTCGTTCATCTCAAAGGCACGGCCCAGTCATCCAAGACTGAGCCCGCCTGAAAACTGGCTCAGCGGTCGCTGGTCTCGGGCTCGTCGTCAGCGTCATCCACCGACTCATCAAAGGCATCACGATCTCCCTGCACCAGGGGAATCAGCGGCTTGTCCAGAGGACGACACACACGGCTTTGAAGGCGGTTGAGGCGCTCGGAGCGCTCCATGGCTTGCAGAACCGCCTGAGGGTCCATCATCAGGGCGAACGGGTTGGCGTACAGACTTTGCTTTTGCATGAGGACCTCCGGTGTGCATTGCATCCAATCGATGACCTGACTGTAGGCTTCATCGCTGGTCGGCAAAAGTCGCCGAACAACCAAACCGCCTGTCAGAAATTGTCTGACAAGGCCCTCCGCACGGGGGTGTGCTAACCCTCAGTGCGCTCGCACCATCGAGAACAAATCCTCGAAGTTGCGTGTCGTGATGCGCCCCACCTCGTCCACCGGCAGGCCCTTGATGGCGGCCAATTGCGCGGCGACATGCGCCACGTAGGCGGGCGTGTTGGTCTTGCCCCGATGTGGCACCGGCGCCAAGTAGGGGCTGTCGGTCTCGATCAAACAGCGATCCATCGGCACGAACGCCGCCACATCACGCAGGGCTTGGGCGTTCTTGAAGGTCAGGATGCCGGAAAACGAGATGTAGAAGCCCATGTCCAGGGCCTCGCGGGCCACTGATTCAGATTCAGTGAAGCAATGGAACACGCCGCGCACTTGTCCCTGGCCTTCTTCCTTGAGCACAGCCAGCGTGTCCTCGGCCGAGGACCGGGTGTGGATCACCAGCGGCAAGCCGGTATGGCGGGCAGCCCGGATGTGCACGCGAAAGCGCTCGCGTTGCCATTCCATGTCCACCACCGATCGGCCTTCCAGGCGGTAGTAATCCAGCCCGGTTTCGCCAATGCCCACCACTTTGGGCAAGGCAGCCAGACGGATCAGATCATCCAGGGTGGGCTCTTGCACGTCTTCGTTGTCGGGGTGCACGCCGACCGTGGCCCAAAGGTTCTCGTGCGCCATGGCCAACGCGTGCACCGCCGGAAACGTCTCCATCTGGGTGCTGATGCACAAGGCGCTGTGCACACCCGCAGCAGCCATCTCGGCCTGTACCGCTGGCAGGTGCTCGGTGTACTCAGGAAAATTCAGGTGGCAATGAGAATCAACGAACATGGCAAGGGGCAGCTCAGGCGTGAACGCTGCAGTCAAAAGCAGGCATCAAAAGAGGTCAACAGCACGATGGTCTGGGGCGACCAACGGGGCCGTATCTTGCCTCAAAGTGTCTGAGTGGGCTTGCTGGAGGAGATGTTCGTACCCAGGATCTGCTCGATCTTCAGGCGCAGCAGACGGGTTTTCTCATCGGCGGGAAACTTCACCCCCACGCCCTGGGTGCGGCCAGCGGATGCGTTCGCCGGGGTGATCCAGGCAATCTTGCCTGCCACCGGATAGCGTTGAGCATCGTCCGGCAGCGACAGCAACAGGTAGATGTCGTCGCCCAGGCGATAGTCGCGGGTGGTGGGCACAAACAAGCCCCCATCGGTGAACGCGGGGATGTAGGCCGCGTACAGCGCACCTTTTTCACGAAACACCAACTGGATGACGCTGGGGCGCGAAGCGGCTGCAGACGTTCCGCCGCCGGTGCTGCCGCCCACGTTGGCCGACAGCTTGCCTGGTGCGACGCCAGCGAAGGCGGAAGGTAATGCGGTTGTCTGGAACTCACTCATCGTCTTGGGAGTTTATCTCGCGCATCCCCCGTTGGGGTGTGAACTAGCCCCCATTCCCGGGGGGCTTTACATTCACTCACAGGCGGCGCGACAGGGTCAACCCGGGGTCAAACGCTCGCTCGATTTTTGCTGCGGCGCAGCACCTGAGCCGCCTGATCAGCCAGGCTCTCCAGCCTCAAGGGCAGATGCCAGGGGTGCTCGGCATGCCGCGCCGTTTGCATGAGTTGCTTGTGCCAACTCACCAAGGCGGTCAGCGCGGGCGCAGGTGGCAGCCCCTCGGCCGGGAAGTATCGCGGCGCCCCACCCGCGGCCACGGCACTCAGGTCCTGACACAGCTTGATCAGCGTCTGGATCACCAAGGGCACCGGCATCCCCGACAGCACCGACGCATCGCCCTGGGCCAAGCGCTGGGGCAAGGCCCGCCAGGCCGCCGCCGTCAGTCCCTGCTGATGGCGCTCCAGCGCCGTCCAGGGCTGATGCCCTGAGGCCTGCAACAAGATCTGGGCATCCTCGACACTGAGGCCCGGGATCTGGCTTTGCAGCCAGGCCGTGGCCGACGCCGCGTCTGCCGGCGCCAGATGCCACAACTGGCACCGGCTGCGGATGGTGGGCAGGATGGCATCCACCGAGCCTTGCGCCGACAACACGAAGCGCACCACGCCCGGGGGTTCCTCCAGTGTTTTGAGCAAGGTGTTACCCGACACGGTGTTCATGCGCTCGGCCGGGTGGATGACGATGACCTTGCAGCGCCCTCTGGACGAGGTGTGCTGCGAGAACGTCACCGCCTGCCGGATGGCCTCGACCTTGAGTTCCTGGCTGGGCTTGCGGGTCTTGCTGGCTTTGTCCGGGTCGTCTTCCGGGGCACTCCGCCAGCCCAAGGCCAGCTCCAGCGCCTCGGGCAGCAGCACCATCAGATCCGGGTGCGCCCGCGCTTGCACCAGGTGGCACGACACACAGCGACCGCACGCTGGGCGCAGCGTCTGGCGGCTGGCGTCAGTGGGGGCTTCACACAACCAGGCCTGCGCCAGGGCCAGAGACAACTCGAACTGCCCACTGCCCGGCGCCCCGTGCACCAAAAAAGCATGGCCCTGGGCCTGTGCCAGCGCCTCTTGCAGAGGCGTCTGCAGCCAATCTGGCAACGATGCGGGCGTATCGGCACTCACAGCAGGCCTCGCTCGCGCACGGCCTTGAGCACCTCGGCGCGCACCTGCTCCGGGGTCTGGTGGGCGTTGATCAGTGCAAAACGGTGGGGCGCTTGCTCGTACCGCTGGCGGTAACCGTCACGTACACGCTCGAAAAACGCGCTGTCTTGTTGCTCGAACCGGTCGGGCTGCCGCGCATGACGCAAGCGCTCGGCCGCCACCGCAGGCGGCACATCGAACAACAAGGTCAGGTCAGGCTGTCGAGAACCCTGCACCCACTGCTCCAGTTGTTGCAGCACGTGTGTATCAAACCCGCGACCGCCGCCTTGATAGGCAAAGGTGGCATCGGTGAAGCGGTCACACAGCACCCAGGCCCCACGCGCCAGCGCCGGCTCGATCACCGTGCTCAGGTGGTCGCGGCGGGCTGCAAACACCAACAGGCTTTCGGTCAGGGCGTCCATCGGGTCGTGCAGGAGCATCTCGCGAAGGCGCTCGGCCAGGGGCGTGCCACCCGGTTCGCGGCTGCGGACCACCTCACGCCCGGCCGCGCGCCAGGCCTCTTCCAGGGCCTGGATGTGGGTGGTTTTGCCCGCACCGTCGATGCCCTCGACCGTGATGAAACGGCCCGGGCCGCAGGATGGATCCAAGCTCATGGTGCGCGCGATGCCTGTTGACGTTGATAGCGGTTCACGGCCCGATTGTGCTCGTCCAGGGTCTGGCTGAAGACGCTGCTGCCGTCGCCCCGTGCCACGAAATACAGCGCCCGGGTGTCAGCGGGCTGCACAGCAGCCAGCAACGACGCTTTGCCGGGCATCGAGATGGGTGTAGGCGGCAGCCCGGCGCGCGTGTAGGTGTTGAAGGGCGTGTCGGTTTGCAGATCGATCTTGCGCAGGTTGCCATCAAAGCGCTCCCCCAGCCCGTAGATGACCGTGGGATCGGTCTGCAGCCGCATGCCGATGCGCAAGCGATTGGCGAACACGCCGGCCACCAGCGTACGATCGGCTTCCATGCCGGTTTCCTTCTCAACGATCGACGCGAGGATGAGGGCCTCGTCCATCGACCGCAAGGGGACGTTAGCCGCCCGTTGGGCCCAGGCCTGAGCCAAGCGCTGGTCCATGGCCTGAAGCGCACGGCGCATCACGGCCAGATCGGTCGACCCCTTGGCGTAGGCGTAGGTGTCCGGGAAGAACCGCCCTTCAGCGGGCACGCCAGGGCGCCCCAACTGCACCATGATCTCTTCGGCGGACAGGCCGGCCGTGGTGGTCTGCAAGGATTCTGCCCGTGCCAACTCAGCGCGCCATTGCGCGAACGTCCACCCCTCAATCAGCCGCACGGTGGACAGACGCTCATCGCCACGCACCATCATGCGCAGCAGGTCACGGGCCGAACCGCCGGGCTCCAGCTCGTAGCTGCCGGCGCGGATCTGTCGTGCCTGCCCCGACCACCGAAACCATTGGTACAGCAACCAGTCAGGGGCCTCCACGCCCGCATCCACCCATCCGCGGGCAATGGTGCGGGCGGTGGCGCCCTGCTCGACGGCATAGTCGACGGGCTGGTTGTCGCGCAAGGGCAAGGGCTTGCTGAGCCACCACCAGCCCAGGGCGGCCAGCGCGATCAGCATGATCGCCAGGAAGCTCAGCACAACCGCAGCCGCGCCACCCTGTTGCCGGACGGACGCTGTGGATTTGAGGGGGGATGAAAGATGACTGCTCACAGGCATGATCATAATCAGCACATGACGATACCCCAGCTCATGGATACCTCGGGATGGCAAGGACTGACCCTGGCGCCCGGTTTTGGCGTGGTGGAAGCCGTCGGCGACGACGCAGCCACGTTCCTGCACGGACAACTCAGCCAGGACATGGTGCACCTGGCCCTGAACCAGCCTGCTCTGGCGGCCTACTGTTCGCCGAAGGGCCGCATGTTGGCCAGTTTGTGGGTATGGCGCACGGCGCCTGACCGCTTCTGGTTGGTCATGGACGCCAGCGTGTTGGCGGCCACCCTCAAGCGGCTGCGCATGTTTGTGATGCGTGCGAAATGCACGCTGACCGATGTCAGCGACCGCATGACGGTGGTGGGGGGTGTGGTGCCCGAGGCCGTGGTGGGCACCACGGCCCTGCCCTGGGCCGCACCGCTGGCACCTGTGCCTGGGCAGCCCCGCACCGGCACGGGCAGTCGACTGGCGTGGGCGATTTGGCCCACGGATGAGGTGGACGCCCGCTTGGCTGAGGGGCCGCGCATTGAAGCGGCGCAGTGGTCCTGGTTGCTGATCCTGACGGGCGTGCCGCGCATCACGGCGCCCACGGTGGACCAATTCGTGCCCCAGATGGTGAACCTGGAGCTGATTGGCGGGGTGAACTTCCAGAAAGGTTGTTATCCGGGCCAGGAGGTGGTGGCTCGCAGCCAGTACCGCGGCACCACCAAGCGCCGCCTGTTCTTGTTGGCAGCCGCGGCCGAAGTGGCGGCTGGTCAGGAAGTATTCAGCGAGAGCGACCCGGGCCAACCGGCAGGCATGGTGGTGTGCGCGGCGCCTCAACCTGGCAGTGCGGACACGTGGCACGCATTGGTGGAGCTGAAGCTGGCTGCCATGGAGGCCGGCTTGCATGCGGGCGGACCTGATGGTGCAACAGGCCCGGTGCTCCAGCGACTGGCCTTACCCTACGAGGTGTCCACCGCGGAGGCCTGAGCGCCCCCCCGCGGTGGGCATTTTGTAACCGTTCGCGTGGGGCGTTCAATCCTTAACGGCATTTCGCCCGCCCTCGCGAGTTTGTGGCGTGTCGCGGAATGTTGCGCGGCACAAATTGGGCTAGTCTTCAGCCATGCCTGAGGCCTGCGCCACCCGCAGGCCCAGTCGGAACATCAGGTCCGTCTCACCGGCTGACCCATATGGCCACGAGAAGGTGACACATTGAGCCCCCTGCCCCATCTGTTCATCTACTACAAGCTGCCTGCGGCTGAATCGCTGCACTGGCCTGGACGGGTGCAGGCTGCGCAGTTGGCATTGCAGCGCAACTGGCCTGGGCTGGCCTGCCGGTTGATGCGCCGCGTGGATGCGTCGAGCGCGGATGGGGTGGTCACCTGGATGGAAATCTACGAGCACCCCCATGGGCTGGGCCCCGAGTTTGAAGAGGCTCTGATGAGCAGCATGACCCCGATCTCTGCGGCGCTGCTGGGGCCACGTCATACCGAACGCTTTGTCGGGGTGCTGGCCCCTGATCTGGGTCCGATCAACGCCCAGCCCTGCTCCGGTCCCACCGGGGTCTGATCTGCGAGGAGACCACCATGTGTCTTGTAGCCTTTGCCCTCGACCAACACGCCCGCTTTCCCTTTGTGCTGGCGGCCAACCGCGACGAATTCTTCGACCGACAGGCTGCGCGCTTGGGCTGGTGGCAGCCTGATGGGGGTGGGCCCGCCATCCTGGGCGGGCGAGACTTGTCGGCCGGTGGCACCTGGTTGGGGCTGACCGCCTACGGCCGTTTTGGCCTGGTGACCAACATCCGCAACCCGGCCGATAACGATCCGGTGGCTCCTTCGCGCGGCGATATCGTGCCCCAATGGCTGCGAGGCGATGTGGGCATGGCCACGCTGTGGCCCCGGCTGGCCATGTCGGGCTACAACGGCTTCAACATGATCGCGCTGGACTTTGCGCAGGCCGAATGCTTCTGGATCAACAACCGGAGGCTGTACCCCGAGCGCCTGCAAAAGGGCATTTTTGGCCTGTCCAATGCACAGCTGAACACGCCCTGGCCCAAGGTGCAGCAACTCAAAGCACAACTGAAATCAGCCCTGGCCACCCAGACCGAGGTGGATGCCATGGCCCTGCGTCTGATGGACGCCCTGGCCAACCCGGAGCAAGCCGCCGACAGCCACCTGCCTCACACCGGCGTTCCACTGGAATGGGAGCGGCTGCTGTCGTCGTGCTTCATCCGCTCGCCCGATGGGAGTTACGGCACACGCTGCTCCACCATCGTGATCACCGAGCGGCAACACAAGCGCCTGGTCACACACGTGTTTGAGCGCACCTTCACGACCAGCGGAATGGCGCTGCTGCGCCGGGTCACACTCAAAAACTGGCCGCCACGCCACACCATGGCCGAGGCGGATGTGGCTCGCCTGCAAGCCTCACTGCCTGAATTGGCACACGCACCTGCCGAGAAAACTGAAGAGGTGTTTGAAAGCTCCGAGGTGTCAGAGCAAGACAATCACGTGCTGCCACCCATGAAGCGCAGCCGCACCCGCAACCTGATCAAGGCCCCGGTGCTCAAGCTGCTCAAAGCGTGAGCATCATCTTCTGGTGGGGAATGCCCACCTCATCAAAGACCTCTCCGACGGGCTCAAAGCCAGCCGCCGCATAAAGCGGCTGGGCACTCAGCTGCGCGTGCAGGCTGAGGCGAGGCCGATCTTGCTGCCGCGCCAACTCGATGAGCTTATCCAGCACCCGGCGGCCCAGGCCAATGCCACGCGCGCAGCGTTGCACCGCCATGCGGCCAATGCGCGCCTCGGAGGGATGGTCACCCGGGATCAAGCGGCCCGTTGCCGCAGGCCAACCCGACAGGTTGTGAACCACCACATGCGAGGCCCGGGCATCGTCCTCGTCCCACTCGTCGGACTCGGCAATGCCCTGCTCTTCAATGAACACCTGTCGGCGCACCTCGGCAGCCGCCGCGCCCACCGCAGTCCAATCGCCCACCGCATCGAGCCAGACCGGCTGACCGGCCTCGAACGCCTCCAGCTGTTGGCGTGCTTCGGCAGGGACCGGATGCGGGCGTCCGCCCTCCAGGCTCACACAGACGTAGACCACTTCCCCATCGACCAACAGATGGCCGTCACGGCGCACCTCCCAGGCCAGGGTCAGAGACGTGTTACCCAAGGTCTGCAGGCGCACCCCGATGCTCAGACGGTCGTCCAGCAAGGCGGGGGCGTGGTAGTTCAGCGCATTGCGCCGCACGTAGATATCGCTGTTCAGCGCCCGCCACGGGTCGGAGTAAGGCAAGCCGGCGTGGCGCCAATACTCGGTGGCAGCCACATCCAGATAGGTGAGGTAATGCCCGTTGAAGACCACCTTCTGGGCATCCACCTCAGCCGACCGAACCCGCAGCCGGTGCTGAAAGCGGAACGACATGCCGGCGCCCGTGTCAGCGCAGTTCGCGACGCAGGATCTTGCCCACCGGGGTCTTGGGCAGTTCCTCGGTGCGGAACTCGACGATGCGCGGGATCTTGTAGCCCGTCAGGTTCTTGCGGCAGTGCTCGATGATCGCTTCCTTGGTCAAACCAGGATTGCGCGGCACGATGATGACCTTGACGCGCTCACCAGCCACCTCATCCGGCACGCCCACGGCAGCCACTTCCTTGACGTCGGGGTGCATGGCCACCACGTCTTCGATTTCGTTGGGGTAGACGTTGAAGCCCGACACCAGGATCATGTCCTTCTTGCGGTCCACGATCTTCAGGAAGCCCTTTTCGTCCATCACGGCGATGTCGCCCGTGGCCAACCAGCCTTCACTGTCGATGACCTTGGCGGTTTCTTCAGGACGGTTCCAGTAGCCCTTCATGACCTGCGGGCCACGCACACACAATTCACCCGGCTCGCCGATGTTGGCCCAGCTGCCGTCATCGCGGCGCATGCGTACCTCGGTCGAGGGCACAGGCACACCGATGGAGCCTGTGAACACCGGGCGAGGCTTGCTCAGGTCCACTGGGGCTTGCGACACGATGGGCGAGCATTCGGTCAGGCCGTAGCCTTCCACGATCGGGCATCCGGTGACCTGGTTCCAGCGCTCGGCGGTGCTGCGCATCAGCGCCATGCCGCCCGCGATGGGCAGTTTCAGCTTGGAGAAGTCGAGCTTGGCAAAGGCCGGGTCTTCCAGGAACGACGCAAACAGCGTGTTCACACCCGTTATCCCCGAGAAGCGTTCCTTCTTGAGGATCATCATCACGCGCTTGGTGTCGCGGGGATTGGCCACCAGGATGTTGCGACCGCCCAGACCCATGAAGATCAGACCGTTCACCGTCAGCGAGAAGATGTGGTACATCGGGATGAGGGTGACCACGGTCTCGGTTTCGTCCGTCAACTGACCTTCGGCAAACGCCAGGGCCTGCTGGCAGTTGGCCAGCACGTTGCGGTGCGTCAGCATGGCCCCCTTCGAGACCCCGGTGGTGCCGCCGGTGTACTGCAGGAAGGCCAGATCGTCTGGCGTGACGTCGGCCGCCTTGAACTTCAGGCGTGCGCCCTCCTTCAGCACATTGCGCATCCAGAACGCACCGGGCAGGCTGTAAGCCGGCACCATCTTTTGCACGTTCTTGAGCACAAAGTTCAGCAGTCGGCCCTTGGCGTTGATCACGCCGTCCGACAGCAGATCACCAATCTGGGTCAGCACGACGCGCTTGAGCTTGCTGCCCGCCATCGCCTCCTGCAGCGTCTTGGCGAAGGTTTCCATCACGATGATGGTCTCAGCGCCACTGTCGTTGAGGGCGTGGGCCAGCTCACGGGCGGTGTACAGCGGGTTGATGTTCACCACCACCGCGCCCAGCTTGAGCACGGCAAACAAACACACGGGGTACTGGAAGGTGTTGGGCAGCATGATGGCCACCCGGTCACCCTTCTTGACACCCTGGCTTTGCAGCCAGGCCGCAAACGCGCTGACGAGCCGGTCCAAGCGGTCATTGCTCATCTCGGTGCCAATGCTGACGAAGCCAGGCCGATGACGGAACTTGTTGATGCACTCGTCAAAGTACTGCCCCAGCGAGCGGTACTTGTTCGCGTCGATGTCGTGGGGCACGCCCTTGACGTACGACGACAACCAGATGCGGTTGGTGGTTCCGTCAGGATTGACGATGGACATGCCCGGTTGAACGGCAGCGGTTTGGCTCATCAGATCTCCTCGTGTGCTGGCAGCAGCACCACGCGCGCCAGCTGTGTGTCTCAAATTCCGAGTCTAACAACCCTGCGAGCCCTCAGGCCGCGCAGGGTGAACCCGCTCAGCGCTCCAGGATGGCCACCACGCCCTGACCACCGGCCGCGCAGATGGAGATCAGGCCACGGCCCGAACCCTTCTGCGCCAGCATCTTGGCCAGCGAGGCCACGATGCGACCGCCCGTGGCGGCGAACGGGTGCCCTGCGGCCAGCGAGGAGCCGTTGACGTTCAGCTTGCTGCGGTCGATCGAGCCCAGCGGCTTGTCCAGGCCCAGCTTGTTCTTGCAGTACGTGGCGTCTTCCCAGGCCTTCAGGGTGCACAGCACCTGGGCGGCAAACGCTTCGTGGATTTCATAGAAGTCGAAGTCCTGCAGGCTGATGCCGGCACGGGCCAACATGCGCGGCACGGCGTAGGCCGGAGCCATCAGCAGGCCCTCCTTCTCCGGGCCGAAGAAGTCCACCGCCGCGACCTCGCTGAAGGTGATGTAGGCCAGCACGGGCAGGTTGTTGGCCTTGGCCCACTCTTCCGAGCCCAGCAGCACGGCCGAGGCGCCATCGGTCAGCGGGGTCGAGTTGCCCGGGGTCAGGGTACCCTGGCCCGGCGCGATCTTCTTGTCGAAGCAGGGCTTGAGCGAGCGCAGCTTCTCAATCGTCAGGCCTTCGCGCAGGTTGTTGTCTTTGCTCACGCCCTTGAACGGGGTCATCAGGTCGGCGAAGAAGCCTTCCTTGTAAGCACGGGCCATGTTCTGGTGCGACAGGAAGGCCAGCTGGTCTTGCTCTTCGCGGGGGATGCCCCACTCGCGCGCCATCAATTCGGCGTGCTCACCCATCGAGTAGCCGGTACGGGGTTCGCCATTCTTCGGGATGGCGGGTTTGACCAGCATCGAGGGACGGATCTTGGCCAGGGTCTTGAGTTGCTCGCCCGTGGACTTGCCACGATTGGCTTCCAGCAGGATCTTGCGCATCTTCTCGTTCACGCCGATGGGTGCGTCCGAGGTGGTGTCCACGCCGCCGCCAATGCCGCACTCAATGTGACCCAGCGCGATCTTGTTGGCCACCAGCATGACCGCTTCCAGACCGGTACCGCAGGCCTGCTGCAGGTCATACGCCGGCGTCTGGGGCGACAAGGTGGTCGACAGCACCGACTCGCGCACCAGGTTGAAGTCACGCGAGTGCTTCATCACCGCACCTGCGGCCACATCGCCCAGGCGCTGGCCATGCAGGTTGAATCGATCGACCAGACCTTGCAGGGTCGCCGTCAGCATGTCCTGGTTGGACACGTGCGAGTACACGGTGTTGGAGCGGGCAAAGGGAATGCGGTTGCCCCCGATGATGGCCACGCGGCGGATGGTGTTCATGTGGGTGTCCTTTTTGTAGATGTTGGGTGTTTGATGGATGGCTTGGGCTGATCAGCAGATCACGCGGCCGCGCAGGTGGGGCTTGTCGCCTTTGGCGTTGCGCACCTCGAAGGTAGCGCCATGCTCCTGGCGGGTACTCCACAGAGAAGCCTTGGCAGGCAAAAACAGGGGGGTCTTGAAATCGACGATCACCTCGGCCTGGCTGACCGCCTCACGCGGCATGAGGGTGGCCAATGCCCGAGCCTTGGTCCACATGCCGTGCGCGATGGCCTTGCGGAAGCCCAGCAACTTGGCCGTCAGCGCCGTGAGGTGGATGGGATTGATGTCGCCCGACACCCGACCATAGCGCCGCCCAATGCCCGCTGCCGCAAAGAAGTCAGCCTGGTGCGACAAGGGCGTGGCATCGTTGAGCTGGCTTTCGTACTTGGGACCGCGTGGGTTGCGAACACCCATGCGCAGTGCGGTCATATCATTGACCCACACCAGCTGGTCACCCCGGTAGGCCCTGAAATGCAGCATGAACACCTGACCCTTGTCATGGGCAAACAGGGCGCCCGTGCTCATCTCCAGACGCAGGGTGTCGCCCACCTCCAGCCGTGCGAGCTGCTGGATGCGGTTGGACAGGTGCACGATGCCCATGGCCGGCCAGGGGCACACCTTGCTGCCAAACAGCATCATGGCCAACGGAAACACCTGCGTGAACAGGTAGGTGATGGGCACGCCGTGAGCCTGCGTGAAACCGCACACCCGAGAGTACGCTGCCACGTGCTTGCCGTTGATCTGCACCTGGGGCCGCACATAAGTGACCTCCGGCAGCGCATCCACGGCCACGTTTTTCTTGCTGCTGGAGCGCAAGGCCCCCAGGCTCAACGAGATCGAGCTGGGCAGCTTGTGAACGGTGATCGTCTTCATCTGGGTGCGACCTTGCTCAGGCGCCGATCAGGCTCTGACCACACACACGAATCACATTGCCAGTCAGGCCGCTGGACGCGGGGCTGGCAAACCAGGCGATGGCTTCGGCCACATCCACCGGCTGACCGCCCTGGCTCATGGAATTCATGCGACGACCGGCTTCACGGATAGCAAAGGGGATGGCGGCCGTCATCTGTGTTTCGATGAACCCAGGCGCCACGGCATTGATGGTGATGCCCTTGGCCGCGAAGATCGGGGCGGTGGACTGCACCATGCCGATCACACCGGCCTTGGACACTGCATAGTTGGTCTGACCCATGTTGCCCGCGATGCCCGAGATGGACGACACGCACACGATGCGGCCACCGGCGTTGAGCGCGCCGCTCTCGACCAGGGCTTCATTGATGCGCTCCTGGGTGGACAGGTTGACGTTGACCGTCAGCTGCCACAGGTGCTCTTTCATGTTGGCGATGGTCTTGTCGCGGGTGATGCCGGCGTTGTGCACGACCACATCCCAGCCACCGTCGGCCTTGGCGGCCTCCACCAGCTTGGCGGGCGCGTCGGCCGCACCGATGTCCAGGGCGATGGCCTTGCCGCCCAGGCGCTTGGCCACGGCTTCCAGCGGGGCTTGGGCCTGCGGCACATCCAGGCAGATCACCTGGGCGCCATCACGCGCCATGACCTCGGCAATCGCTTCACCGATGCCACGCGAGGCCCCGGTCACCAACACCTTCTTGCCCGCCAGCGGCAGGTTCCAGTCGGCCGGCGTGACCAGGCTGCCCACGGGCTGACCAACCCGAATCACTTGCGCCGACACATAGGCCGACTTGGGCGACAGCAGGAAGCGCAGGGTGGATTCGAGATTGCCTTCGGCCCCCTCGGCCACGTACACCAGCTGGGCATTGCTGCCCTTCTTCAGTTCCTTGCCCAGCGAGCGGGTCAGGCCCTCCAGCGAGCGCTGGACGGTCGCCTTGCGGTGCGATGCGCAGCCCTCGGGCGGGCGCCCGATGACCACCACGCGGCCACAAGGCAGCAGCGAGCGGGCTGCATCGTGGAAGAACCAGTACAAGGCGTCAGACTGGGTGCTGTCTTCCAGGCCGGTGGCGTCGAACACCAGGGCCTTCACTTTCTCACCCGGCTGACCATTGCCGCCCCAGCGGCCAGTGGTCAGGCCTGCCTGGTTGGCCACCGCCACCCATTGAGGCAAGCGCTCATGGACCAGGGTTTGAGCCCCCAGATTCTTGAACACCGTGGCCAGGGTGGGCAACAACTGGGGCTCGCCACCGCCGCCCAGCAACACCGTGCCCTTGATGACAGGTTGACCGGGCTTGTAACGCTCCAGGGGCATGGGCTTGGGCAGGCCCAACGCATTGATGAGCTTGGCGCCCATGGGCGAGTTGGCAAAGTCCAGGTAACCGTCTGACATGTGTGTCTCTCGAAGAATCTGGGTCGTGGACGTGAACAGTGCCAGCCGACCCGGTGGAACAAACGTGATGCCCATCGGCATCACACGGCAAATCAAGTGGTCAATGAGGCGGGCTCCGCCTTGGTGGGTGCCGCATCGTCGAGCCGCAGCCCCAGCGTGGCCATGCCCGGCAGTTGCACGATCTCGTCGATGAGGTGGGTCTCTTGGGGGCCTGGCAAGGGCGCGCGCAAGGCAGCCACCATGAGCGACACCAGGCGAGACAGGATCATGGCTTCGTGGTCGCCCTGCCCTTGGGTGAACTCGCGGATCAGGCGCTGCGTGTTGCCCCCCGCCAGAACGCCGGCCAGCGCCCCCATCGCGAAGTTCAGCCTGAAGCCCAGGTCTTCACGTGTGAGATCCGGCAAAGTACGCTGGAAGGCGAAGAAAAAGCGCGCCAGCGTTTGCACGTAATGCGTGTCGATGAACTCGCGCACCACCGGAGACGGGTCGGTGTAGGCCCGCCCCAAAAAATGCAGGTAACGGCGCGCAGCCTCAGACTGGCCTCGCCCCATGCGCACGGCGGGCAAGAACATGGCCACCAGCACGTGCTCGCACTTCATGCGGTCGCCCAGGTGCTTTTCCAGCGCGTCCAACATGGTCAGCCGATGCTCGTTGAGGGGATCGAGCTGGCGAGCCAGTACCGCCTGGATCAGCGCGTCTTTGCTGCCAAAGTGATAGTTGGCAGCCGCCAGGTTGACACCTGCAGCGCTGGTGATCTGCCGCATGGACATGGACTCGAAGCCCCCTTGCACAAACAGCGACTCCGCCGCATCCAGGATGCGGGTTTTGGTGTCTGCAGGTGACAGGCGTGCGCCGGCGCTGGCCATGGGGTCTCGTCTCCTCGGTACGAACGTTTCAAACGCCCGTTTCATGCTTGGGTGCGTATGGTATGACAGAGCAAGCGTCTTGGCACGACAGACCCTCGACAAACTCGGGGATTCCCTCACTTGAGGGGGGAGCTGCGGGTTGGGGCGACGTTGTTACAGTAGGAGGATCACCACGGCAATCGCTCCTGGAGCCCACGTTCAGACCATGGCAACCATCCTCTACCTGACACAGATCCAGTTCGAACACGGCGCCATTCGCCTGCTGGCCGACGAATGCGCCCGGGTGGGCATCCAGCGCCCGCTGGTGGTCACGGATGCAGGGGTGCGCGCCGCCGGCGTGCTGCAACCCGCTCTGGATGCCCTGGCGGATCTGCCCGTCACGGTGTTTGATCAGACCCCGCCCAACCCCACTGAAGCCTCGGTGCGCGCCGCCCTGGTGGCCTGGGAGGCTGGCCGGTGCGATGGTCTGATCGCCGTGGGCGGAGGCTCCAGCATTGATCTGGCCAAAGGCCTGGCCATCATGGCCACCCACGAGGGCCCGCTGAAGACCTACGCCACCATCGAAGGGGGCTCACCCAAGATCACGCCCAAGGTGGCGCCATTGATCGCCGTGCCCACCACGGCCGGCACGGGCAGCGAGGTGGCACGCGGCGCCATCGTCATCGTGGACGATGGCCGCAAGCTGGGCTTCCATTCTTGGAACCTGATGCCCAAGGCCGCCATCTGTGATCCCGACCTGACCTTGGGCCTGCCACCTGCCCTGACGGCCGCCACGGGCATGGACGCCATCGCCCACTGCATGGAAACCTTCATGGCGCCCGCCTTCAACCCGCCTGCCGACGGCATTGCGCTGGACGGCCTTGAGCGCGCCTGGCACCACATCGAGCGCGCCACGCGCGATGGCAGCGACCGCGAGGCCCGGCTCAACATGATGAGCGCCTCCATGCAGGGCGCCATGTCCTTTCAGAAAGGGCTGGGGGCGGTGCACAGCCTCAGCCACAGCCTGGGCGGAGTGAACCCGAAGCTGCACCACGGCACCTTGAACGCCATGTTCCTGCCGGCGGTGGTGAGCTTCAATGCCGAGGCTGAATCGATGCAAAAAGACCGCCGCCTGGAGCGCATGGCCCGGGTGATGGGTTTGAGCTCAGGCAGCGACATCCCTCAGGCGCTGCGCGACCTGAATGCCCGCTTGGGGCTACCCAATGGCTTGGCCGACATGGGCGTTCAGACCGACTGGTTTGACAAGATCATCCAGGGCGCGATGGCCGACCACTGCCACAAGACGAACCCCCGCATCGCCACTGAAGACGATTACCGGGCCTTGTTGCTGGCGTCCATGTGAGCATGGGGCGCCGTCAGGGCGCCCCCGCCGTCCGTGGCATCCCGATCTGCGTGATGGCGTGTCACCATCACCTGGTCGATCTTGTGGCTGTCCACGTCCATCACCTCAAAGCGATAGCCACTGAGGGTGACGCTGTCGGTGCGCTTCGGAATGCGTCGCAGCATCACCATCATGAAACCCGCCAGGGTTTCGTATTCGTCCTGCTGCGGCAGGCTGTCCAGATCCAGGGCGCGCAGCACATCCGGAATGGGCGTGACCCCATCAATCAGCCAGGAATCGGCATCGCGCTGCACGATCAGGTCCTCGTCCACCGGGGCCATCAGGCTGCCCATCACGGTGTTCATCACATCGTTCAGGGTGATGATGCCCACCACCAGCCCGTATTCATTGACGATCACGGCAAAGTCTTCGTAGGCCTGACGGAACTGGCCCAGCATCTCGGACAGGTTGAGCCGGTCCGGCACGATCAACACCTTCTTGATCAGCCCCTCGGCCTGCAGGCTGATGCTTTGGTTGTTGATGATGCGGTTGAGCAGATCTTTCGAATCCAGATAGCCCACCACGTGATCGATGTCGCCTTGGCAGACCAGGTAGGTGGAGTGCGGATGCTGGTCGATCTTGGCGCGGATCAGGGCCTCGCTGTCGTCCATGAACAGATGGACCACACGATCCCGTGGCGTCATGGCCATGGTCACCACACGGCTTTCCAGCTCCATCACGTTTTCAATCACCAGGTGTTCGCGCTCGCGCAGCACCCCGGCGTCCGCCCCCGCCTGGGCCATGGCCAGGATGTCGTCGGGCGTGATGGCATCGTCTCGGCGCTCAGGCAGACCCAGCACTTTGAACAGGCCATCCGTCATGCGCTTGAAGAGCCACACCACCGGCTTGGCCAAGGACAACAACCCGTGCATGGGCCCCACCACCCTGACGGCGATCTGCTCGGGGGCGCTCATGCCCAAGCGCTTGGGGAACAGGTCGGCCAGCAGCACGAACAGGCTGGTCACCAGCACGAACGACAACACACTGCTGATGGTCGACACCTGGTCGGTGGCCAGCCAACCCGCCAGCCAGGGAGCGATCAAGGGCGCGAAGGCGCCCTCGCCCACCACCCCACCCAGGATGGCCACCACGTTCATGCCAATCTGCATGCCGGTGAAAAAGTCGCCAGGTTCGTCCTGGATGGCCATCACGTGCACGGCACGGGTGTCGCCCTGGTCGGCCATCTGTTTGAGCCGGATGCGGCGCGACGCCGCGACCGACAGCTCGGTCACCGAGAAGAACGCACTGGCCGCGATCAGGGCGGCGATCAGAAGCAGGCTGCTGACGGGATCCATGCCCACAGTGTAGCCAAGCTGCCCCCGTCAGAGGGGCTGAAGGGCCTCCGCCGGGCAGCCCTGGGCCAGCCATTCCTGCCACTCGTCCGACAACTGCCGAGAGCGCTCGACCGCCTGCGTCCACACCTTCATGCGCTGCGGAGGTGGCAGCGCCTTGAAATCGGTGCGGTCTGGCAGTTTTCCACCTGGCAGGGTGCGCACCCAATCCGGGTTGGGCGCCAGCACGATGAGGTTGCTCAACCAGGGGGTGGCACGGTGTCGCCAGCGCAGGCCCTTGTCCAGCCACCCCGGCACCACCTGCCGCTGGAAGTGTGGGTACAGCACCAGGCCCTCGCTCATCTGGGCGTAAGGCCAGTGAAAGTGATAGTCCACCAGCCCACCATCCCAATGGGCGCCAGGGGGCGCACCCGGTATGTCGTTCACCGCTTCCAGCATGAACGGAATGGTGCACGAAGCCAGCATGGCCGGCATGAAGTTGTCGGTCGTCAGGGGCACGTGGCGCGTGGGCAGGTCTTTCAGCGGCACCGGCGGCTGCACCCCTTGCGCTGAAAACACGGTGCGCTCCAGGAACGCGCCCACCGCTTTGCGGCTGAGGGTGTTGCTCAAAGCCAATCCGGCAAACCCCAGGGCCGTGCGCGCCGGGGTGCCTCGGTGCAGCACCTGCCGCCCCCGCGAGGTCAGCACATGCAACCTGAACCGGGGGTGGGCCAGCAAGCCAGGCACCGACTCACCAAAAAAGGCCTGAAGTGTCTCTGTGAAACCGGCCGTGATGCGCGCCGCCGAGGGAAAGCGGCGACCAGGCTCGGGCTCGATGTGCTGATGGATGTAGCCATGCGCCAGGGCTGCAAACGCCGCCGCCGCATCCGGCATGGCTGCCGTGGCCATGCGCCACGCGCCGATCGAGGCACCCACCAAGTGCACCTCGTGGCGGGACTGCGGCAACCAGTGCCCAAACAGGTGCTGATCCAGATGCGTGAGCATCAAGCCTTTAGGGCCACCGGCAGCGGCCGGCACCAGGCGGACGTCATCAGGCTGAAGCCCGTGCTGTTCGATGTGCTGCCGCGCGCGTGCGCCCACGTGGATGTGCAAAGCCTTCATGCGGTGAGGATAGCGCAGCCGGTGCTCGCCAAGAGCCCGTGCCATGGTGTCCAATCAACACTGTGACGACCGAACCTCGCCCCACCCGCAAGATCATCCCCATTCGGGCTGTCGGCTCGATGGGGCAGCCCCCTTCGCCGGCGCCCACCGCCAGTGCTGAGGCTACACACAGCCACACGCATAGGCACCATGAGGATTGCTGCGCCCCGGAGGGGTTGAGCCCGCCAGGACCCATATCGCGCGGCACCCCACTCGATTGCGCGTCGGTAAGGTACCGCATCGATCAGATGGATTGCCCCACCGAAGAGCGCCTGATCCGCCAGACGATCGAGCCCATGCCAGGGGTGGTGCAGTTGGACTTCAACCTGCTGGACCGCGAACTGACCATCCACCACCGCCTGCATGACACCGGCGCGCTGGAGCTGGCCTTGACCGAACTGGGGATGGCGCCACGCCTGCTGGAGGCGGGGGCCCGCCCCGCCCCTCCACCGCCCGCCCTGCCGCTGCGTACCAAGATGGCCTTGACGGCGGCAGGCTTGTGCGCCGCTGGGGCTGAAGCCATGGCGTGGGCCACTGGTCACGAAAGCGGTGTGCCCGTGGTGGTGTTGGCCTTGCTGTCATTGGCCTTAGCCGGGCTGCCCACCCTGCGCAAAGGCTGGATTGCGCTGCGGCATTTCACGCTGAACATCTACTTCCTGATGACCCTGGCCGTGGCGGGCGCCATGGTCATTGGGCAATGGGGCGAGGCCGCGATGGTGGTCTTTCTATTCGCCCTGGCCGAGGCGATTGAAGCCCTGTCGCTGGAGCGCGCACGCAAGGCAGTGCAATCGCTGGCCGCCTACGCGCCCGACACCGCGTGGGTGAAGTCGCCATCGTCGGCCGCAGGCCACGGACACGGCCATGGCGCTGCCGTGGCGGATGACTGGACGCTCACGCCCGCCGCTGGCGTGCAGGCGGGGCAGACCATCCGCGTCCGCACGGGCGAACGGGTTCCGCTGGACGCCCGGGTGGTGTCTGGTCAGGGCGCCGTGGACCAATCGCCCATCACCGGCGAAAGCCTGCCGGTGGACAAGCGCCCGGGTGATGTGCTGTACGCCGGCACCGTGGTGTCGGATGGCCTGCTCGAAGCCTTGGTGACGGCCACGGCGGCACGCAGCACCATGGCGCGCATGGCGGACGCCATCCAGCAGGCCCAATCACAACGAGCACCCACTCAACGGTTTGTGGACCGTTTTGCCCGGGTGTACACCCCCGCTGTGGTGGTGTTGGCGGTGTTGGTGGCCGTGTTGGGGCCGTTGGTGACGGGTGACCCGTGGCAAAACTGGCTGTACCAGGCTCTGGTGATGCTCGTGATTGCCTGCCCTTGCGCTCTTGTGGTGTCCACCCCGGTCACTGTGGTGTCCGGACTGGCGGCGGCGGCACGCCAGGGCATCCTCATCAAAGGAGGGGTGTTTCTCGAAGGTGGGCGTTTGATCCGCGCGGTGGCGCTCGACAAAACGGGCACGCTCACACAAGGGCGGCCCATGCTCAGCGATGTGGAAGGCCGTCCCGGCACCTCGGTTGACGACGTCTTGCGCCTGGCGGCGTCGCTGGATGCGCAAAGCACCCACCCCGTGGCCCGCGCTGTGGTGGCGGCCTGGCGCAGTCAGCCCCATGCTGCGCAACATCCCCTGTGGCGTGTAGAGGCTTTCAAGACCTTGCCCGGCCAAGGCGTGACGGCCGTGGTGCACACCGATGCTGGTGCGCGCCAGGTGGCCTTGGGCAATCTGGGGCTGCTGAGCGCTCGGGGGCTGGCGGACGCCACCACACAAGAACGAATGACCGAGCTGGCGGACCAAGGCAAAACGGTGTTCGCACTGATGGACGATCACGCTGTGCTGGGGGTGCTGGCGGTGTCGGATGCCCTTCGCCCAGACAGCCGCGAGGCGGTGGCTCAACTCAAGACCCTGGGCGTGACGCCGGTCATGCTCACGGGCGACAACGCCCAGACGGCGCGTCACATCGCGTCGCAACTGGGCATCGAGGACGCACGTGGCCCCCTGATGCCTGAAGACAAACTGCGCGCGGTGGAGTCACTCCAATCCACGCACGGGCCCGTGGCCATGGTGGGCGATGGTGTGAACGACGGCCCGGCCTTGGCGCGTGCGGACATCGGCCTGGCCATGGGGGCCGCGGGCACGGCCACCGCCCTTGAGACTGCCGATGTGGCCATCATGGACGACGACCCGCGCAAGATCGCCCGCTTCATCCGACTGAGCCAGGCCACCCACCGTGTGCTGGTGCAGAACATCGCGCTGGCCCTAGGCATCAAGGCCGTGTTTCTGGCCTTGTCACTGGCTGGGCTGGCCACGCTGTGGATGGCGGTGTTTGCCGACGTGGGTGCCAGCCTGCTGGTGGTGGCCAATGGCATGCGCTTGCTGCGCGAGACGCGACGGTAGCAGCCGGCAGCAAGCGCTCACAAGCCGCCCGTGGACTCCGACTCCACGGCGCTGATCTTCAGGCCCGTGAGCCCCCGAAGCACCGTCAGCGTATCCACGGTTTCGATGGTCACTGGCGGCAGCCCCCCCACCCGAACATCGGTGATCTGGGTGTAGCTGACGCTGGCATCCATCCAGGGGAAACTGGCGGGCGTGATCTCGATGTCCTCATACCGGGTGTCCACCCGCGCCTGCAGCACCGTGAATGCGGCGGCCGCTTGCCGGAGGTAGCCACACAGCTCGTTCTTGCCGCCCTCCACCTCCCAGCGTCCGCTGCGGCCCGATGCGGTCAGAACCACCTCAACGTCGTCGGTGTAATCGTCGCAGGCCGTGGTGTCGCCAGACATGGCTCGGGTGGAATGGGACATGAGCCAGCTCATGACCTTGGGCTCAGCGAAGCTGATTCGGGCATGGGCGTAGAACACGGCACCGCCGATCAGCGCGTACATGATCATGCGTTTCAACAGACTCTCCTGGGTTTGTGGACACGGTCAAGCCGCCCATGAAGGCAGAAAGCCGTGCGGCATGATAGACGCCAGGAGGGGTCAGGACCGGTGCGATGTTGCATGGCTGATGACGTCACCCACGGATTCAGCCCCTGGCGCAAACCACCCCAGCACAGCGCCCGCCACGCACAAGAACAGCCCGGTCAACAAAAAGGGAAGCCACGTGTGGCGCACGGCGCTGCTCAGCCAGTGACGTCGGTCTTCATGGCGAAGGCGCCTGAACAGCACATACGACAAAGCGCCATCCACCAACAACTCCGCCATCAGCACGGGCGCGATGTACACCACGTAAAACACGGCCAAAGCCAACCCGGCTGTCAGCAGCACGACCACCAAGGGAATGGCCAGTTCATCGGCCTCACTGACTGCCGAAGCTGCATCACTGATCGCCTGCGTCGACGGGCTGTCGACGCCTGACAACTCCGATGAATCGGACCTCCAACCAACTGCATCCCTGTCAAGCGAGCCTGTGGCGCCACCTCCGGCAAACTCGCCGCCTTCGCCACTCTCAAATGGGGCTCTGGCGGAACAGCCACCACTCCTGCTGGGGCTACTCAGCGTCTGTCCAGCCATGTCCGCCAAGTGTCCCAGGTCTTCTCCCCTCCAGCGCAGCCACAGCCACAGCAACAACAAGAAAAATGCATAGGCCAGGCTCAAGGCCAACGGGTAGCGCAGCGCCATGTTGCCCAGTCCGGCGTGAAGCAAGCCGAACGACGACAGCAGGCCAAACCCTCCTGTCAGGATCACCAGCAGCGACATCTGTAGGCGCGGAAAACCGTCATCCTCCAGCCGCCCCTGAACGCGCAGGAGTATCTGGCGGCGCGTCAGGCTGAAGCGGCGAGTTGTCATGGGCAACACTGGCGTGAGGATAAGCTCAGCGCTTCGTCTGCAACTTGGCAAACGCCGCTGCCATCGCAGACTGTCCTTGCGCGGGCTGTGCCGTCCCACTGCGCCCTGCACCGCCCATGCGCTCGTTGCGCGCCGCGGGCTTGAAGCTGTTGTCGCGCCCTGCCCCTGGCGCCTTGGCGCCGGTGGGTGCGTCCATCTTCATGGTCAACGAGATGCGCTTGCGGGCCAGGTCCACCTCCAGCACCTTCACCTTGACGATGTCGCCGGTCTTGACCACCTCGCGGGCGTCGCTGACAAACTTGTTGGCCAGTTGGCTCACGTGCACCAGGCCATCCTGATGCACGCCCAGGTCCACAAAGGCCCCGAACTGCGCCACGTTGCTCACGGTGCCCTCCAGAACCATGCCCTCCTTCAGGTCCTTGATGTCTTCCACCCCATCGTTGAAGCGGGCCACCTTGAAGTCGGGACGAGGGTCTCGGCCGGGCTTTTCCAGTTCGGCAATGATGTCCTTGACGGTGATGGCGCCAAAACGCTCGTCGGCCAAGGCCTCGGGCTTGAGGGTGCGCAGCACATCGCTGCGGCCCATCAGCTCGCCAATCGGCTTGCCGGTGGAGGCGATCATCTTTTCGACGACGGGGTAGGTTTCTGGGTGGACGCCGCTGAGGTCCAGCGGGTTGTCGCCATCGCGGATGCGCAGAAAGCCTGCCGCCAGCTCAAACGTCTTGGCGCCCAGGCCGGCCACATCCATCAACTGCTTGCGGTTGCGGAAGGCCCCGTTGGCATCACGCCAGCGCACGATGCTGTTGGCCACGGCCGTGCTCAGGCCCGACACGCGCGCCAGCAGCGGCGCCGACGCGGTGTTGAGGTCCACCCCCACCGAGTTCACGCAGTCCTCCACCACGGCATCCAGCGTGCGGGCCAGCTCGCTCTGGTTGACATCGTGCTGGTACTGCCCCACGCCAATGCTCTTGGGGTCGATCTTCACCAGCTCGGCCAGCGGGTCTTGCAGGCGGCGGGCAATCGATACGGCACCGCGCAGGCTCACATCCAGCTCGGGCAGTTCCTTGCTGGCGAACTCGGAGGCCGAGTACACCGACGCGCCTGCCTCACTCACCACCACCTTCTCGATGGGGGTGCCTGGGGCCATCTGCTGGATGCGCTTGATCAGGTCGGCCGCCAGCTTGTCCGTCTCGCGGCTGGCGGTGCCGTTGCCGATGGCGATCAGGTTCACGCCGTGCTGAGCACACAGTCGGCCCAAGGTTTGGATGCTGCCCTCCCAGTCGCGCTTGGGCTCGTGCGGATACACCGTGCTGGTGTCCAGCACCTTGCCCGTGTCACTCACCACGGCCACCTTCACGCCCGTGCGGATGCCCGGGTCCAAGCCCATCACCACACGCTTGCCGGCCGGCGCGGCTAGCAGCAGATCGCGCAGGTTCTCGGCAAACACCTTGATGGCGGTGGCCTCGGCCTGCTCGCGCAGGCGGGCAAACAGATCGCGCTCCAGGCTCAGCGACAGCTTGACCTTCCAGGTCCAGGCCACCGTCTTGCGAATCAGCTCATCCGACGGGCGCTTGGCATGGCGCCAGCCCAGGTGGTGGGCGATGCGGCCTTCGGCCAGCGTGGGCTGCCCCGGCACCACCTCTTCATCCAGCACCAGCTTGGCGTCCAGAATCTCTTGGGCTCGGCCTCGAAACACCGCCAGGGCCCGGTGCGACGGCACGGTGCGGATGGGCTCGTCGTAGTCGAAGTAATCACGAAACTTGGCCACGTCCGGGTTGTTCTCGTCCTTGCCGTCCATCAGCTTGGACTTGAACAGCCCCTCTTCCCACAGCCAGTCGCGCATCTTGCCCACGAGGGCCGCATCTTCGGCCCAGCGCTCCGACAGGATGTCGCGCACGCCATCCAGCACGGCCAGGGCATCAGCAAAACCGCCCTCGGCGTTGATGAACCCAGCTGCTTCCGCTTGAGGATCCAGCGTCGGGTCGGTAAACAGCTTATCGGCCAAGGGCTCCAGACCTGCCTCGCGGGCGATCATGCCTTTGGTGCGGCGCTTGGGCTTGTACGGCAGGTAAAGGTCTTCCAGCTCTTGCTTGGTGGGCGCTGCGTCGATGGCGGCACGAAGCTCGGGCGTCAGCTTGCCTTGCTCATCGATGCTTTTCAGCACGGCGGTGCGGCGGTCTTCCAACTCGCGAAGGTAGCCCAGCCGGGCCTCCAGGTCGCGCAACTGGGTGTCGTCCAGGCCATCCGTGGCCTCTTTGCGGTAACGGGCGATGAATGGCACCGTGGCGCCTCCGTCCAGCAACTCCACGGCTGCATTGACTTGGGCTGGCCGTACCTTCAGTTCGGCCGCAATTTGCATCAGGATTTTGTCCAAGCGATTACCTCGTCGAGCGTCGTACACACAGCGGGGGCGCAGTTTGCCACAGGCCTTGGTCGCCGAATGCGCGACAATACTTGGTTACCTGCCCTGCACTGATCCACACGGCCATGGCCCTGATTCCTTACGCCCTTCCCAAGTCTGTCCTGTTCAATCTGGACCCGGAAACCGCCCACGACCTGACCATTGGTGCCCTGGCCCAGTTTCAGAACACCCCCCTGGCCTGCCTCTGGGGCGCACGCCGCGTGGACGACCCCGTGGAGGTGGCCGGCCTGCGCTTTCCCAACCGCATCGGCATGGCCGCCGGGCTGGACAAGAACGGGCGCGTGATTGATGGCCTGGGCGCCATGGGCTTCGGTTTTGTCGAGGTGGGCACCGTCACGCCCAAGGGCCAGCCTGGCAACCCCAAGCCCCGCATGTTCCGGCTGCCGCAGGCCAACGCCCTGATCAACCGCCTGGGTTTCAACAACGAAGGTCTGGACAGCTTCCTGGCCAACGTCAAGCAAGCCAAGTTCCGTGCCAACGGCGGCATCCTGGGCCTGAACATCGGCAAGAACGCGGTCACGCCCATCGAGAACGCGGTGGATGACTACCTGATTTGCCTGGATGGCGTGTATCCACACGCTGACTACGTGGTGGTCAACATCTCCAGCCCCAACACCAAGAACCTGCGTGCGCTGCAAAGCGATGAGGCGCTGGGCGCCCTGCTGGGCACCCTGCAAGAGCGCCGTCAGCAACTCATCCAGCAACATGGTCGCACGGTGCCCATGTTCGTGAAGATTGCACCTGACCTGGATGAGGCCCAGGTGAGCGTGATCGCCGCCACGCTGGAGAAAAACGGCATCGATGGCGTGATCGCCACCAACACCACGCTGTCGCGTGACGCGGTGAAGGGGCTGCCCCACGCCGAGGAAACCGGCGGCCTCAGCGGCGCGCCGGTGCTACAAGCCAGCAACCAGGTGATTCGCCAGCTCCGCGCGGCCCTGGGCCCGCGTTACCCCATCATTGGGGTGGGTGGCGTGATGAGCGGTGCAGACGCCCGCAGCAAGCTGGACGCAGGTGCAGACCTGGTTCAGATCTACACCGGCTTGATCTACAAGGGCCCGGATCTGGTGCGCGAATGCGCGATGGCTCTCAAGCGCTGAACAGCGCCACGCAGCCTCAGGCCATGGGCTTCGCGGCTGCTGAGCCTGGGGGGGACTGCCCGTCGGCCGCAGCCTTGGCAGCGGCTGCAGCACGCGCTGCTGCCCGCTGAGCCACGAGTTCTGGATCGGTCTGGCGGCCATCCAGCAAGCGCACGGCATGATCCAGAGTGATCATGCATTCTTTGGGCGTCAACTGCAGGGCCCTGACATATCGCAGGTACGCCTGGTGGATGGCCGCAGGTTGCTTCTCCTGGGGCAATCGGTGGCAGTTGGCCAGTTCATTGCCCAAGCTGGCCACCACCCGCACGGTCTCTTCAGGGCTGGTGGGGTTGCGTACAGGGGTGCCCAGCGGCAAGGGGCGTGCCGCCTTGATCAGGCGTTCGTGCAGCCCCCAATGCTTGAGCACGGCCGCGCTCAGGTCATCCAGGTTGATGCCAAGGACGGCACCACACGCAGCGTCGAGGTTCATCCCCGGTGTGGGCGCGCCACCCGGTGTGGCCGGCGGCCCTGGCTGCATCAGGCGCTGGATCTGGGCGGCTTCGTCAGGAAAGTGGTATAGCACCAGCAACCACCCCAGACGCTGAGACATGGCCACGGCAGCCGCCTCTTCGTCATGGATGGAGAACGGGGCCATCAGCCGCGCGATGTGCCCAGCCAGACTGCACAACCAGAGTTCGCGGTCCAAGGCATTGATGGAGGCCGCGCCGTCATCCTCAGAGCGGCTTTGCTGAGCCCCCAACACACCAGGCCATGGGCGCAAGATGCCGGCTACCTTGCGAATACCGTTTTGCCCCAGCAGCATGATGGCACGCGAGAGCGTGGTGGTGCCTTCATCCGCGCTGCGGCTTTGATAGCCCGCCGTGTTGACAGAGCGCAGCATCTCCCACACCAGCGAGGGGTTCTTGACAATGATGTCGACAAAGTCGTCCACCCGCAGGGTTTCCTGCGACAACGACCCTACCAGCGCGCGCTCGGTGCCTGAGCGACCCGGCAAGGTGCCGACCGAGTTCAAGCGATCCAGCAGCAACAGCAAGGGGCCGCCACCCTCGTCGGAGTTGGTCTTGATCCATCCCTGCAACGCGCTCAGCAAGGTCCGTGCGTTCAAGTAACGCTGTCGCTGCTGCCGGTCGGTGGCCCGGTTGACGATGGACCGCAGGGTGTCAGGCACAGGGTGCGGTGTGGTCCAGGGCAGGCGCACAATCTCTGCGCCCACCCGCTTGGCGGCATGCCCCAGATCGGGCTCGTCCAGCGGGGGTTGATTGACCAGAAGTCGATACATCAGCAGGCCGACCATCAACAGGTCACGCTCAGACGCTTCGCGGGCTTCCTGGCGGCTTCGGACTGGTCGACTGCCCTGATTCGGGCTCAATGGCTCCAGACCCACGGCCAAACCCGCCATCTGGGCATGGCCCTGGCTATCCAGGGTGATGTTGTGCAAGCCCAGATCACGGTGGGCCACGCCAGCTTCATGGGCGTAGGCCATGGCCTCCAACACATCCACGGTCAGTTGGGCCACTTCCACCGGAGTCAAGGGCGTGCCGGCGCTGACGCGCTCCTGCAAGGTCGGCCCATTGCGCTGACAGGCCACGAAGGGCCAGCCTTCGTGCACGCCAATTTCAATCACCTCGGCCAGGCGAGGATGCTTCAGCCGCGTGGCCGACAGCACATCTTGCGTCCAGGCATCCCGCTCACTGTTGGTGGTTGGCAGCGCCCGAGGCACGCACAGCAACAGTTCTTGCTCGAGCCGGGGGTCATAAGCCAACCAGGTGCTGGACGCATGACTACGGCCAATCATCTGACGCAGCTCAAAGCGCCCGATCAGTCGGGGCGCAGTGGTGGGCGTGGTGTTGGGCGGCAGGGCCATGGCTTGTGACAAGGGACGGTCCTCGAGGGCACATCACGGATTGTCCGGATGCAACCCGCTGTTACAAATACATTGCACACCATGGAAGGTGTGACCGAATACCGTCAAATCAGGGCTTTTACCCCCCAATTCGTCTTTTAGTCCTCCCAGGGCACCCATTCGCCCTGCCCCGTGATGAATGCAGCGCGCACCACCTCACCGGGCTGCAGGGCGCTCACGGCCGCCACATAGCGCCGCAACTGTTGGCGATAGGCCTCCTGAGCTTGTGGCCGATGTCCAAGCTTGTAGTCAATCACCCACCATTGGCGAGCGCCGTCCTGCCGCCTGGCCACCAGCCGATCCAGACGCAGCAATTCACCCTGATGGTGCAGCGCCACCTCATTGCCGGCCCATGAACATTGCGCTGGGTCCAGCCAGGGCTGCAGGGCCGGTGCATGCAGCACCTGCACAACTTGCGCCAGCGCCTGGGCATGCAGGGCCCGCGGCAATTCACAGGCCTGCGCGGCCTGTTGAACAGCTTGGTTCACCATGGCTTCGCGCCGCGCCGATACAGGCAGTGTGGTCAACCACTCCAGCGCACGGTGTACCGTCTCGCCAAGGGCTTTGAGGTGCCCCTCGTCACCATCGTCCGCCACCGTCGGCCGTGCGGATGGACGGGGCGGCACATGCGGAAAATCGGGCCACCGCAAGGTCCCGGACTGAACTAACCTCTCATCGGCAGCATGCGCAGGCGTGGCCAACGCGTCGGGCTCCCACACCACATCGGGCTGGATGGCCCCGCTGTCCACCATGCGCTGCCACCATGTGTGGGGCGAGGCATCTGCGGAGCGGCCCCATGGGGCGCGGCTGACGATCAATTGCTCCTTCGCGCGCGTCATCGCCACATACAGGGCGTTGAAATGCTCCCGAAGCTGCTCGTGCTGTTCGGTGTTCATCAGGTCCACCAATGATGGCGGTGGCCGTGTGGCCGAGCGCACAAACGCGACACACGCCGGGTGCGACAAATGCTGCGGCCAGTCTACCGCCAAGGCATACGTGTCTGCCTGGGTGCGGGTGGGCTGGGTGTCTACCAGAAACACCACCTTGGCCTCCAGGCCCTTGGCACCGTGGATGGTCAGTAACTGAACCGCATCGCTGGCAGCACGGGCGGGCACCTTCACCGTCGATCTTCGCAACGCCCGAATGAATCGGTAGGGCGTGGCATCACGACCGGCATCCATGGCCAAAGCCGCCTGCATCAGGGCCTCCACATGCATCACGGCTTGCGCGCGTCGACTGCTCGGCAGGCGGGCCACCAAGCGCGCGCGCAGATCGGCATCGTGCACCACGCGTGACAACAGATCGTGCGGCGGCAAGACCTGCGCGTAGACCACCCACTGGCTCAAGCATGTTCGGGCCGATGTCAGCGCCGGGCTGATCTGAGAGGTTGTCCAGTCCTCCATGCTCATCAACGCGTGCCACCACGATGTGCGGCCAAGACGCGCCTGCTCTGCCAGCACCATCAAATCGTCATCGGTGGCCCCAAACAGGGCACTCTTGAGCGCCTGCGCCAATGACAGATTGTGCTGGGGGGACACCAGCACGTCCAATAAGGCCAGGACATCACGCACCTCGGGCACCTCGGCCAGCAAGGTGTCGGTGGGCGCCTGATGGGCGATGCCATGGCGCTCCAGGGCCCGCGCCACCTCCAGCAGTGGCGCACGCTTGCGGGCCAGCACAAAGATGTCGCTGGCCTTGACGGCGGGACGGCCACCTTCATCAGCAACGTCTCGCAGCAGGCTGACCACCGCTTGCGCCACCTGTTCGGCCTCCAGCTCTCTGGCGCCGGCCAGTTTCTGCACCCGAGGCTCCGTCAGGCTGTCGCGCCAATCATCATGGCTGGCATCGGCTCCCGCTTCTGCAGCAGCTTCAGTGCTGTGTTCAGCGGCCTGCGCCATTGCCAGCACCCTCACCTGGCCAGCGGTTTGAGCCCCGGTGGTGTGCGCCCGGTAGCCGGTCATCAGCCCCTCTTGGGCGGCTGGCAGCATGACCTGGTTCAAGGCGTCGATCACTGCCGTGGCATTGCGCCGGGTGTGGTCGCACGCCAGCAAGGCGCCCCCCAAGGTGTCGGTGACAAACGACCGCGCAGCAGCAAAGACCCGAGGGTCGGCTCGGCGAAAACGGTAGATGCTCTGTTTGGGGTCACCCACCAGAAACACCGTCAGTGGGGCCTGCCCACTGCGGCCGCCACCCGCCCCGGCATAGGATGACAACCAGGTGCGCAGGGCCTGCCATTGCAGGGGGCTGGTGTCCTGAAACTCGTCCATCAGCAACAGGCGTATGCGGCTGTCCAGCCGCTCTTGCACCCACCCCGACAGCACCGGGTCCGACAGCAGGCGCGACGCAGCCATCTCCAGGTCGCTCATGTCGCACAGGCCACGCTCTTGTTTAAGGCGGGCGTACTCGGTGAACAGCAGTTGAGACAAAAGCACCATGTGCACGTGGTGCTCGTGGGCGGCCTGCTGTTGCAGAGCCTGCCCCAGCATCACCAGCCACTCTTGCGCCCACGCGAGCTCAGGCGCTTGATCTGGTGTCTTGATCAGCTGCTTTCTGGGGCTGCCGTCATCGGTCAGCAAGGCCTTGCACAGCAGGGTGGCGCGGCGGCTCAGGTCCTGTTCTTCCAAGGCCTGAACCAGCCCCTGTGCCGCCGATTGCGCCTTGGCCCGATCAGACAAGGCCCCGAGCGATGAGGCCAACACCTTGAAGCGCTGCGTCAGTGCAGGATCGGCCAGGGCCTGCTCTGGGCGCTCCCATGAAGCCCAAGACTCATGCCACCGCTGTGCGCTGGGGACGCTGTCAATCAGCACGCCGGCGCCGGCCGCCAGCAAGATTTCAGTGCGCTGGTTCAGCGATGCGCGCAGCCACTCTCCCAGGTTGTGCGCCCCCACCTCGCGCAGCATCACGTCGAACGACGTGGCGTGTACAGACGCCCCCTCGTCCTCGCTGTGGGCGCACTGGTCGATGCGCTTCAAGAAGCGCGCCCACAGCTCATCCCACAACTCGTCCACGTCTTCCAGCAAGGCCAGTTCCGGCGGCAGACCCAGTTCGGCCAGCACCTCCAGGGGCGCGGCCTTCACCAACTGGGCGAACCAGCTGTGGATGGTGTACAAGCCCACGCCCTGCCCGCCCGACAGCCATTGGGTCTGCAAGCCGACCAGGGCCTGCTGCATGCGAGGCGCGTCTTGCGGCGACACGCCTCGCAGCAGCAGTTGTTCAATTTGATGATCTGCCGGCGCCGCAGACAGCTCGTCCAGCCACTCACGCAGGCGTTCGCGCATCTCGCCAGCCGCCTTGCGGGTGAAGGTGATGGCCAGAATCTGCTCTGGCGGCACCCCGTCCAGCAAGGCCCGTAAGATGCGGGACACCAGCATCCAGGTTTTGCCAGCCCCGGCACAAGCCTCCACCACCACGCTGCGCGCGGGGTCGCAAGCCCATTCGTAAAAGGTCGCCGGCTCAGCCGGCTGTCCGTTGATCCAATAGGCCGCCTGGCTCATGGGGCGCTCCAATCATCCTGTCGGCACAAACCGCGGTAACGGCAATGGGTGCAGGTAGCCCCCTCCCCCAGCGCAGCCAGACCATGCCCCTGGCGGATTCGCTGCCAGTCGTGAACCAACCCAGCCAGCAAGCGGTCGGCATGATCGCTCACCTCGTCATGCGTCAGCAACGTGGCTTTCATGGCACCAGCCTCGGCCTTGGAGGTGCTGTCTTTGCCCAGGTGCAGATAGCTGGCCTGCAACCCATCCGGCTCTCCCCCCAGCAGGGCGTAAAACAGCAGCTGGGTGTCCTCCAGCGGCGTTTTCAGTTTCTTCTTGAGCTGTTCCAGCTGACCGCTCTTGTAGTCGATCACATGACGCTCCTGACCCGCACCGGCACGGTGCCGCACATCCATTCGGTCCAACCGGCCCTCCAGCACCAAGGCATGGGGCTCACCCGCCTGGTTATCCATCTGGTCGTTCACCACCACCGTCTGGCGCGCCTGGAACTCCATGTGCTTCACCGACCAGCCCTCGCGCTCATGCGGCAGCAACCACGACAGGTACGCCCACGCCAGCCGCTCCAGTTGCTGCTGATACGGGCGAAAGAAGGCCCGGTTGGCCTCATGCGCCATGCCTTCTGACTGAATGACCTGCTGGGCCGCATCCATCCAGGCCGTCAGTTCCTGCTCCATGCTGCGCAGAGCTCGCTGCTGATCGCGCTGTTCATGAAACCGTTGCAGGATCAGGTGCAGCACGTTGCCGTAATCGGCCCCATCCACCCCCTCTTCCAGCTCTTCGACCTCCTCCAGGGCCAGGATGGCCTTGGCAAAGAACTGATAGGGGCACTGCCGCAAGGCCTCGTAGCGGGTGGCCGTCATGCGCGGCTCTACCAAAGACAGATGCTGGTGAACGTGCGGCGCAGGTCGGCTGACAGGCACCAGACTCAAATGACGCTCCTGTCGATACTCGGGCGCCCGCTGCCAGGCCTGACCATGACGCAGTTGCCACCGTTCCAGCCAGGGACTACCTGAAACCAGTTCACCATCGTGATCCTGACGGTGCAGGCACACAATGGCCGACGAGCACATCACCAACTCAAACGCCTCCCACTGCGCCTGCTGTTGATCCTGCACCGTGCCCAAGCCCATCCGTTGCCGCTGTGCCTGGCTCAACCACCCCCCCGTGGAAGCCAGCCCCCCCAACTGGCGGCTGTCTGCCCCGGGCATCAGCACAGCCTGAAACGGCCTGAGCGCGGCCCGTGCCAAGGTGGTCACCACCACTTCCGGCGCCGTGCCGGGTGGCAAGGTGGGGCGAAACACCGCTGCCTCCAGCAACTCCTGCATCCAGGCCAGCGCGGCGCGACCATCCATGCGGGTCGTTTCGATCAATCCCTGCCAGGCGCCACGGTCAGCGCCGGGTTCTTCCTCGTCCAGACGCAAGCTGTCGATCGCCTGCTGGCCTGCCGGGTCAGCCTGAAGCACTGGCCAAGCCTGGGAGGCGTGCAGGGCTTCACGCAACGCGATCAGCCACTGACTCAGCGGGGCTCGGCCTTGAGACCACAAAGCGCTCAAGGGAGCCAGCGCTTGCTGCGCCCACGCCACCAGACCATGCGCCGCCTCGGGGCCGGACAACGGCGAGTCGCCCGAGGCTGCCCCCCACAAGCTCAGCACCCCGTGGCGCCGACACCAGTGCTCCAGCGCGGCCACCGCGTCCAGCCCACCAGGCGGAGTCACCCAAGCTGACTTCAGCCAGTCCAGCACCTCATCGGTGCTGGCGCGTGGGTACGCTGCGCTCATGGTTCGACTCAACACCGCTGCCGCCCGCGTGGTCGACAGCTTCCAGCCTGTTTCATCGGCCACGAGCACACCACGCTCATCCAGCAAGGCACGCACGCGCCGCACCACACCGCGATCCAGCGCGATCAAGGCCACGGGCTCCACCCTGGCGGTTGCCCCCGGCTCATGCACGTCACCCAGGGACGTGGTGGATCGGCTTCGGGCCACCAGATGCAGAATCTGAGCCGCGGTCATTCGCGCTTCATCCTCCAGATCGGTCGCAGCCAAGCTACACGGCGCTGATGCGAGCGGGTTGGGCTCAGCGGTTGCCGCCCACCAGCGACAAGGCAGTGCTGAGTACCCGAACCCATCGCCCCGAGCGGCACGCTGGCCCACCGCCAGCGTCAACGCCCCCTCGCTGCCAGGCAACACCGCTTGTCCGGCAGTGACGATCAACCAGGCCGAGGGGCGCAACTCGAACAGCACATCCGACACACACCCCTGTCTGGCCTGATTCATCGTCCAGCGCAGCGCCCACGCCATCAACCAGCGTTCCAGCTGTCCAGGCGTGCCGGTCTCCTGGTCTGGACTGCCGCCAGGCATGGGCAACTCGTCCATCCAGGCGGCCATCAGGGCATCGCGCCCAGAGGGGGGGCACGCCTGCAGCCGTCGCCACCAGCCATGCCCCACCGTTACCACCTGTTCGATGGCAAAACGCAACGCACGCGGGTGGGTCCGATCCCAGGCACGCACCCACGGCAAGCCTCGCAACGCAGCATGCACGGCCAGATGATCCACCACCGCATCCAGCGTCAGGGCCGGATAGACGGCCTGGCCAACGTCGGGCGTTTCTGGAGCATGGCGCCAGGCATTCTGTTGCACCAAGCCGGCGATCGTGTCGATGACCGGCAACCACCCCCCCACAGACTCGGCCCAGGCCTGACGAACCAGGGGCAACAAGGCGCCCACCGGCACCACCACGATGGCCTGACGAGGGTCTGCACCCTGCTGACTCAACCATTGGGCCGCATCGCGGGCCCAAGCGGCCCAGTGTTGACGGGCCTCTACTCCTCGAGGCCATACCCAGGGCTCAGGCACCAACGCCGGGGTCTCCAAGGTTTCTGCTATCAACGTCATTGATCAAGGTCTCTCTGGCGGCGCACAGGTGGCCGGCTCATCTGTGTCAGAATCTGGTAAACCCCAGTGTCTACGAACTACTGCCGTGAGGCGCTGGCATCCTGAAGGATTTTCCATGAGCAGCGAACTGATCAAGCACATCACCGACGCGTCTTTCGAAGCCGACGTTCTCCAGTCTGCCCAGCCTGTGCTGGTGGACTACTGGGCAGAGTGGTGTGGCCCCTGCAAAATGATCGCCCCCATCCTGGATGAGGTGGCCAAGGACTACGAGGGCAAGCTGCAGATCGCCAAGATGAACGTCGACCAGAACCGCGACGTGCCCGCCAAGTACGGCATCCGTGGCATTCCCACGTTGATGGTGTTCAAGGGCGGCCAGAACGTGGCCACGAAGGTGGGCGCGCTGTCCAAGGCACAGTTGGTGGCCTTCATCGACGGCAACCTGTGATTTCTGGCGCTTTTCCGCGCCTATAATGGTCTGTCATCTGTTGCAATGCCTGACAGATGACGGCCGAGTGGCCGGCCTGGGTTTCAGGTTGGGCAACACCCTCCACACCTCGTCTATGCACGGGTTGTGAGCTGCCTCTCCAGCAGCGGCCCCCAGGCATCCCCTCCCCCAGACAGTTCATCCGCTTTCCGCGCTGCCCGTCAGCTGGTCTGTCTTTGCCCGGCGCTTGCGCGTTTGATCAGGGTACCCATCCATGCATCTTTCCGAACTGAAGGCCCTTCACATCTCCAAACTGGTTGAGATGGCTGAAGGCCTGGAGATTGAAAACGTCGCTCGCATGCGTAAGCAAGAGCTGATGTTTGCAATCATGAAAAAGCGCGCCAAGGCGGGCGAGCAAGTCTTCGGCGACGGCGTCCTCGAAGTGCTGCCCGATGGCTTCGGCTTCCTGCGCTCGCTGGACACCAGCTTCCTGGCCAGCACCGACGACATCTACCTGTCGCCCAGCCAGGTGCGCCGCTTCAACCTGCACACCGGCGACATGATCGAAGGCGAAGTGCGCGTGCCCAAGGACGGCGAGCGTTACTTTGCCCTGGTCAAGGTCGACCGCGTCAACGGTCTGGCACCCGAAGTCAGCAAAAACAAGCTGATGTTCGAGAACCTCACGCCCCTCTTCCCCGAAGAGCAGTTCAAGCTGGAGCGCGAGACCGTCAAGAGCAACGATGACAACATCACCAGCCGCATCATTGACCTGATCGCCCCCATCGGCAAAGGTCAACGCGCACTGCTGGTCGCCCCGCCCAAGAGCGGCAAGACCGTGATGATGAAGAACCTGGCGCATGCACTGGTGGCCAACCACCCGGATGTGCACCTGATCGTGCTGCTGGTGGACGAGCGTCCTGAAGAAGTGACGGAAATGCAACGCACCGTGCGTGGCGAAGTCATCAGCTCGACCTTCGACGAACCCGCCCAGCGTCACGTGCAAGTGGCCGAGATGGTCATCGAGCGCGCCAAGCGCTTGGTGGAACTCAAGAAGGACGTGGTCATCCTGCTGGATTCGATCACCCGCCTGGCCCGCGCCTACAACAACGTGCTGCCCAGCTCCGGCAAGGTGCTGACCGGCGGCGTGGACGCCAACGCCCTGCAGCGCCCCAAGCGCTTCTTCGGCGCAGCCCGCAACGTGGAAGAAGGTGGCTCACTGACCATCATTGGTACCGCTCTGGTCGACACCGGCAGCCGGATGGACGAAGTGATCTACGAAGAGTTCAAGGGCACCGGCAACTGCGAAATCCACCTGGATCGTCGCATGGCCGAAAAGCGCGTGTACCCATCGATCCTGATCAACCGCTCGGGCACCCGCCGCGAAGAGCTGCTGCTCAAGCCCGAAATCCTGCAAAAGAGCTGGATTCTGCGCAAACTGCTCTACCCCATGGACGAGATCGAGGCGATGGAGTTCGTGCTCGACAAAATGAAGTCCACCAAGAACAACCACGATTTCTTCGACATGATGCGTCGTGGCGGCTGAGTTTCTCCGCCACTCAGCTTGGTGAACTTCACACAAAAGGCAGCCCTCGAGGCTGCCTTTTGCGTTTCAGCCTGGCTTGAATATATAATCTCGGGTTTTCCGGCTGTCGGAAAGTGCCAGGCATGGGGCTTGGTGGCTCCCGATATGGCACACAGCAAGAGGTTCCAGTCATGCCCAAAGAAGGTATTCACCCCAACTACCGCGAAGTCTGCTTCGTGGACCAGTCCAACGGTTTCAAGTTCGTCACCCGTTCTTGCGCTCCCACCAAGGAGATGATCAAGATGGAAGACGGCCGTGAACTGCCCCTGTTCAAGCTGGAAACCTCGTCCGAATCGCACGCCTTCTACACCGGTCAGCAAAAGAGCGTGGACACCCTGGGTGGTCGCGTCGAGAAGTTCCGCAACAAGTTCGCCCAGTTCCGCAAGTGATCTGCGGCTCAGCCTGCCATATCGTCAGGCTGATGCAACTTGTGATCAAAAGGGCAGCATCTGCTGCCCTTTTGCTTTTCCGAGCTCATCCCCTGCTCTGCCCCTGAGCCCTCGCCACGCTCCATGCCACAGGACATCGTTCGCGCCAAGGCCTCGCCTGCGCTGGTCACCCAGAAATCGGTTCAGCCCCTGCCTCGCTGGGCTCTGCTCTTGCTGTGTGCTGCGTACGTGCTGCCCGGGGTATTCGGGCGCGACCCCTGGAAGAACGCCGACATGGCCTCCTTTGGGCAGATGTGGAGCCTGGCCCTGGGCGACGCCAGCTGGTTCAACCTCCACATTGGCGGCGTGGCGCCCACCTCAGGTGGTGTCCTGCCCTACTGGCTGGGCGGCGCCTTCATCTGGCTGACCCATGGTTGGCTGGAGCCCGCGCTGGCCGCACGCATTCCTTTTGCCCTGGTGCTGGCCCTGGTGCTGGCGCTGACGTGGTACGCCACTTACCACCTGGCCCAAACTGAATCCGCCCGGCCTTTGCCACTGGCATTTGGTGGAGAAGCCCAGCCCAAGGACTACGCACGGGCCATGGCAGACGGGGCTCTGCTCGCCCTGATTGCCACTTTGGGCCTGCTTCAGATGGGGCACGAAACTACCCCGGAGCTGTTGCAGCTGCTGGGGGCCGCCGGATTCCTGTACGGGCTGGCTGCCCTGGATCAGCACCCGCGACAGGCCGCCTGGGCCGCGGTGATCAGTCTCCCCATCCTGGCCAGCAGCGGCAGCCCCACGGTGGCGCAAATCCTGGGTTGCATGGGCTTGCTCGTGTGCTGGCGTTCGCAGCACCCCCACCGGCGGCACCACATGGCCTTCATCCTGTTGGCCATGGTGCTGGCGGCGGCCACCATCCTCACCCTGATGGCACTCGACAGCGGCCGGTGGTCCTGGAAGCTGTCCGGGTCTTGGTCCGTGGTTGAGTTCATCGAGTTGGTGCTGTGGTTCACCTGGCCTGCGCTGCCACTGGCCATGCTGACCTGGTGGCATTGGCGCCGGCAACTGCCCCGGCGCCACATGGCGGTCCCCACCCTGATGTTTGCAGCCATTGCCCTGGCCTCCTGGTTGATGGGCTCGGATCAGCAAGCCCTGCTCATGGCCTTGCCGGCGCTGGCTGTGTTGGCGTCATTCGCCTTGCCCATCCTGCTTCGAGGCCTGGGGGCCGCCATCGACTGGTTCTCGGTGCTGTTCTTCAGCCTGGCAGCGCTGTTGATCTGGGTGGCCTACAGCGCCATGCACACCGGCACGCCTCAGCGTCTGGCCGCCAATCTGGCCAAGCGCGTGCCGGGCTACGAAGCCGAGTTCTCCGTGCTGGCGCTGGTGTTGGCGGCCTTGGGTACCCTGGCGTGGCTGGCCCTGGTGCGCTGGCGCACGGCGCGCCGCAGCCATGCCCTGTGGAAGAGCCTCGTACTGCCCGCCAGCGGGGTCACCCTGGTGTGGCTGCTGCTGCTGACCTTGTTCCTGCCCGTGCTGGACCAAGGTCGCAGCCACCGCCTGCTGATCGAACGCGTGGGCAGCCAACTGCCGCGTGGCGCTGAAGTTTGCGCGCCCGGCGCACCTGCAGCCATCGTCACTGCGCTGGCCTATTTTGGTGAGCACCGCGTGGACGGTCGCCCTTCGGCCCTGGACGGTCGTCCCTCGTGTCGGTGGCTGGTTCAACGCTTGCCCGCACAAGGCATCGCCAAGCCCATCCCGGGCTGGACACGGCAAGGCATTTTCAACCAGCGTACTCGCAACTCCGAGAAGTTGGTGTTGTACCGACGGGCGTCAGCACCCTGAGTTCCAGGCCAACTTCAACGGTCACCCACCCGAGAGGCTGCCGCCAGGGGGCGTCAGATCAATGAGTAGCCTGCAAGACGGCGTTGCCCGCCTTGATCCGCGTCGCCGGGATCACCAGGCTGAAAGTCGATCCCTTGCCCAACTCGCTGGTGATGCGCAAGTCGCCACCATGGCGCTGGATCACGTGCTTGACGATGGACAAGCCCAGCCCCGTGCCCCCGGTGTCGCGAGAGCGGCTGCCATCCACGCGATAAAAACGCTCGGTCAAGCGCGGGATGTGCTCCGGATCAATGCCAATGCCGGAGTCCCGGACCCGGAACTCGCTGCCTCCGTCGCTGCGAGCCACCCAACTCACCGCCACCTCACCACCCTCGGGTGTGTAGCGGATGGCATTGGACACCAGGTTGCCCATGGCACTCAGCCACTCGGTTTCCACGCCAGACACAGAATACCCAGACGCGTCGTTGAAGATAAAACTGAGCTGATGGCGGCCGGCAGACAGGGCCACCCCGTCGTTCTCGATGCGGCGCAGCATGGTGTCGAGCGAGCACCACTTGTCCGCAGCCGGGCGAGGACTGCCCTCGATCTGCGCCAAAGTCAGCAAATCAGCCACCAAGGTCTGCATGCGGGATGCCTGCTGCGTCATCAACTCGATCACCCGCCGGCGCTCCACCTCGGTCAGGTTCAAGGAGCCCATGGTTTCAATGAAACCACTCAAGACCGTCAACGGCGTGCGGATCTCATGCGAGACGTTGGCCACGAAATCACGCCGCATGGTGTCGGAGCGTTCGCGTTCCGAGATGTCTTGAGAGACCACCAGCTTCAGGCCATCGCCGTACTCGCGCACCTGAACCTGAAGGTGGCTCAAACTGCCACGCGCGACCACGCACTTCACCGGCTCTCGATAGTCACCCGCCGCCAGGTACTGAACAAACGCCGGGTAGCGAACCAGGTTGGTGACGCGCTGCTGCAAATCGCGTTGCGCGTTCAGGCCAAAGTGATCTGCCGCGACTGAACTCATCCAGGTGATGTGTTCGGTGGCATCCAGCAGCATCACCCCGTTGGGCGACACCTCCATGGCAGACAGGAACTGATCCAGCCGAGCCCGCTCGTCCTGAATCGCCTGATTGCGCTGGATCACCACGCGTCGCATGCGATGCGCCACCTCGCCCCACAGGCCCGGCAACAGCGGGGGCTCAGCATCCGGATTGCGCAGCCAGTCCAGCAAATCGTGGCCCTTGAGGGTATCGGCCACCGACAAGGCCAACACGGCCAGTCCTGCCCCGGCACAGGCCAGGGTCACCGGATAGTCCAACCAGTGGCCCAAGGCCCACCCCAGCAAACCACCGGCCAACGCTGACAGCAACCGCGACCCTACGCGGGACCACACCCAGGAGGAATTGGATTCAACCATACCAGTCCGGTGATGGTCAGAACGGCAGAGGCATCACGCCACCGCGTCGCTGACCTGTTGGGTGAGCCGATAGCCCGCCCCTCGAACAGTCTCAATCAGCTGTGAACGCTGCACAGGCTGCAGCGCTTCACGCAAGCGTTTGACATGCACATCCACCGTGCGTTCTTCGATGAACACGTGGTCGCCCCACACCCGGTCCAGCAACTGCGCACGGCTGTGAACACGCTCTGGGTGCGTCATGAAGAAGTGCAGCAGCTTGAACTCGGTCGGGCCGATCTTGATCTCTTGCTCGCCACGGCTGACACGGCGGGTGGCCGGATCCAGGCGCAAGCCCGCCACTTCCACGGCCGAATCCAGGGCCTGAGGCGCCTTGCGGCGAAGCAACGCCCGTACACGGGCCATCAACTCGTGGGTCGAAAACGGCTTGGTCAGGTAGTCGTCGGCGCCCGCATCCAGGCCCGCCACCTTGTCCACTTCTTCGGCACGGGCCGTGAGCATGATGATGGGCAGATCCCGGGTGCGTTGGGCGGCACGCCAGCGCTTGGCCAGAGCCAGACCCGATTGGCCGGGCAGCATCCAGTCCAGCAAAACCAGATCGGGCAGGACGCGATCAATCGCTTCCTGCGCACGCTCAGCGTCATGCGTGACCGTCACGTCGAAACCCGCATGACGCAGGTTCAAGGCGATCAACTCGGCGATCGCCATTTCATCTTCCACGACAAGCACGCGGCTCATGGAGGACTCCCGAAACTTACTTGATGATGTTCTCGACGGCCTCGGGCGTGTTGTGACGCACGTCGGCCCCCTTGACGATGTAGATCACCTGCTCGGCCAGGTTCTTGGCGTGATCACCCACGCGCTCGATGGCCTTGGCCACAAACACCAGGTCGATCGAGGCCGAGATGGTGCGCGGGTCTTCCATCATGTAGGTGATGAGCTTGCGCATCAGGCCGTCAAACTCGGCGTCGATCTCGTTGTCACCCTTGATGACCTCGACGGCAGCTTGAGTATCCAGTCGGGCGAACGCATCCAGCGAACGACGCAGCGAGGCCGTGGCCAGATCAGCCTCGAAGGACACGTCATTGACCGGCAGACGCAGGCGGCTGGACACCCCCGTGTTGATCAAACGCTGCACAGTCCGCGCAATGCGGGCAGCCTCGTCACCCACGCGCTCCAGGTTACCGATGGTCTTGGAGATGGCAATCAGCAGGCGCAGGTCACGGGCCGTGGGCTGACGGCGCGCAATGATGGTGGACAGATCGGCGTCGATCTCCATCTCCATCGCGTTGACACGGGCCTCGGTGGCGATGACCTGCGTGGCCACCTCACCGCTGAAGTGGGTCAGTGCGTAGATGGCCTGGGCGATCTGAGATTCCACCAGCCCACCCATCTCCAGCACGCGCGTGGACACGCCGCTGAGTTCGGCATCGAACTGACTGGAAAGGTGCTTGTCGGTCATGGGCTACTCCGTAGTCTTGTTGTCGGGCGTTGCAGGGTCAAATCAGGAGCCATCAACCAAAACGGCCGGTGATGTAGTCTTCGGTCTCGGTGCGCTTGGGCTTCATGAAGATGTCGGTGGTGGCACCGAACTCGATCAAGTCGCCCAGGTACATGTAGGCCGTGTAGTCGGAACAACGTGCAGCCTGCTGCATGTTGTGGGTCACGATCAGCACGGTGTAGTCGTTCTTGAGCTCATGGATGAGCTCTTCGATCTTGCCGGTCGAGATCGGGTCCAGGGCCGAGCATGGCTCGTCCAGCAGCAGCACTTCGGGCTTGATCGCAATGCCGCGCGCAATGCACAGACGTTGCTGCTGACCACCCGAGAGGCTGGCGCCGCTCTGGTTGAGCTTGTCTTTCACCTCGTTCCACAAGGCGGCCTTTTTCAGGGCCCACTCCACACGCTCATCCATCTCGCTGCGCGACAGCTTCTCGAACAGACGCACACCAAAGGCGATGTTCTCGTAGATGGACATCGGGAACGGGGTGGGTTTCTGGAAAACCATGCCCACCTTGGCGCGGATCAGCGAGACATCTTCCTTCGACTTGATGATGTCCTGGCCATCCAGCAGGATCTGTCCTTCAGCGCGCTGCTCGGGGTAGAGCTCGAACATGCGGTTGAAGGTGCGCAGCAGTGTGGACTTACCGCAACCCGAGGGGCCAATGAAGGCCGTGACCTTGTTCTCGGGCAGTTCGAGGTTGATGTTCTTCAACGCGTGGAACTTGCCGTAGAAGAAATTCAGGTCGCGCACAGACAGCTTGATTTTGCTGGAGGTGTTGCTAGAAACCTTGGCATCCATGATCAGGATCTCCGATGAATTGAGCTTGTCGAGCGATCAACGCTGACGGAACAGGGTGCGAGCGATGATGTTCAGAGCGAGAACACCCAGGGTGATCAGGAACACGCCTGCCCACGCCAGCTTCTGCCAGTTTTCGAACGGGCTCATCGCGAATTGGAAGATGGTGACCGGCAGACTGGCCATCGGGCCGCCCAGGTCGGTCGTCCAGAACTGGTTGGACAGTGCCGTGAACAGCAGCGGGGCCGTTTCACCCGCAATCCGAGCTACCGCCAGCAAGATACCGGTAATCACACCCGCGCGGGCCGACTTCAAGGTGATGCTCAGGATCACCTTCCACTTGGGCGTGCCCAGGGCATAAGCAGCCTCGCGCAAGGCGGCCGGGATCAGCATCAGCATGTTCTCGGTGGTGCGGATGACCACGGGCACGACGATCAGCGCCAAGGCCAGCACACCGGCCCAGCCGGAGAAGGTCTGCGTACGCGCAACCACCACCGTGTAGATGAACAAGCCGATCACGATCGAGGGCGCCGACAGCAGGATGTCGTTGATGAACCGCGTGACGCTGCCCAACCAGTTGAACTGACCGTACTCGGCCAGATACACACCGGCCAGGATGCCCACTGGGGTGCCGATCAGAGTGGCCATGCCCACCATCAGGAGCGAGCCCCAGATGGCGTTGGCCAGGCCGCCAGGTTCCATCGGTGCCGGCGTCATCTGCGTGAAGGTGGCCAGAGCCAGACCATCAATGCCCAGGCGGATGGTTTCAAACAGAATCCACAACAGCCAGAACAGGCCGAAGGACATCGCGGCCAGCGACAGCGTCAAGGCCACCACATTCAAACGCTTGCGGGACCGGTGCAGGCGCATGCGCTGCAGGTTCAATTCGGCGCTCATGAACGCGCTCCTTCCGATTTCTTGAGGCGAGACAAGAGGATCTTGGACAGCGTCAGCACACAGAAGGTGATGAAGAACAAAACCAGACCCAGGTAAATCAGCGAGGCCTGGTGCAGGCCCACATTGGCTTCAGCGAACTCGTTGGCCAGGGCCGAGGTGATGCTGTTGGCCGCCTCGAACAGCGACAGGTTGCCCAACTGGTTCATGTTGCCAATGACGAACGTCACGGCCATGGTTTCACCCAGAGCGCGGCCCAGGCCCAGCATGATGCCGCCCACCACGCCGGTCTTGGTGTAAGGCAGCACCACCTTCCAGACCACCTCCCAGGTGGTGGATCCCAGGCCGTAAGCCGATTCCTTGAGCAGCGGCGGGGTCACCTCGAACACATCGCGCATCACCGACGCAATAAACGGGATGATCATGATGGCCAGGATGATGCCCGCTGAAAGGATACCGATGCCGACCGGGGGGCCCGAGAACAGGGCCGACAGGAAGGGGATGCCATCCGTCGCGCTTTGGAGCGGCTGTTGCACGTACTCCGCCAGGATGGGGCCAAACACCAGCAACCCCCACATGCCGTACACGATGGAGGGCACAGCCGCCAGCAACTCAACCGCAATGCCCAGCGGCCGCTTCAACCAACCGGGGGACAGCTCGGTCAGGAACAAGGCGATCCCAAAGCTCACGGGTACGGCAATCAGCAAGGCGATGAACGACGTCATCAGCGTGCCGTAAATCATCACCAGACCACCGTACTGATCTTGGACGGGGTCCCACTCGCTGCGCCACAGGAAGCTGATGCCGTATTCCTGAATGGCCGGCCAGGCCCCCACCACCAGCGAGGCAATGATGCCGAACAGCAGCAATAGGGTAAGTACGGCCGCGGCCTTGGCCAACAAGGCGAAAACCGCATCGGCCCAGGGGACGTTGACTCTTCTTTCAGGTGGCTGGCTCATCGGGCGGCGCTTGGCATCTTGGTTGGAGGAGGCGCTGGAGTCATCCATGCCTGCGGGGAGTATCGCGGTCATCAGGAGCCTCCGACGTTGATCTTGGGCATCTTGGCAAGCCACTAAGGGCCATTCAACAAGAAACCGGGCACCCGTCCAGCGGGCACCCGGCTACATCACTCAATCCAGAAAATCACTTGGCCAGCACAGGCTTGCCGGTGTTGTCGGTGATCTTCTTCCACTCGTTACGCACCAAGGTCTTGACGCTCGGAGGCAGGGGCACATAAGCCAGCTCTTCAGCCGCCTTGTCACCCTTGTTGAACGCCCAGTCGAAGAACTTCAGCGATTCTGCGGCTTGACCCGGCTTGTCCTGCTTGAGGTGCATCAGGATGAAGGTGGCACCGCTGATGGGCCAGGTGTCCTTGCCGCCCTGGTTCGTCAGGATCTGGTAGAACGACTTGTCCCACTGAGCACCGGCGGCCGAGGCCTTGAAGGCGTCGTCGCTGGGCTGGACAAAGTTGCCGGCGGCGTTGCGCATTTGCACGTGCGACATCTTGTTTTGCTTGGCGTAGGCGTACTCGACGTAACCGATCGAGTTGGGCAGACGCATCACGAAGGCCGACACGCCTTCATTGCCCTTGCCGCCGGCACCGGCAGGCCAGTTCACGGCAGTGCCCTCACCCACCTTGGTCTTCCACTCGGCGTTCACCTTGGACAGGTAGTTGGTGAAGATGAAGGTGGTGCCCGAGCCATCAGCACGGCGCACAGGGGCGATGGCGGCGTCAGGCAGTGCCACGCCGGGGTTCAGCGCACGGATGGCCGCATCGTTCCAGCGGGTGATCTTGCCCAGGTAGATGTCACCCAGCAGTTCGCCGGTCAGGCGCAACTGGCCGGGCTGCACGCCACGGATGTTCACCACCGGCACCACACCACCGATCACGGTGGGGAATTGCAACAGACCATCCTTGGCCAGCTCGTCATCCTTCAGGGGCATGTCGGAGGCACCGAAGTCCACCACCTTGCCACGGATCTGACGCAGACCAGCACCCGAGCCGACCGACTGATAGTTGATGCGCACACCCGTCTCGGCGTTGTAGGCAGAGGCCCACTTGGAATACAGCGGAGCGGGGAAGCTGGCGCCAGCGCCCGTGACGCTCTGGGCCATGACGGCGCCAGACAGGGCAGCAACGGTGGCGGCAGCAGCAGCGGTGCGGATCATCTTGAAGAACATGTGAACGCCTTTCTTGTCAACAGACAGATCAGTTGAGAGCAGTCGGACTGTAAAAAGGGTTTATGACGCGAATGTGACAGGCCGGCACCCTGTTGTCACAGAGGACACAAAAGGCTAAACCGTAAGCCAAAAGGCGGATCTGTCACGAATGCGTCACCGGATTGTCACATGACATTTCTATCGTTCTCGAACGCTCCTCATGTCCTGGAGCTTCTATCAGGAGAATTCATGACCTTTCGCCACATTTCGCATCGCGCACTGAGCGCCACCGTTCTGGCCACCCTGCTGGCGATCTCGGGTTGTGCCTCGACCCAGGCCCCCAGCCAGCCCGCCACCCTGGCCGCCGCTGCCCAGCAAGACGCTGACCTGAGCACATTCAACCAATTGGTGCAGCAAGCCGGCCTGCAGGACGCCTTGAACGGCAGCACACCTTTGACCGTGTTTGCGCCCACCAACGCCGCCTTCAAGGCCCTGCCCGCAGCCACGCTGGAAGCGCTGAGCAAGAACCCGGCTGAACTGCAAGCCGTTCTGAAGCACCACGTGGTGGCCGGCGTGCACACGCAAGCCAGCATTCAAGGCAACACCACCATGACCACGTTGGCAGACACCAAGCTGCCGCTGTCCAAGGCCGGTGAGTTCCTGACGGTGGACGAAGGCCTGGTGATCAAGGGTGACATCCAGACCGGCAACGGCGTGTTGCACATCATCGACGCCGTGTCGGTGCCGCCCAAGAAGAAGTGAGTCGCCTGCGCTGGGGGAAAGACGGGCGGACCCTCTTCCCCTGCGCAGATCACTGCACTCAGGCGCGGGGCAGGCTGTCTGCCATCGCCTGAGCACAGGAGGCCGCCAACGAGGCGTCGGCGGCTTCCACCATCACCCGCAGCACGGGCTCGGTGCCCGACGCGCGAATCAAAATCCGTCCATGGTCGCCAAGGCGGGCTTGCGCGGCCTCGCGGGCTTGCGCCAAAGGCGCGTGGTCTGCCCACTTGAAGCCCTGTGGCAGCCGCACATTGATCAGGGTTTGCGGATACAGCGTCACGTGGGCCAGGGCCTCTGACAGGCTGCGTTGTTGAGCCACCACGGATTGCAGCACTTGCAAGGCACTGACCAGACCGTCGCCGGTGGTGTGCCGGTCCAGGGCCAAGAGGTGCCCTGAGCCCTCGCCCCCCAGGCACCAACCTCTGGCTTGCAACTCTTCCAGCACATAGCGGTCGCCCACCTTGGCGCGCACCAGTTGCACACCCTGGTCTTCCAGCGCTTTCTCGACTGCCATGTTGGTCATCAGCGTGCCCACCACGCCGGGGACGGCCTGCCCCTGCGCCAGTCGGTCAGCCGTCATGACGTAGAGCAATTCATCGCCATTGAACAATCGCCCCTGGGCATCCACCATCTGCAGCCGGTCGGCATCGCCATCAAGCGCAATGCCGTAGTGCGCGCCATGCGCTCGCACTGCGGTCTGCAGCGCCTCAGGGTGCGTGGCCCCCACGCCTTCGTTGATGTTGAAGCCGTCAGGCGCACACCCGATGGACACCACCTCGGCGCCCAATTCATGGAAGACGTGCGGGGCCACCTGGTAGGCAGCACCGTGAGCGGCATCGACCACCAGCTTCAAGCCTTTGAGCGACAGGTGCGATGCAAAGGTGCTCTTGCAGAACTCGATGTAACGGCCGCGGGCATCCTCCAGACGGCGGGCGCGCCCCAAGCCGGCCGAATCCACCCAGCGTGGTTCCTCCAGCAGCGCGGCCTCGACCGCCAGTTCCCAGCTGTCCGGCAGCTTCTCGCCGTTGGCCGAAAAGAACTTGATGCCGTTGTCTGCAAACGGATTGTGCGAGGCACTGATGACCACGCCCAGACTCAACCGCAGGGCCCGGGTCAGGTAGGCCACGCCGGGGGTGGGCAAGGGACCGGTCAGCACCACATCCACGCCCGCCGACGCAAAACCGGCCTCCAGGGCGGATTCCAGCATGTAGCCAGAAATGCGGGTGTCCTTGCCGATCAACACCGTGGGGCGTGACTCGGTTTGCCGCAGCACTTGGCCCACGGCATGCCCCAAACGCAATACGAAATCGGGGGTGATGGGCGTTTGGCCCACGGTGCCGCGAATGCCGTCGGTGCCAAAGTAACGTCTGCTCATGTCGTGATCCGCTCTGGATGGGGTGGCAAATTATCCTTCAGCGCAAGGCCTGCCAGACCTTCAAGGCATCGACCGTGGCGGCCACGTCATGCACCCGCACCACACTGGCACCGCTCGCCACCCCTGCCAAAGCGGCTGCCAGGCTGGCTGGCAGTCGCTCACCCACCTCGCGCCCGGTGATCACCCCCAGGGTGGACTTGCGCGACCACCCCACCAGTACCGGGTAGCCCAGTTGCAACACCTCCGCCTGCCGCTGCTGCAAACGCATGTTTTGCTCAGGCGTCTTGCCAAAGCCGATGCCCGGGTCCAGCACGATCTGCGACGCGCCGATGCCAGCCTGCTGGACGGCGTGGGCCCGATCAGCCAGGAACGCGCGAACCTCATCGACGACGTCGTCATACTGGGTCGACTGCTGCATGGTGGCCGGGTCACCGCGCATGTGCATGAGGCACACCCCCACCCCGGCCACGGATGCCACCGCCGCCAAGGCGCCTGGCGCGGTCAGGGCGCGAATGTCGTTGATGATGTCCACCCCTTCACCCAGGGCGCGACGCATGATCTCTGCCTTGCAGGTGTCGACCGAGATGGGAACGCCCAGCTTGACGGCGTCTGACAACACCGGCGCGAGCCGTGACCATTCCTCGTCCACGCTGAGGCTGGGGGCGCCGGGACGGCTGGATTCGCCACCAATGTCCAGGATGTCCGCCCCCTCGGACAGCAACTGCTCACAATGCCTCAAGGCTTGATGGGCTTGCGAGTAATGGCCACCATCCGAAAACGAATCCGGCGTGACATTGACGATGCCCATGACCTTGGGCTGCCGAAGATCGATGCGAAAACGCCGTGTGTGCCATTCGGTGTGCATCCGGGCAGGCTCCTGTGTCGCTGAAAAGAAAAGCGGGGCCGAAGCCCCGCATGATCAAGGTTGGCGTACTGATCAGACCGCCGCCGGCGCACCATCCGTGCTGACCGAAGGCTTGCCGCCGCTGCCACCGCTCGGGCGGTTGCTGGGAGGCGTCCAGTCCTTGGGCGGACGGGGCTCACGACCACTCATGATGTCGTCGATCTGCTCAGCATCGATGGTTTCCCATTCCAGAAGCGCCTTGGCCATGGCGTGCATCTTGTCCTTGTTGTCCTCGATCAGCTTGCGAGCAATCGCGTACTGCTCGTCGATGATCTTGCGGATCATCTTGTCCACCTTCTGCATGGTCTCTTCAGACATGTTGGTGGTCTTGGTGATCGAACGGCCCAGGAACACTTCGCCTTCGTTGTCAGCGTACACGACCGGCCCCAACTCTTCCGTCATGCCGTAGCGGGTGACCATGTCGCGAGCGATGGCCGTGGCACGCTCGAAGTCATTCGAAGCACCCGTGGTCATCTGGTTCATGAACACTTCTTCGGCAATCCGGCCGCCGAACAACACCGAGATGGTGTCGAGCATGCGGGTCTTGTCCATGCTGTAGCGATCGCCCTCAGGCAACTGCATGGTCACGCCCAGCGCACGTCCGCGCGGGATGATGGTGACCTTGTGCACCGGATCGGTCTTGGGCAGCAGACGCGCCACCAGGGCGTGACCCGCTTCGTGGTAGGCGGTGTTCTTGCGCTCCTCCTCGGGCATGATCATGGACTTGCGCTCGGGGCCCATCATGATCTTGTCCTTGGCCTTTTCGAAGTCGTTCATCTCGACCACACGGCCATTGCGGCGAGCAGCGAACAAAGCGGCTTCGTTGACCAGGTTGGCGAGATCCGCCCCCGAGAAGCCAGGCGTCCCCCGAGCCAGGATGTCGGCACGGACGTCTTGACCCACCGGCACCTTGCGGATGTGCACGTTCAGAATCTGCTCGCGACCACGCACGTCAGGCAGGGTCACGTACACCTGACGGTCGAAACGACCGGGGCGCAGCAAGGCGGGGTCCAGGATGTCCGGGCGGTTGGTCGCTGCAATCACGATCACGCCCAGATTGGTCTCGAAACCATCCATCTCGACCAGCATCTGGTTGTGTGTCTGCTCGCGCTCGTCGTTACCGCCGCCCAGGCCGGCACCGCGGTGGCGACCCACGGCATCGATTTCATCGATGAAGATGATGCAGGGGGCGTTCTTCTTGGCCTGTTCGAACATGTCGCGAACGCGGGCCGCGCCCACACCGACGAACATTTCCACGAAGTCGGAACCCGAGATGGTGAAGAACGGCACCTTGGCTTCGCCCGCGATGGACTTGGCCAGCAGCGTTTTACCGGTACCCGGGGGGCCCACCATCAACACGCCACGGGGGATGCGGCCGCCCAGTTTCTGGAACTTCTGCGGATCACGCAGGAAGTCCACCAACTCCTTCACCTCTTCTTTGGCCTCATCGCAGCCGGCCACGTCGGCGAAGGTGATGTTGTTGTTGTTCTCATCCAGCATCCGGGCCTTGCTCTTGCCGAAGCTGAACGCGCCGCCCTTGCCACCGCCCTGCATCTGGCGCATGAAGTAGATCCAGACGCCGATCAGCAGCAACATGGGGCCCCACGACACCAGGATGCTCATGAGCAGCGAGGGCTCTTCGCGCGGCTTGACGTCGAACTTGACACCGTTGTCGATCAGATCACCCACCAGACCGCGGTCCAGGTAAGTGGCCGTGCTGCGCACGCGGCGGTCATCGGTGGTCACGGCCACGATTTCGGTGCCGCCGGGGCTCTCTTGCAGCGTCACGCTCTTGATGCGTTTGGCTCGAACCTCTTCCAGAAAGTCCGAATAGGCCATCTGGCCTGCGCCCACGCTGGCACGGTCAAACTGTTTGAACACGGTGAACAACACCAGTGCCACCACCAGCCAGACCGCCACTTTAGAGAACCATTGATTGTTCACCGCGTCTCCTTCAACCCAAACCCACCCGCCTCGGCTGATGCTGGATGCATCACCACACCGCTGCGGGATTCAAAAAAACCACCGAGTCGTTACACGAACAAGCACACTGGTTTTCGCGGTATGTGGGGATCATTCTAGAACAGACAAGACCGGTGCGCCTTTTGTCAATCCCCTTTGAAGCCCCGGATTTCTGTATTTCAGAGCCGCTTCGCTGAGGTGGCTCATGGTTTTGTCACGTTTTTGAGCCCGATCCCCACCAAAAAGGTCTCCGAGGATCGGTCACGCGAGGCTTTGGGCTTGATGACCTTGGCCACCCTGAAGTGCTCACGGAAGCGGGCCACCGACTCTTCGTAACCACCACCGTGGAAGACCTTGCACACCAAAGCGCCGTCTTTTTTCAGATGGTGAATCGCAAAATCGACCGCCAACTCGATCAGGTAGGCAATCCGTGCGGCGTCGGTGTCGGCAATGCCTGACAGATTGGGCGCCATGTCGGACACCACCACATCCACGGGGCGCCCACCAACCGCGGCCTCAAGTTGGTCCAGCACGCTTTGCTCGGTGAAGTCGCCCTGGATGAACTCCACACCCTCGATGGGCTCGAACTCGAGGAGGTCCAGCGCAATGATGGTGCCGTTGAGAGCGCCAGAGGCGGCGCCGCCCGCCCCCGCCTCCTTCGGCGCGAACTTACGGCGGATGTACTGGCTCCAGGCGCCGGGCACCGCCCCCAGGTCGACCACCAACTGCCCTGGATGGATCAACTTGAGGGTGTCGTCGATCTCTTTGAGCTTGTAGGCGGCACGCGAGCGGTAGCCCTCTTTTTGCGCCTGGCGCACGTAAGGATCAGTGACATGGTCGTTCAACCAGGCCTTATTCACCTTTTTGCTTTTCGTCTGGACTTTCATGGCTCGATAATAGAGGGATGCCTGCAATTGAACTGACCACGGCCGAGCGCCGTGCACACCGCGCCGACGCGCACCACCTGGACCCCGTTGTCATGATTGGCAACGACGGCTTGACGCCTGCCGTTGTGAAGGAAACCGACTCCGCCTTGAAGGCCCACGGGCTGATCAAGGTGCGCGTGCTGGGCGATGACCGCACCGCGCGAGAGGCCATCTTCGCGCAATTGTGCGACCAGTTGGACGCCGCCCCGATTCAGCACATCGGCAAGCTGCTGGTGCTGTGGCGCCCGATTCCGGAGAAAGACACCACCGACGCCACGCGTGAGGGGCGCGGCGCGGGCCCCCGTGAGGTGAAGATCCTCAAGTTCTCCAAGAGCGGCACACGTCGCCCGGAGATCAAGAAGGTCAAGGTGCTGGGCAACCAGCGCGTCACCGCTGGTGGTTTGGTCAAGCGAGCCAAGCCACGCCTGAGCAGCAAGAAGAAAAGCGGCTGACCGCGTTGACGCCACCTGTCGGCCCGGGGCATGTCACCGGGCTGTCAGGTGAGGCGTCATGAAGACCGATGCGCCTCAGGTGCTGGCGACAGAGCGGCCGTGAGCCGCCATGACATGACCAGCAAGATCAGGGCTTTGCCCCAGTACAGCGCGGCTGAGATGCCGTGCAATGCTGCAAACGACAAGCCCGAGGGCGCTCCTTGGCGTGCCGCCTGGATCATCGGATGCAGCACATGCTGGCCAAAGATGGTCAAGAACAGCACCACGAGCGTCATCAGCAAGGTGGCCGACATGGCCGACTGTTGGGCTCCAGACTCGACGGCATCGCGCACGCGGCGGCGTTCCATCACAAACACCAGCATGGCCATGAAGAGGCTCAACTGAGACTCAAGGTGGAACATGCGCCCTGCCCCGGTGCCTGCCATGTCGCGGGGCAACACCGAAAATAAGGCCGGCGCTGCCAGCCCGCCGACGACCACTACCGCGCCCGCCCATAGGGTGACCAGCCACGCTTGCCAGCGACTCAGACGACCAGGTGCTTGCATGGTGACGCTCGTCACACGTAGCGCACCGACATGACTTCGTAGTTCCGGGTGCCGCCGGGCGCCTGGAACGTGGCCACATCACCGGCTTCCTTGCCGATCAGGGCGCGGGCAATCGGCGAGTTGATGGACAAGAGGCCTTGCTTGATGTCGGCTTCGTCTTCGCCCACGATCTGGTAGGTCACGGCTTCGCCGCTGTCTTCGTCTTCCAGCTCGACCGTGGCACCAAACACCACCCGGCCACCGGCATCCAGCGAGGACGGATCGATGATCTGGGCGGCAGCCAGCTTGCCCTCGATCTCCATGATGCGGCCTTCGATGAAGCCCTGCTTGTCCTTGGCGGCATCGTACTCGGCGTTTTCCGACAGGTCACCCTGAGCACGGGCTTCCGCGATGGCATTGACCACAGCAGGACGCTCCACATGCTTCAAACGGTGCAACTCATCTTTGAGCATTTCGGCACCACGCTTGGTCAAAGGAATGGTCGACATGGCTTTGTCTCGCTAGAAAAGAATCTCTTGATTGGACGAGAGCCGCACCCGGTAGGCCATCCCGAAGGACGGTGGCCGGGCGCGGCCCTCTGGTTCGCATCAGCGGAGGGCCTGGGCGCTCCGCTCGTTGGTGCGGAGTTTAGTGCAGTTTGGCGTGCAGTTCCTGCACCGAGTACACCACCAGGTCGTCCTGGTGCTTGAGTGCCTCGACAGCGGCTTCGCAGCCGGCCATGGTGGTGTAGTAAGTGACGCGGTTGGCCAGCGCTGCCTGGCGGATGCTGCGCGAGTCGGCAATGGCCGTGCGGGTTTCATCCACCGTGGTGAACACCAACTGGATCTCGCCGGCCTTGATGGCATCCGCAATGTGCGGGCGACCGTCCTTGACCTTGTTCACCGGCTTGACCGGCACGCCGGCAGCAGCGATGGCCGCAGCCGTGCCCTTGGTGGCCACGACGCTGAAGCCCAGTTCGACCAGGTCCTTGGCCACGGCCACAGCCCGTTGCTTGTCACCGTCCTTGACGGAGATGCAGACCGTGCCCTTGGTGGGCAGGCGCGAACCGGCGCCCAGCTGCGACTTCAGCATGGCTTCGCCGAAGGTCTCGCCCACGCCCATGACTTCGCCGGTCGAACGCATTTCAGGGCCGAGGACGGGGTCCACACCCGGGAACTTGTTGAACGGGAAGACGGCTTCCTTGACAGTGAAGTAAGGCGGCACGACTTCGCGAGGGGCCTTGCCGTCCGGCGACTTCTGCGTGGCCAGCTTCTGGCCGGCCATGCAGCGCGCGGCGATTTTGGCCAGGGGCTGGCCCGTGGCCTTCGACACGTAAGGCACGGTGCGCGAGGCACGCGGGTTCACTTCCAGAACGTAGACGGTGGCGTCGTTGAGGCCCTTGGTCACGTCGCCCTGGATGGCGAACTGCACGTTCATCAGGCCGACCACATTCAGGGCCTTGGCCATCAGCGCGGTCTGGCGGCGCAGCTCGTCTTGCAACTCAGCGCTCAAGGTGTACGGGGGCAGCGAACAGGCCGAGTCACCGGAGTGCACGCCGGCTTGTTCGATGTGCTCCATGATGCCGCCGATCATCGTGGCTTCGCCGTCGGCGATGCAGTCCACGTCGACTTCAACGGCATCGTTCAGGAAGCGGTCCAGCAGCACGGGCGACTTCTCGGAGACGCGCACGGCTTCGCGCATGTAACGCTCGAGGTCCTTGTCGCCGTGGACGATTTCCATGGCGCGGCCACCCAGCACGTACGAGGGGCGCACCACCAGGGGGTAGCCGATCTCGTTGGCCAGCTTGATGGCGTCTTCTTCGTTGCGGGCCGTGCGGTTGGGCGGCTGCTTCAGGCCCAGCTTGTGCAGCAGAGCCTGGAAGCGCTCGCGGTCTTCCGCGATGTCGATGCTGTCAGGGGTGGTGCCGATGATGGGCACGCCATTGGCTTCCAGATCCAAAGCGAGCTTCAACGGGGTCTGGCCGCCGTACTGCACGATCACGCCAACCGGCTTTTCCTTATCGACGATTTCGAGCACGTCTTCCAGCGTCACGGGCTCGAAGTACAGGCGGTCGGAGGTGTCGTAGTCGGTCGAGACGGTTTCGGGGTTGCAGTTGACCATGATGGTCTCGTAGCCGTCTTCGCGCATGGCGAGGGCAGCGTGGACGCAGCAGTAGTCGAACTCGATGCCCTGACCGATGCGGTTCGGGCCACCGCCCAGCACCATGATCTTCTTCTTGTCGGTCGGTTCAGCTTCGCACTCGCCGCCTTCGTTCTCGTAGCACGAGTACATGTAGGCGGTTTGCGTGGCGAACTCGGCCGCGCAGGTGTCGACGCGCTTGTAGACCGGGCGCACGCCCAGGGCGTGACGGGCCTTGCGCACGGCGTGCTGATCAGTGCCCATCAGCTTGGCCAGGCGGCGGTCAGAGAAGCCCTTCTTCTTCAGGTAACGCAGCTCGGCCGCAGTCAGCGACTCCAGCTTGCGGGCCTTGACGTCGGCTTCGGTGCGCACGATGTCTTCGATCTGGGCCAAGAACCATGGGTCGATGCTGGTTTCTTCGAACACCTCATCCAGGCTCAGGCCGATGCGGAAGGCGTCACCCAGGTAACGGATGCGCTCTGGCCCGGGCTCGCCGATCTCCTGGATGATTTCTTCGCGGTCGGCGCTGATCTCGGTCAGGCCGTCGATGCCGGTCTCCAGGCCACGCAGGGCCTTCTGGAACGATTCCTGGAAGGTGCGGCCCATGGCCATCACCTCACCCACGGACTTCATCTGGGTGGTCAGGCGGCTGTCAGCGGCCGGGAACTTTTCGAACGCAAAACGCGGGATCTTGGTGACCACGTAGTCGATCGAGGGCTCGAACGACGCAGGCGTGGCGCCACCGGTGATGTCGTTCTTGAGCTCATCCAGCGTGTAGCCTACCGACAGCTTGGCCGCGATCTTGGCGATCGGGAAGCCGGTGGCCTTGGAGGCCAGCGCCGACGAACGCGACACGCGGGGGTTCATCTCGATCACGATCATGCGACCGTTCTCGGGGTTGATCGAGAACTGCACATTCGAGCCACCGGTCTCGACGCCGATCTCGCGCAGGATGGCGATCGAGGCGTTGCGCAGCAGTTGATACTCGCGGTCAGTGAGCGTTTGAGCCGGGGCCACGGTGATCGAGTCACCGGTGTGGATGCCCATCGGGTCGAGGTTTTCGATCGAGCACACGATGATGCAGTTGTCCGCCTTGTCGCGGACCACTTCCATTTCGTACTCTTTCCAGCCGATGAGCGATTCTTCGATCAGCAATTCCTTGGTCGGCGACAGGTCCAGACCGCGCTTGCAGATCTCTTCGAATTCTTCCGGGTTGTAGGCGATGCCGCCACCGGTGCCACCCAGCGTGAAGCTGGGGCGGATCACCATGGGGAAGCCCGACCCACCGATCTCGGCGGTGATGCGCTTCTGGACGGCCCAGGCGTCTTCCATGGAGTGGGCGATGCCCGACTTCGCGGAATCCAGACCGATGGAGGTCATGGCTTCCTTGAACTTCTGGCGGTCTTCGGCCTTCTCGATCGCGTGCTCGTTGGCACCGATCATCTC
>CAMTVS010000014.1:0-5104 GCA_947085235.1 uncultured Aquabacterium sp. | reverse complement strand
AGCCTGACCCGGATCGCAACTTCAACCGGGGCAGCACCGACTATTTCGTCAACGGCCGCAAGGACGACATCGGCGCTTTCGACAGCCCCAAACACCTGGGCCTGCCCATCGGGGAAGTGGCCCGGGTGGGCGACCGCTGGTTCGATGTGGCGCTGAGCGCGGCCGATGAGGCCCTGGCCCAAGGCGAGAGCACCGCAGACGTCGATGGCATCCACAACGGCGATGGCCTGAACTACCAGACCCTGCTCAAAGACATCGTGGGCGTACAAGTGAACACCGCCGAGCCCGTGGGCAAGTCAGGCCGGCTGTGGCGCGTGTTCCCCAATGAAGACATCGCGGCCCTGAAGGACCTGAAGCCGGGGGTGGCCATCAACCGCAACCGTGACCGCGCCTGGGACAAGCTGATGGCGGGCAAGTCGGCCGAGCGCCGCATCGGTGCCTGGCTGAGCCTGAGCGACACCGCCGATGGCCTGCGCCTGACCATCACCGACGAAGACGGCCATGTGGGCGAGGCCACCGTGGTCTGCGACAAGCAAGCCGCTCAGCACCCGGACAAGGCCGAGGCCACCCTGCGCGAACACCTGGGCAAGCTGGGCACCACGATCTTGTCGGCGCTGGAGGTGCAACTGAACCTGGCCCAGCCCTGGTTTGTGCCCGCCTCGGTGATCAACGCCCTGCGACGCGATGCGGTGGTCGCACTGGAAGCCGCTCGCGTGGCCGGCCTGCCGCGACTCTTGCCCGGCGAGGCCGTGCAGCCGCCTGTGGCCTACCCGGAAGACAGCCTCAGCTACCTGGCCAATGTGTTCAACCACCAGGCGCGCAACTTCTACGCCAAACACGGCGTGAAGGTGATCGACGCCGCTTACGAGAGCCATGAGGAAGAAGGCGAGGTCAGCCTGATGATCACCAAGCACTGCGTGCGCTTCTCGCTCAGCCTGTGCCCCAAACAGGCCAAGGGCGTGACGGGCGTGCAGGGCCAGGTCAAGGCTGAACCGCTGCAACTCATCAACGGCAAAGAAAAGCTCACCCTGCGATTTGACTGCAAGCCCTGCGAGATGCACGTGGTGGGCAAGATCAAGCGCTCGGTGCTGAATCAGGTGCCGGCGTCGCCAGTTCAGTTCTACCGCACTCGACCTGTCGCGCCTTGATCCCGCCTGTGCCGAGGGCTGATCAGCCTCGGGCACAATGACGCTCCTGTTGATTGAGGGGCGCGCTGTGGCCCCGATGCTGGAGCCCTGTGATGGCGTTTGCCGACAACCTGAAACAACTGCCTTCGGTGGCCCACCTGGCCGCCATCGACCTGCTGGACACCACGGGTGCCGTGGTCGCCACCATCGAGAACAAGCCCGGTCAAGCCGGTTCGCTGGCCGTGTACGCGGCCATGGCCGCCAAGCACGGCGCCATCCACGCTGCCGCTGCTCAGGAGGCCCTGGAGATTTACGCAGAGCACACGGCCGATGCCCGGTCGAACCCTGGCAAGCACCCCAACATTGATCGCCTGCTGAACGTGGTCGGTCAGTCCTTGGTGCTGACCGTTCGCGAACGCGCGGCCTGACGCTCGTCACCTGATGGCGGACTTGAGCGTCAAGCCACGCCCTGAGTCGCGCGGCGCGTGGTTTTGGGTCGTGCTGGCCATTCTGTGTGCCGGCCTGGCCTTGTGGGCGGGTCAGCGCAGCAGCCGCATCCAGGGCCCCTCGACCCTCACCAGCCTGCCGGATGGCTCGGTCTGGTTGGTGGTGGACGAGGCGCTGTGGCTGATGGGGCCAAGCGGTCAGACCTTGCTCAAGCACCCCTGGCGTCACAGTGGCTTGAGCCACGCCCCGGCCACCCTGGCCTACCAGCCTGCGCAGCAAGAGTTGCTGGCCATGGCGCGTGGCCAGTCGGTGGTGTACGTTTTGCACCCCCGCACGGCTCAGCCCCTGAGGCAGATCACGCTGCAATGGCCTGCCGCAGCCCAAGCCCAGTTGACGGGCGCCTTGTGGCTGGCCGCCCATGACGATGGGCGCATGGCCGTGGCCACGGGCGCCGGGCATGCGGTGCTCTTGTTCGACGCGCAAGGCCGGCATTTGGCCACCACACCAGCGGACACCTATCGCTACACCAACGACCTGTGGTGGCAGCAAGACCAGGTGTGGACCACCGACACCAACGGTCAGGCCCTGGTGAAGCTGGATGGTCGCAATCTTCAGCCCCTGCAGCGCCTTCCCTTGAATGACGAGCACCCCTGGCGCTACACCGCTCTGGCCAAGCCGCACCCCCACGCCGGCATTTCGGCCATGGCGCCCCTGGCCACCTTGAGTCGACTGGACGGCCAGATGAAACGAGGCCGTGTGGTGCAGGTCTGGGCTGATGGCCGTGAAGAAGACCTGCCTTTGGGCCCTGTCGCTGAGCCGCTGGACCTCGCCTGGGCCTCGGATCAACTGCTGGTGGTGGATGGGCACAGCTGGCGCATCCGCCGCTTTGACACCTTGAACCAGGGCTTGGCCGACTTTGGCGACGAGACGGCGCGTGATGCGCTGGCCCAACTCAAGCGCCAGAAAGAGCAGCTGGATGACCTGCACCGCACGGGTTTGATCGCCTCTATCGTGCTGCTGGCGATCGGCGTGGCATGGTTGATCGCCTCTCGCTGGCGGCACGATGCGCCGCTGGTGGCGGGCACCCAGACACAAGCCCGCTTCCTGGGGACCCCCGTGTTGCCCACGCATCAGCTGATGGGGCGTGGCCTGCAGCTCATGGCCCCGCTGTTGGGGGCGGTGTTGTTGCTGATGGCGCTGCGCGTGCTCATCACACCCGGCACGGCCGAGATGCTGGGCAAGACCATGCTGCTGGTCGTGTTCACGGGGCTTGGCCTGTTGAGCCTTGGGCTCATGGTGCTTCAGGTGTGGTGGTGGCGCCGACTTGCCCGCCAGCCTGAACAAGAGGCTGTGCTCAACGCCCTGCCCGTGCGTTGGCTGCTGCGCCACGCCGACTGGTCTCGTGTGGCGCTGCCGGATGAGCATGTGCGCGAAACCTGGTTGTTGCGGCATTGGTGGCGGCCTCGCTGGTTGGTGTTGACCAACCAGCGCCTGCTCGTGTTCAAGGTTCAGGGCTTGGGTCGGCGCACGCTGGAGCACGCCTGGCCGCGCAAGCAGGTGCGTAAAGTGCAGTTGCTGGCATGGCAAGACCTGGGTTGGATGGATCGGCTGAAGATGTATGCTGCCGTGGCAGGCACGATGCGCATTCACCTGCACGACGGACAGATCATCGAGGGGGGCGTTCTCTCCCCCTTGACGGTCGAGCGGGTGCAGGCGCAGCTCAGCTTGCGGCATCACGCCCCCAGCATCCCAGCCCATGCCCGACTCACTGCCTGACATCACCCGCGCGCCCACCACCGGGGCACCCGCCGAGACGCCACCAGCGTTGCGACTCAAACGCGTGGCCATCGACACCTACCGCGAGAACGTGGCCTATCTGCACCGTGACTGCGCGGTTTACCGGGCCGAGGGCTTCCAGGCCCTGTCCAAAGTCGAGGTGCGCGCCAATGGTCGTCGCATCCTGGCCAGTCTGAATGTGGTGGACGACACCTGCATCGTCGATCGGGATCAATTGGGGCTGTCAGAAGACGCCTTCGCGCAGATTGACGTGGCCGACGGCCACCCGGCTTCCATTCGCCAAGCCGAGCCCCCGGGCTCCATCCCCGCCCTGCACCGCAAGATCGGAGGTGAGCGACTGAGCCATGAGGACTACCGGGCGATCATCCGCGACATCACCGAGCACCGGTATTCCAAGATCGAACTGACCGCGTTTGTCGTGGCCTGCAACCAGAACGAGCTGGACCGCGAAGAGGTGTACTACCTCACCGAGGCCATGACCCGCGTGGGCCGCAAGCTGGACTGGCAAGCCCACCCGGTGGTGGACAAACATTGCATCGGTGGCATTCCGGGCAACCGCACCTCCATGCTGGTGGTGCCCATCGTGGCCGCGCACGGCATGCTGTGCCCCAAAACATCGTCGCGCGCCATCACCTCGCCAGCCGGCACGGCCGACACCATGGAGGTGCTGGCCCATGTGGAGCCCAGCTTTGACCGCCTTCGCGACATCGTTCGCGCCCACCGTGGTTGCCTGGCCTGGGGTGGCACCAGCTCGCTGTCGCCTGCTGATGACGTGCTGATTTCGGTCGAGCGACCGCTGTCTATCGATTCGGCGGGCCAGATGGTGGCCTCGATCCTGTCCAAGAAGGTGGCCGCCGGCTCCACCCACCTGCTGCTGGACATCCCGGTGGGCCCCACGGCCAAGGTTCGCTCCATGCCCGAGGCACAACGCCTGCGCCGGCTGTTTGAATATGTGGCACGGCGCCTCGGTTTGACCATCGAAGTGTTGATCACCGATGGCCGCCAGCCCATTGGGCAGGGTATCGGCCCGGTGCTGGAGGCCCGCGATGTGATGTGGGTGCTGCGCAATGACCCCCGAGCACCGGTAGATCTTCGCCAGAAAGCCCTGCGCCTGGCAGGCCGCATGCTGGAGTTCGATCCCGATGTGCGGGGCGGTGACGGCTACGCCATGGCCCGCGACATTCTGGAATCCGGCCGCGCGCTGGAGAAAATGCAGGCCATCATCGAGGCCCAGGGACGGCGTGATTTCGATCCGGATCAGCCTGATTTGGCGCCGTTGAGTTTCGAGGTGCCGGCGCCCCGCAGCGGCGTGGTGTGCCAGGTGGACAACCTGCAACTGGCACGCATTGCACGTCTGGCGGGCGCCCCCAAAGTTCAAGGATCCGGGGTGGACTTGCTGCGCAAGCTGGGTGACCCCGTCCAGGCTGGCCAGGCCCTGTACCGGGTGCATGCTGCCTTCCCGGCCGACCTGGGCTTTGCTCGAGCGGCCTGCGATGCCGCCAGCGGGGTGCTCGTCGGTCGCCCGGATGACGTCACCACTCAACAGTTGGAGTTGTGATGCCGCCCGATACCCTCCTGCTGAGTTTTGACGACCAAGCCATCCAGGCCCATGCCCTGGCAGCGGCTTGTGGTTTGCCCCTGGCCCTGGTGAGCCGCCACCGGTTTCCCGACGGCGAACTGCGACTTCAATTGCCTTTTGGCGAGCACGGCCCAGTGCCCCGCTGTGTGGTGGT
>CAMTVS010000013.1:0-5458 GCA_947085235.1 uncultured Aquabacterium sp. | reverse complement strand
CGGGTAAAGTGACGGCATGAACGCAAGAGATCTTGAAAGCGCTGTGCTGGCCCGCTGTGCCCATGTGGCATCTGGCGCGGGTCTGGATGTGCGTGATGCACAAGAGGCGAATGTGTTCAGGTTGGCTGGGATGGTGCTGGGCTCAGTGAGGCCCGCTGAAGCGGCGCGCCTTCGTCGTGCCAGCGAACAATTTTTTGCCGATACCGCCTCTGCGCCGCTGCCGCCTGACGAGGTGGTACGCCAAGGCTGGGCGCCTGGTTTGCCTCGTTTGCGTGACATGTTGTGCGCAAGGTTGTTGCGGCCGTGAGCGCCACGCAGAAAGCTGTGCAGTTTCATACCAGCAGCGCCCTGGTCAATGGTTTGCGAGAGTTGCTAAGGCAGCTTGAGTTTTGGCGGTCAGCAAGATTGCACGGTTTGCCGACAACGACAAAGAGGACATCGTCGCTTTGGCAAGTCTGGGCTTGCTGACAGCTGAGGCCTTGGAAAGTCGCGCTGTGGCGGCACTGGGCGGTTTTGTGGGCGGCTTGGGGATGCTGCGCTTGAACATCCGCGATGCGGTGGCCTTGGTCAAGCAGCATGAGTTGGTCGCTGTCGCCCCCACCGGGGGCTGCGCCGGGTGACATGGATGATGCCCAGAATGAACATCCTCGTCACCGGCGCGGCCGGCGGCCCTGTGCCAGGCCGAGCAGTTTGATGGTGTGGTGCACCTGGCGGCGCAGGCCGGGGCGCGTGACTCCATCACCCACCCGCATGCGTATGCGCAGTCCAACCTGGTGGGCTTTGTGAATATGCTGGAAGCCTGTCGTCACCACGGGGCTGCGGTTTTTCACGGCGTATGGCCCCTGGGGCCGACCCGACATGGCGCCGATGCTGTTTGCGCGGGCCATGGTGGCCGGCGAGCCGATCAAGGTGTTCAACCACGGCCAGATGCAGCGAGACTTCACCTACATCGACGACATCGTGGATGGGGTGGTGGCCACGCTGCGCCGCCCGCCCGAGGCCAACGAGGCCTTTGACAAGCTGGCGCCCCAGTCGTCCACCTCGTGGGCGCCTTACCGGGTGTTCAACATTGGCCACAGCGAGCCGGTGCAGTTGATGGACTTCATCCTCACGCTAGAGGCAGCCCTGGGCGTGACCGCGCAGCTGGATTTTCAGCCAATGGCGCCGGGCGATGTGCCCGCCACCTATGCCGACGTGAGCGCCCTGCAGGCCTGGACGGGTGTGGCCCCCCACACCGACCTGGCCACGGGCATTGAGCGGTTTGTGGCGTGGTACCGGGCGTATCACGCCTGATGCGCAGTCCAGCTTGAACACCTGCTTGCTTGTCGCGCCAGGTCACGTTGGAATCAACTTTAGCGAACTTCAAGTCCGGGAAAGTTGTGAATCCTTGCCGGCGCGCCCTAAAAATGCTAACTTTGTCGGATTTCAAGTCCGTAAAAGTTAGAAAAAATGCCACTGCACCTGGTCGGCGAGACGATAGACAAGACGCGCAGTCATTACCTGGCCGAGAAGGGCTCGCTCGTTCAACTCATGCGGGGCATCTACGTCGATGCCGGTGATGACATCGATCAGGTCGTGCTCGGTCACGCGGTTCGGATTGCGCGCTACCTGTACCCCAAGGCCTACTTGTCGGCGGCCAGCGCCGTGCTGCTTGGCCCCACGGCAGATGGTCGGCTCTACCTGACGGGGCAGCGGGTCCAGCGCACGCGCATCAGAGGGCTGGAAATCGTCCAGAACCGAGCTCCCGATCAGCCCGCTACGGCATCGGCAGTGGTCGCCGACAGCATGGGCGAATTCCCGGTGGTGGTTTCGGCGTTGAGGCAGCGATTTCTGGAGGCGTTCCGCCTGCGCAGTGAGCATGCTGCTTCGATCGATGTGACGATGCGCCAGACCATTGCTGAGCGCTTGGTACAAGAGTACGGTGACCCCAAGTCCGCAGCAGATGCGGTCTGGGCGCTCGCACGCGAGAACGACTGGTATCGCGAAGGTGAGGGCGCTGAGAAGTTCCTCATGTTCAATCTTCGCGGCGTGGCGGCCACCGTGCTGCGCAACGAGGCAGCGTTTGAACTCACGGTTGCTTGGCACGGCATTCCGCTGGGTGAGCTTGCACACGATGGCTTTGAGTGGCGCTGGGCAGCGGCCACCGATGGGCCCGTCTTGCCACCTTTGATTCGCCAGACCACTCCAGGCAGGCTGCCGCCGTTCATCGTCTCGCTGCTGCCCGAGGGGTGGCTCGAATCCGTGCTCAAGGATACGGACGACCGCGCTCAATTGCGAAGTGGCAAGCGCTACATGTCCAACATCACGATCACGGAGAAGCGGGCGGACCTCGCCCATCTTCCCCTCGACGTGTTGTCCATCCAACTCGCTGATCACAGCAAGCAGGGGGTGTTCACGGGCACGTATGCAGGGCCTGGCCGCAGCAGCATCGATCACGACTTCGAGCACAGGCTGGCGCAACTCTTCAACAACGCTGAAACGCCGCGCCTGTCGGGTGTTCAGATCAAGGCGCCCATGAATCTGGGCCAGGATGGGGTTCTGCAACCGGCCACCGCCTTGCCCTTCACCCACATCCTCAAGCCCGCAGGCACCAGTGGATTCGAGCACTTGCCCTTGGTCGAATGGATCGGCCTGACGCTGGCGGCTGGTGTGGGGCTTGATGTCCCTGCCCATGCCTTGGTCCAAATGCCCGATGGTCTGCACCCTGCCTTGGTGGTGGAACGCTTCGACATACGGCGCAGCTTGCAGGACACAACCATGTTGGCGATGGAGGACATGTGTTCGATCCTGGACCTGTCACCCAAGGACAAATACACCGGGACCATCGAGCGGATTGCCCGTGCCATCCGGCCGCTCTCAACAGATGCCGAGGCCGACTTGCATCTGCTGTTGAAGCGGGCCCTGCTGACCTGGTTGATTGCCGACGGCGACATGCACCTCAAGAACATGGCGATTCTGAAATCAGCCCAGCCTGGAGAGCCAGCATTCAGCTCCGTGCGATTGGCGCCCGTCTACGACACGCTGACGACCAGGGTCTTTCCACGGCTTGAGCATGACCACATGGCCTTGAAACTCAACGGCAAGGACGAGCGCTTGCGCAGGGCGGATTTCGTGGCGGTGGCGACGCTGGCAGGTCTGCGTGCAGGGGAAGCCAACAACACGCTCGATGAGGTTCTGCAGGCCTTTAGCACGTCGCTCGAAAGCCTTGAGTTTCCTGCCGCTGGTCTGGCCTTGCCGAATGCCGAGGCTGTGGTCATCAAGGTTCTGAGGATCTGCAAAGAGCGGCTCCGGGCATTTGATTGAACGGTGTAGAGCAGCCCGCAAGTCACTGCCGCTACCATGGCGCTGGGCGTATCACGCCCAGCCCTGCTCAATCCTGCCCGAACAGATCGCGCGTGTAGACCTTGTCAGCCACATCGGCCAGCTCAGGGGCCATGCGGTTGGCGACGATGACATCGGCGCGGGCCTTGAAGGCGGCCAGGTCGCGCACGACCTCGGAGTTGAAGAAGCGGTCTTCAGTCAGCACGGGCTCGAAGAGGATGACCTCGACGCCCTTGGCCTTGATGCGCTTCATGACGCCCTGGATGGAGCTGGCGCGGAAGTTGTCGCTGCCGGCCTTCATGATGAGGCGGTACACACCCACCACCTTGGGCTTGCGGGCCAGGATGCTGTCGGCCACGAAGTCTTTGCGGGTGGTGTTGGACGTGACGATGGCGCCGATGAGGTTTTGCGGCACCTCGTGGTAGTTGGCCAGCAGTTGCTTGGTGTCTTTGGGCAGGCAGTAGCCGCCGTAGCCAAAGCTGGGGTTGTTGTAGTGCTGGCCGATGCGGGGGTCGAGGCTGACGCCGTCGATGATCTGGCGGGTGTCCATGCCGTGGGTTTGGGCATAGGTGTCCAGCTCATTGAAGTAGGCCACGCGCATGGCCAGGTAGGTGTTGGCAAAGAGCTTGATGGCCTCGGCCTCGTCAGGGCCGGTGAGCAGCACCGGCACCTCGGGCTTGATGGCGGCGTGCTGCAGCATGGCGGCAAAGCGCTCGGCCCGGGCTGATTGCTCGCCCACGACGTTGCGGCTGGGGTGCAGGTTGTCGTGCAGGGCACGGCCTTCGCGCAAGAACTCGGGCGAGAAGATGAGGTTTTGTGTGCCCAGGCGCTGGCGGGCATCCTTCACAAAGCCCACCGGGATGGTGGACTTGATGACCATGACCGCCTCAGGCGCGTGCTGCATGGTGAGCTGGATTCAAGGTGTTCAACCACGGCCAGATGCAGCGCGACTTCACCTACATCGACGACATCGTGGATGGGGTGGTGGCCACATTGCGCCGCCCGCCTGAGGCCAACGAGGCCTTTGACAAGCTGGCGCCGCAGTCATCCACCTCGTGGGCGCCTTACCGGGTGTTCAACATCGGCCACAGCGAGCCGGTGCAGCTGATGGACTTCATCCGCACGCTAGAGGCCGCCCTGGGCGTGACCGCGCAGCTGGATTTTCAGCCGATGGCGCCGGGCGATGTGCCCGCCACCTATGCCGACGTCAGCGCCCTGCAGGCCTGGACGGGCGTGGCCCCCCACACCGACCTGGCCACGGGCATCGAGCGGTTTGTGGCGTGGTACCGGGCGTATCACTGTTGAACGGTCATGCCGCCCTCGCGCACGCAATGATGGCTTGTCATTTCATGTCGTTCTGGTCAAGAACCGCTGGCAAGTTTCTGCCGCCATAAACGATGCGCTCAACACGCACCAGGTCATCTGCGGTGATGCGAAACAGGATGGCATAACGACCCACGATGGCCATGCGAGCTTGATCGCCAATGTCGGGCCGAAGCTGATGTAGTAAGGCGTTCGCCCCAAGACTTAAAGCCTTTGCGCGAGAAAACACCACCTTCATCGCGCACCTGTAGGTGCAGATTTTGCGTCCGCCATGGCTTGGTACTTGCGCTCAAGGCGGTCTAAAACGTCTTCCGCCGGAACACCTGGCGATTTGTCATTGAGCGCTTCAAGCCACAAAGAGCGAAGCTCAGTCACATCTTGCTGACGCAAGCTACGCTTGTGAACCCAGTCGCGTAAGGCATCCCGCACTACTTCGCTGGTAGAAGCGTAATCACCGTGTTCGATGGCTGCTTTGACAAGGGCCGCCATGTCTGACGGCATGGTGATAGTGACTCGTTCTATGTTGGACATGATTCATGCCTTTCGCGGTTCGATTACCAAATCATACTTCATCACATCTTTCAATCCATCGCTTCATACCGGTCTGGCCACGGGCATCGAGCGTTTTGTGGCGTGGTACCGGGCGTATCACGCCTGAGTTGTGGCGCCGTTGCGCTACGGGTAAAGTGACGGCATGAACGCAAGAGATCTTGAAAGCGCTGTGCTGGCCCGCTGTGCCCATGTGGCATCTGGCGCGGGTCTGGATGTGCGTGATGCACAAGAGGCGAATGTGTTCAGGTTGGCTGGGATGGTG
>CAMTVS010000012.1:0-61041 GCA_947085235.1 uncultured Aquabacterium sp. | reverse complement strand
TTCAAGGGCCGAGCGGAGCGGATCGCCGAACTCCAGCTCCTCGATCAGGCCATTGTAGCGGTCGAACAGGGCCTTGCCGCCGCCTTCGATGCAGTCGGCCTCGATGGAGGGAAAACAGACGACGCCGTCGAAGGGACCCGACGCAAGGGCGCGGAACTCCTGCGGCACCACGAGGCGCCGCTTTGCGTCCAGCTGCTTCTCGAAGGTCGAGACAAACATTCGCGCCCGACGCCCTCTCTTGCGACCCCCCACAGGTCGCCGCCCCAACCATCCCGCAAGAACGCCCACGGGGTCCGCCAGCCCGCAGCGAACAAGAATTGGGTTAACATGGGATGGATTGGGCCGCAATGACTCTGGGGGACGGAATCCCCAGAATACAAAGATGTCGCACGAGGTTTATGGTTAACGCGCGTAAACACTCCACAGAACATACATGGAACATGTTAAGTATAGTGGGGATTGGTCGCATCGCTCAGTTGGCGACAATGGGAGAGCGGCGGATCAGACGGCCTATAAGCCGGGTTCTGTGCCACCCGGGCCGGGGCGAACCCCAGCGCCGGATGCGGCGACCATTCCTCTGGACCGGCCCTTGCGGGACGGTTCTCGCGACCAACCCGGACGCCTCAGGCCAACGACGGCCCTACCGGCTTGCGCCGGCGCGGAATCCCTATTCGGTCTTGCTCCTGGCGGGGCTTGCCGTGCCGTCGACGTCGCCGCCAACGCGGTGCGCTCTTACCGCACCCTTTCACCCTTACCTCTCCGGAGGGAGGCGGTTTGCTTTCTGTGGCGCTATCCCTGGGGTCGCCCCCGGCGGGCGTTACCCGCCGCCATGTCGTCGTGGAGCCCGGACTTTCCTCGACCGCAAAAGCGGCCGCGGCCGCCCAGCCGTCTGATCCGCGCAGATCAGTGAGCGCAGGGGCCCCCGCGGTCAAGGGTGTCAGTTGGAGGCGTCCTGTCCCATGGCGTCGGCGATGGGATGATCGCCAAGCGCCACGGCGATCCGCTGACGAACCTCCGGCGGCTTGTTCTGTGAGAGCTTGAAGGTCCCTTCCAGACGATGGGGCCGCAGGCGGAAGCCCTGGATGCCGGCCAGCATGGCCTCGAACCGTCCCGGCGACATCTTGTGGCGGGTCCACGCAGGTTTGGGGGCGAGCCCGGCTTCAGCCTGAGCCGACAGGTCGTCGAGGATCTGGACCAGGTCCGCCTCGCCCAGCGGCCTCACCTCACCCTCCGCCTCCACGCTCAGATAGTTCCAGGTCGGGACCTGGTCGGGGCGCTCGTACCAATCGGGGCTCACATAGGCCTCCGGTCCCTGCGAAACGGCCAGGGCGACAGCCCCCTCGGCGAAGAGGGGCGTCAGGATGTTGTTGCGCGACAGATGGAAGTCGAGCGCCACGCCCTCCCCTGTCCGTCGCACGACGACGGGCGCGTGGGCCACCCTCAGGCCTGCCTCGCCCGCCGCGAACAGCCCCATGAAGGGATAGGCGGTCAGATGGGCGATCAGCGCCTCCATCTCCGACACCCGGAAGGGCGGCGCCGGATGCATCAGGCCTGGGCCCTCAGAAGCGCGATCAACCTGGCCCGGGTCTCGCCATCGGCGATTCCGTCCACCTGATGGGGCCGCCAGTGCCGCTGAAAGGCGCTGACGATGGTGGTGGTGGCCGCGTCGAACTGACCGGACGGGGGGCATTCATAGCCCAGGCGGGTCAAGCCGGCCTGCAGGGCGAAGACCCCTGCCCCTTCGGCGCCCTCGATCAGGGGCGCGCCAGGCGCCGCGTCGGGCTCGACCCAAAGGCCGTGCCCGGCCTCGGCCAGGGTCTTCCACGGGAAGAGCTCGCCCGGATCGATCTTGCGGTTCGGCGCCACGTCGGAGTGGCCGATGATGTCGCCGTCGGCGATCATCCAGCGGGTGCGGATGTCGTCGGCCAGGGCGATGACGGCGGCGATCTGGGCCTCAGGAAAGGGGCGATATCCGAACTCGTGGCCCGGATTGACGATCTCTATCCCGATGGAGCGGCCGTTGATGTCGCGCTCGCCCTTCCAGAACGAGACGCCGGCGTGCCAGGCCCGTCGCTCCTCGGCCACCAGGGTGAAGATGCGGCCGTCCTCCTCCACCACATAGTGGGAGCTGACCTTGGCCTCAGGATCGCGCAGACGGGCGATGGCGGCCTCGCCGCTCTCCATCCCGGTATAGTGCAGCAGCAGGATGTCCGGAGGACCGGCCCGTTCGTTGAAGTTGGGCGAAGGCGCGGGAATGATGTCCATGGCCCTATTCGGCGCGATTTCGCCAGGCGAGCAAGAGGGGGGCGACCTGATTGGGCCGAAGCGCGATGATCAGCACACCCGCCAGGGCCACCGCCGTGCCGATGGCCATGCGCGGCCCGAAGGGGTCGCTCATGATCATCACGCCCAGCGCAATAGTGGCGAGCGGCGTCATCAGGGTGAGCGGCGAGATCAGATTGGCCTCATAGCGCTGGATCAGGCCGTAATAGGCGGTATGGGCGGCCACCGAGACCACCACCGCCGAAAACACCACCGCCACCAGGAAGGGCCAGCCGGCGGCGACGCCCGCCTGAACCTGCCCAGGCTCGAGCCACACGGACAGGGCCGCCAGCGGCCAGAAGGAGGCGAAGCCCACCCAGGCCTGGAACTGAAGCGGTCGGACCCCGCCCATCTGTTTCATCATCACCGCGCCGAGCGAGCCCAGGAAGGCCGCGGCGACCACGAACAGCAGGCCCGTGGAGACCACGAACCCGCTCGGATCCCACATGACCAGCAGAGCGCCCGACAAGGTCAGTGTGATGCCGATGCCCCGTCGCCAGCGGACCTGTTCGCCCAGCATGACCATGGACAGCACTGTGGTGATGGGGACGCCCAGCTGGATGACCACGGCCGCCGCCGAAGCCGTGGCGGTCTGCAGGCCGATGAACAGCAGAGCGAAATTGCCGCCCCCCATCAGCAGGGCCACCACCAGCAGTCGCCAGCGGGGGCGCGGCATCGGCAGCAGCCAGGGCAGCGTGATCAGCGCCACCAGGGCGAAGCGCACGGCGGCATAGAACAGCGGCGGGACGGCGAGATCGGCCACCACGTACTTCGAAATGATGTTGTTGGTCGCCCAGATGAGACAGACGAGGACGATCAGGGCGAAGTCGCGCAGGGCCATACTGTGGCCTTAAGCGCGCTTCGAGGGCGCAAGGCAAGACGAATGCGCGCCGCCCGGCGGCGAACCGGGCGGCGCGCAGGTGTTCAACCTCAGGCCGCCTTGCCGAAGGAAAGGGCCTCATAGCGGGCCAGGTGATGGTCGGTGGAGCCGAAGGCCCCCTCGATCATGGTGGCGCGCTTGAAGTAGTGGCCGATGGCCATTTCGTCGGTGATGGCCATGCCCCCATGGAGCTGGACGGCGTTCTGGCCGACGAAGCGGCAGGCCTTGCCGATCTGGACCTTCGCGGCCGAGATCGCCTGGGCGCGCGCGTGCGCCTCTTCCGACAGGCGGATCGTGGCCATGTAGGTCATGGAGATGGACTGTTCGAGCTGGATGAACATATCCACCATCCGGTGCTGCAGCACCTGGAAGGACGAGATCGGAACCCCGAACTGCTTGCGCGTGCGGGTGTACTCCACCGTGCCTTCCTGCAATCGGCGCAGCACGCCGCAGGCCTCGGCGCAGGTGGCGGCGATGGCCTCGTCCATGACTTTTTCCACCAGCGGCAGGCCGGCGCCCTCGGGGCCGATCAGGGCGTCAACGCCCACCGAGACGTTCTCAAAGGTGACTTCCGAGGCGCGCTGACCGTCCACCGTCGGATAGTCGCGGGTGGTGACGCCCTTGGCGTTCTTGTCCACCAGGAAGACCGAGACGCCTTGGGCGTCACGCTGGCCGCCGCCGGTGCGGGCGGTGACGATCAGGTGGGTGGCCCACGGCGCGCCGATGACCACGGCCTTCTGGCCGTTGATCACATAGCCCGTGCCGTCCTTGGTCGCGGTGGTCTTCAAGTCCTGCCAGGTATAGCGGGCCTGAGGCTCGGCATAGGCGAAGGCGAAGATGGCGTCACCGGCGATGATCTTCTCGATCAGGTCCGCGGCCGCCCCATGGCCGGAGTGCTTCAGGAAGCCGCCGCCGATCACCACCGTGCCCATATAGGGCTCGACGACCAGGGCTTTGCCGAACTCTTCCATGACGACCATGTTCTCAACCGGGCCGCCGCCCAGGCCGCCCAGCTCCTCGGAGAAGGGCGCGCCGAGGATGCCGAGTTCTTCGGCGAAGGCCTTCCAGACCTCCGGCCGCCACCCGGCCTCGCTCTTGATCGCCGCACGGCGGGCGTCGAAGGCGTAGTTGTCAGCCAGATAGCTCGCGACCGTGTCGCGCAGCATCGACTGTTCGTCTGTGAAGCTGAAGTCCATGGAGAAATCTCCTTATCAGAGCCCCTCCCCCTTGCGGGGAGGGGTTGGGGCGCTGCGGCCGTTGAGGGAACCGCCCTCGTCCTTCGAGTCCCCTGCGGGGCGCCTCAGGACGAGGGCGTACTGGCCCGCCTGCTCCACCTTAACCTGAGGTGCGAGCGGAGCGAGCCTCGAAGGATCTGCGCCGGCTACGGCTCAGAGACCCAGCACCATCTTGGCGATGATGTTGCGCTGGATCTCGTTGGAGCCGCCGTAGATCGAGGTCTTACGGCCGTTGAAATAATCGCCGGCCACGCCGTCGGCATAGCTGGGGCCGATATTGGCGTTGTGGCCGAGGTTGTGCAGGAAGGGGGCGCCGTAATGGCCGGCGGCCTCCAGGGCGAGTTCCTGCAGGCGCTGCTGGATCTCGGTGCCCTTGATCTTGAGGATCGAGGATTCCGGTCCCGGACCCTTGCCGCTGGATTCCCCGGCGAGCGTGCGCAGCTCGGTGAACTCCAGGGCGGTGAGATCGATCTCAAGCTCGGCCACCTTGCGCTTGAAGAAGGCGTCCGACAGCAGCGGGCCGCCCAGATCGCTCATCTCGGTAGTGGCCATTTCGCGCAGGCGTTCCAGGCCGCGCTTGGAGCGCGCGACGCCGGCGATGCCCGAACGTTCGTGGGCCAGCAAGGCCTTGGCGCAGGTCCAGCCCTGGTTTTCGTGGAAGATGCGGTTCTCGACAGGCACCTTCACATTGTCGAGGAAGACGTCGTTGACCTCGTGGCCGCCTTCCAGGGTGATGATCGGGCGAACCTCGATGCCGGGGCTCTTCATGTCGATCAGCAGGAAGCTGATGCCAGCCTGCGGCTTGGAGTCCGGATCGGTGCGAACCAGGAAGAAGCCCCAGTCGGCGAACTGGCCAAGCGTCGTCCAGGTCTTCTGACCGTTGACGATGTAGTATTCCTTGCCGTCGTCGCCGGTGACGCGTTCAGCCTTGGTCTTGAGCGAGGCGAGGTCAGAACCGGCGCCGGGTTCGGAATACCCCTGACACCACCAGACTTCGCCATTGTAGATCCCGGGCAGGAACTTCGCCTTCTGCTCCTCGGTGCCGAACGTATAGACCACCGGGGCCAGCATGCTGACGCCGAAGGGCAGGACGGCCAGGGTGTCGGCGCGGGCCTGTTCCTCGGACCAGATGTATTTCTGAGTGGGCGTCCAGCCAGTGCCGCCGTGCTCGACGGGCCAGGACGGGGCGACCCAGCCCTTCTTGGCCAGCACCTTGTGCCAGGCCAGATAGTCTTCCTTGCTCAGCGGTTCGCCGCTGTCCTGCTTGGCCCGCAGGTCCTTGGGATAGTTCTCGGCGATGAAGGTCCGCACTTCCTCTCGGAAGGCGACGTCCTCGGGGGAGAAATCAAGATTCATGGGGCGCTCCCTGGCTGCTCCTGGGTCGGCGAGACTGTCGCCGACGCTCGGGGCGGGACAATAGGCGCACCCGCGACGGGAGAAAAGATGACGCTAACGTCAACGTAACTGGCTTCAGCCTTTCGGCGCTGTCCGCCTCTTGCCTGAGGGCGTTCGGACGCGCAGAACACCGGCCCTATGCCCCGCATCCTCACCTACAATGTCCATCGTTGCGTCGGAACCGACCGTCGCCTGGATGTGGCCCGTGTCGCAGACGTCATCGCCGCCCTGGAGCCGGACATCGTGGCCCTGCAGGAGCTGGATGTGGGCCGCATGCGCACCAATGGGGTCGATCAGGCCCACGAGATCGCCCGGCGTCTGGAGATGGCGTTTCACTTCCATCCGGCCATGAAGGTGGAGGAGGAGCTCTATGGCGACGCCATCCTGACCCGCCACCCCGAGCGGAAGATCAGGTCCGCCGCCCTGCCCGGCCACGAACGGGTTTCGCAGCTGGAGCCCCGGGGCGCTTTATGGGTTTCGGTCGAGTTGGACGGCCGGGCCCTGCAGGTCTTCAACACCCACCTTGGCCTGGTGCCGCGGGAACAGCAGAACCAGGCCACAGCCCTGGCTGGCCCTGGGTGGCTTGGTCACCCTGATCGCCAGGGCCCCACCATCCTGCTGGGCGATTTCAACGTCACCTCAGCTTCCCAGGTCTATCGGACCTTGAGCGAAAAGCTGCGGCCCGCGCGTCGGCTGGCCGAAACGAAGTCCCCCTCAGCGACCTTCCCGTCAGTTCTGCCGGTGCTGAGGATCGACCATGTGTTCGTCAGCGACGAGGTGCGGGTGCTGGACGTCTTCGCCCCCTATGATCCCACCACGCGCATCGCCTCGGATCATCTGCCGCTGGTGATGGATTTCGAGCTGGCCTGAAGGGCGCGCTCCCGCCCCTCGGCGACGGCCTGATGGAGCCGCCGCGCCGCCTGATAGAGACGCTCGCGGCGCCGAAACACCCGCCAGGAGTCCGCCACGTCGGCCGGATCCCCAATGTGAAAGGCGGCGATCACGTTTCCCAGGGTCGCCATCTTCCGCGGCCCCAGAAGCCGCAGCCGGCGATCGGTGTTCAGGGCGGTGATGGCGCCGCCGAGGCTGCCTCGTTCCTGCCGGGCCTTGGCCACGGCGTCGCCGGTGCACCCCATGAAGTGGCCGACCAGCCGGTCACGCAGGGCACCGATGGCCCGGCGGTCGTCGTCGTTCCGCGCCTCCACCGCCAGCTCGCACTCGGTGTCGAAACCCCCTGAGCGGTTGTTGAGGTTAGCTGACCCGACCCGGGCCAGGCGGTCATCGATGATGGTCACCTTGGAATGGACGATCACCTCCTGGCCCGAGCGGGTGACCGGCCAGTAGGCGTGCAGCCGCCCGAAGATGTCAGCCGCCTGGAGGCGCCACAGCATGTTGTTCCGCGCCCGGTCCATGGTCAGCTGGTCGAACCAGCTCGGGCTGTAGCCGGTCGAGATCAGCACCACCTCAGGTCCCTTGGGATCGGCCAGCCGGGCGGCCAGGGCCTCGGCATAGATCGGCGAGGTGAAGTACTGGTTCTCCAGATAGATGATGTCCTTGGCCTCGAAGATGGAGGTGAGCGTCAGGCGACGAATCTCCTCGATCATCGCATCCCGCTTCCACGCCGGCTCGGTCCGGGCGATCGCCACCTCGACATCGTGCATATGGGCGGGAACGCGGGTGGGCCAGGGGTCGGCGGACGATGGCGTCGACTTGGGCACCACCTCGTCGGCCGACCGGCGCCAGCGAGCCCTGAACAGGTCACCCAGCGCGCTGGCGGCCGCGCCATCGACCATCATCATCACCTCATGCCTTGGCGGGTGATAGTCCTGGTCGGGCATGATGCGCCGCTCGTCATCGTCGAGGTGCGCGGCGGTGTCCCAACGATCCACCGAAATGTCGCCGCCGCCACAGATGGCGACCGCGTCATCGACCACCAGGACCTTCTGATGGTGGCAGGCGCCCAGGGGCACCGACTCGTCCAGCCTCAGCTGAACCGTGGTGCCGCGAAACCAGCGACGTCCCCGGTGGGGAAAGAAGTTCTGGCTGGCGCTGATCGGCAAGGCCGACTTCCAGATCAGCAGGCGGATGTCCAGCTCAGGCCGGCGCCGCGACAGCTCCACCAGGATGCGGCCGATCTCGTCGGGGTCGTCGGGGCCGTCAAACCCATCGGGCGCCAACCGGGTCCGCGGATCGAAGCCCCAGCCCAGCAGATAGATCGACTTCTGCGCCTTGGGGAGAATCTCGGCGAGCGCGTTGAAATAGGCCTCGGTGTCGACGAGGAAGGCCGCCCGGCTCGCGTGTTCACGCCGCCAGCAGGTATCGCCTGGGGTCAGGATGCTCATCGCCTCTGGGTCATGCACGGCCAAGCTCGCCAGGGCAAGAAGGCGCACGATCTGGCCAGAGTTCCCGCCGCGCGATCAAAAAAAAAGACGGGCGCGCCCAGGGGAAGGCGCGCCCGTAAGGCTGGCGACAGCTGGATAGAGGTCAGTCGGCGGACGGGGCGTCAGCGCGGGCGGCCTTCACGCTCTCCTCACCGCCGAGCCAGACCTGGCAGGCGCCGGCCACCTCGTTGCGGATCTCGGCCTGCACCTTTTCGTCGGCGGACCTGGCCTGGCGGGCCGCGCGGGCCCGCTCGGTCTTGGCCCGCTCCTGCACATGCGGCGTGCGCCCGTAGCGCTGGTCGCGCAGCAGGGCGTCGATGGGCGCGGTGTCGGCCTTGACCAGGGACGAGCCGGCCAGGGCATGGCAGCGGACGGCTTGCAGATACTCGATGTCCTTCATCTCCAAGGCGCTGGCGGAGCCCGCAGCGGCGACGGCGGCGACGGCGGAAATAATGGCGATAAACTTCATGGCGTTTCTCCCTCGAAATCGATGAACACAAACTGATACGTTGTCCGCCTAAACTCAAATGAACCTTTGGAAATGAATCTCTATGAATATTAAATCCCGGTAAGGTCCATTTATTACATGATTTTCATGAACAGCGTTCTGCGACGCCACCGCTACTTCCCACGGGCTGGCGGGGCGCAGAATTCGGCCCTAACTTGCGGGACATGACTGGAAAGCCGCCGCCCCCCATCAAGACCCCCTGCATCAAGGTCTGCGTGATCGACGGGACCAGCGGCCTCTGCCTGGGCTGTTACCGGACCTTGAATGAGGTGGCCGGCTGGGCGCGGCTGTCGGCCGAGACGCGGGAAAGCCTGATGGCCGAGCTGCCCGGCCGGCGCAGCCAGATCGCCCCGGAAAAGCTCGCCATGTTCTGAGCCACGCCTGGCCGACGCGGCCTCAGGACCGATTCACCGGATGCAAACCCGCAGGCCCTAGGGTGGCCTCACAACAAGGCCGAAACGGCCGATTGCCTTTGGTGAGGCGGGTGTCGACATGTTCAAGTTTGCTTTGATGACCCTTGTGGCCGCCGTCTCAGCCGTCGGCGCGGCTCAGACGGTGGTGGCCCTAGACCCCGCCCGCGGCGCCTCGGCCCTGGTAGCGACCCTGCGGGAGGGACCTGCGCCGGCCGCCTCGGGTCATGCGACAGCGATCAGCAAGGCCAGCGACGGCCACTACTGGGCCGAAGGTGACGTCAATGGCGCCCGGGTGCGCTTCCTGGTGGACACCGGCGCCACCGCCGTGGCGCTCACCCTGGAGGACGCACAGCGCCTGGGTTTCAAGCCTGAAGACCTCGACTATCGCCAGAAGGTGATGACCGCGTCGGGTGAGACCCGGGCCGCGGTGGTCCAACTGGCCGCCGTCTCTGTGGCCGGCGCCCGGGTCACCAATGTCGACGCCCTGGTGATCGAGAAGGGCCTGGAAAGCTCCCTGCTGGGCATGAGCTATCTGGGCCGCCTCACCCGGTTCGAGGCCACCCGCACCTCCCTGATCCTGCGCCCCTGATGGCCGGGCTCGTCCTGCGCCCCATGGCGCCGCAGGACCTTCCGGCCGTCCTGGCCCTGCAGGCGCACGGCTATCCCCCAGCCCTGCACGATTCAGCGGACGCCTTTCTCAGCCGCATGGCCCTGGCGGCCGAGCTCAACCTGACCGCCTGGCGCGACGAGACTCTGGCGGGTTACCTGATCAGCCATCCCTGGGCGGCCGGATCGCCGCCGCCGGTGGATGCGGTGCTGGATCCCGCAACTCCGGCCGACTGCTGGTATGTTCATGACCTGTCGGTGGCGCAGGCCGCCCGTGGCCTTGGCCTCGGGAAGATCTTGCTCTCCGCCGGGCGAGAGGCGGCGATGGCGAGGGGACTGAGCCGCTCAGAGCTCATTGCGGTCGACGGCGCCGCACCCTTCTGGCGACGTCAGGGCTGGGCGGCGCCCGCCGCCATCGCGCCAGACCTGGCGTTTAAAGTGGCCGGCTATGGACCCGCCGCGGTCTTCATGACCCGCGAGGACCTGACGACCCCCTAGGCGGCGTCCCGAGCTTCGCGGGCCTGGGTCACGGCGGCCAGGGCGGCGTCCACCACCTCGAGCCCGGCCCCAGGCTTCACCCCCTCCACCGTCAGGATCCGCCGCCAGGCCCGGGCGCCGGGGCGTCCGTGGAACAGGCCCAGCATGTGCCGGCTCATGGCCGCCAGCGGCGTCCCTTCAGCCAGGCGCGCGGCGAGATAGGGGCGATAAAGCTCCACCGCCATGGCGGAGTCGATCACCTCGCCCGCCCCAAACACCGCGGCGTCCGCTGCGCCCAGGACCTCTGGCGTATGATAGGCCGCCCGGCCGAGCATGACCCCGTCGACCTGGTCGAGATGGGCGGCCACTGCGTTCAGATCAGGCACGCCGCCATTGAGCACGATGGTCAGGTCAGGGCGCTCACGCTTCAGCCGGTAGACCAGGTCATAGTCGAGCGGCGGCACGTCCCGGTTCTCCTTGGGCGACAGCCCCTTGAGCCAGGCCTTGCGGGCATGAACCACGAAGCTGCGCACGCCCGCCTGGGCGCAGAGGTCCACCAGGGTGAACAGGCTCTCTTCCGGGTCCTGGTCGTCGACGCCGATGCGGCACTTGACCGTGGCGGGCACGTCGACCGCCGCAGCGATCGAGGCCATGCACTCGGCCACCAGGGCCGGCTCGCGCATCAGGCAGGCGCCGAACCGGCCGCTCTGCACCCGGTCGGAGGGGCAGCCCACATTGAGATTGATCTCGTCATAGCCAAGGTCAGCGCCGATCCTGGCCGCGGCCGCCAGGTCGGCGGGATCAGACCCGCCCAACTGCAGGGCGACGGGATGCTCGCCCCCGTCATAACCCAGCAGGCGCTCGCGATCTCCGTGCAGCACGGCGCCGGTAGTCACCATCTCGGTATAGAGCAGCGCCTGCTTCGACAGCACCCGATGCAGGCTCCGGCAATGCCGGTCCGTCCAGTCCATCATCGGCGCGACGGACAGGCGGTGGGGTTGGAAAGGGGGTTGAGGCGTCAAGGGTCCGGCTGAGTTCGGCTTGGTTCGGGGCGACGTCGAGCGCCCTATACACCGGATCCGCCCGTCTTTCGACCACGCACCGCGGCGGCTGCTTGAAAAGCGTCAGCAGTGTCGCGTCCTGGCTCGCTCAATAGGCAAGGAAGCTGTCGAGCCCGAGCAGATCGAATATCTCGCTCACGCTTGCGGCGTCTTCCACGCTCCTAACCAAGGGGTCGAAGAGGATTTCGCGCTGATCATCCGGTGACCAGTCTTGTGACGTTGCTTCCATTGAGGCCAACGTCTTGGCCTTGATTTCCCCGAGGGTTGCGGGCTCAAGCTCTTCGAGCGTCTGCTCAACCCGATAAGCCGGTTTCGCCAGCAGCGCCCAGATCAACCACTGCAAAATCGGTCTAGCCCTCCCAACCTTTCGAAGCTCAAGCACGCGCCAACGTCTCCCATCGGCGCCAATCAATTCCATGCCGACCTGCAGATTCTCTTCCAGCGTCGCCGGCCCGCAGGAGGTCAACGTCCAGAGATCCGGAAAGCCCCAAATTTCCTTGTCTGGGGTAAACCCTAGGGCTGGAAAACGAATGTCAGCCTGTTCGGCGTTCATGGAGCCCTCCGGACCAATAGACTGGGCGCGCTAGCGGAGCGAACGGCGCTGGTTGTGACCTTCGGCTGCGTCCGCACCTTTGGCCACAACCGTCGTGGGCACGACCTTTTGCCAGTCCGTCGTACCATACCAGATCCTCCGGAGGGGATCGTAGCGAGGCTGCCCTCGCCAACTGCCGGTCAGACGCCTGTGATCATCTATTGGCAACACCTTCAAGAGCGCGAAGTGATTCCTCGGATCCTGCGCCGTCCGACTCTTACCCTTCAAAGCAATCGAGTGATGAATCTCCTCGCCCTGGCCTGCCACGCCGCGAGCCCGCATCATCTTGGCCGAGGCATTTCCTGTGACGGAGCCGGGTTTCAGCACCCCAATCCCGGCCCTTGCAGATCGAACTCCGCGAACAGCGACGCCGACGGGCAAGAGGTCAGCCGCCGCAAAGGCTGTGTTCAGCGCAGCGCCAGCATAGTCGCCTTCCTGAAGATCCGCTGCGGCGTCCCAGGCGGGACCAATGACGGGAACTAACGACATGGCAAGGCTCGGCCGAGGAATCGGCGGGCCACTCTGGAAACTCGCCAAAGGTCCTTCCGCCGCTCCAACGCCTTGGCGTCGCCCGATCTCCCTGTCGTACCGGTCGCCCGCTTCATCAGGAACCGACCGCGGCTGCCCGCTAGGCATAGTCGCCATACTGATTTCCTTGTTGCTCAGAAACCTAGTTCGTCATGCCCCTTCGCAGGGCGGCGTTCACAGGCCGCCTCCACCATCTCATAGGCAGGGAGATGCGCAAGAACAAATAGCGAACACTTTAGCCGCAGGTCGGGCAAAATAGTCTCCGGCGACCTCCCTCGTCGGCGAGCAGACAACTGGCGATAGGCTCAAGCAGCGGCGGCCAGCCCCACGGCGGGGCGTCAGGCGCCCCGTCTAAGGCGCCTGCGCCGTACCTACCGCCCCGCCTTCACCCGCAGCGCCTGCAGTCCCACCGGCGCCAGCAGACCCGCGCCGGCCAGGGCCAGGATCGGGGCGGCGTAGCAGGCGGCGCAATGGGCCAGCGGCCCTTCGCCGCAGATGGCGCCGTAGAGCGCCGCAGTCGAGCGGGCGTGCAGCCAGGCGTATTCGGCGCTGAGCGCCGCAGCCACCCAGGCCGAAACGCCCGCAATGATCCGGGATTCCCGATCGTGCAGGAAAGACACGCGCATGGACTGAACTCCTCTTTGGCCCTTGATCGCCAAGCCCGCGTCCGGGGGCCTTGAGATGGATCAAAGCCCCGAGGGTTCCCACGGGTCAGAGGTGGCCGGTCTTTCGCACCGAGTCGCTGGGGAACATGAATCATTCAATCACCGAGCCGGATCGAGCGCCCCTCGACGCCGTCCTGCTCTACGTCTTTACGGGGCTGCTCGCCCTGGGGGCGATATTCGCGACCGCGTTCTCAGATGATCGCCTCTTCCGGTTTCACGGCTATCTGCTGATCGGCGCCTTCACTCTGGCCTTTGCGCTGCTGACCGTGGCGCTCAGCTCAGACCGCCTCCGCAGTCCGCAGGGGCGCTACGCCGACGGGGTGATCCGGGCGGGCGTCATTGCGACCATGTTCTGGGCGGTCGTCGGCCTGCTGGTAGGGGTGGTGATCGCCGCCCAGCTCGCCTGGCCCAACCTCCTCTATTTCCCCGAGCACGGCTGGCTGAACTTCGGCCGACTGCGTCCCCTGCATACCTCGGGCGTCATCTTCGCCTTTGGCGGCAACGCCCTGATCGCCACCTCCTTCTATGTGGTGCAGCGCACCAGCAAGGCGCGCCTGGCCGGCGGCGTCTGGCCCTGGTTCGTCTTCTGGGGCTACCAGCTGTTCATCGTGCTGGCGGCCACAGGCTACCTGGCCGGCATCACTCAGAGCCGCGAATACGCCGAGCCGGAATGGTATGTGGACCTGTGGCTGACCGTCGTCTGGGTCGCCTATCTGCTGGTCTTCCTCGGCACGCTCTGGAAGCGCAAAGAACCCCACATCTATGTGGCCAACTGGTTCTACCTGGCCTTCATCGTCACCATCGCCCTGCTGCATGTGATCAACAATCTGGCCATGCCGGTCGGGGCCCTGCATCACCGCAGCTATTCCCTGTTCGCCGGGGTCCAGGACGCCCTGACCCAGTGGTGGTACGGCCACAACGCCGTCGGTTTCTTCCTGACCGCCGGCTTCCTGGGGATGATGTACTACTTCGTGCCCAAGCGGGCTGAGCGGCCGGTCTATTCCTACCGCCTGTCCATCGTCCACTTCTGGTCGCTGATCTTCATCTACATCTGGGCCGGTCCCCACCACCTGCACTACACGGCGCTGCCGCAGTGGACGCAGACCTTGGGCATGACCTTCTCAATCATGCTGTGGATGCCGTCCTGGGGGGGCATGATCAACGGCCTGATGACGCTGTCGGGCGCCTGGGACAAGCTGCGCACCGACCCGGTCATCCGGATGATGGTAGTGGCCATCGCCTTCTACGGCATGTCGACCTTCGAGGGTCCGCTCATGTCGATCCGGGCGGTCAACTCCCTGTCCCACTACACCGACTGGACCATCGGCCACGTGCATTCGGGCGCTCTGGGCTGGGTCGGCTTCATCAGCTTCGGGGCCATGTACTGCCTGGTGCCCTGGCTTTGGAAGAAGGACCGGCTGTATTCGAACCAGCTTGTCGAGTGGCACTTCTGGATCGCGACCACCGGCATCCTTCTCTACATCTGCGCCATGTGGGTGTCGGGCATCATGGAAGGCCTGATGTGGCGCGAATACACGCCCCAAGGCTTCCTCGCCAACGCCTTCGTCGAGACGGTGGCGGCCAAGCACGTCGAGAACGTCATCCGGATGGTGGGCGGCCTCATGTACCTCTCAGGCGCCCTCATCATGTCCTACAACCTGTGGCGTACGGTCCGCCTGCCGAGCCCCGTCTCGGCGGCCGCGACCCCCGCCCCTGCGCTGATCCCGGCCGAGTAAGGGGGCTCCGATGAAGAATATCTGGAAAAAGCACGGCGTTCTGGAACGCCGCTCCATCGTCCTGACGGTGGCCATCCTGCTGGTGGTCTCGGTGGGCGGCCTGGTGGAGATCGCCCCGCTCTTCTACCTGGAGAGTACGATCGAGAAGGTGAAGGGGGTTCGCCCCTACACCCCCCTCGAGCTGGCGGGCCGGGACATCTACATCCGCGAGGGTTGCTACAACTGCCACTCGCAGATGATCCGTCCCCTCCGCGACGAGGTGGAGCGCTACGGCCACTACAGCCTCGCGGCCGAAAGCATGTACGACCACCCCTTCCAGTGGGGCTCCAAGCGGACAGGGCCGGATCTGGCGAGGGTCGGCGGCAAGTACTCCGATGACTGGCACAGGGACCACCTGATCGATCCCCGCTCGGTGGTGCCGGAGTCGGTGATGCCCCCCTACGCCTTCCTGTCGGGGCGCGAGCTCGAGACGAAAGACGTCCAGGCCAAGCTGGCGGCCATGACCAAGGTCGGCGTGCCCTACACCCAGGACATGATCGACAACGCCAAGGCCGACCTGATGACCCAGGCCGACCCCTTCGCCCCGGCCCGCGACCTCAAGGGCCGCTATGGCGAGGCGGTGCTGCAACGGGACTTCGACGGCGACCCGGCCCGTCTCACCGAGATGGACGCCCTGATCGCCTACATGCAGATGCTCGGCACCCTCGTCGACTTCTCCACCTATGAGGCCGAAGCCCCGGAGAACCTGCGATGAGCAACCTGTCCTACGAGACTGTGGCCATTTTCGCCCAGCAGGGCGGCACCCTCTACTTCGCCGCCATCTTCGCCGCGGGCGTGGCCTACGCCCTGTGGCCCCGTAATGGCGAGGCCTTCCGCCGCGCCGCGATGCTGCCCCTCGAAAAGGATGAGGACGACAATGTCCAAGCGTGAGACCGACGAGGTCACTGGCGTCGAGACCACGGGCCACGAATGGGATGGCATCCGCGAACTCGACAATCCCCTGCCCCGCTGGTGGCTGTGGGTGTTCTACGCCAGCGTGGCCTTCGCCATCGTCTATTGGGTGCTGATGCCGGCCTGGCCGGGGATCAACGGCTACACCAAGGGCATGATGGGGCACTCCGACCGCGCCCAGGTCGCCCAGCAGCTTGAAACCCTGCGGCAGGTGCGCGGCGAAGGGGCCGCACGCCTGACCAACGCCACCCTGCAGGAGATCGAGGCTGACCCCGACCTCCAGCAATACGCCCTGGCCGTGGGCCAGTCGGTGTTCGGCGACAACTGCGCCACCTGCCACGGGGTCGGCGGCGCCGGCGCCAAGGGCTATCCCAACCTGCTGGATGACATCTGGTTGTGGGACGGCACTCTGGACGGAATTCACCACACCCTGCAGGTGGGGATCCGCTCAGGCGCCGAAGGCGCACGCTTCTCGCAGATGCCCGCCTTCGGCCGCGACCAGCTGCTGACCTCGGCCCAGATCAATGACCTGACCGAATTGGTCATGGTCCTATCGCGCCGGGATGGCGACCGCGCCGCCGCCGACCGCGCCCGGCCGATCTTCGCCGAGCAGTGCGCCTCCTGCCACGGCCCAGCCGGCCTGGGCGACCACACCCAGGGCGCGCCGAACCTGACGGACGCAGAATGGCTCTACGGCGCCTCGCGCGAGGAGATCCGCACCCAGATCTGGTCGGGTCGCAATGGCGTCATGCCCGCCTGGGCTGGTCGTTTCGACGACGAGACCCTGAAGGCCCTGGCCGTGTACGTCCACGCCAACGCCGGCGGGCGATAGGAGTCCCCCATGACCGTCGTCATCGATCGCACCAAGCCGCCGGAAGGCGACCCGGCCCCGAAGGGGCCGCGGTCCGCCGCCGCGCGGGCGCGGGGGAAGGGTGACGCCGGCGGCGGGCTCTACAAGCCCAGGGCGCAGATCTATCCCAAGCTGGTCCAGGGTCGCTGGCGGAACATCAAGTGGATCCTCCTGGTCCTGACCCTGGCGGTCTACTACGTCACCCCCTGGATCCGCTGGGATCGCCCCGGCGACCTGCCGGACCAGGCGGTGCTGGTCGACTTCGCCGGGCGACGCTTCTACTTCTTCTTCATCCAGCTCTGGCCACAGGAGGTGTACTTCATCACCGGCCTGCTGGTGATCGCCGCCCTGGCGCTGTTCCTGACCTCGGCCCTGTTCGGCCGCCTGTGGTGCGGCTACGCCTGCCCGCAGACCGTCTGGACCGACCTCTACATCTATATCGAGCGGATGTTCGAGGGCGACCGCAACGCCCGCATGAAGCTCGACGCCTCGCCCATGTCGTTCAACAAGGCCTGGCGCAAGGGCGGCAAGCACGCCACCTGGCTGGCCGTGGCGTTTGGCACCGGCGGGGCCTGGATCTTCTACTTCCACGACGCGCCCAGCCTGCTGCGGGACTTCTGGATCGGCCAGGCGCCGATGACCGCCTATGTCTCCTGCGCCATCCTGACCTTCACCACCTATGCCCTGGCCGGGACCATGCGCGAGCAGGTCTGCACCTATATGTGCCCCTGGCCCCGCATTCAGGGGGCCATGCTCGACCAGCATTCGCTGCAGGTCACCTACCGCTTCGACCGGGGCGAGCCCCGGGCCCCGCACAAGAAGGGCGCGACCTGGGAGGGCCGGGGCGACTGCATCGACTGCAACGCCTGCGTGGTGGTCTGCCCCATGGGCATCGACATCCGTAACGGCTCGCAGCTGGAGTGCATCAACTGCGGTCTGTGCGTCGACGCCTGTAATGAGATCATGGTCAAGGTCGACCGGCCCAAGGGGCTGATCGCCTATGACACCGATGCGGCCGTGGCCGCCCGGGCCTGCGGCGAGAAGCCGGTCTACAAGCTGATCCGCCCGCGGACCCTCTACTATGCCGGCGCCCTGGCGTTGGTGGGCGGGCTCACCGTCTGGGGTCTGGCCACCCGCAGCCCCATGGACGTCCATGTGCTGCGCGACCGCAATCCGACCTTCGTGCGCATGCAGGATGGCGACATCCGCAACAGCTACACCCTGAAGATCGCCAACCGCACCTTTGAGCCCGTCACCGCCCAGGTCGCCTTCAGCGGCGTGGCCGGGGCGCAGATCAAGACGCCGGGCGCCGACATCACCCAAGGACCCGTAGCTCTGACGGTCGAGCCGAACCAGGTGCGTGCGGTCCGGGTCTTCGTCACCGCCGCGCCCGAGGCCCTGCCACAGGCGAACATGCCCGCCACCTTCACCGTCCAGGCGGCCGGCGCGACCCAGGCGGTCACCACCACCTTCCTCTCTGGAGCGGCGAACGCGCGATGAGCCTCATGGAAAATACAGACGGGTTTCGCATCCGCGGCTGGCATGTGCTGGTCGCCATGGTCTTGTTCTTTGCCGTCATCATTGCGGTCAACGCCGTGTTCATCACCGCCGCCCTGCGCACCTATCCGGGCGAGGTCTCCGTCACCCCCTATGAGGATGGCCTGGCCCATAACGCCAAGCTGGCCCGGCAGGCGGCCCAGGCGGAGCTGGGCTGGCGGGCGGCCGCCGGCGCTGAGCCGCAGGCCGTGGCCGTGCGCATCGTTGACGCCGAGGGCGCCCCGGTGCGCGGCCTGTCCTTCAGCGGCAAGCTGCAGCGCCCGGCCACCGGCGCCGGCGCCCTCACCCCGCGGTTCGCAGAGGCCGAGCCTGGCCTCTATGTCGCCCCGCTGGGCGGTGTTACCGGCGTCTGGGACCTCACCTTCCAGGCCCAGGACGCCAAGGGCCAGTTGTTCGAAGCCGAGCGTCGACTGACATGGCCCTGACCTACGACCTGGCGCGTGCGCCAGACCTCTCGGCCTTTCTCCGCAAGGAGAAGGACGGAACCGCCCATCTGGAGCTGCTGGTCAAGGGCGCCCGGTGTGCGGCCTGCATGTCCAAGATCGAAACCGCCGTGGCAGGCCTGCCTGATGTGGCCTCAGCCCGTCTGAACCTGACCGAAGGCCGGCTGGCTGTGCGCTTCGCCTCATCCCGGGGTGACGCCTCCCGGGTGATCGCCACCCTCGACAGGCTGGGCTATCCGGCCACCCCGTTCGATCCGGCCAAGGCCGCAGAAGCCCACGATCAGGAGAGCCGCCGGCTGATCCTGGCCCTGGCCGTGGCCGGCTTCGGGGCCGGAAACGCCATGATGTTCTCTGTGCCGGTGTGGGCGGGCCTGTTTGGCCAGGAGCTGGGTCCGGCCACCCGCAGCATCATGCTGTGGCTGTCGGCCATCGTGGCCACGCCCTGCGCCATCTATGCGGGTCTGCCCTTCTTCGACTCCGCCTGGCGGTCGCTCAAGGCCGGCAAGGCCAATATGGACGTGCCGATCTCGGTCGGCGTCATCCTGACCCTGTTCATCAGCTTCGTTGAGACCTTCCTCAACGGCCGCGACGCCTATTTCGACGCCGCCGTCTCCCTGCTCTTCCTGCTGCTCATCGGCCGCTGGCTCGACCATCGCCTTAGGGCTCGCGCCCGTAGCGCCGCAGCCGACCTCCTGGCGCTGCAGGCGCCGGCCGCCACAGTCCTCGGAGCCGACGGCCTGGAGCGCGTCAAGCCGCTGAGCGAGGTCGCCGTCGGCGAGCGGATCCTGGTCCGGCCAGGCGAGCGCATCCCGGTCGACGGCTTCGTCGAGGATGGAGTCTCCGAGCTCGACAACGCCCTGTTGACCGGCGAGACCGCGCCCGTGGACGTGCGGCCGGGCGACACCTGCCGTGCCGGCGCGGTCAACCTCACGGGCCAACTCCGCATCCTGGCCATCGCTAGGTCAGAGGACTCCGCTGTGGCGGCCATCGCCCGACTGGTGGAAGCGGGCGCCCAGACCAAGTCTCTCTATGTCCGCCTCGCCGACCGGGCCGCATCTATCTATGTGCCGGTGATCCATTCCGTGGCCGCCCTCACCTTTCTTGGTGGGCTGGCCTTCGGCCTGGGTCCGCGCGAGGCCCTGCTGCGGGCGGCCGCCCTGCTCATCATCACCTGCCCCTGCGCCCTAGGCCTGGCGGTGCCGGCGGTCCAGATCACCGCCTCGGCGCGGCTTTTCCGCAAGGGCGTCCTGGTGAAGTCCGGCGCCGCTCTGGAGCGCCTGGCGGAGGTCGACCACGTGGTGTTCGACAAGACCGGCGTGCTCACCGAAGGGCGGCCGCGGCTGATTGAGGCCCCGGCTCAGGCCGTGGCCTTGGCTGCGCCCCTGGCGCGCGCCTCGGCCCACCCCCTGGCCCGCGCCCTTGCGGCCGAGGCCGGCCCGGGTCTCCGGGCGACCGACGTGGTCGAAACCCCCGGCCAGGGGGTCGAGGGCATGATCAACGGCCGCCGCGCGCGCCTGGGCCGGGCGAGCTTCGTCGGCCTGGACGGCGTCCGCGGCGGTGAGACTGAGCTGTGGTTCGCCTTCGAGGGCGACACCCGCGTCCGCTTCCGTTTTTCCGACCAGCTCCGCCCTGACGCCGCCCAGACCATAGCAGACCTCCGCGCCCTGGGACTGACCGTGGAGATCCTGTCGGGCGATCTGGAGGGGCCCGTAGCCCGGGCCGCGCAGACGCTTCATGTCGATCAATGGCGTTCGGGCCAGACGCCTCAGGACAAGGCTGCAGAAATCGATGCCCTGACCGCCCAGGGTCGTAAGGTGCTGATGGTTGGAGACGGTCTCAACGACACCGCCGCCCTGGCCAAGGCGCACGCCGCCATGGCCCCCGGCGCGGCCCTCGACGCCAGCCAGAATGCAGCCGACCTGGTCTTCGCCGGCGACGCCCTGGGCGCCGTGGCCGACTCCATCCGGGTGGCCAGGGCCGCTCGCCATCGGGCCCTTGAGAACTTCGGCTTCTCGGCCCTCTACAATCTGGGCGCCATCCCGCTGGCCATGCTGGGCTTCGTCAATCCGCTGATCGCGGCCCTGGCCATGTCGGGCTCATCCCTGGTGGTGACCCTCAACGCCTTGCGGATGCACGGAGCTGGTAGACGCTGATGGGTATTATTCTGATCCTCGCGCCGATCTCGGTGGCCCTGGGCCTGGCGGGCCTGGCGGCCTTCTGGTGGACGCTCCGGAATGGCCAGTATGACGACCCAGCCGGGGACGCCGCCCGCATCCTGATGGAAGACTCCGACAACCGGATCAGCTGATCACCAGCGCAGCACGCGGGCGCCGATCGCCGCCCCCAGGGCCGCCGTCGCCAGCACGCCGAGCCCATACCAGATCACCAGGAAGCTCACCGCGGTCTCCGCGCAGTGCAGACCATAGGCTGTGGCTGACAGGCCGCCGGCCAGCAGCCCGATCGCCGCGCCCGCCGCCGCTGGCCTGACCGGGGCGAGGCGCCTGGCGACGATCATGGCCGGACAAAGGGCCAGGAGGCCAAGCCCCAGGATGGCCAGCGGGCAGATCATGGCTGAGTGGCCCATCAGCTGACCGGCCCGCTCGCCGGCCGGGATCCGCGCCAGCTCGACGACTGTGGCGATCAGTCCCCCGACCAGGAGCAGGCTCAGCGCCAGAAGCGGCCCCTTCGCCCGGGCGCCCGGCTGGCCAAGCCGCCGGGCCAGCCAGAGTCCGGCGCCCGCCAAGGCCAGGGTATAGCCGGCCTTGCCCAGGAAGGACGCCACCCCGGCGATCTGATCCATGTCCGGCCGCGGCCCCAGAACCAGGAGCGTCAGGAGCGCGGCCATCAGGGCGCCGACCCCGCTCCACAGGATGAGCTTGCGCTCCAACTGCCTGGGGCCAGGAAAGCCCGGCTCCAGGGCGAGGCCCGCAATCAGGTCTTCAGTCTTCATCGGCGGCCACGCTGGCGGACAGGGACTTCAGGGTTCGGTGCAGGGCGACCTTGGCCGCGCCCTCGGAATAGCCATGACGCGGCGCCGCCTCGGCGATGGTCAGCCCCCGCAGCCGCACATCCTCCAGCAGCCCGCGCTGACGAGCCGGCAATCGCGCCAGGAGGCGGTTCAGGTCGGCCCGGGTCGCACCGGCCTCGGTGTCGGACTCCGCCAGGATCTCGCCGGCCTCCTCCAGGGGAACGTGCCGCCGGACGCCGCGGCGGCGGAAGTGATCGATCAGCTTGTAGCGGGCGATCCCATAGACCCAGGGGGCGAAGGGCAGCGCCGGGTTATAGGTCTCGCGCTTGGTGTGAATGGCGATCAGAGTCTCCTGCACCAGGTCCTCCGCATCGGCCGGGTCCTGCAGCCGCCTGCTGAAATAGGCCCGCAGGCGCGGCGCCATGAGGGCCAGCAGCCGTCCATAGGCCGCCCTGTCGCCGGTCTGGCTGAGCGCGATGAGGCTCTGGATCTGCAGATCGATGTCTTCCACGCCATTCGACCCCAGGTTCGCGGCTTCGACCGGCAGGGTTACACCGCCGCCGGCCGGACATGCATCGGCAGCCGTCTCGCCCCCCTCATTGCGACCTGGACCCAGACCAGATCAGGGGTCAAGGTTCGGCTTCGATCCGCAAGCTGGAGCCGCCCATGCGCCCCGTCATCGCCCTCGCCCTCGGCGCCCTCCTGCTCACAGGCTGCACGGCGGGGTCAGAGGACCCGTTTGTCGGCTTCGGCGCTGAGCCCAACATCCCGGCGCCCGAGGGCGATTTTCTGCCCAGGGTCAATCCGGCGAAGGCGGTCGGCTGGACCGAGGGAGCGGCGCCCGTGGCGCCCGAGGGTTTCGTTGTCACCCGCTTTGCCGGCGATCTCAGCCATCCCCGATGGCTGCTGGTCCTGCCCAATGGCGACGTGCTGGTTTCGGAGGCCAGTTCGGAGCCCAAGCCGCCTGAGGGCCTGATGGACCGCATCGCCCAGCGGGTTCAGGCCTATGCCGGTGCGCTGAAGCCCAGCCCCAACCGGATCATGCTGCTGCGGGACGCCGACGGGGATGGTCTGGCCGAGGTTCGGGAGGTGTTCGCCTCAGGTCTCAACCGGCCCCAGGGCATGGCTCTGGTAGGCGGGACGCTCTACATCGCCAACACTGACGCCCTGGTGGCCACGCCCTACCGCGACGGGCAACTGCGGATGGAGGGGATCCCGGAGAAGATCGTCGATCTGCCGGCCGGGCCGATCAATCATCACTGGGTCAAGAACGTCATCGCCTCCCCGGATGGCCAGAAGCTGTTCGTCACCTCGGGCTCCAATTCCAACATCGCCGAAAACGGGCTGGCTGCTGAAGAGAACCGTGCGGCGATCCTTGAGGTCGACCCCGTCGCCAGAACGCTTCGCCTCTATGCGTCAGGCCTGCGAAATCCCAACGGCATGGCCTATGAGCCGGTCACCGGCGCCCTTTGGACCGCGGTGAACGAGCGCGACATGCTGGGCGACGACCTGGTCCCGGACTACATGACCCGGGTGCAGGACGGCGGCTTCTACGGCTGGCCCTATTCATACTTCGGCGACACGGTGGATAGCCGGGTTGAACCCCAGCGGCCTGACCTGGTGGCCGAGGCGATCCCTCCCGACTATGCGCTTGGCCCGCACACGGCGTCCCTGGGCCTCACCTTCTACACCGCCGAGGCCTTCCCCGAGCGGTACCGGGGCGGGGTGTTCGTCGGCCAGCATGGTTCCTGGAACCGCCACCCCCTCAGCGGCTATCGCGTGGTCTACATCCCGTTTGTCGGCGGCATGCCGCAGGGCGAGCCCGAGGCCTTCCTGACCGGCTTCCTCAATGACCGCGACCAGGCCATGGGGCGGCCGGTGGATGTGGCCGTCGACCGCCGCGGCGCCCTGCTGGTCACCGACGACGCGGGCGGCGCAGTTTGGCGAGTGGCGCCTCTGGCTCAGGCGATTCAGGCGGCGGAGCGGTAACGCGCCGATCCCCCAGCCGCGTCGATCACGAACCGGCCCACCAGCCCGTTCAGCTGGTCAGTTTCCTTGCGCAGGGAGTGGGCGGCCGCGGTGGCCTCCTCCACCATGGCGGCGTTCTGCTGAGTCACATGGTCCATCTGATTGACGGCGGCGTTGACCTCGCCCAGCGCCCGGGCCTGCTCCTCGGCGGAGGCGGCGATTTCAGCGACGCTGTGGTCGATCTCCACCACCCGTTCGACGATGCGGCGCAGGGCGTCGCCGGTTTCCGCCACCAGATTGACGCCGGACTCCACCTGGGTCGCGCTCTGGGTGATCAGGTTGCGGATCTGCTTGGCGGCTTCCGACGACCGCTGGGCAAGCGCCCGGACCTCGGAGGCGACCACGGCGAAGCCGCGGCCGGCCTCGCCGGCGCGGGCGGCCTCAACCCCGGCGTTCAGGGCCAAAAGGTTGGTCTGGAAGGCGATCTCGTCGATCACCCCGATGATCTGGCCGATCTCCTTGGAGGACACGTCGATCTGCCCCATGGCTGCAACCGCGCGATCGACGACCTCGCCTGAGTGGACGGCCTCGCCTTTGGCGGCGCCGACCATGCCCGACGCTTCCCGGGCGCCGGCTGCGGCCTTGCGGACACTCTCGGTCAGTTCGTGCAGGGCCGCAGCGGTTTCTTCCAGGCTGGCGGCCTGCTGTTCGGTGCGGCGCGACAGGTCATCGGAGGCCATGCCGATCTCATCGGCGCCGGAGCGGATGCCGCCAGAGGACTCCGACACCAGCCGAATGGCGTCATAGAGCTTGGTGACCGCGGCGTTGAAGTCGTCCTTCATGCCGGTGAACTGCGGGGCCAGGGCGGCGTCGAGGCGGCTGGTGAGGTCGCCCTCCGCCAGCTTGCGCAGGGCCGCCGTCAGGGCGTCCATGGCGGCGGCCTGCTGCTCTTCGACCTGCTGCCGGGCGGCTTCCGCCCTTACACGTTCGGCCTCTATAGACTCGAGATAGATTGAAATGGCTAGGTCCATATCGAGCAGGGTCGCTTTGACGAGGACGGAAACCGTCTCGGCGGCGTCCTGCGCCTTGGTCCGACGGGTCAGGGTCGGCCAGTGCTTGGCCACCGCCGCATGGATGAGTTGCTCGAGGACCAGGGCATAGCCGCCAATATACCACTGGGGCTCCAGGCCCAGGCGGGCGTGGGTCTCGCCGATGGTCCGCACGCCCTTGGCGTATTCGTCCCCGAACTGGCCCTCGGTGATGATGCGCCAGTGGTCGGCCTGACGGCTCTGAGCGCCGGCCATATGGCCATCGTTCTTGAAGAACTTCTGGACCTCAGGGGTCTTCCGGACCTTGCCATAGAAGACATCAAGGGCTGGACCGATGGCCTGGGCGACAAAGCCCCGGAGCCCGCGGAGTCGTTCAACCGCGCCGGCGTCGAGACCAATGAAATCACGGCGCTGTTGTAGTTGAGAAGACTGGGTCATGGGGTCCGCCCGCCGTTTGTTCTTATCCGGCCGCCTGGTCAGTTGGCCGGTCATCTAGCCAGTTGATGCGCCAGCGTGGCTAACGACGCCTTAATTTGACGAGGGGGCTGCGGCCCGTACGGAAGTGGCGGATTGCCGCAGGGTCTTCCAGCCGGCGCGCCAGAATAAAGGACGCGCCAGTCCATCCGGCTCCGGAGGGTTCCACGCGCCCGACGACTGGCGCAGGAGTTCGTCTAGCCGAAGGTCTTGCGCAGGCGCAGGAAGACGGCCCGCCCGTACTCCAGGTCGCGCACATCCACATAGGCCAGCTGACCATCCGACCTTGGTCCCACATAGACCTCCCGGGTGCGCTGGACATTGCGTTCGCCGAGGTTCTGCAGCTCGAGGCGAAGGATGAGGTCGCGCTGCGGCTTGTACTCGGCGAAGACCACCACCCAGGTCCCGACCTTGCGAGTCTCCACCTCGCTGAGGCGAAAATAGCGCTCGCGATAGCCGCCCAGGACATCGATCCCCCAGTTGGTCCGCAAGGCCGGCAGGTCCTGGGTGAAATGGGCCTCCCACTCCACCGGGCGCTGACCGGAGATCTCGCGGGCCTGGCCCGTGAGGGGATCGTCCACCTCGCTCTCGCGCCAGGTCCCCTGCCCCTTAAGCTGCCCGCCGCGAACCCCGAGCCGGTCCAGCGGCACGGTGACGTTCAAGATCGCCTCCCGCCGGCTTCCGTCGCCGAGGTTTCCGGGCGCATCGGCCACGGCCACGCCCCGCAGGAAGACCGGCGCGCGGTCAATCACGTCGGCGAGGTCCGAGACCCGGACCGTGGCCACAAGCACCGCGCCGCTTTCGAACCGCTGCTCGAACGCCGCCTCGCTGACCCACGCCTGTTGCGGGCGCAGATCGGGATTGCCCGCCAGCACCGCCCCGGTGCTCACCGCCGAGGAGGAGGCGACGAAGTCATCGAAATTGAGCTGGCCAACCTCGCGCTCCAGCCGCAGGCGCACCTGCCGCCCGCCGCCGGCCGACCAGGCCAGGGAGAGGCGCGGCTTGGTGAAGGCCAGAGACTTTTCCAGGGTCACATCGCCGCTCGAGCCGATGGACGAGGTCTCGTGCCGCAGGCCGCCCTCCAGGGTCAGCCCAGGCCCGCCGCGCCAGGTGAGCGTGCCGAACGCTTCGCTGCGGGTTTCCTCCACCTCCACCTGGGCGGCCGGCACCGGCACCGGGCGGCCGTTGAGGGTGAAGGCTGTGCGGCTGTCCAGCCGGTTCAGCGCCCCTTCGCCGCCGATCTCGGCGGTGATGGACGGGCTGAGCGTGCGGCGCAGGGTCATCCGCCCGACGGTTTCGGTCACCGACTTGTCGAGGTCGAAGTCCCGACGCAGGCCAGGGGCCTCAAAATCGGCCCGGGTCTCCACGTCGTTCCATTGCTGAAAGGCGACCGCCTCAAGGGTGGTTTGGGCGCCCAGGCTGCGGCTGTAGCGACCGCCGAGCTCCTGCTGGAGCCGGACATTGGTATAGTATTCGTATTCCTTGCCGCCACCGCGCAGGCGGTCCGTGATCTCGGCGCTGGCCGGCGTGCGCATATAGGCGCCGTTCAGTCGGAGCCGTCCCCCGGCCAGGGGCGTCTCCATGGCCCCGGTGGTCCAGGCCCTCAGGCCGCCGGCGTCGGCGTCGACCACCGAGTCGATCAGCACCTCCCCATTGGGGCCAAGGCGCACGCGCGGCCCGTCGCCCAGGGTGTCGTCAGGCCCCTTGCCATAGACGAAGGACGCCTCGAAACGCCGCCCCGCCCACTCGAACTGGCTTTCGCCCCGCAGACTGGTAAGCACGCGGCCGTCATTGATGAAGTGGACCGAGCTCATCAGCGCGCCCTGGGCGCCGCTGGTCTTGGCGCGCACCACATTAGCGATCACCGAACGGCCCTGCATGTCGATGCCCGGCGCGCCGCCGCGGATCAGTTCGATGCGCGACACCGCCGAGGCTGGGATGCGTTTGAGAAGCTCATCCAGCGCGTCGTTCTTGGAGACCGGCGGCTGGCCGTCGATCAGCACATTGCCGCCGGAACCGGCCAGGCCGCGCACGCTCGCGCCCTTGTCGAAGGCGAAGCCCGGCAGGAGCAGCACCATGTCATAGGCCGTATCGGGCGCGGCCTCGGCGAACGCGCTGGGCGGATAGGCGATCACGCCCCGGGCGGCGACAGGCGGTTCGGCCTCGGGCGCCGGCGAAGGTTCAGCCTGCGCCACGGCGAAGCTGGCCGCGCTGGCGGCCAGGATTGTCAGGATCACTACGCCCCTCCCCGGAACTGTCACTCATTCGTTTTTTGACAGCTTGGAGGGAAATGGGGGCCCCGGCCAGAGGGACTGGCGCCGGGCGGCTCCGCGAGGTGTCTAGGTCTCGATTTCGAAATAGGCCCGCTCGCCGCCCTCGGTGTGGGCGACCATCAGGATGCGGATGTCGGAGCCTTCGGCCAGCTTGAGGGTCAGGCGTCCCTGCCGAAAGGCGTCACGCATGAGGTCGGGCGAGCCGATGAGCTCACCCTTGCCGATCTTCATCTTCTCGTCGCTGCGGATTTCATACCCGACCTTCTCGATCACGCCGGCGTACATCAGGACGCCGTCATCAGCGCTGGTTCGAGAAAGCTTCATGAAGGCTCCGGGCTTTCCGGCGTCAGCGACGGAGGTGGCGGTGACGACGGCTAGCAAAGAGAAACGTCCTGAACCGGCAAAGGTTCCCCCGCCCTAGACGCGTCCAGTCACCGGGATCAGCGCCCCCGTCACCGCCCGGGCCTCAGGCGAGGCCAGGAACAGGATCACTGCGGCGAGGTCCGCGGGCGCGACCCAGGCGGCGAAGTCGGCGTCGGGCATGTCGGCGCGGTTGACCGGGGTGTCGATGATCGAAGGCAGCACGGCGTTGACGGTGACGCCCTCGGCCTTCAGTTCCTCAGCCAGGCTTTCGGTCAGTCGGTGCACGCCGGCCTTCGCCGCGGCATAGGCGCCCATGCCCGCGCCAGCCTTCACCGCGCCGGCCGCGCCGATATTAATGATCCGCCCGGCGGGGCTTGCCTTCAACAGATCGATCGCCGCCCGGCTGGCGTTGGCGGCGGTCTTCACATTGGTGGCGTAGAGCAGGTCCCAGACCGCAGGATCGCCCTCGGCCAAGGTCTGCCAGCGGAAGCCGCCGGCGATATTGATGAGGGCGTCGAGGCGGCCAAAGCGGCTTTTGACCGCCGCCATCGCCGTCTGAGCCGCCACGGGATCGGCCAGATCGACCCCGGTGAGCACCAGGGCGTCGACGCCGCAGGCCTCCACCAGTCCGTCCGGCGGAACCATGCTGTGATCGATCAGCGCCAGTCGGGCGCCCTGGAGGGCGGCGGCCGTAGCGACCACCTCCCCCAGGACGCCGAAGGCGCCGGTGACGGCTATGATACGCGGGCTCATGCGCCCGAGCTTATCAGAGCCGCTCGATGATTGTCACATTGGCCATGCCGCCGCCTTCGCACATGGTCTGCAGGCCATAGCGCTTGTTCCGCGCCTTCAGCCCATGGACCAGGGTGGTCATCAGCTTGGTGCCAGAGGCGCCGAGCGGATGGCCGAGGGCGATGGCGCCGCCATTGACGTTCATATTGTCGGGATTGGCCCCGGTGGCCTTCAGCCAGGCCACGGGCACCGAGGCGAAGGCCTCGTTGACCTCGAACAGGTCGATGTCGTCGATCTTCATGCCAGCGCGCTCCAGGGCCCGCTGGGTGGCGGGCAGCGGGGCTTCCAGCATGATCACCGGGTCATGACCCATCACCGACAGGTGGTGGATGCGGGCCAGCGGCGTCAGGCCGAACTCCTTCAGCGCCTTTTCCGAGACGATCATCACGCCCGAGGCGCCATCGCAGATCTGGCTGGAGGTGGCCGCGGTGATGGCCCCGCCTTCGGCCAGCAGCTTCACGCCGCGGATGCCGTCGAGGCTGGCGTCGAAACGGATGCCCTCGTCGATGGTGTGATCGCTCTCGGCGCCGTTCTCGTCCTTGATCTTCAGGGCGACGATTTCGTCCTTGAAGGCCCCGGCTTGCGTCGCGGCGATGGCGCGCTGGTGGCTGTTATAGGCGTACTCGTCCAGCTGGTCCTTGGTGAGGCCGTACTTCTTGGCCATCATCTCGGCGCCCATGAACTGGGAAAACTGGATGTTGGGATAGCGCTCCTCCATCCGCGGGCTCTTGTACTGGCCCATGCCAGCCTTGGCGGCGAGCGCGGCCGAGGAGCCCATGGGCACGCGGGTCATGCTTTCGACGCCAGCGGCGATGACCACGTCCTGGGTGCCGCTCATAACGGCTTGCGCGGCAAACTGCAGGGCCTGCTGCGAGGAGCCGCACTGGCGGTCGATGGAGGTGCCGGGCACGCTTTCCGGCAGCTTGGAGGCCATGACGGCGTTGCGGGCCACATTGATGGCCTGCTCGCCCACCTGCATGACGCAGCCCATGACCACGTCCTCGACCCGGGCCGGGTCCATGCCCGTGCGGTCGACCAGTTCGTTGAGCACCACAGCGCCCAGATCCACCGGATGCCAGTCTTTCAGCTTGCCGCCCTTGCGGCCGCCGGCCGTGCGCGTGGCCGCGACGATATAGGCTTCGCCCATTGTTCCGCTCCCTTGCCTGGACCCCAGGCCGGGCCAGATGGGGTCATCTGCGCCGGGCGAAGGATCGATCTTCTAAAGCTTGCCGCGCGCCCTGTGGCGCGTCGAAAACAAGTCTATTCAGGCGCCGCGAGGTAAGCCAACTGGGCGTTTTGGGGCGTTTTTTGCTCAGATCGGGAGGACGGCGCCGGGCTGGGCCGGGTCCAGGCGGAAGGTGGCCGGCAGGACCCGCTCGTGGGCCTTCTGCAGCTTCAAGGCCTTGGCCCCCCGGGCCAGGGCGAGCTTGCCCAGATTGGCCGGGCTGACCCCGTCGCTCAGGCGCGGCCGCATTCCAGCCCGCCGGCGCATCACGCCATTGGCGTAGATCACATTGGCCCGCAGCAGGGCCTGAGGCGTCATGAATTCCATGGAAAGCGAGACATTGAGCATCGGCCCGTTCTCGATCCGGTGCGGGGCGTTCTGGGCCCAGGTGACCATGCGGCCCGGGGTCAGCTCGACCTCTTCGGCGCCGGCGTCCCAGCTCGGATCAAAGGCGAACTGCTCGGCGCTCTCCCGCAGGACGATCTTCTCCAGGGCTTCTTCGCCGACATAGGGCGCCTTGGGCGGATAGACCCAGACCCGCTTGGTCCCGCGGATCTGCCACAGGGACACCAGCGGCACGTCCAGATGATAGAAGACCTGCGCATTGGCCGAGGAGATCAGCACGCCGAGGTCGCGCTTGAAGGTGCGCAGGCCAGGCGCCATGGCCTCCTTCTCGGCGAACACCTCATCGGCCAGATCGGCATAGGGTTTCAGATAGAGGTTGGCCTCCCGGAGGTTCAGCCAGATCCGGCCGGCCTTGGCCGACTCCAGAAGCTGCGCCCCGGTCAGGCCATCGCCCGAGCCCTTGCGCCAGGTGGTCCAGGCCCGGGGGTCCTCCCCCATGGTAAAAACCCCCAGCTTGCTCCGGGGATAGGCCTCAAGCGCTTCGGCCAGACCCTCGTCGGTGAACATCGGCCGCTGGTGCAGGTCGTGGGTGAAGTTGAGCGTCTGTTTGCCGAAGGCCGCGGCCTTCTCGTCGGTCCAGTCTTGTATGATCATCTGAGGTCTCACCGGGTCAGGCCGCGCTGCGGCCATAGAATTCGATCTTGAAGGGACCCCACCACAGGGTCTTGCCGAGGCCGCGGGCGGCGCGGTCCAGGGTGAAGGCGAAGTCGGGCGCACGGAGCAGCCACTTCACGGCGGCCAGCAGTCCGAAGACCCCGGCCTGGACCAGCCCCTGCGCCATCCAGAAGGCGAGGCCAGGATAGTTGGGTGGCGTGGCCGCGGCGCAGGCCGCCGAAGGCCCCTGGCCATAGGCGAAGGCGCGGCGGATCGTATAGTCCAGGCTCAGCCGGCTCGGGACCGGGTCCTCCCAGACATAGGCTTCGGCCGCCCAGGCGAACCGCGCGCCGCGCGCCTTCATCTGTCCAAACAGCAGGTCGTCCTCGCCGCCGATGTGGTTGCGCAGAGCTGAGAACGGCGCATCGGGATCTGGCAAGGCCGCGCGGCGCAACAGGCTGTTGCCGCAGCCGTAATAGTCCTCGATCAGTCCCGTCTCCGCCGGTCCCAGGCGTGAGAAGAAGGTCTCAAGATAGGCGCGGTGTCGGGTGACCTCTGGGGGCGCCCGACCCCGCACGGGGCCGAAGACCACGTCGGCGGCCAGGGTGGCGCGCGTGGACAATAGTCCCGCGAGCCAGTTGGGCGGCGCTTCCTCGTCATCATCCAGGAAGGCGATCAGCTCCCCGTTCGCCCGGGCTAGCGCCGCATTGCGCGCGTTGGCGACGCCGGCTTTCGGCTCGTGCACATAGACCACCGGAAAGGGCGCCTCGGTCGCCAGGGCCTCGACGGTCGCCTGGGCCGAAGGAACCTGGTCGTTGTCGACCACCACAAGCTCAAGGCGCGCCGGATGCACGCCCTGTTGCGCAAAGACGCTGCGCGCCGCCACGCTCAGGCCCGAAAGCCGGCGCTGGGTCGGGATGATCAGGCTGACCGTTTCCGACATGTCTGACTCACCCCTCGATCTCCGCGCCGGTGCGACGCGCCTTGGACGCCACGGCGTTGGCCAGGCCGCGCATTCGGCCGCTCAGGGTGACTTCTACGTCCGAGATGGTTTCGAAACGGCGCCGCACCCGGCCAGCCAGCGGACCGCAGCCGGCCCCCGCCAGACGCCAGGCGCCCTCCCCCAGGCGCGAGCGCCAGCCGGCGGCGCCGGCCGCCAGGGCTGTGCCTTCGCCGATCTCGCGATGGGTCAGGGCATAGGGCGCCTTGTAGTGGTCGTGCCCAGGGCCGAGGTCGTAGGTCCGAAGGCCAAGGTCCGGCATGGCGGCGATGGCCTGAAGCAGGAAGAGCTGGCCCACCGAATAGGCGCTCATCTCAGGATCGGTCGCGGCGATCCAGGGATGGTACACATCCGCGAGGCGCACGCCGAAATGGCCGGCGACAACCTTGCCGTCCACACGCAGGGTGATCATCAGGCCACGGAAGTCGCCCTGCGTCGTTGAAAACAGGCGGCCCATCAGCTCACGCGTCCAGTCCGGCGCCAGGAAGTCGTGCGCGCCGGTGCGTTGGAGCTGATCGCGTTTCCAGGCGATCAGCTGGTCGAAGGCCGCCCGATCCTCGTCCGGCGCGCTCAGGGTGAGTTCCCCCAGCTCCCGGGCGACCTTGCTCTGCAGCCGGCGGTAGTTCTTGAATCGCTTGGGGCTCTGGGCGCGCAGCGCCTCCAGATAGGCGTCGGCGCCCTGCGAAAGCTCGATCACATAGGCGACCTGGCGGCTGCGCACGGCGGCGTCGAACATCCCATGGGGATCGATCAGGCCAGTGAACCGCAAGGCGCCAAGACCCGCCTCCGCCAGCGCGTCTGTGGCGGGGAGCGGCGCCCGGCTGACCAAGGCGTGATAGTCCGACAGGGGCGCGCCGATCGGCCGGGCCAGGCCACCTGTCTTCAAATGGTGCGGCAGGAAGCCGACCGCCTCCCCATCCCGCCGCCAGATCGCCACCCGGGCGTCGGGCCGCACCGCGCCCACGGCCCGGGCGAAGTCCGGCCCCAGCAGCGGCGAGGCGAAGGCCGGCTCGGCGGCGGCGATAGCCCGCCAGGCCGCGATGTCATCGCGGGAGAGGTCGGCCGGGTGCAGGGTTTGGCTTGGTGACATCAGACGGTTCCGCTTGAGCCGTCCCGAAGAGGGATCAGCTGGGGGAGCCGATGCAAGCCTCAGGCCGCTCCGCTTATGGAAAACACTTTATGAACAATGGTTTGCAACCAGGAGGCGTCCACCTCATCGAAGGCCGACTTCTGGTCTGAGTCCACGTCCAGAACCCCGATGAGCCCCCCTGCGGAATCGAACACCGGGACGACGATCTCGCTGGCCGATCGGGCGTCGCAGGCGATGTGACCGGGGAAGGCGTGGACGTCCTCCACCACCTGAATCTGGCCAGTCTCGGCGGCCGCGCCGCAGACCCCGCGGCCAAAGGCGATCCGCAGGCAGCCCAGGGTTCCTTGATAGGGTCCGACCACCAGCTCCCGGGGATTGTCGGCGTCGACCACATAGAACCCGGTCCAGAAGAAGTGGTCGAAGCTGGCGGCCAGCATCGAGGCCACCGTCGCCATGCGCGCGGTGAGGTTGGGTTCGCCGTCCAGAACGGCGGCGATTTCGTCGGCGAGGGCGGCGTAACGCTCGGCCTTCTCGGCGGGCAGGATCAGGTCGTTGAATGCTTCGGCCATGCCCCCTCCTAGCCGAACCCGGCCGCGGGGGCGAGATCAGGCCGCCAGGATCTGGCGGGCGGCGCGCTTGCGACGGATCAGAGCCTCGAGGCCCCGCACCAGCTTGGCGGCGCCCACGGCGTCGTGATCGTCGCCTTCCAGGATCTGGCCCAGGACATTGAGGTGGGCCTCGACCACCTCGGCCTCACAATGCTCCATGCCGCCGACCTCGGCCGCATAGGCGAGCAGGTCGTCGGTGGCCCGCTCCAACATGCGGTCGCGCACCTGGCGGGCGCGGAAGCGGGTGTGCTGCATCACGCGGTAGGTCATCTGCAGCGTGGCGCGATCCACCCCGCCCCGAGCGACGATGAGCCGGCGCATGGCCTCAAGCTCGACGCTGATGGTTTCCCGCGCCGCCTGGCGTTCCACGACATCGACCACTTCATCGGGGTCGCTGGTCCGGCGCAGGGGGCCGGCATAGCTGATCTCGGCCTTGCGACGGCGATCTGGGCCGAGATAGTTGGCGCTGACAATAAAACTGCGTGGCTGGGTGAGCACCGCCTGGAGCCGCGACAGCAGAGCCGCCGGCGTGAACGGCTTCATCACGAACTCATTGACCCCCGCCTCTCGGGCGATCTCCACCTCAGAAGCGTTGCGATGGCCGGTGACCATGATCACAGGAATGGCCGGGTTGGGGACCGTGGGGTCCCGGGCGACCGCCGCCTGGCGGATAGAGCGAGTGAGCTCAAGGCCGTCCATGAGGGGCATGCGCCAATCAGTGAAGATGACGTCCGGCTCCTGGCGGGCCAGGGCGTGCCGAGCGCTGACACCCTCACTGGCGGCGTAGACGCCCCCCACGCCTGCGGCGCGTAGCACATCGACAATCAGCCGGACCGTGTTGGCGTGGTCGTCCACGACCAACACCTTCAGACCCGACAGATCATCCGCCTTGAGATTTGCGCTGGGTAAGTGCCGCCGACTGTTCATCCGTCCCCCGTCCTTGCCGACATTGCCGGCCAGGACTTGAGATGCGGTTTATGGTCAAGGTTAACGGCGCCTCGTTCAGCTGGTCGGGCGGACCTTGTCTCGGAAGTCGTCTTCGGTCTGGTCGTAGCGGTCGGGATGACGATACTCTTCCCGCGTGGCCTGCTCGGTCACCACATCATTCCGGCGGTCGCGGCGGCTGTAGCGGAACAGTCCATAGGCGATGGCCAGCCCCAACAGGGCCGCACCAATGGGGAAGAGAAGCTCCCAGCTCAGATTCAACATGGCGGTCTCCTTTCAGGACAAACGGTCCCGAACAGAGGGGAGTTCCCCTTGCCTACCAGTCGATGGCGGTCCTCAGGGTCAGCAGGGTCTCATCCACGGGACTGGCGCGGAGCCGCTCAACCCGGGCCTGGATCAGATTGGCCGACAGGCGAAGTCGGGTGATCGGGAGCCAGTTGACCACCACGCCATAGGTCGTCATTTCGCCGCCATCTACGGTCTCGTCGCCGAGGTCGAGATAGGTGACCCGGACACCGGTTTCGAGCGCGCCCAGACCACCCTGGCCCAGGGGTTTGGCGGGTCTGATCCGCCCGAACACGCCGTTTTCGATATCGTAGGGACGGGGCTCGCTAGTCCAGCGCCAGGCCGCCTGGGCCGACCAGCCGTAGAAGTCGGGAGCTGAGATCGCGCCGGCATAGTCCACGCCGCCGCCCTCGGCCTGCAGGGTCAAGGGCCCGGCCCCATAGCCGATCTCAACGCCGGCGAAGGTCCCCTCCTCAGCGATGAAGGCCCCGGTGTCCAGGAGGCGCGGGGCGCGGCCCGTCTCCGGGCGGACGCGCAGCCACACGCCAGGACCCCGTTCGGGCATTTCGGTATGGTAGGCCGACAGCCCCAGGTGCAGGGCGGGCTCGCCGCTCAGCAGGTCGACATAGCCCCGCAAGGCCACCAGCCAGGCTTCCTCCCGTTCGGTGTCGAGGTCACCGTCCTCGGTCTCCCCAAACAGGCCGCCACTGACGCCCCACTGCTCCCCCCAGGCGCGGGCGGCGACACCCAGGCGCCGTCCCGGCGCGAATGTGGAGGCGTAGGCCGATCGCTCCAGGAAGAGCGTCTCATTGCTGGATGTCATTTCGTCCATCGTGATGGAAGGCTTGAAGTAGCCTGCCGAAATCACCCGGCCCTCGGCCAGCTCATAGGTCAGCATCACATCCTGCAGCGACACCTCCGCGCCGCCGAAGTCTGCCTCCGCCACATACGAGAGCTGCTCGCTCAGATCGCCCTTTGCGCCCAGGCGAAACCGGCGCACCTCGGTCCCCGTGCTCTTGGAGCCTTCATCGTTGTTGTAGACCAGGGCGTCGAACTGAGCCCGGCCGCGCAGGGTGGGCGGCGCAAGGCCGGCGGGTTTCGGCGGCGCGGGGCCTGCGGCCTGCGCCAAGCTGACAGGCGCCTCTGCAGGTTTCGGCTGAACCTCAGCTGTGACCCGCGCGATCGGCGCCTCGTTGCGCGCTTCCAGACGGGCAAGCCTCGCCTCCAGCTCACGAATCTTCGCCGCCTGCGCCTCGATCAGGGCCACAACCTCTGGCGACAGGGTCTCCTGCGCCTTCGCCTCAACGGCGATGAAGCTGAGGGCGATCGCCAACCAGGCGGCGTGAAGAGGTCTGCGGGCAAGCATTCCTCCCTATACTGAGGGTCTTCCGACTGCGCCATAGCCTCGCCACCATCGGTGATCTGCGATTGGAAAGCTTTTGCGAGGGCGTCGCCACACTGCTAATGCGACTGCGTTTCAAAAACATCGGCTCGCAAGGTCCACCCCATGTCCCGCACCAAGACCATCCTGCTATCGGCCTCAGCCATGGCCCTCAGCCTCGCTTTCACGCCTGGCGCCCTGGCCCAGGAGAGCGCGGTGCAGGTCCAGGAACTGATCATCACTGGATCGCAGGTGGAGCTGGCGCCCGCCTATGCCGGCGGTCAGGTGGCCCGGGGCGGCCGGGTGGGCCTGTTCGGCGCCCTGGACATGATGAGCACGCCATTTTCGGCCACCAACTACACCGAGGAACTGGTCCGAAATCAGCAGGCCACCGGCATCGGCGACGTGCTCAAGAACGAACCCATGGTCCGGGTCGCCAAGGGCTTCGGCAACTTCCAGGAGCTCTACGTCGTCCGTGGCTTCCCGGTCTATTCGGACGACATGACCTACAACGGGGTCTACGGCATCCTCCCCCGGCAGTTCGTTGCGGCCGAACTGGTCGAGCGGGTCGAAGTGTTCCGCGGCGCCAACTCCTTTCTCAACGGGGCCGCGCCCGGCGGCAGCGGCGTTGGCGGCGCCTTCAACGTCGTCCCCAAGCGCGCGGGCGAGCCGCTGACGCGGGCGACCCTCGGCTACGAATCCGGCGGCCAGATCCATGGCGCCCTGGACGCCGCCCGCCGCTTTGGCCCCGAGCAGGACTTCGGCGCGCGGCTGAACCTGGTGCGCCGCGACGGCGGAACCGCCATCTCCGATCAGGAGCGGGAGCTGTCAGTTGCTGCCCTTGGCCTAGACTATGATGACGGCCGCCTGCGTTTCTCCGCCGACGTGGGTTATCAGGATCATCAGATTGACCGTCCCCGCCCGAGCGTGACGCCCACCAGCGAGATACCCGCAGCGCCCGACGCCGATATCAACTTCGCCCAGCCCTGGACCTTCACCGACGAAGAGCAGCTGTTTGGCGTGGCCCGTGGCGAGTTCGACTTCACCCCTAACCTTACCGGTTGGGCGGCCCTTGGCGGTCGCGATGGCAAGGAAGCCAATGTCCTGGCCAATCCCACGGCCCAGGCTGGCGGCGCCATCACGGCCTACCGCTTCGACAACACCCGCAAGGACAAGGTGATCTCGGCCGATGCCGGCCTGCGAGCGGCCTTCGCCACCGGCGGCTTCGACCATCTGCTGGTGGCGTCCGTCTCGGCCATCCAGTCCAAGTCCCGCAATGCATACGCCTTCTCGAGCTTCGCCGGCTTCCCTGGCAATCTCTACAATCCGGTCGCCGTGGCGCCCCCGGCGGCCAACTTCTTCACCGGCGGCGACCTGAACAATCCCGGCGTCACCGAAGAGGTGGACAACCGCTCCTTCGCGCTGGCCGACATGATCACCTTTTGGGACGGCCGGATGATCGCCACCCTGGGCGCCCGCTTCCAGGAGATCGAGACTACTTCGTTTGACTACAATACCGGCGCCCGGGTGTCGCAATACGCCGATGACGCCGTCACCCCGGCCTTCGGCCTGGTCTACAAGGCCACGGACGCCGTCTCGGTCTACGCTAACTACGCCGAAGCCCTGACCCCCGGCCAGATCGCGCCCGGGGCGGTGGGCGGGGTCCCGGTCCTGAACGCCGGCGAGATCACCGCCCCCTTCCGCAGCAAGCAGTATGAGGCCGGCGTCAAGTTCGACCAGGGGACCTTTGGCGGGATGATCAGCGTCTTCTCCATCACCCAGCCCAGCGCCATCGTGGTCGCCAACCGCTTCATCGTCGACGGCGAGCAGGAACATCGCGGGGTTGAGCTCAGCGTCTATGGCGAGCCCATGCCAGGCCTGCGCGTCCTGGGCGGCGCGACGGTTCTGAACGCCGAGCGCGAACGTACCCAGGGCGGCGCCTTCGATGGCAAAACCGCCATCGGCGTGCCCGAGCGCCAGGCCAATCTGAACATTGAATACGACCTGCCCGCCCTGCCCGGCCTCACCCTGGATGGTCGCCTCGTCTTTACGGGCCAGCAGTTCGCCAACGCGGCCAACACCCTGGAGCTGGACGCCTGGACCCGCCTGGACCTGGGGGTGCGCTACAGCTTCGACGCCCAGGGCAAGCCTCTCACCCTGCGGGCGCGGGTGGAGAACCTTACCGACGAGGCCGACTGGCTCTCGGCCGGCGGCTATCCGGGCGCCAACTATCTGGTCCTGGGGACCCCGCGGACCCTCATTGTTTCGGCCTCGGTGGATTTCTGACTGGGGCTTTGGGCCGGGCGCGCGGGGATTGGTCCGTTGCGTCCCGGCCCAGAACCGCCTAGTTGAAAGCAATTCGCAAACTCAGCCCTGCCTGTAAGCCCGTCCGCATGACCCGCAACACCGTCCGCGCCTGGTCCGTGGTCCACAAGTGGACCAGCCTCGTCTCGACGGCCTTCATGCTGATGCTGTGCCTGACTGGCCTGCCGCTGATCTTCCACCACGAGATCGATGAGGCTCTCGGGACCCACGGCGCCTACGAGGCCCCGCCGCTGGGGACGCCCACCCTCAGCCTGGACCGCATGATGGCGGTCGCCCTGGCCGAACGGCCCGGCGAGGTCCCGCTCTATCTGAGCTTCGACGAGGACCGACCGGTCATCAATGTCACTACGGGGCCGCGGCCGGATGCGGCCAATGAGGACATGCACTTCGCCTCCTTTGACTGGACGAGCGCTGAGGCCCTACCGCCTCATCCGCAAGGCGGCGTCATGGACTTCATCCTGACCCTGCACATCGAGATGTTCATGGGGCTGCCTGGCATGCTGTTCCTGGGCTTCATGGGCATTGTGGTGTTCGCCGCCATCGTCTCGGGCGTGGTGCTGTATGCGCCCTTCATGCGAAAACTGGATTTCGGCGTGGTGCGGGTCAGCCGCTCTTCCCGGGTCAAGTGGCTGGACTACCACAACCTCCTGGGCGTGGTGACCGTGGCCTGGCTGAGCGTCGTGACCCTGACCGGGACCATCAACACCCTGTCCCTGCCGATCATCCAGTACTGGCAGGCTGACCAGTTGGCCCAGATGACCGCGCCCTATCGCGGTTTGCCGCCGGCCCGCGCCGAGGCCTCAATCCAGCAGGCGATAGACACCGCGCTCGCCGCAGCCCCGAATATGCGCGTCCAGTTCGTGGCCTTTCCCGGCGTGGCCTATTCCACGCAGCACCACTACGCGGTCTTCATGCAGGGCGACACGCCGCTCACCAAGCACCTGCTGACCCCGGCCCTGATCGACGCCCGCACGGGGGATCTCACCGCCATCCGTCCCATGCCCTGGTACGCCCAGGCCCTCCTGCTGTCGGGGCCGTTGCACTTTGGCGACTATGGCGGTCTGCCGCTGAAAATCCTGTGGGCCCTGCTCGACATCGCCGCCATCGTGGTCCTCGGCAGCGGCCTCTATCTGTGGCTCAGCCGACGCCGCGCGCCCGCCACCGATCCGGTGGTCGCCCAGCTTGGCGACCGGACGACCCTGGCGCCGGCGGAATGAGCATGAGCCGCAAGCCCGACAGCGCGAACCTGTGGCGAACCTTCGCCGCCCCCCTTCTGATCCTGGGGGCGAGTCTCGTCGGACTGGTCGCCGCCCTGGTGGCCAATGGCCCGGGGGACTGGATCTCCTGGTTCGCTCTGAGCGCCCCGCTTGTTGCGGTGGTCTGGGGCCGTCTGCGCCGCGCGCGTTAGGCTTCGGCCGGGAAGACCCGCGCCAGGTCAGGAGCGATACGTACCGTCACCGTCTGACCCGTTTCCGGAACGGCGCCAGCGACATGGGCATGGGCCTGCTGGCCGTCTGCCTTCAACTGCACCTCGTGATAGCCCCCGCCGAACCGCACCTGAGCCACATGCGCCGGCGCGCCTGCCTCGGCGAGGCGCAAGCCCTCCGGGCGCACCATGACCACGGCCGGCCCATCGGCGCAGCTGGCCACGGGGACGGTCCCGAACGGCGTGTGCGCCAGACCCGCGCGCACCTGGCCGGGGATCAGATTGACCTCGCCCAGCAGACGGGCGGCGTCGGGCGAGACGGGATCAAGATAGCAGGCCCGCGGGGCGCCCGCCTGGATGATGCGGCCCCCATGCATCAGCACCAGATCATCGGCCATCAGCAGGGCCTCTCGGGCGTCGTGGGTCACCACCAGCACGGTGGCGCCGGCCGCACGCAGGGCCTCGGTGAGCGACAGGCGGACCTCACCCTTCAGATGAGCGTCGAGACCGGAAAAGGGTTCGTCCAGCAACAGGATCTGCGGCGCCCGCGCCAGCGCCCGGGCCAGGGCCACCCGCTGCTGCTCGCCGCCGGACAGGGCGTGGGGCCAGGCCCCGCCCCGCGTCCCGAGCTGGACGGCCTCAAGCATGGCCTGGGCGCGGTCCCGGCGCTGACGCCCCGGCAGCTTCCGCAGGCCGAAGGCGACGTTCTGCAGGGCCGTCATGTGAGGGAACAGGGCATAGTCCTGGAAGACCAGGCCAATACCGCGGTCCTCCGGCGCCACGGCGCCGCCGGCCCAGGACAGCCTGCGCCCGCCGGCTTCAATCTCGCCGGTGTCGGGGACTTCAAGACCCGCGATCAGGCGCAGCAGGGTGCTCTTCCCGCAGCCCGACGGCCCGAGCAGGCAGGTGATTTTCCCCCGGCGCAGGGTCAGGTCGGCGGCGGCCACCGCCGTGCGCGACCCATAGGCCTTGGACACTCCTTGAGCGGTCAGGGCGACTGTCTCGCTCATGCAGGCGCTCCTGGGCGAGAGGCGGCGATCTTGCGGGTCAGCCAGATCACCGCCGGAAGCGCGATCAGGACAATCAGCAGGGCTGGCCAGCCGGCCTGGGCTAGGCGCTCATCCCGGGCGTAGTTGTCGGCGATCACCGCCAGGGTGTCGAAGTTGAACGGCCGCAGGATCAGGGTCGCCGGCAGCTCTTTCAGAATGTCGATGAACACCACCAGCCCCGCGGTCAGCAGGGCGCCGCGGGCGATGGGCAGTTGTACGCTCCAGGCGGCGCCTGAGGGGCTGCGGCCGAGGGTGCGGGCGGCCTGCACCATGGAAGGCGTGACCCGGGAGAGGCCCGCATCGATGGGCTCCAGAGCGGCGGCCATCAATCGGGCGGCATAGGCGTAGATCAACATGATGAGGCCCGCCCCGAACCCTTGTGCGGCGCCTGGCGCCAGCCGCCAGACGAAGGCCGCCGGGACCAGCAGGCCGATGGCCATGACCGCGCCCGGCGTCGCATAGCCCAGGCTGGCCAGTCTCGCCAGATGCGGAACCCGGGCCGCGCCCAGCGCCAGGGCGGTGGCCAGGGCCACGGTGACAACGGCCCCGGCGGCGGCCAGGGTCAGAGAATTGCCCCCAGCCTCGATCAGGCGGGGCCAGTCTGGGCTGACTGGCAGGAAGGCGATCACCAGCCAGGCGGCCGGCAGCAGCAGACCGAGGGTGATCAGGGTCAGGCAGAACAATCCAGCCATCAGCCCGGCGGGCCGAGACAGCGTCGTCACCGGCAAGGGTCGCCAGCGGGCGTTGGCGCTCTCATAGCCCCGGCCGCCCCGTCCCCAGCGCTCGATCCACAGCAGCAGGGCCGCGGCGCCCAGCAGCGGCAGGGCGAACTGCGCCGCCGAGGTCAGGGAGCCGAACACGAACCAGGCCCGCACCACGCCGGTGGTCAGCGTCTGGACGCTGAGGAACTGGACGGCGCCATAGTCGGCCAGGGTCTCCATCACCGCCAGCGCCACTCCGGCCGCCAGGGCCGGACGGGCGAGCGGCATGGCCACCCGCAGGAAGGCCTGGGCCGGGGTGCAGCCCAGGGCGCGAGCAGCCTCCAGAGCGTGGGCCGACTGGTTCACGAAGGCCGCGCGCATGGCGAGATAGACGTAAGGGTAGAAGGCGCAGGTGAGGACGAAGGCCGCCCCGGGAATGGTCCGCATCTCGAACGGAAGGTCAAAGCCCAGGGCCGCGCGCATCCACATCCGCAGGTCGCCGGCCACGTCGAACAGGTCGGCATAGGCATAGGCCACCGCAAAGGCCGGCGCAGCCAGCGGCAGGGCGAGCGCCCAGGCGAAGATGTCGCGGCCGGGAAAGCGGTGCATCACCACCAGCCAGGCGGCCAGGGAGCCCAAGGTGCCTGTCGCCACAGCCACCAACGCCGCCAGGACCGCCGACGTGGCGGCGTAGCGGGCGATGTCCCGCGCCGGAATGGCGGCGGTTTCTCCGGTCAGGGCGGCGGCGACTACCCCCGCCAGGGGCAGGATGGCGACCACCGCCGCCAGCCCGGCCAGCAGGCTGAGCAGTCCAGGCCGGCGCAGGCCTCGCCGCGTCAGGGCCGGCGCGTTTATCGCCAGCCCGCCGCGGTCATCAGGGCCTGGGCCTCAGCCTGGCGAGGCCCATAGGTCGCCACCGCCATAGGGTGGGCGGCGAAGTCGGCATAGGCGGCGGTGGGTTCAGGGGCGGCGACCCCAGGGCTGGCGGGATACTCGCCATTCTCCTGCGAGACCAGGGTCTGGGCCTCCGGCGAAGCCAGGAACTCCAGGAGCCGGATGGCCGCCTCGCGGTGGGGGGCGTTGGCCGTCACCCCGGCGCCGGAGACGTTCACATGCGCCCCCTGACCGTCCAGCGACGGGAAGGCCAGCTTGACCTTCTCGGTGACCGCGCGGTCGCCCGCGTCATCGCCGGCGGCCATGCGGATGTAATAATAGCTGTTGGTCAGCGCGATCTGGCAGACGCCCGCGGCCACGGCGCGGATCTGGTCCCGGTCGCCGCCTTCCGGCTGGCGGGCGAGGTTGGCCACGATCCCGCGGGCCCATTGGGCGGTCTTTTCCGGCCCCCAGGCCTCGATCAGGGCGCCGACCAGGGAGAGGTTATAGATGTTGTCCGAGGAGCGGACACAGAGCTGGCCGCGGAACCGCGGACTGGCGATGTCCTCATAGGAGGCGATCTCTTCGGGGCGCACCTTGGCCGCGTCATAGGCCACCACGCGCGCCCGGCGCTGGAAGCCGAACCACCGCCCCTCCGGCTCACGGAGGTTCTCCGGAATGGCCGTGTTCAGCGCCTCAGACTGAACCGGCGCCAGCAGGCCGGCCTCCTGCGCGCGCCACAGGGCGCCGGCGTCAGCCGCGACGAAGACATCGGCAGGGCTTGCGGCGCCCTCGCTCTGCATGCGCGCGATCAGCTGCGGCGCGGAGCCTTCGATAATGTTGACCTTGATGCCCGTCGCCCCGGTGAACTGCTCATAGAGCTTCTGGTCCACGTCATAATGGCGGGCGCTGTAGACATTCACTTCGCCGCCGGCGGCGGCGGTGTCAGCGGCGGGCTCCGTGGCCGGGCTGCAGGCGGCGAGCGACAGGGCGGCGGCGAAGCCGGCGAAGACGGTCAGGCGTGGGGTCACGGGCATGGCTCCTCTGATCGACCCCAGACTTAGAGACATTGAGAACCCGTCGCAATGACTCGTAACTCTTGGCCCTCGTGCGGCGGCGGAATCTGTCCTAGTGGGCTGGTATAGCCCTGGAGCGCCTGGATGAATCCTGACGAAGCACCACAGGCGCCCCAACGGGTTCGCTTCTCCGAGGCTCTGCGGGTCTGGGCCCGGATCGCCGCCCTCTCCTTCGGCGGCCCGGCCGGCCAGATCGCGGTGATGCACAGGATCCTGGTGGAGGAGAAGCGCTGGCTCGGCGAGCAGAGATTCCTGCACGCGCTGAACTACTGCATGCTGTTGCCAGGCCCCGAGGCTCAGCAGCTGACCATCTATATCGGCTGGCTGATGCACCGGACGTTGGGCGGGCTGGCGGCTGGTCTCTTGTTCATTCTGCCGGGCTTCCTGGCGATCATGGGCCTGAGCATCCTCTACTTCATGCTTGGGGATGTCGGACCGGTGGCGGCGATCTTCTTCGGGCTGAAGGCGGCCGTCCTGGTGATCGTCGTCCAGGCGATGCTGAGGATCGGCGGGCGCGCCCTGCGCAATGGCACGCTGACAGCCGTGGCGGCGGCGGCCTTCATCGCCATCGCCGTGTTCGGCGCGCCTTTCCCGCTGATCATCCTCGCTGCTGGGCTGTTCGGGTTCTTCGGCGCCCGGGCCGGACTTCCAGCCTTTTCGATCAGCGCAGGGCATGGAAGCGCCGCCAGCACGGATGTGGCCGATAGCGAGACCGTGCTGGGAGACACCAATCCCGACCACACCCAGCCTAACCTCGCCTGGGCGCTGCGGATCTCCGGGGTGATCCTGATTCTCTGGCTAGCGCCGGTCTTGACCCTCGGCCTGACCTTGGGATGGGACAACACCTTCACCCAGATCGCCGTCTTCTTCAGCAAGATGGCCGTGGTCACCTTTGGCGGCGCCTATGCAGTCCTGGCCTATGTGGCGCAGGAAGCCGTGCAGACCTATGGCTGGCTGCGCCCCGGCGAGATGCTGGACGGTCTGGCCCTGGCCGAGACCACGCCCGGTCCCCTCATCATGGTCACCCAGTTCGTGGGGTTTCTGGGGGCCGCGCGGGGCGCGACGGGACTGGATCCCCTGTGGGCCGGCGTCCTGGGCGGCGTGTTGACCACCTGGGTGACCTTCACCCCCTGCTTCCTCTGGATCTTCCTGGGCGCGCCGTTCGTGGAGGCTCTGCGGGGCGCCCGCGCGCTCAACGCCGCGCTGGGGGCGATCACGGCGGCGGTGGTGGGGGTGATCCTGAACCTCGCCCTCTGGTTCGCCCTGCATGTGATGTTCGATGAGGTCAGGGAGATCGGCGGCGCCTGGCTCGCCCTGCAAGTTCCGGTCCTTGGCTCCCTCAACCTGGCCAGCCTGCTCCTGACCCTGGCGGCCGCAGTCGCGGCCTTTGGCCTCAAGGTCGGCGTCATCCCCCTGTTGATCGGGTGCTCCGCCGCCGGCCTCGCCCTTCATGCGGCGGGCCTTCTGGGGTGAGACGTTCAGTGCAATTGCACCAAAAGCCGCCGGCCTGCTAGGATCAGCCATCATGGCAAATCCCCATCCCCCTTCCAGCCTCAGCGCCGGCCTGCGCTGCCGCTGTCCCAATTGCGGCCAGGGCAAGTTGTTCAAGGGTTACCTGACCCTGGCCGAAGGCTGCGACCAGTGCGGTCTGGACTACAGCTTCGCCGACCCGGCCGATGGCCCGGCCTTCTTCGTGATGACCGGCGTAGGGATCGTGGTCACCACGCTTTGGGCCATCTGGGCGGTGATGGCCCAGCCCCCGATCTGGGCGCAGATGGCCGTGGCCTTCCCGGCCATGATCGGCGGGTGCCTGGGCAGCCTGCGGCCGGTCAAGGCCTGGTTGGTGGCTGAGCAGTTCGTTCACAAGGCCGGCGACGCCGAGTTTGTCAGCCTCGGCAAGCATGGCGAGGGCGGCTTCACCTGGGATCGCCGCAAGGCGTCGGGCGGCTAAAACACCGCGCACCATTAACCTGCTGTTTGGCAAAGCGCGCCACGGCTCTCCCCATGGGGAGAGATGATGTGACCTTGGAAGACCGGTTCAAGTCGGCGGTGCGCCGCGCCTATGGCGCCGCCGGCGTCCGACTGCAGGAACATCACGCCGACTCCCTGGCCAGCGTCTATGCCAACTGGGCTCGGGGCGCCGACGAGAGCGTGGTGGCCCGCGTCGAACGCCACCTGGCGGCCTCCCTCGGGGTCAGGACCTGAGGCGTAGGCGTATCCTCAGCGGTCGCCGCGATCGCCTTGTCCGGGCTTAGCCTTAGTCTTGGCGTCCTGGCGCTGATCTGCGGCCAGCGAGCGGCCCACATCGACGACGGACTTGAACTTCCCTTCCTCATCTCGGCGGACATAGCGCTTGTCGCCGGCGGTCGGCTCGATCAGCTCTCGCTTGCTGGTCATGGCAGGTCTCCTTCCTGCCAGACGAATCCTCAAGGCGCCGGCGAAGTTCCCGCCCGCCCCGGCGTCGCCAGGATTTCCACTTCGCCGGCATAGCCCATGGCCCGGACCGCAGCGATCTGAGCCTCGATCTCCGGAACCGGCAGGGCAGTGGGCCGGCTGAACATGTAGATCTTCTCGAAGCCCGGCTCGGCGGAGATGAACCACTGGCCGTCCGGAGCATGGGCGATCACCCGGTAGGTGATGCTGGGGCGGAAGGGCCCAAAGCGGTAGCGGACCGAGAGCTCGGCGTTCTGGCCTGGATCCTGGATTTCGCCCACGCCGGAGATGGCCCGCTCCCGCCCTTCGGCCCCGCCCTGGCGGCAGGCGTCGGTGACGGCGATCTCGCCCCGCTCGGTCCGGCCATAGGTGGTGGTGGCGTACTCGCAGCCCCGGGTCAGGCGGGTCGGAGTCCTGGCCTGCTCGTACCAGACGCCGGCATAGAAATTGTCGAGAGCCAGCGGGCCAGCGGTTGGCGGATCAGCGGCATGGCTGACGGCCGCGCCCCCAAGAAGGATGAGGCCAGCGGTGGCGACGACGATGGAGATAGACGGCACAGGAAGGGGCTCCTTCAGATCGGGGGGCACAGCAGATACGGCGCTGTGGCCGCCCCGGCTTCACCCCTGGCGGTCAGCCGTCCTCTCCGGCGGCTCTGCGCCGACCAGATTGAGATAGCGCAGGATCAACTGCACCAACTCGTCCTCCAAGCGCTCACGATCCAGGTTGTGGGGTTCGCTCACTGCGGCGCTCACCACGCCTAGAACAGCGCGGGTCAGAACAAAGGCCGCTTCGTCTGAAAGGGACTGCCGAAGCGCGAGGTCGCGGCCAAGTCCTGCGGTGAATGCTTTAACCTCTCGCATCAGATCGGCGCGGGCCACATAGCGCAGCAGCAGCGGAAACGCCGCTTGGCGGTTGGCGGGCGCGTCCCAGAAGGTGCGGAGGATCGTCCGCACGACAGACCTCGCCCGGTAGCCCCCCGGAGAGGCGGCAAAGGCCCGGGAGACGCTTTGGAGAAGCTCGGAAACCTCTTGCCGAGCCATGGCCTTGAGCAGTTCGTCCTTGTTGCAGAAGTACTGGTAGAGGGTGCCAATACTGACACCTGCCCGTTCGGCCACCGCAGTGGTGCTGAGGCGCTCCGCTCCGTCCCGTTCCAGAACCTGAAAGCCAGCCTCGACCAGGGTCGCCACGGTCGCGGCCGCCCGCCGTTGCGTCGGCTTTTTCCTCGTAAAAACAGCGCCCTCGGGCATGGCTGCGACTTCCCTCGCCCAGACTCCAAATGCGAATGCAAACCTGAGATTTACTCAGTTAGCCTTCAGCCTCTGCCACCACAAGGGTCGTTCAATGTCCTCCATCCTGTTGCCTATCGTCGGGGTTCTGGTCTTGGTCGCCATTGCCGAGGGCGTGATATGGAGCTGGCGCCGAAGGGACTATGACTGGCGGGCCTTCGGGGTCTCCATGTTCGATCTGGCCGGTACAATTCTTATGCGCTTTGTTGCGCCTGTCGGCTTGGCGGCGCCCCTGCTGGCCCTGGCTTATGAGCACAGAGTCTTCGATCTTGGCCTCGACCGGCTGTGGCAGTTTCCCCTGCTCTTCCTCGGTCAGGAGTTCTGTTACTACTGGTTCCATCGGGCTAGCCACCGTGTCCGCTGGTTCTGGGCGACCCATGCGGTGCATCACTCCCCCGAACAGATCTGTTTCGCCGCCGCCTTCCGTCTCGGAATCACGAGCCGGATTGCGGGATCCACGGTGTTCTATGTGCCCCTGGCCTTCCTGGGCTTCGATCCGGCGGTGGTGCTGTTCAGCCTGACCCTCAACCTGCTCTACCAGTTCTGGATTCACTCTGAGACGATCCCGCGGCTGGGGCCGCTGGAGTGGGTGCTGAACACGCCATCGCACCACCGGGTGCACCATGCCCGCAACCTGTCCTATCTGGACGCCAACTATGGGGGCGTTCTGATCATCTTTGACCGACTGTTCGGGACCTTCGTGCCCGAGCGGAACGAGGAGCCCTGCGACTATGGCCTTGTCACCCCCATGCGCTCCTACAACCCCTTCTATGTCGAGTTCCATGGATGGATCGGACTGCTCAAGGACCTTCGCAAAGCGCGCTCCCTGAAGACGGCGGCCGGCTATCTCTTCGCGCCACCTGGCTGGGCGCCTGGCGGGGGGGCCACGACTGAAGACCTTCGTCGGCAAGCTGGGACGGCGGTCCCCACGGGGGCCTCCACCCATCCGCCCCCCCTCGCTATGGCAGTGGATGCGTGAGGCGCGTCAAAGGGCTAAAGAGGGCGGGATGCTGCGGATTTCCGAACTCAAGCTGCCCCTCGACCACACGCGCGAGGCCCTGCCCGCCGCCATCGCCGCTCGGCTGGGGGTGACCGAGGCCGACCTCACGACCTGGTCGGTGTGGAAGCGGGCCCATGACGCCCGGCGCAAGTCGGCCATCCTCAAGGTCTATATCGTTGACGTTGAGGTGCGGAACGAAGACGCAGTGCGGACCCACATCGCCGATGACCCGCACATCCGCCCGACGCCGGACACCGCCTACCGCCATGTGGCCAAGGCGCCCCCGCCTGGACGCCTGCGTCCCGTGGTCATCGGCGCGGGGCCCTGCGGCCTGTTCGCCGGCCTGATCCTGGCCGAGATGGGCTTCCGTCCCATCATCCTCGACCGCGGCAAGGTGGTGCGGGAGCGGACCAAGGACACCTGGGGCCTCTGGCGGCGCAGCGAGCTGAACCCAGAGTCCAACGTCCAGTATGGCGAGGGCGGGGCCGGCACCTTTTCTGACGGCAAGCTCTACAGTCAGATCAAGGATCCACGCTTCCTGGGCCGCAAGGTGCTGACCGAGTTCGTCGCCGCCGGCGCCCCGCCTGAGATCCTCACCGAGGCCCATCCCCATATCGGCACCTTCCGCCTGGTGACCATGGTGGAGTCCCTACGGGCCAAGATCGAGGCCCTGGGCGGGGAGTACCGCTTTCAGCACCGGGTGACCGATTTCGAGTTCGACCGCGGGCCGGACGGCGGACGGCGCATGCGCGGCCTCCACCTGCATACGGGCGAGTTCCTGGAGGCCGACCAGGTGGTCCTGGCCATCGGCCACTCTTCGCGGGACACCTTTCAGGCGCTGTACGACCAGGGCGTCCACGTCGAGGCCAAGCCCTTCTCCATCGGCTTCCGGATCGAGCATCCGCAGTCCTGGATCGACCAGGCGATGTTCGGCCCCTGCGCCGGCCATCCGGACCTGGGGGCGGCGGCTTATTCGCTGTCGCATCCCTGCGCCAACGGCCGCACGGTCTACAGCTTCTGCATGTGTCCGGGGGGCACGGTGGTGGCGGCGGCCTCGGAGCCTGGCCGGCTGGTCACCAACGGTATGAGCCAGTACTCGCGCAATGAGCGCAACGCCAATGCCGGCTTCGTGGTCGGGATCTCGCCGGCTGACTATCCCAGCGATCATCCTCTGGCGGGCATCGAGCTTCAGCGCGAGCTGGAGGCCCGGGCCTTCGTCGCCGGAGGCCGGGACTATTTCGCGCCCGGCCAGCGGCTGGCCGACTTCATGGCCGGCCAGGCTTCGACCGAACTGGGGCCGGTAATCCCCAGCTATCGCCCCGGCGTTCGGCCGACCGATCTCGCGCCGCTGATGCCCGACTATGTGATCGAGGCGATGCGCGAGGCCCTGCCAGTCTTTGGCCGCAAGATCCCCCGCTATGACGACCCTGACGCCCTGCTGACCGGGGTCGAGACCCGCACCTCTTCCCCCGTCCGGATCACCCGGAGCGCCGACTTCCAAAGCCTGAACGTGCGCGGCCTCTACCCGGCGGGCGAAGGCGCCGGCTATGCCGGCGGCATCTTCTCGGCCGCCGTCGACGGCATCAAGGTGGCCGAGGCCATCGCGCGCGCGGTAGCCAGCGACGACGTCGCCGCCTGACCCCCCTCCCGAGCGGCCGGTATCCAACGCGCCCACTCCGTGACGACCGTTCCGCCTGCCGGAACGTTGTTCCGGGACTTGGAATTCTTTTCCCCGGTATGTCATAGTTGGCCTCGGGAAGAGGACTCAGACGCCAATCATGGACCGGGCGGTCGCGCGCAGCTTTGCCTTGCTGGAATGCCTCGTCCGAGCCGGCGAGCCGCTCCGCCTGGCCGACATCTGCCAGCAGGTAGACCTGCAGAAGAGTACGGCCCACCGGATCCTGCGCACGCTGGGCGAGCTGGGCTATGCCGATCAGGACAGCGCCGGCCGCTACCAGGCCACCCTGCGCGCCTGGGAGCTTGGGGCGGGCCTGATCGCCGACCACCCCATCAAGCGTGCTGCGACCGGTTTCCTGCAGGGACTGCATCGCACGACAGGCGAGACGGTCAGCCTGACCCTGCTCTCAGGCGACGACGTCCTCTATCTGGACAAGATCATCGCGCCGCGCCCGGTGCGCTTCAGAACCCGCATCGGCAGCCGGGCGCCCGCGGCGCTGACCGCCGGCGGCAAGGCGATCCTGGCGGCGCGCCCTGACGGTGAGGACATCCTCGCCCGCACCGCGGCACGCCAGCCCCTGGATGTGGCGGCGCTCAAGGCCGAACTCCACGAGGCGCGTCGGGCGGGATATGCCCGCTCCGGCTACAGCCCAGGGGTCACCAGCATCGGGGTCGCCATCGCCGTGGGCGCCGCGCCGGCCCAGGCGGCCCTGTCGGTCTCAGCCCCCACCGATCGCCTGACGGCCAAACCCCTCAACACCGTCATCGACGCGCTGCTGGAGACCGGGGCGCGGATGGCCGAAGCCCTGGATTCACGATGAGCGGCGCCGAGACCCCTTCCGATGCGTCCATCCCGGTGAGCGCAACGCTGTCGGCCTATGTCGCCGGCGTCCTGGCGGCTGAGCCCTCGGCGGAGTATCGCGAGCTTGGCCGACTGCATGTGCTGGACACCCTGGCCGCCATGGTCGCCTGCCGCGACCTGGAGCCCGCCGTCCTGGCGCGGGCCTACGCCCTTGGACTGAGCGGCGGCGGCGGCGGGCCGAACGCCGCGACGATCCTTGGGACCTCAGACAAGGCAAGCCTTGTGGACGCCGCCTTCGCCAGCGCCATGACCGGCCATGCCGCCGAGATCAACGACTTCATCCCGTCGGCCTTTGTTCAGCCGGGACCGCCGGTCCTGGCCGCCGCCCTGGCGGTGGCGGAGACCCGCGGCGCCACCGGCGGGGAACTGCTGCGCGCGGTCATGGCCGGCTATGAGCTGGCCGGCCGGATGCCCAAGGCCCTGGGGGTGGGGAACCTCCGGCGCGCCGGGATCGCCAATCACGGGATCGGACCCCTGTTTGGGGCGGCGACGGCCGCGGCGGTCCTGCTGCGCCTTCCGGCGGAGACGGTGGAGCACGTCTGGACCTTCTGCGCCCAGCAGGCCTCGGGGTCCTGGCAGTGGTTGCTGGATGTGGAGCACATCGAAAAGGCGTTCGTCTTCGCCGGCATGGGCGCGCGGGACGGGCTGCACGCCGCCCTGATGGCGCAGGCGGGGTTCCGGGGCGTCCGGGGCGCCCTGGACCACCCCGGTGGCTGGATGCGCTCGGCCCTGTTCCGCGACGGGGATGGGGACCGCGCCTATCTGATCGACGAGCTTGGAACGCGGTCGGAACTGCCGCTGACCGCCTTCAAGCGCTTTCCGGTCGGCGGGCCAACCCAGCCGGCCGTGGAGGCGCTGCTCGCCCTCCTGCCGCGGATCGACTCCTCCCAGGTGCGGGCGGTGCGGATCGAGATGCCCGGCCGCTGGGAGGCGTTCCGCGATGCGGCCATGCCGGCGCTCAACCTGCGCTACCTGGCCGCCATCATCCTGATCGACCGCCGCCTCGACTTCGTCGCCGCCCAGAGCCTGGCCCGGATGGCGCAGGACCCGCAGGTGAGCGACCTGATGCGCCGGGTGGAAATCGTCCACGACCCGGACCAGGAGGCCGCCCCGGGCGAGCCGCGCACCGAGTCGGCCCGGGTGATCGTCCAGCTGACCGATGGCCGTAAGGAAACCGCCTATGTGCCCCACGTCCTGGGCTTCCCCTCTCATCCCATGAGCCCGGCCGATGTGGAGGCCAAGGCCATGGACCTCATGACACCGGCCCTGGGTGAGGCCCCCGCCGAGGCGGTGGTCGCCGCCGTACGCGGCCTCGAAGACCTGACCGACAGCCGCACCCTGATCGACCTGATCCGCCGCTAGAGCCCTGACAGGACATGACCGCATGAACGCCATCTCTGACCCCGACGCCTTAGAGACCCTGGTCGTCGTCGAAACCGCTCAAGGCAAGGTTCGGGGCCGTCGCACCGGCGGCGTCAGCGTCTTCAAGGGCATGCGCTATGGCGCAGACACGTCTGGACCCAACCGGTTCCGGCCGCCCCAGCCGGTGACGCCCTGGACGGGGATCCAGGACGCGCTCGCATTTGGCGATCAGTGTCCGCAGATGCGCGGGATGCTCGCCGACAAAGGGCCGATGAGCGAGGACTGCCTGCGGGTGAACGTCTTCACCCCGGGGTCCGACAACCAGCGCCGCCCGGTGATGCTGTGGTTCCACGGCGGCGGCTTCGAGGCCGGCTCGGCCTCGCAGAAGGTCTATGACGGCTCCCGTCTGGCGCTGCGCGGCGACGTGGTGGTGGTCAGCATCAACCACCGCCTGAACGTCTACGGCCACTGTTATCTCGGCGACCGCCTGGGCGAGGCCTACGCCGCCTCCGGCAACGCCGGCTATCTCGACCTCATCGCCGCCATGAACTGGGTCCGCGACAATATCGCGGCCTTTGGGGGCGATCCCGGCAACGTCACCCTGTTTGGCCAGTCCGGCGGCGGGCGAAAGGTCAGCCTCTGCTATGCCGGCGCGGACGCGAAAGGGCTGTTCGCCCGAGGGATCGTCCAGAGCGGCTCCCACCTCCGCGTCCAGACGCCGGACCAAGCGACCCGGCTCACCGACGCGCTGCTGGCGCAACTCGAGATCGCCCCGGCTGATATCGGCAAGCTCCTGGACGTCCCCGTTGATACCCTGACCCGGGCGCAGCTGCGGGTCATGCGGGAGACGCGCTCGCGGTTCTCGCCGGTCCTGGACAGCCTGGCCTTCACCGCCCACCCCTTCCATCCCGAGGCGCCGGCCATCTCCAACGACCTGCCCATGATGGTGGGGACCACGCGAACCGAGCTATCCAACCAGCTCGGCTACGAGGACGGCGCCTTCGATCTCGACATGGCCGAGCTGCGCCGGCGACTCGCCCGCCATGTGGGGGCTGACGACGTGGAGGCGGCGATCGCCGCCTTCCAGACCACCTGCCCGGAGTCCTCGCCCTCGGAGCTCTACTTCACCATCACCTCGGCCCGCGGCTATGTGCTCGACGCGATCCTGATGGCGGAAGCCCGAGTCCGGGCGAGCGCCGCGCCCACCTACCTCTATCAGCTGACCTGGCGGTCCCCGGCCGACGGCGGAAAGCACATCAGCCAGCACACGCTGGATCTCCCCTTCGTCTTCGACAATGTGGCCGCCGCCACCCATCTGACGGGACCGGAGAGCGAAGAGACCCGGGCCATGGCCTTGGCCATGTCCGAGACCTGGCTCAGCTTCGCCCGCACGGGCGACCCGAACAACGCCGCCATCCCCGACTGGCGCCCCTATGACCTGACCGAACGGCCGACCCTGCTGTTCGAGGTCCCGCCCCGCCTGGCGACCGATCCCTGGTCGGCTGAGCGCGAATTCATGAGCCGATACGAGACCCAGCAGATGGGCCGCACCCTGCACCGCTGAGCGCGAGGAGACTTCCATGACCACTGATCGCCGCACCTTCATCGCCGCCGGCGCCGGCATGCTGGGCCTGGCCGCCGCCCGTCCCGTTCTGGCCGCCGAGGACCGGCTTTTTCCCGTCGTCGAGACCGCCGAAGGCAAGGTCCGCGGAGTGGCGTCAGGCGGCGTCGCGGTGTTCAAGGGGCTGCGCTACGGCGCGGACTCCTCGGGCGCCAACCGCTTCCTGCCGCCCCAGCCAGTGATCCCCTGGGCGGGCGTGCAAGACGCCTTCGACTATGGGAACATCGCCCCGCAAATCCCGGGCAACCGGCGTCATGTCTATGCCGACCTGATCCTCAACGACCTGCAGCCTGGCGGCATGGGGGAGGACTGTCTGGTCCTCAACCTCTGGACGCCGGAGGCCAACGCCAATCGCAAGCGCCCGGTGATCGTCCGCTTCCACGGGGGCGGCTTCTACGGCGGGTCCAGCAACAATCCCGGCGGCGATGGCGAAATGCTGGCCCGCTTCGGTGACTGTGTGGTGGTCACCGTGAACCACCGGCTGAGTTCGCTCGGCTATCTCTATTTGGGCGACGAGGGGCCGTTCGCCGATTCCGGCGCGGCCGGCATGGCCGACCTGGTGGCCTCGCTCCAGTGGGTGGCCCGCAATGTGGAGGCCTTCGGCGGCGATCCCGCCCGGGTGATGATCATCGGCCAGTCCGGCGGCGGGGCCAAGGTCAGCCACCTGATGGCCATGCCCTCGGCCAAGGGCCTGTTCTCCAGCGCCGGCGTCATGAGCGGCTCGGCGCTGACCTCCATGACCCGCGACCAGGCCGACAAGGCTGCAGCCCAGCTGCTGCAGCGCCTGGGTCTGCGACGGGACCAGATCAAGGACCTGCAGGCCGTCCCCTTCACCACCCTGCTGGCGGCCCAGGCCGATGTGGAGGCCGAGGAGCGTCGCCGCGGCGAAGCGCCCCGCTCCTTCGCCCCGGTGCTTGGCCAAGCCATCCCGCATCATCCCTTCACCCGGGGCGCGCCTGAGGAGTCCCGGGACATCCCGCTGGTGGTGTCCACCGTCCTTGATGAACGGACCTATCGCGAGACCCGCTTCGACATGACCTGGGACGAAGTGCTCTCGACCCTGCAGAAGCGCGTGGGCGAGGACGCCCAGATGCTGCTGTCGGCCTATCGGGACGAGACGCCCGGGGCGACCCCCTTCATCATCAACGCCCGCATCGCCAGCGACACCTATTTCCGGCTGGCGGCCAACACCATGCTGGAGCGTCGGGTCGCGGCCGGCGGCGCGCCCACCTGGTCCTACCTCTGGGAGGCGCCCAGCCCAGCCTTCGACGGCCGCTATGGGGCGACCCACGGGATCGATGTCGCCTATTCCATGCACGACATCCGCTTCCCCCTGGCCGGGCCAAGCCGGGACAATGTGCGGCTGGCCGACGAGATCGCTAGCGCCTGGGTGGCGCTGGCCGCCGCGGGCGATCCAAACAACCCCAAGACGCCTGCCTGGCCGGCCTATGACCTCAAGGATCGCTCGACCCTTGTCATCGGCCACCCCTCGCGTGCGGAGAAGGACCCCCGAGGCTTCTTCCGGGAGTATTGGGGCAAGCGGGCGGCGGCCCGGTCCGCCTGACGGGAACTATCTCCCATGGCTGCAACTTGGTCTTCGAGACGGAGGACCAGGTATGTCGATCGTAGACAAGATGTTGGGGGCTGTGACGCCTCCCGAAAGCGACGAGAAACGCGCCGAGGCCACGGCCAAGGCCCGGGCCGCGGCGAGACCCGGCGACTGGCTGAACGCGGCGCTGGATCATCATGACCAGATCCGGGCGGCCTTTGAGTCCTGTCGCGCAGCCGCCGATGGGCCTGCCCGGGTCGCCGCCATGCGACAGCTCTCATGGGTGCTGGTGGGACACGCGATGGCGGAGGAGGTGGTGCTCTACCCCGCCCTCGCCAAGGCGCATGAGAAGGCCCACGCCAGCCTCGCCTACACCGAGCAGACCACGGCCAAGATGCAGATGGCGGAGCTGGAGCGCATCCCGCCCGAGGACGAGGCCTGGCTCGACAAGCTCGAGCACATCAGGGGGGCCGTGCTCCATCATATCTTTGAGGAGGAAGGCGTGTGGTTCCTGGAGCTCAAGGAGAAATACGACGACCAGAGCTTCCTCGATCGACGTTTCGTCGAGGAATATGAGCGCTATGCCGGCGACGGATCGTCAATGGCGCCGGCGTCTGCGGAGCCGCGCTCATTCCGCCCGGACGAAGACGCCCCGGCGGCGGCGATTTGAGAGACCCGTGGCGCCGGACACAGCGTCAGGCGCCACCTCTCTGTCCACGCAGGGCTTGAAAGCGGCGCGGACGGCTTTGCCTTAGGAACGAAGCTCCGCATGGCCGGTTGTCGTCGGACACCAGCCTTGAGGGACGATGAACTCCGCCGCCCGCCCGCGCCTGACGGCGCCACGACTCTATTACGCCCATCCTGACGCCCTTGGCGAACAGGGTGGCGCAAAACGCCTCGCCGACCGGGCCCGCGACCTCGGGTTCGACCACCTGCTGATCGCGCCCCCGTTCAAGCACCGCGGCGACATCTTCCGACCCGTCGATCATGGAACCTCAAGCCTCGCTGGCGCGCCGGTCTCCACGGTGATCGGTGAGCTGGCCGCAGCCTGCGACGCCGTGGGGCTACGGCCGATGATGGACCTCGATCTCACGCGGTTCGATGCGGAGCATCCCCTGGTGTCCGCGCATCCAGAGGCCTTCACCTTGCGGCGGGAGGCGGCGGGCGATCGCCCCGTTGATCCGCGCGCGTCGGCGCCGCCTCAGGGCATGGCGCTGGCCCGCCTGCGCCAGCCGACCGCGTGGGCGCTGATCCTGGAATGGCTGATCGGTCATGCGGAATCATGGGCGCAGGCTGGCCTCCAGGGGTTTCGTCTGCTGCGGCCAGACCAGGCCGAGCCCGCCCAATGGGCCAGCCTGGTCACGCGCCTGCGCCAGGCCTGGCCTGACCTGATTTTCATCGCTGACACCCCGGGGGTGAGCCGGGACGTCGCCCTCGCGCTAGCCCCCTGCGGCTTCGACGCCCTCATGTCGTCAGCGGCCTGGTGGGACGGCCGTGCGCCCTGGATCGCCGAGGAGCATGAGGATCTGCGGCCAGTGGCCCCGCTGCTGGCCCAGCCGGAGGCTCCGTTCGGACCGCGCCTGGCCACCAGGCTCCCCGCCGGGACAGATGTCTCAGCCGCCTATGTTCGCGCCCTGCGCCTCGCGGCGTCCACTGGCTCTGGCCTGCTCATGCCCATGGGATTCGAGGTCGCCGAACGCGCGCGCCTGGGGGAAGGCGTCCCCTTCCCCGGCGATGACGTCAACCTGGCGACCGAGGTGCGGTCGGCCAATCGGCTGGTCGCCGAGCTGGCCCCGTTCGACGGGGCCATTCGGCTGCTCACCGGCCCGGCTTCCCCCGCCACGGCCTTGCTGCGGGCCAGCGGCCCCGACCTGCGGACCGCCGAAGCGGTGATCCTGGTGCTCATCAACCCGTCCCTCGACGAGCCCGCCGACCTCGACCCGGCGACCTTCCTGCCCGCCGCCGGCGCCTTTGGCCCGTTCGAGGCCATGGATGGCCGCGCTGACTCGTTCGAAACCCTGGCCCCGGGCGAGGTGCGTCTGCTGGAGGCGCGGCGCAGTCCCGTGATCGCCAGCGTGAGCCGGGCCGGACGTCAGGGCGCCAAGACCGCCGCCAAGGCGCCTCGCTTGGTGATCGAGGAGGTCTCCCCGCAGGTGGCCGGCGGCCCGTTCGCCGTCAAACGCATCGTCGGCGAGACGGTGACGGTCACCTGTGCAGCCTATGCCGATGGTCATGAACAACTGGCCGTGGAGCTTCGCTGGCGGGCGGCCGACACCGATGCCTGGTCGTCCATGCGCATGTCGCACCTGGGCAACGACCTCTGGGAGGGTCGCTTCCCGCTGGCGCGCCTTGGGCGCTATCAGTTCGAGATCCAGGGCTGGATTGACCGCTACGGCGGTTTCCACCGGGACCTCACCAAGAAGATCGAGGCCGGCGTCGCCCAGCCTGTGGACCTCGAGGAAGGCCGGCTGCTGATCGCCGAGGCGGCGGGGCCCGCCCCCTCCGGGCAGTTGGCTGCGCTGGCTGACGAGCTCTCGCGCCTCCCCGCCGAGGAGGCCGGCCAGCGTCTGCTCGCCGCCGACACCGCCCGGCTGATGGACCAGGCGCAGGCTCGGGCCTTTGTCTGCACAAGCCAAGCCCAATGCGTCGACGCCGAACGCCGGGAAGCGCAGTTCGCCAGCTGGTACGAGCTCTTCCCTCGCTCCCAGACCGAAGACCCGGCCCGCCACGGGACGTTCGACGACGTCATCGCCCGCCTGCCGGCCATTCGGGCCATGGGCTTCGACGTGCTCTACTTCCCGCCGATCCATCCGATCGGCGAGCGCCATCGCAAGGGCAAGAACAACAGCCTGACGGCGGGTCCCGACGATCCGGGCAGCCCATACGCCATTGGCGCCGCCGAGGGCGGTCACGACGCCATCCACGCCGAGCTCGGGACCTTCGACGACTTCCGCCGCCTGATCGCGGCGGCCCATGACCATGGGCTGGAGATCGCGCTCGACTTCGCCATCCAGTGCTCGCCAGACCATCCCTGGATCAAGGAACATCCCGGCTGGTTCGACTGGCGTCCGGACGGGACCATCAAGTACGCGGAAAACCCGCCCAAGAAGTACCAGGACATCGTCAATGTGGACTTCTACAGGTCCGAGGCGATCCCGGATCTGTGGATCGCCCTGCGCGATGTGGTGCTGCTGTGGGTTCGCGAGGGCGTGCGCACCTTCCGCGTCGACAATCCCCACACCAAGCCGTTCGCCTTCTGGGAATGGATGATCCGAGAGGTGCGCACCGCCCACCCCGACGTGATCTTCCTGTCGGAGGCCTTCACCCGCCCGCGGGTCATGTACCGGCTGGCCAAGATCGGCTTCTCGCAGTCCTACAGCTACTTCACCTGGCGCCACACCAAGGGGGAGTTCACCGACTATCTGACCGAACTGGCGACCACCGAACCGAAGGACTTCTTCCGGCCCAACTTCTTCGTCACGACGCCGGACATCAATCCCTACTTCCTGCAGACCTCGGGGCGCGCCGGCTTCCTGATCCGCGCCGTCCTGGCCTCGACCCTGTCGGGGCTGTGGGGGGTCTATTCCGGCTTTGAGCTGCTCGAATCCGAGCCGGTTCCGGGCAAGGAAGAGTTCAAGGACTCCGAGAAGTACGAGATCCGGCCCCGGGACTGGGACGCCCCGCACGGCATCATTCCGCAGATCAGCCAGCTGAACCGCCTGCGCAAATCCCATCCCGCCCTGCAAACCCACCTGAACGTGCAGTTCCTGCCGTCCAGCAGCGACCACATTCTGTTCTACGCCAAGCTCAGCCCGGACGGGGGTGACCTCATCCTGGTGGCGGTGAACCTCGATCCTCACGGAGCGCACGAGGCCGATGTGGAGGCGCCGTTCTGGCGCCTGGGCCTCGCCGACGACGCCAGCGCCCATGTGGACGACCTGCTCACCGGCCAGAGCTTCACCTGGCAGGGGAAGTGGCGACGCATCGCCCTCGACCCCGGCCGCCCCTACCTCATTTTCCGTATGGAGGCCCCGCGATGAGCGTCGCCTATCTCGCTGACGATCCCGTGGCCGAGCCCGCGCAGACCGCCGATCCCCAGTGGTACAAGGACGCGGTCATCTACCAGCTGCACGTGAAGTCATTCTTCGACTCCAATGACGACGGGGTCGGCGACTTCGCCGGTCTGTCGGCCAAGCTGGACTACATCGCCAGCCTGGGTGTCAACGCCATCTGGCTGCTGCCCTTCTACCCGTCCCCGCGGCGGGACGACGGCTATGACATCGCCGACTATCGCGGCGTGCATCCGGAGTATGGCGACTTCGACGACGTGAAGCGCTTCATCGATGAGGCCCACGGCCGCGGCATGCGGGTGATCACCGAGTTGGTGATCAACCACACGTCGGACCAGCACCCCTGGTTCCAGGCCGCCCGCAAGGCGCCGCCCGGATCGCCGGAGCGGGACTTCTATGTCTGGTCCGACAACGACGCCGACTACAGCGGCACCCGCATCATCTTCCTCGACACCGAAACCTCCAACTGGACCTGGGATCCGGTGGCGGGCGCCTATTACTGGCACCGCTTCTATTCCCATCAGCCGGACCTGAACTTCGACAATCCCAAGGTCCTGGAAGAGATCCTCTCGGTGATGCGCTACTGGCTGGAGGCGGGGGTGGACGGCCTGCGGCTCGACGCCATCCCCTATCTGATCGAGCGGGAAGGCACCAATAACGAGAACCTGCCCGAGACCCATGACGTCCTGAAGGCCATCCGCGCCCATCTGGATGAGCATTTCGAAGACCGCATGCTGCTGGCCGAGGCCAACCAGTGGCCCGAAGACACCCAGCAGTATTTCGGCGACGGCGACGAATGCCACATGGCGTTCCACTTCCCGCTGATGCCGCGGATGTACATGGCCATCGCCCAGGAAGACCGCTTCCCGATCACCGACATCATGCGCCAGACCCCGGATATTCCGGAGGCCTGCCAGTGGGCGATCTTCCTGCGCAACCATGACGAGCTGACCCTCGAAATGGTGACCAACAAGGAGCGGGACTACCTCTGGAGCGTCTACGCCTCGGAGAGCCGGGCGCGGATCAATCTTGGCATCCGCCGCCGCTTGGCGCCGCTGATGGAGCGCGATCGCCGCCGGGTCGAGCTGATGAACTGCCTGCTGCTGACCATGCCGGGGACGCCCGTGATCTACTACGGCGACGAGCTCGGCATGGGCGACAACATCTATCTCGGCGACCGGGACGGGGTGCGCACCCCCATGCAGTGGTCGCCGGACCGCAATGGCGGCTTCTCCCGCGCCGATCCGGCCAGCCTCGTCCTGCCGGCCATCATGGATCCGCTCTATGGCTTCCAGGCGATCAATGTGGAGGCCCAGAGCCGCGACAGCCACTCGCTGCTGAACTGGCTGCGTCGGATGCTGGCGGTGCGCCAGCGCCACAGCGCCTTTGGGCGCGGCACGCTGCGCTTCCTGCGGCCGCAGAACCGCAAGGTCATGGCCTATCTGCGCGAGCACGAGGGCGACACCATCCTCTGCGTCGCCAACCTGGCCCGCACGGCCCAGGCCGTTGAGCTCGACCTATCGGAGTTCGCCGGCTGGGCGCCCATGGAAATGTCGGGCAGCACGCCCTTCCCGCCTATCGGCCACCTCACCTATCTGCTGACCCTGCCGCCCTATGGCTTCCACTGGTTCCAGCTGTGCGAGAAGACCGATGGTCCCAGCTGGAGCACGGCCCCAAGCGGGGTTCAGGCCGAGCAGCACACCTTCGTGCT
>CAMTVS010000011.1:0-47731 GCA_947085235.1 uncultured Aquabacterium sp. | reverse complement strand
CTGGCAACCCAACATCCACGCCAGCCTGTTCCTCAACATCCACGAGTACCTGAACAAGGCCGCCGAAATCGACGAGATCGACACCGTCATCAAGGCCTACCAGCTCTACCTGGAGCAAACCGAATCCCAGGGCCTGGAGCCGCTGCTGTCGGTGACCCGCGCCTGGCGCCTGGTCAAGTTCATCGACAACGGCATGCTGACCATGACCAAGTGCAACAAGTGCGGTGGCCACTTCGTGACCCACCCGCACGAGATCGCCCGCCACTTCACCTGCGGCCTGTGCAACCCACCCGCCCGCGCCGGCAAGGGCAAGGCCGCCGGCGCACTGCACCTGCATTGAAGCTGGCGACGGCGTCAACCGAGTTTTTCGTGTCTTTCTCCTGGCGCACGGTGTGACCGTGCTTGAAACGGGCCCTCGTGCAAACGACGGGCCCGCTTTTTTGGGGGTCGGCGCCATACAGGCCGGCTGCACCCACTCAGGATTTGTTGATCCAGTGGCGGATCAACTTGCGACCGGCCTCGTCCAGCTGTGCGATCTGGCACCCCACCTTGAACTGATCGCCCGAGGCCACGTTGAACACCACCTTGATCTGCAGGGTGACGGGGATGATGTGGCTGCGATCAGCGCTGTCTGGCACGGCCATGGCCGCTGTCAACCGCGCCCCCACGGGCATGGCTTGAGGCAACAGCAGCCCCACACCGGTATCCGACACATTGATGGCGCGCCCTTCGATGAACTGGGTGGCGCTGACCAGCACGCGCGCACGCCAGGACACGTTGATGCGGGCCGACTGGCGCGCGTCCGAGGGCGCCGCCGCTGCACCCTGCGAAAACAATTCGACATCTGACACGGCGATTCACTCCTGGTGATTTGTGATCAGCTTATCGGCATGGTCGGCCATCCGCTCAAGCCCTGTCGAGCCTGGGGGCTTCATGAGCGGGGTTCGACAGGCAAATGTCACGGCATTTGCGAATTTTGATAAATCTGCATACCGTGACAAGCCGGGACGAGGCATCGTCAGGGCCGATTCAACCGGGCGCCGAGATCGCTGCCCCCTTCGCCGATCCTCAAAGCACACTATGCTGCGCCCATGCTGCAAGTGCGCGATCTGTGCAAACGCTACGGCACCGCCGTGGTCTTCGAAGGCGTGAACCTGACGGTGCCGCCCGGTGAATTCGTGGCCATCGTGGGCGAATCGGGGGTGGGCAAGTCCACCCTGCTCAACGCCCTGGCCGGGCTGGACACGGTGGATGGGGGCACGGTGCGCCTGCTGGATGCCGACCTGTCCAGGCTGAGTGAGTCGGCGCTGGCGCATTTCCGGCGCCAGCATCTGGGCTTTGTCTTCCAGGCCTTTCATGTGTTGCCTCACCTGGACGTGGCCCAGAACGTGGCCCTGCCCCTGATGCTGCTGGGTCAGACCGACGACACCCGCGTGGCGCAGGCCCTGAGCGCGGTGGGCCTGGATGGCCTGGGCGCCCGACTGCCGCAGCAACTGTCGGGTGGTCAACTGCAGCGCGTGGCCCTGGCCCGCGCCCTCATCCACCGCCCGGCCCTGCTGCTGGCCGACGAGCCCACGGGCAACCTCGACCCTGACACGGCCGAACGGGTGATGACCCTGCTGCGCCAGCAAACGCGTGAACACGGCACGGCCTGTGTGATGGTGACGCATTCGCAGGCCGCGGCCGCCCATGCCGACCGCGTGCTGCGCCTGACCCGCCACGGCCTGGAGGCCGCGTGACCCCCAGGCCACTGCGGTCCTTGCTGTGGTCGCTGTTGCGCCAGTTCTCACTGGCCGAATGGCGGCACCACGCACCCCGACACGCCACGGCCGTGCTGGCCGTGCTGCTGGGTGTGGCCCTGGCCTTTTCCGTGCACCTGATCAACGCCTCGGCCTTGAGTGCTTTTGGCGCTGCGGTGCGGGCGGTCAATGGGCAGGCCGATGCACGCGTGCAGGCCGCCCACGGCACGGTGGCCGACGGGCTCTATACCACCCTGGCCGCTCACCCCCTGGTCAGCCGGGCCAGCCCGGTGATCGACACCACGGTGCGGGCCCGCAGCGCGGCGGCGCTGGGCGCGGCGCAGGACACCAGGGCTGCTGCCCCCCAAGCAGGCATTCAGTTGCGGCTGATCGGGCTGGACACCCTGGTGGCTGCGCCCCTGGCCCCTGAACTCATCCCCCGGCTGGACACCAGTGCTCCTGGCGTGGACCGGCTCAGCCTGTTCGCCACCGACACCGTGTCGCTGAACGCGGCGGCCCTGCAAGCCCTGGGCGTGCAACCCGGCCAGCACATCACGGTGCAGGTGGGTGGGCAACGCGTCAACTTGCTGGTGGCCGGCCGCCTGACCGTGGGCGGCGAGCCCACCGGGGTGATGGACATCGCCGGGGCGCAAGACCGGCTGGGGCTGGTCGGGCGCCTGCACCGCATCGACCTGCAGGTGGTGGAAGGGCGCAGCCTGGCCGATCTGGATGCGGCGCTGGCGCGCGATCAGGCCTTGCCCGAGGGCGTGCGCCTGCAGTCGGCGCAGGACGACGCGCAGCGCGTGTCCAACGTCTCACGCGCCTACCGCGTCAACCTGACGGTGCTGGCCCTCGTGGCCCTGTTCACCGGGGGCTTTCTGGTGTTTTCCATCCTGTCACTGTCGGTGGCCAAGCGCTTGCAGCAGTTCGCCCTGTTGGGCGTGCTGGGCCTGAGCGCCCGCGAGCGCCTGGCCCTGGTGCTGGCCGAATCGGCCGTGGTGGGGGTCGTGGGCTCGGCCCTGGGTCTGGCGCTGGGCACGGGGCTGGCCGCCGCTGCGCTGCGCCTGCTGGGCGGCGACCTCGGTGGCGGGTACTTCACCGGCGTGGCGCCCAGCCTGCAATGGTCATGGTGGGCCGCCAGCCTCTATGGCGGGCTGGGCGTGGCTGCCGCCATGGCCGGCGGCTGGTTGCCCGCCCGCCAGGCGCAGCACATGGCGCCGGCCCAGGCCCTCAAAGGGCTGCAGGCCGATGCGGGGGTGGGCGCAGGCCGCCACGCCTGGGTGGGCCCGGGCCTGCTGGTGCTGGCCGGTGGCCTGGCCCTGTTTCCCCCGGTGGCGGGGGTGCCCCTCTGGGCTTACCTGTCGGTGGCGGCACTGCTGATGGGCGGCATCGCCTGCGTGCCCGCTGCCGTGCAGGCCGTGCTGGGCCGCTGGCCGGCGCCCCGCAGCGCACCGGCCCTGCTGGCGCTGGAACGTGCGCGCCGCCTGCGCCACACGGCCACCATCGCCATGGCCGGTGTGGTGGCCAGCCTCAGCCTGGCCGTGGCCCTGACCGTGATGGTGGCGAGCTTCCGCGATTCGGTCAGCAGCTGGCTGGACGTGGTGCTGCCCGCCGACCTGTACGCCCGACTGGCCGGTGGCGCCAGCCTGCCGCCCGACGGCCTGACCGCCCTGCGCCAGATGCCCGGCGTGGCCCGACTGCAAGGGGTGCGCGTCAGCGACCTGCAACTCGACCCGCGCCAGCCGCCGGTGGCCCTCATCAGCCGCCCGCTGGACGCCGACCTGAAGGCCCTGCCGCTGGTCAGCGCCCCATGGACACCACCTGCAGGTGTCAATGACTCAACGCTGAGCAGCGAAGTGGGCATTCACGTCAGTGAGGCCATGGTGGCCCTGTACGGGGCCCGGCCCGGTCAGGTGCTGGCGCTGCCCCTGGTGCCAGGACAGCCCCCGGTGGCGGCACGGGTGCGCTCGGTGTGGCGCGACTACGCCCGCCAGCAAGGCGCCATCGTGATGGACGAGCGCGACTACCAGCGCCTGACGGGCGACCGCCAGCTCAACGACCTGGCCCTGTGGCTGCATCCGGAGGCCCGCACCGGTGACGTGCAGACCGCCGTGCGCCACCAGCTGACCCAAGCCGGACTGGACGGCAGCGCGGTGGAATTCGCCGAGCCGCGCACCATCCGCGAAATCACGCTGAAGATCTTCGACCGCAGCTTTGCCGTCACCTACTGGCTGCAGGCCGTGGCCATCGGCATTGGCCTGTTCGGCACGGCGGCCAGCTTCTCGGCCCAGGTGCTGGCCCGCCGCAAAGAGTTCGGCCTGCTCAGCCACCTGGGCTTCACGCGGCGCCAGGTGCTGGGCATCGTGGCCGGCGAGGGCCTGGCCCTCAGCGCGGTGGGCGCGGCCTGGGGGGTGGTGCTGGGCCTGGCCGTGAGCGTGGTGCTGGTGCACGTGGTCAACCCGCAAAGCTTCCACTGGACGATGGAGATGATGGTGCCGGGGGGCCGACTGCTGGCCCTGGCCCTGGCCGTGGTGGCCGCCGGCACCGTCACGGCCTGGCTGTCGGGCCGCCAGGCCACCGGGCCGGATGTGGTGCGCGCCGTGAAGGAGGACTGGTGATGAACCCCACACGCCGACGTGGCCTGCAGTGGCTGGGCCTTCATGGGCTGGGTGGTGGGCTGAGTGGTGGGCTAAGTAGCGGGCTGGGGCTCGGGCTGCTGGTACCAGGCGTGAGTGCCACCCCGCTCAGCACCACCCCAACGCGTTCAACGCCCGCCTCGCCCCCGCCGCTGCGCCCTGAAGACCCGCTGGTCTTCCCGCGCGACCACGGCGCCCACCCGGCCTACCGCACCGAGTGGTGGTACCTGACCGGAGCCTTGAGGGCCGAGCCTGTGGGTCGAGCCCCCTCCGGCCATCCGCCCCGCCAGCCCTACACCCTGGCCGAGGCGCCCACCCACGGCTTTCAGATCACCTTCTTTCGATCACGGGTGGATGCCGCCCGCGACAGCCGCAGCGCCTTTGCCGCGCGCCAGCTCATCTTTGCGCATGCTGCCCTGACCGATCTGCGCGACCCACGCCGCGCGCGCCTGCTGCACGACGAGCGCATCGCCCGGGCCGGCCTGGGCCTGGCCGAGGCCGCCGAGGGCGACACCCGGGTGCACATCGGGCCGCTGAGCACCGCCCAGGCAGACCAGACCATGGATCCACGCACGCGCACCTGGCAGCTGCAACGCCAGGGCCCCTCGAGGCGCAGCGTGTACGAAGGCCGCCTGCGCGCCCAAGGCTTCGGGCTGGAGCTGCGCCTGGCCCAAACCCAGCCCCTGCTGCTGCAGGGCCAGGCAGGTTTCTCGCAAAAGGCCCCCGGGCTGGTGCACGCCAGCCGCTACTACAGCCTGCCGCACCTGGCGGTCAGCGGTCGCATCCAGCAGGGTGATGACACCCTGGCCGTGACCGGCACCGCCTGGCTGGACCACGAATGGAGCGAAGCCCTGCTGCACCCCGAGGCCGAGGGCTGGGACTGGATGGGCATCAACCTGCTCGATGGCGGTTCGCTGACCGCCTTCCGGCTGCGGCGGCCCGACGGCAGCGCCTTGTGGCACGGCGGCAGCCTGCGCCGCCCAGGTCAGCCCGACCGCAGCTTCGGCCCTGACGAACTGCGCCTGACCCCGGGCCGACGCTGGACGAGCCCCGCCACAGGCGCCCGCTACCCTGTGGAGTGGACGGTGGAGTGGCCCGAAGGCGCGGGGTCGCAGCGCCGCCTTCAGCGCCACACCCTGCGCGCCAGCCTGGATGCCCAAGAGCTGGACAGCCGTGGCAGCACGGGCAATGTGTACTGGGAAGGCCTGAGTGAGCTGCGCGATGCACAAGGTCAGCTGGCCGGACGCGGTTACCTGGAGATGACGGGCTACACGGCGCGTTTGGCGCTGTGACGGCACCGAGCCCCAGCACCACCCACGACAAAGCGACGTCAACTGGCGCGATCCGCACAGGGTTTGTCGCGATCGGTCCAAGATCCACACTGATCACGCGAAAACCCCTAGCGTTTTCGGGTCATCTCCAGCTTGTGTCAATCGGGGCCAGGGCTTACAACCGTTGTTGTGCGTTTCATGACATTGGATGTGAAGCGCGTAGAACCCCAGGAGACCCCATGGCCGTGTTCGCTGAACGTTCTGCTGCCCCGACATCCGCCATCAACCGCACCCGGCATTGGAGCCGATTGGCCGCCACGGCGGGGTTGGGGTTGGGCGCCTTGGCCGGCATCGGCCTGCTGGCCCAAGGCTCGGTGCTCTTCGGTGCCGGAGCCCTGCTGGCCGCCAGCACCTTGTGGCAAGCCAGCCTGCTGGGCCGCCGCGCCCGCCGTCAAGCCTGATCTGGCCCTTCTTTACACCGAATCTGGCGGCAACCAGCCCGCCTGCTGCAGTCGCGCATCCAGGGCTTGCAGCGCCACCCGCGCGCCCATCGGCACACTCACATCCTGTCGCGTGGGCACCGCGTGATCACGCGGGTTGATCCGCACCAGCCGTCCATTCAACTGCTGCAGTACCGAGTGGCTGAAATGGCGTACCGTGGCCACCGCCTGACCCGCCCCCAACTCCACCACCACCGGTCGATGCACCTGCGCCAACCAGCGCCGCAACTGGTTTGACTGCGCCTGCTCGCGCGCATCCAGCCAGCCCTCGTCACCAAACATCAGGATGTTGGGCCGCGCCAAGCCCCCGCAGCGCGGACAGCGTGGTGGCTCATTCAGCAGGCGACAGGCCACCTCATCCACCACGGGCTCGAATCCTTCAGCCGACCAGATGCCGTCATGGCACGGGGCCAGACACTGCAGGTGATGGATGCTGCCGTGGACCTCATGCACCTGAGCGGGGTCCATCCCTGCGCGCTGAAAGTGTCCATCCACATTGCTGGTGAACACGTGCAGGCCTTGCAGCATCCGCGCGCCCCAGCGCTGCAACAGGCCGAAGCCCGCATGGGGGCGCGTGCGCCGATAAAGCGCCAGCCGATGGCCATAAAAGCCCCAGGCCAAGCCGGGGTCGTGGATGAAGGTGTCGGGGCTGGCCACGGTGTAGAAATCCAGACCCGCCCGGCCCAGGGCCGGATAGGCGCGCCAGAAGCCCTCGCGACCGCGAAAGTCCGGCAAGCCGCTGTCCACGCCCATGCCCGCACCCGCCGCCACCACCAGGGCATCGGCCTGCATGATCAGCGCGGCCGCCTGGTCCAGGGCGGCTTCCAGCGCCGCGTTGCGTGGCGGGATGAGCGCCGCGGCGCGCTCAGGCATTCCCATCTCCATCGTCTCGGCCCCAGCCGGCCCTGAGTTGCGGCAGACGGGCGCGCGCCTGCTGCACACAGGCGCGCTGCTCGTCCTCGCTCATGGCCGACCAGCCGGTGATGTCAGCCAGCGTGCGGCCACAACCCACACACACATCCTGCTCATTGAGCGTGCACAGGCGTCGGCACGGGCTGGGCACACGGCCGCCCACCGGCCGACCGGAGCGCGCGTCAGCGGTTGACATCCACCACCACCCGTCCGCGCACCTGCCCCGCCAGCAGGGCGGGCGCCACGTCCAGCGCCTCGGCCAGTCCGATCTCGCGGGTCATGCGGGCCAGCAGTGCCGGGTCCAGATCGCGCGCCAGACGTGTCCAGGCCGCCAAGCGATCTTCGCGGGGGCACATCACCGAATCAATGCCCGCCAGCGTCACGCCGCGCAAGATGAACGGGGCCACGGTGGCCGGCAGGTCCATCCCGCCCGCCAGGCCGCACGCGGCCACGGTACCGCGGTAGCGCATCTGCGCGCACACATTGGCCAGGGTGTGGCTGCCCACCGTGTCCACCGCCCCCGCCCAACGCTCCTTGGCCAGCGGCTTGCCGGGCGAGGCGAACTCGGCCCGGTCCAGCACCGTGGTGGCACCCAGCTCGCGCAGGTAGTCGGCCTCGTGCGGGCGCCCGGTGACGGCCGCCACGGTGTAGCCCAGGCGGCTCAACAAGGCCACGGCCACGCTGCCCACGCCACCGGCGGCGCCCGTGACCAGCACCTCGCCTTGTTCGGGGCGCACGCCATGGCGCTCCAGCGCGATCACGCACAGCATGGCGGTGTAGCCGGCCGTTCCAATGGCCATGGCCTGCGCGGCGCTGAACGCGGCCGGCAAGGGCACGAGCCAATCACCTTTCAAGCGAGCACGCTGAGCCAGGCCGCCCCAGTGCGTTTCGCCCACGCCCCAGCCATTGAGCACCACGGCATCGCCCGGTGCCCAATCGGGGTGTTCGCTGGCCTCCACCGTGCCGGCCAGGTCGATACCCGGCACCATCGGAAACTTCCGCACCACGGGGGACCGACCCGTGATGGCCAGGCCGTCCTTGTAGTTCAAGGTGGAGTGCGACACGCGCACCGTCACGCCACCGGTATCGATGACGGGCAGAGCCCCCTCGTCCAGGGATTCCAGGGCGGCGTGGTATCCGGCATCATCTTTTCGAATCACAAGTGCTTGGAACATCAGACATCTTTCCGTGAGGGTCGTGGGCCGTTCAACAGCAGCCACCATGCTCAAAATGGCAATATCCGGCTATTTTGCGTCCGCCGCTCCAAGTGCGTGCATGCCCTGAGTCATAACCATCATGAACCATCTGTATGACCAACTTCGATCGGCCAAGGAGAGCCTGGATGCAGACCGTGTGTGCCTGCAGGATCTGGCCAGCCTGCATGGTCAAGCGGCTCAGGGCGCCTGGTTGATTCTGCTCGCCCTGCCATGTGCGTTGCCCATCCCGGGAACCGGTACCGTTCTGGGCATGGGACTGATGATCCTGGCCTGGCGCATGCTGCAAGGTCAGGACATGACCCAACTGCCTCAGCGGGTCGGCCGGTTCGAGCTGTCGCGGGACCACGCCCACAAGGTGCTGTCCGCCCTGTGCTTTTTCCACAGCCTGGCAGGCCGTTGGTGCCGAACCCGCCTGCCAGCCCTGGTGGAACGACTCGAAGACCCCTCTCGGTGGTCGGTGCTGCCGCTGAAGGTGGCCTTGATGGCCGTGCTCATCGTGTTGCCTATTCCCTTTGGCAACGTGCTGCCGGCCTTGGCGGTGGCCATGCTGGGCCTGGCCCTGGTGCACCGCGATGGCTTGATGGTCATGCTGTCCACCGTGATGGCCGCGCTGGCGGCCACCTATGTGGCCGGCCTGGGACTGTCGGTGTGGCTGCTGGGAGACCACTGGCTGACCAATTTCGGGCTGACCTGACCTGGGGCTGCACGCTGGCGGGCGACAGCGAACCCGCCCATCCCATCGGATTCACCAATGACTTACCTTCTGAAAATTCATTTTTCAGATGCGCTGATTTGACCCAGAGTGCGCTCCTGTAGGCCGCCAACCCGGTAGCCGCAGCACCCCAGGAGCCGCACACCATGCCCGCCACCAGCCAGCCTCTGACCAGCTTCCGCACGTCCGCCTCGTCCGCTGTGCCCATCACCGTGGCCTGCGGCGACGGCATCGGCCCCGAGATCATGCGCGCCACGCTCAGCGTGCTGGAAGCCGCTGGCGCCCGCATCAAACCCGAGTTCATCGACATCGGCGAGGCCGTCTACCTGCGCGGACACGACGCGGGCGTTCCCCCCGAGGCCTGGGCCAGCATCCGTCGCACGAAGGTGCTGCTCAAGGCCCCGGTCAGCACGCCGCAAGGCGGCGGGTACAAAAGCCTGAACGTCACACTGCGCAAATCGCTGGGCTTGTACGCCAACATCCGGCCCTGCCTGGCACTGGCCCCCTTCGTGCCCACACGCCACCCCACGATGGACGTGGTCATCGTGCGCGAGAACGAAGAGGACCTGTACGCCGGCATCGAGCACCGGCAAACCGACGAAGTCTTCCAGTGCCTCAAGCTCATCACCCGGCCGGGGTGCGAGCGCATCGCGCACCACGCCTTCCGCTATGCGCGGCAGCATGGCCGGCGTCGCGTCAGCTGCTTCGTGAAGGACAACATCATGAAGTTCACCGATGGGCTGTTCCATCAGGTGTTCAAGGAGGTGGCCGCGCAGTACCCCGACATCGCCGCCGACGTGGCCATCGTGGACATCGGTGCCGCCCGCCTGGCCGACACGCCTGAGCGCTTTGACGTGATCCTCATGCCCAACCTGTACGGTGACATCCTGTCGGATGTGGCGGCGCAGATTGCCGGCTCGGTGGGCATGGCCGGCTCTGCCAATCTGGGCGACCATGGCGCCATGTTCGAAGCCATCCATGGCTCGGCCCCCGACATCGCCGGTCGCGATGTGGCCAACCCCTCGGGCCTCTTGCAGGCTGCCGTGCAGATGCTGGTGCACCTGGGCCAGCACGAGGTGGCCGAGCGCATCCACAACGCCTGGCTGTGCGCGCTGGAAGACGGCCAGCACACCGCTGACATCCACCGCGAAGGACTGAGCCAAGCCCTGCTGGGCACGCAGGCCTTCGCGCAGGCCGTGATCGACCGACTGGGACGTCAGCCTCAGCAGCTCAAGGCCGTGCACTACGCGCCCATGCCCCCGGTGGAGCCATTCCGATACACCCCGGCGCCGCGCGCCCACAAAACCCTGGTGGGGGTGGACATCTTCCTGCAGTGGCGGGGTGAGCCCAGCCTGCTGGGGCTGCGCCTGCAAGCCCTGGGCAGCGCCGATCTGCCGCTGAAGGTGATCACCAACCGGGGGGTGAAGGTCTGGCCGCAGGGCATGCCGGAAACCTTCTGTGTGGATCACTGGCGCTGCCGCTTCCTGGCCGCCGGCCAACCCGTGGCTTTTGGCGAACTGCTGGCGCTGCAACGCCGCTTGCACCAGGCCGGCTTCGAGGTGGTCAAGACCGAGAACCTCTACACCTTCGACGGCCAGCCCGGTTATGCCGCCGTGCATGGCTGAAGCACGCCAGGTCACAGAGCGCAGAAGATCAGGATAAGTCGAAATTCAGCACGTCAAATTTCTGATTTTCCTGCGCTTGCGCAAGCCCTAAGCTGTCACTCATTGCCACAGCCTGACGGTGACACCCCGCATGCGCCATTACCCTCGCAACAGTCCTGAAGCCGCCGCCCGCCTCCTGGCCTTGAGCCTGTTGGCGGACGGCGACGTGAGCGCCGCCGAGATGCGCCGCCTGTCCGAGCTGGACGTCAACGGCCGCCTGGGCCTGCCCGCCGGGGGCTTCGAGTCGGTGATCCAGACCCTGTGTGAAGACCTGATGGCCTGCGCTGACGGCTCGGGGCTGAATGGCCTGGCCTGGCACCAGCTGGACCAGCACACCCTGTGCAGCCTGCTGGACGAGGTGAGCGACACCGGCCTGCAATTGATCGTGCTGCAGCTGTGCGGCGCGGCCATCGACGCCGATGCGCACGTGGCTGATGACGAGCGACGCGTGCTGCAGCGCCTGGCCGATCACTGGAAGCTGCCCGCCCCGGTGCTGCGCGCCCCGAACGCCTACCGCGACGTCAAGGCTGCGATCGCCGCCTGAGCCGGAGCCTGGACCTTCCGGGCTTCGTGGGCGGCCCGCATGGCAGGGCTGTTAAGCTCTCACGACCACGCCCCTCACGCCCTGTCTGATGTTCAGCCCCCCGACCGATTCCTCTGTCCGCACCGCCCTGTGGGTGGCCGGGGTGCTGTCCGGGGCGGCTGCCACGGGCGTGATGGGCTGGGGCCTGCAACAAGGGCAGGCCCACTGGGCGCAACAACAGGCCCAGGCCGAGGCTTGGGGGTTTGACCTGGCCCCACTCAGTGCCGCGTTCAATGGCGAGGTGCACAGCGTCACCCCGGTGTACTTCGACGCCGCACTCGCCACCCTTGATGAGGACGACCTGGCCGCCCTGCAGGCCCTGGCCCAGACCCTGCTCGCCGACGGTGGCCGGGTGGTGCTGTCAGGCTACTTGCCGCCATCGGCCCTGGCTGCGGCCTACCCCACCTCACCCGCACCGCCAGGCTCTCGTGCACCAGCGCCATCCCTGAGCCATCTGCGCCTGGTCGCGGTGCGCGACACCCTGATTCAGCAGGGCGTGCCCCCCGATCACATCCAGCGGGGCCAGTCCCAAACCCTGCATCCCGACGACCCGCCTGAGCAGGCCGCACGCGTGGACGTCACTCTGGTACGCTGAAAGCCCCCTCCGTCGGCACCCTTCGGCGCGCCGCCGTGGCAGACTGACCGGCCACACCACCACGCAGGAGCCCGCACCATGCAACGCCGCAACGCCACCCGCCACCTCAGCCTGGGCCTGCTGGTGCTGGCCACCCACCACCAGGCCTGGGCCCTGTCCCTGGCTCAATTGAGTCAGCAAGACGCCACCGCCGGGCTCAAAACCGCGCTGGAACGCGGCGCCCAGGCGGCCGTGGCGCTGTTGGGACGTGAGGGCGGCTTTTTGAACAACGAGCGGGTGCGCATTCCCTTGCCTGGCGCTCTGGACGACGCTGGCCAGATGCTGCGCCGCATCGGCCAGGGCCAGCGCGTGGATGAGTTGATCACCGCCATGAACCGGGCGGCCGAGCAGGCCGTGCCCATGGGCCGCGACCTGCTGGTCAACGCGGTGAAGACCATGAGCGTCACCGATGCCAAACAGATCCTGGGCGGTGGCGAGCAGTCGGTGACCGACTTCTTCGCCCAGAAAACCCGCCAACCGCTGGGCGAACGCTTTTTGCCCGTGGTCACTCAGGCCACACAGAAGGTCGACCTGGCCCGCAAGTACAACAAGGTGGCCGAGCGGGCAGCGCGCTTCGGACTGATCAACACCCAGGACGCCCAGCTGGAAAGCTACGTGACGGGCAAGACGCTGGATGGGCTCTACACCGTCATTGGTGAAGAAGAGCGCAAGATCCGGCAAGACCCGGTGGGCACCGGCAGCGCCATCCTCAAGAAGGTGTTTGGCGCGCTGTGATCATGGGCTGACCACGGGGTGCCTGAGCGGCGGCATGCTCAGCGGCGTCGCAGCCGTTGGCTTTTGCGCGTGCGCTCATGAAACTCGGGCGGCTTGCCCCGCACCCAGGCCACAAATGCGGCCACCTCGGGATGGGCCAGCAACGCCTCCACCGTGTGATAGTGGCGGGCCAGTTCGGTCTCGGTGAACAGGGCGTGCAGCTGCCGGTGGCAGATGCGGTGCAGATCGGCGGTGTAACGCCCCCCGCGCGACTTGGGCACCAGGTGGTGTGCATCGCGCTGCTCGGGGGGGATGGGCCGCTCGCACAAGGGGCACAGCGGCCAGCCTTCGTCAGACAGGGCCTCGGCCTGCGCCCGCTGACGGGCCTCCAGGGCATCCCACTGCTGGGCCATCAGTTGACGGCGTACCCGGCCGGCCATGTTGCAAGGCGGCTCAGCGACCACTCAACGAGCCAGCGGCCCCTGATGGGCCTGCTGAGACGGCAGGGCGCTCGCTGTCGGGCAGGACATAGGGGTCAGCCACGTAGGCGGGCCCCTTCATGAGCATGACGATCACGCAGCCGATGCCCACGGTCAGCACCAAGGTCCAGTGCAGGATGACCAGGCCCACCAGGGCGAAGATCAGCTGCAGAAAGCCCGGAGCCCAACTGCCATCGGGCCGCCACGGCGACTCCGGCCACCACAGGGCCGCCAGGAGGCCCACCAGCGCGGGCGCGACGGTGCCCGCCAAGGTGATCAGGGGCAGACGCTTCCACAACGCCCATTCCCACCCGGCGGCTGAGCGCACGAAACCCGGCAATTTGTTCAGCCACGACATACCCGCAATGTAGCGCGGGCGCCCAGTGCACGGCCGCCGCCATCGACCGCAGAGGCACGACAGCGTGACGTCAGTGCCGCAGAACGCCTCAAAGCTGATCGTGTTTGTCGCTGCGCCCCCGCGCCTTGTCCACGGGATAGCGCTGGGCATTGAGGGCCATCTTGCGGCGCGCGGCGTCCAGCAGGTCCACCCCCGTGGCATTGGCCAGCTGCACCAGGTAGAGCAGCACATCGGCCATCTCCAACGCCACCACCTCGCGCTGCTCGGGGCTCAGCTGACGGCTGTCGGCCTCGTTCATCCACTGAAAGGGCTCCAGCAGCTCGCCGGCCTCCACCACCAGGGCCGAAGCCAGATTCTTGGGCGAATGAAACGGCTGCCACGCGCGCTCGGCGGCAAAGTCGTTCAGCGCCTGCGCCAGGCCGGCCAGCGAATCTTCGGTGCGACCGCACTGCGGCGGCGGGAGGGTGTTGGAGGCGTCATCCATCCTGCCAGTGTGCCTCAGGCCTCGGCCAGCTCCGTGCACCCCGGCGCGGCACGCCTGGCGCCACATGCACAACAATGGTGCAAATTGGGCAGGCACGATGTTTGCATGTGATACTGCACGCGCCGGGGCAAAGCCGCCCCCGCCTGAATGTTCTGGCCTGCTAATGACGGCGGCTCCTCATCCCCACGTGGAGTTCACATGAAAATCGTCGTTGTTGGCCATGGCATGGTCGGTCACAAGTTCCTCGAAAGCCTCGCCGAATCCGGTCTGCAGGGTGCCGAGGTCACCGTCTTGTGCGAAGAACCCCGTCCCGCTTACGACCGCGTGCACCTGTCCGAATTCTTTTCGGGCAAAACGGCGCAAGACCTGTCGCTGGTCGAGCCCGGATTCTTCGAACGCACCGGGTTCGATTTGCGCCTGGCCGCCCGCGCCGCCCACATCGAACGCCGCACCAAGACCGTCACCACGGTGGATGGTGAACAGATCGCTTACGACAAGCTGGTACTGGCCACCGGCTCGAACCCCTTCGTGCCGCCCATCCCCGGGCGCGAACGGCCTCACTGCTTTGTGTACCGCACCATCGAAGACCTGGAGCAGATGACCGCCTCCGGTGCCAAATCCAAGGTGGGCGTGGTGGTGGGCGGCGGCCTGCTGGGCCTGGAATGCGCCAAGGCGCTGCGCGACATGGGCCTGGAGACCCACGTCATTGAGTTCGCGCCCCGGCTGATGGCCGTGCAGGTGGATGACGGCGGTGGCCGCATCCTGCGCCGCAAGATCGAAGAGCTGGGCGTGCACGTACACACCAGCCACAGCACCGTCAAGATCGACGACGGCGCCGAGTGCCGCCACCGCATGGTGTTCGAAGACGGCAGCCACCTGGACACCGACATGATCGTGTTCTCGGCCGGCATCCGCCCGCGCGACGAACTGGCCCGCGCCAGCCTGCTGGCCGTGGGAGCCCGCGGGGGCGTGGCCATCGACGAGCACTGCCGCACCAGCGACCCCGACATCTACGCCATCGGCGAATGTGCGGCTTTTAACGACCAGACCTTCGGCCTGGTGGCCCCGGGTTATGACATGGCCCGTGTGGCCGCCCGCCACCTGGCCGGTGCGGCCGACGCCGCCTTCACCGGCGCCGACATGAGCACCAAGCTCAAGCTGATGGGCGTGGACGTGGCGAGCATTGGCGACGCGCACGGCAAGACCCGTGGCAGCCGCAGCTTCCAGTACGTGGACGAGATCAAGCAGGTCTACAAAAAGATCGTGGTCAGCGAAGACGGCCAAACCCTGCTGGGTGCCGTGCTGGTGGGCAACGCCGATGAATACGGCACCTTGCTGCAAATGGCCCTCAACGGCATCTCCTTGCCGGCCAACCCTGAGTTTTTGATCCTGCCCAGCAGCGATGGCCAGGCCAAACCCGGCCTGGGCCCTGATGCCCTGCCTGACAGCGCCCAGATCTGCTCGTGCAACAGCGTGAGCAAGGGCCAGATCTGCGCCGCCGTGGGCGAGGGCGCCACCACCATCGCGGCCATGAAGTCCTGCACCAAGGCTGGCGCCACCTGTGGCGGCTGTGTGCCCCTGGTCACGCAGATCATGAAGGCCGAGATGAGCAAGCGCGGTCTGGCGGTCAACAACCACCTGTGCGAGCACTTCAAGTACTCGCGTCAGGAGCTGTACCACCTGATCCGTGTCGGCGAGATCAAGACCTTTGATGAGCTGCTGGCCAAGCATGGCAGCGGCCTGGGCTGCGACATCTGCAAGCCCACCGCCGCCAGCATCTTCGCCTCGGTGTGGAACGACTTTGTGCTCAAGCCCCAGTTGGCCAGCCTGCAAGACAGCAACGACTACTACCTGGGCAACATCCAGAAGGACGGCACCTACAGCGTGGTGCCGCGCATGCCGGGTGGCGAGGTCACGCCCGAAGGCCTGATCGCTGTGGGCATGGTGGCCAAGAAGTACGGCCTGTACACCAAGATCACGGGCGGCCAGCGGGTGGACCTGTTCGGCGCCCGTGTCGAGCAACTGCCCCTGATCTGGGAAGAGCTGATCGCTGCCGGGTTTGAGTCGGGCCACGCCTATGGCAAGTCGCTGCGCACGGTCAAGAGCTGCGTGGGCAGCACCTGGTGTCGCTATGGCGTAGACGACAGCGTCGGCCTGGCCGTCGAGCTGGAGAACCGCTACAAGGGCCTGCGCGCGCCGCACAAGATCAAGTTTGGCGTGTCCGGCTGCACCCGCGAGTGCGCCGAGGCCCAGGGCAAGGACGTGGGCATCATCGCCACCGAAAAAGGCTGGAACCTCTACGTGTGCGGCAACGGCGGCATGAAGCCCCGCCACGCCGAGCTGATCGCCTCAGACTTGTCCAAAGAGCGCCTGATCCAGTTGATCGACCGCTTCCTGATGTTCTACGTGCGCACGGCCGACCGGCTGCAGCGCACCAGCACCTGGCGCGATAACTTGGAGGGCGGGCTGGATTACCTCAAGAGCGTGCTGATCGATGACTCGCTGGGTCTGGCGGCTGAGCTGGAAGCGCAGATGCAGCATGTGGTCGACACCTACCAGTGCGAGTGGAAGACCGCCGTGACCACGCCCGAGGTGCGCCAGCGCTTCCGCAGCTTCGTCAACAGCGATGCCGTGGACGCCACCGTGACCTTCGTGCGCGAACGTGGCCAGATCCGCCCGGCCCGGCCTGAAGAAAAAGACCATGCCGCCGTGGACCCGCTGCACGCCCCCGACGCGCTGGAAGCCACACACACCGCCTGAGGTCTCCCCCCTCCAGATCTGTCTGACACCGAACGGAGCCATCATCATGAGCGCTGTGCTGAACCCATCCCCCTGGACCCTGGTCTGCCCCGTCAACGACATCGTGCCCAACACTGGCGTGTGCGCCCTGGTGGACGGGCACCCTGTGGCCGTGTTCCGCGTGATCACCGCCGACGGCAGCGATGCCTTTTATGCCATCGACAACATCGACCCCAAGAACGGCGCCAACGTGTTGTCGCGCGGGCTGGTGGGCAACCTGGGCGAGCACCTGGTGGTGGCCTCGCCGCTGTACAAGCACCACCTGGTGCTGGCCACGGGCGAATGCCTGGAGAACCCCGCGTGGTCGGTGCGCGCCCACCACGCCGAGGTGCGTGACGGTCAGGTGTGGGTGTCGTTGGCATGAGTGACGCCATGGCGGGCACCACCGTCACCCGCTCCACCTGCCCCTACTGCGGCACCGGCTGCGGCGTGAAGATCACGTCGGTGCAGGGCCAGATCGTCGATGTGCAGGGCGACCCCGATCACCCCGCCAACTTCGGCCGCCTGTGCACCAAGGGCTCGACCCTGCACCTCACCGCCGCGGCCAGCGTCACGCAGCAAACGCGGTTGTTGCGCCCCCAGCAGCGCCTGCAACGGGGTGCCGCGCCCACGCCCCTGGGCTGGGAGGCCGCGCTGGATCTGGCCGCCGACCGCCTGGCCGCCATCATCCGCGAGCACGGGCCGCAGGCCGTGGCCTTTTATGGCTCGGGCCAGCTGCTGACCGAAGACTATTACGTGCTCAACAAACTGGTGAAGGGCTTCATCGGCACCAACCAGCTCGACACCAATTCGCGCCTGTGCATGAGCAGCGCCGTGGCCGGCTACAAGGCCACGCTGGGCGCCGATGCACCGCCGGCCTGCTACGACGACTTCGACCACGCCGAGACGATGTTCATCGTCGGCGCCAACACGGCCTGGGCCCACCCCATCCTGTTTCGGCGCATCGAAGCCGCCCGCGCCGCCCGGCCCAGCCAGAAGCTGATCGTGGCCGACCCGCGCCGCACCGAAACGGCCGAGATGGCCGACCTCTACCTGCCCATCCGCCCGGGCAGTGACGTGGCCCTGTTCCACGGCCTGCTGCACGTGATGGTGCGCGAGGGTCTGATCGACCGCGGCTACATCGCTCGCCACACCACCGGCTTCGAGGCGCTGGAGGCGGCCGTCATGGCCCAGCCCGCCCAGGTCTATGCCGACATCTGCGGCATCCCACTGGCCGACCTCGAGCAGGCTGCCCGCTGGATGGGTGGCCACACGCCCACGCTGTCGCTGTACTGCCAGGGCCTGAACCAAAGCACCGCCGGCACCGACAAGAACGCCACCCTGATCGCGCTGCACCTGGCCACGGGTCAGATCGGCCTTCCCGGTGCCGGGCCGTTTTCGCTGACGGGCCAGCCCAATGCCATGGGCGGCCGCGAGGTGGGCGGCATGGCCAACCTGCTGAGCGCCCACCGCGACCTGGCCAATGCCACACACCGCGAAGAAGTGGCGGCGCTGTGGGGCGTGCCCGAGGTGCCCGCCCAGCCCGGCAAAACGGCGGTAGAGATGTTCGAGGCCGCCGCGCGCGGCGAGATCAAGGCCTTGTGGATCGCCTGCACCAACCCCGCGCAGTCGCTGCCCGACCAGGCCACCGTGCGCCGCGCACTCGAACGCGCCGAGTTCGTGGTGGTGCAAGAAGCCTTTGCCAGCACCGCCACCTGCGCCTATGCCGACCTGCTGCTGCCCGCCACCACCTGGGGCGAAAAAGATGGCACGGTCACCAACAGCGAGCGCCGCATCAGCCGCGTGCGCCCCGCCGTGCCGCCCGCTGGCGAGGCCCGCCACGACTGGGCCATCTTCACGGCCCTGGGCCAGCGCCTCGAAGCCCGCCTGCCCGAGCGCGTGGCCGCCTACCGCCCCGGCACCACCACGCTGTTTGCCTACCCCACGCCAGAGACCGTGTGGAACGAACACCGCGAATCCACCCGAGGGCGCGACCTCGACATCACGGGCCTGAGCTACGCCCTGCTGGAACAACAAGGCCCGCAGCAGTGGCCCTACCCCGAAGGCGCCACCGAAGGCCGCGCCCGCCTGTACGCCGACGGCCGCTTTGCCACGCCCGATGGCCAGGCTCGCTTTGTAACGGCCGCCTGGCGCGCACCGCGTGAACAGGCTGATGCCGACTACCCCTTCGTGCTCAACACCGGCCGCCTGCGCGACCAGTGGCACGGCATGAGCCGCACCGGCACGCTGGGCCGGCTGTTTGGGCATGTGAGCGAGCCCGCCATCGAGCTGCACCCCGATGACCTGCAGCAGCAAGGCCTGAGCGACGGCCAACTGTTGCGCGTGCGATCACGCCGCGGCGAGGTGCTGATCCCGGCGCGCGCCAGCACGGGCCAGCGCCGGGGCGAGGCCTACATCGCCATGCACTGGGGCGAAGAGTTCATCAGCGGCCGTGGACGCGATGGACAGCGCCTGCAGGGCGTCAATGCGCTGACGCAGCCCGCCTTTTGCCCCAGCTCCAAACAGCCCGAACTCAAGAACGCCAGCATTGCCATCGAGGCCGCCGAGCTGCCATGGCAGGCCGTGTTCATGGCCTGGCTGCCCGCCGATGAGGCCCTGGCGCTGCGCGAGCGCCTCAAGCCGCTGGCCGATGAGTTCGCCTTCACCAGCTGCGTGCCCTTCGGGCGCGAGCCCGATACCCAGGCCCGCGTGGGCGTGCTGCTGCGCGTGGCTGATGAACAGGCACCGTCCGCCGAGCGCCTGAGCGAGCTGGCAGACCTGGTCGGCCTGCAAGGCCCCACGGTGCTGCGCTACGACGACGCCGCGCGCGGCCATCACCGCTGGCTGCGGGTACAACAGGATCGCGAAGGCGCCCAACATCTGCGCGCCCTGATGCTGGCCGGCGACACCCGCGCTGCCGCATGGCTGCCCGCCTTGCTGCAGGCCGACCACAACGTGGCCGAGTTGGGCAGCCTGCTGCTGCACCCTGGCGCCATCGCGCCCGTGAAGGTGGCCGACACGGGCAAACAAATCTGCACCTGCTACAACGTGACCGAACCGCAGATCGTGGCCCACCTGCACCAGTGCGAGGGCAGCCCCGACGCCCGGTTGGCCAGCCTGCAAGGCGCCTTGAAGTGCGGCACCAACTGCGGCTCGTGCGTGCCCACGCTGCGCACCCTGGTGCGCGACACCCCATTCACCGATGCGCCCACCGTGGTGCCCATCGTGGAGGACCGGTCAGACCGTCAGGCGGCCTGAGCATCACTTTCGTTCTTTGGATCCCACCCTAAAACGCCGCTTGCGAACCCCGACAAGACGGCACCCCCGCTGAAACCACCATGTCCAACTTCAAGACCTTTTTGCGCGCAGGGCACGCACCCACCCTGTTTGCCTCCTTTCTGTACTTCGACCTCACCTTCGCCATCTGGGTGCTCAATGGCGCGATGGCGCCCTTCATCAAGGAAACCTTCAACCTCAGCGCGGCCGAAGTCGGCTTCATGGTCTCGGTGCCCATCCTGGCCGGTGCCCTGATGCGCTTTCCCTTGGGCTTGCTGGCCCAGTACATCGGGCGCAAAAGCGCGGCCATGGTAGAGATGGGCCTGATCGTGCTGGCCCTGATCTACGGCTTCGTCTTTGTCGACACGCACAGCGAGGTGCTGGCCATGGGCGTGTTGCTGGGCATTGCCGGCGGCAGCTTCGGCATCGCCCTGTCGTTGGGCTCGGGCTGGTTCCCGCCCAAGTACAAGGGCCTGGCCATGGGCATTGCGGGCGCCGGCAACAGCGGCACGGTGCTGGCCGTGCTGTTTGCGCCACCGCTTGCCACCGCCTACGGTTGGCAAGCGGTGTATGGTCTCGCCGCCTTCACCATGCTGCTGCCCATGGTGGTGATGGCCGTGATGGCCAAAGAGCCGCCCGACATCGAACACCAGACCCTGCGTGAACACACCGCCTGCCTGTTCGAGAAGGATGGCTGGGCCTTCAGTCTGATCTACATCGTCACCTTCGGCGGCTTCATCGGCCTGGCCAACTTCCTGCCCACCTACTTCTACGACCAGTTCAAGGTCACCAAGATCGAAGCGGGGCAGCTCACCATGCTGGCCACGCTGATGGGCTCGGCCACGCGGGTGCTGGGCGGCTGGTTGTCTGACCGCTGGGGCGGCGTCAACACCTTGTCGGCGGTGCTTGTGTTCGTGATCGCCACGCTGCTCGTGTGCGGCATGATGGGCGCCAACCTCACCTTGACCACCTTGTTGTTCATGCTGTGTTTTGCCGCCCTGGGCGCGGGCAATGGCGCACTGTTCCAGCTGGTGCCATTGCGCTGGCCGCTGACCACGGCGGTGGCCGGCTCGATGATCGGCGAGCTGGGCGCCCTGGGCGGTGGCCTGATCCCCAACGCCATGGGCCAATCCAAGCAGCACTTCGACACCTACTTCTACGGCTTCCTGGGCTTTGCCGTCTTCGCGGCCGTGATCCTGGTGATGCTGCGCGTGATGCAGATCCGCTGGACGCGCACCTGGGCCGAAAAGGGCGGTCGTGCCCGCAGCAGCAGTGGCACGGCGGCTGCGTTCAACCAGCCTGCAACCGGGCGTTGAGCCCACGGGCAGATCCAAGGGAGAGATGGCCATGTCTGAAACAGCGTCGCGACACAAGCTGGTGGTGGTGGGCAACGGCATGGCCGGCATGCGCACGCTGGAAGCCCTGCTCAAGCTGGCGCCGGACCTGTACGACATCACCGTGTTCGGGTCCGAGCCTCACCCGAACTACAACCGCATCATGCTGTCGCCCGTGCTGGCCGGCGAGCAGACGATCGACGACATCATCCTCAATCCCTTGAGCTGGTATGCCCAGCATGGCATCACCCTGCACATGGGGCAGACCGTCACCGAGGTGGACCGCCGCCGCCGCGTCGTGCGCACCGCCGATGGCATCGAAGCCCCGTACGACCGCCTGCTGCTGGCCACCGGCTCACAGCCGTTCATCTTGCCGGTGCCGGGCCACACCCTGCAGGGCGTGATCGCTTACCGCGACATTGCCGACACCCAGACCATGATCGAGACGGCGCGCACGCACCGCCATGCCGTGGTCATAGGCGGTGGGCTGCTGGGCCTGGAGGCCGCCAATGGTCTGAGGGCGCGCGGCATGGACGTGACCGTGGTGCACCTGGGCGAATGGCTGCTGGAGCGCCAGCTGGATCGCGAGGCGGCCGGCCTGTTGCAGGCCGAGCTGAGCGCGCGGGGCATTCAGTTCGCCTTGCTGGCGCACACGGCGGCTTGTCTGGACGACGGCCAGGGGCGGGTGTGCGCGCTGTCGCTCAAGGACGGCCGCGAGATCCCGGCCGATCTGGTGGTGATGGCCGCCGGCATCCGCCCCCAGGTGGCCCTGGCCGAATCCATGGGCCTGCAGTGCAATCGGGGTGTGCTGGTGACTGACACGCTGCAGAGCATCACCGACCCACGCATCTATGCGGTCGGCGAATGTGCCAACCACCGGGGTACCGCCTACGGGCTGGTGGCGCCGCTGTACGAGCAGGCTCAGGTGTGCGCCACCCACCTGGCGCATTGGGGCATCGGTCGTTACCTGGGCAGCCAGGTCAGCACCAAGCTCAAGGTGACGGGCATCGATCTGTTTTCAGCCGGGGACTTCATGGGCGCCGAGGGCACCGAGTCGGTCATCTTGCGCGACCCCCTGCGGGGCATCTACAAAAAGCTGGTGTTCAAGGGCCCGCAACTGGTGGGCGCCTGCCTGTATGGCGACATGCGCGATGGCGCCTGGTACTTCGAGCTGATCCGCAGCGGCGAATCGGTGGCCCATCAGCGCGACACCCTGATCTTCGGCCCGGCCCAGGCCGCAGCGGGTTGACGCTGCATCGGGCGCGACAGCGCCTCACTGGCGGGGCAAAAACACCAGCCAGTACACCAACAACAGATTGAACAACAAGGACACGCCAAAAGCGATCTGCCAGGCGGCCGCGGGGTTGCGCTCCAAAAGGGCGGAGGCCCGCGGCGGCGTCAGCGGGCGCGATGCGCCACGCTCCAGTGCCAGGCGGAACTCTTCAGCGGTTTCGAAACGCTGCTTGGGGTCACGGGCCACGGCCTTCAGCACAATGTGATCCAGCCAGATGGGCACATCCGGCCGCAGGCGCGACGGCGCCACCGGGTCGCGCCGGTAGGGGCCCAGCTGGTAGGGTTCGATCTCGCCATAAGGCAGGCGCCCGGTCAGCCACAAGTAGAGCGACACCCCCAGCGCAAACAGGTCAGATGTCGACGTGGCCCGCGCCAGCGTGGGGTCGTCGGACCACTGCTCGGGGTTCATGTAGCTGGGCGTGCCCGCGTGCAGCACGCGCAGGGCTTCGGGCTCCCGCCCCGACAGCGCCACCCCCAGGTCCAGGATGCGCCACTGCCCGTCGTGCCCCAGGTGCAGGTTGTCGGGTTTGATGTCCCGGTGGATGACGCCGTGCTGGTGCAAGCGCCCCAGGGTGCGGGTCAGGCTGATGGCCGCCTGCACGACGTCGGACACGACAAAGTGTGTTTTGTGGTCCAGCAGGTGCGCCAGAGATTGGCCCTCCAGCCAGTCCGACAGGGTGTAAAACGCCGTGGGGTTGAGCGGCTCGGTGATGTGCAACAGGCCTTCGGCCTGCCGCTCGGACACCCGCGCACCCAGCCAGGCCTCATGGGCCAGCATGTCGAGCTCTTGCGCATCGTTTGCTCTCGACTCATGCAGTGTTTTGAGCGCATGCACGGTGCCCCGCGCCTCATCGCGCACCCGATACACCCGGTGCACGCCGTTGTTGAACACCAGGGCCTCGACCACCAGGCCGTCGAGCCGCTCACCCGGCTGCAAGCGGGTGGGCACCGGCAACTGGCGTCCGCGGCGCTCTGCGTCTGCCAGGCTACGGGTATCCAGGCCCCGCACCCGCAGCACCAAGGCTGTCGCGTTGTCGCGCCCGCCTGCAGCCAAGGCCCGTTGCACCAGGGCCTCGGCCGCCTCCTGTGCCGTGCCCTGCTGCGCCAGTTCATGCAGTTGCGCGCGCTTGATGTAGCCGTGCACTCCATCAGTGCTCAGCACGAACGTATCGCCTACCTGCATGTCGCCGTCCAGGTAGTCCACGCGCAAGGCTTCATCCAGCCCCACTGCACGCGTCAAGCCATTGTGGAACTCGGTGTGACCCATCACATGGTCTTGCGTGAGCTGCAGACAGTCGCCGTCTCGGATCAGCCAGGCGCGGCTGTCGCCGACATGCGCCAACGTGAACCCGTGCGCCCGCATCACAAAAGCGGTCAATGTACACAGACCGGTCTCTGCCGCCGGCTCTCCAGGCCGACGGGTGTGCTGTCGCCGCCGGTTGTGATCGGCCAGCCACGCATTGTGTGCCGTCATCAGACGGTCCAGTGCCACGGTCGGATCCCAGGTGGCTGGGGTAGCGTACCAGTCGTTCAGCAGCATCTGTACCGTACTGCGAGCCGCCTCCAGCCCCCGCCCCCCGGTCGACACGCCATCAGCCACAGCCGCCACCACTCCCCAAGCGCCCTCGGCGGGTCCAGGCAAGCGAACGCCCCCCCAGTCCTCCAGGGTTGTGCGTGGGCCGCGCTCTGAAGCGTAGCCAATGTCCAGATCAAAGCTCATGGGCTGTCGAGCTTAGCGTTATATCCACCACATCACGTGGTAAATCAAGCAACGGGCACACCAATAGACCCACAATGTGGTGTTGAAACCCCATGTTGTTCAGGCGCACCCTGCCCCCGTTCATGTCCAAGCCTTCTCTGTCTGTTTCCAGCCTCGTGCTGCGCGCTCGCCAGCTTGAGACCGAAGCCATCCAGTGCCTGGCCCACCGTGTCGAATTGGTCGACGCCATGGGCCAGTGCATTGACGCCCTGCAGCGCGAGCGCGGTGCCAGCAGCATTTATCTGGCCTCGGGCGGGCAGCGCTTTGCCGATGAACGACAGGCCGCCGTGAGCGAGGCGCAACCGGCCGAGGCCCGGGTGCGCGCCATGTTCGAGCGGCAGTTGGCCTCGGCGTCGGGTGCCAGCCCGCGCCTGCTGTCGCTGATGGCCTGGGTGCTGCTCGATCTGGACGCGCTGCCCGAACTCCGCCAACGCATCGCCCAACACCAGCTGACGGCCCAAGACAGCATCGTCGCCTTCAGCCGACTGATCGGCAGCCAGGTCGAGATGGTGTTCCACCTGGCCGACGCGGCCCTGCACCCGGCGGTTTCCCGTCAGTTGGTGGCCCTGGTGCACTTGCTGCAGGGCAAAGAGCTGGCGGGACAAGAGCGCGCCCTGGGCGGCCAGCTCTTTGCCTCGGGTCAGCGCGATGACGAACAGCAGCAACGCATCGTGCACCTGATCGAAGCCCAGGAGCGCAGCCTGGCCGTGTTCGAAGAGTTCGCCGACCCCGCGCAGGCCGAGAGTTGGCAGCAAGCCCAGCTCACGCCCAACGCCGCGCAGATCGAGCGGCTGCGTCGCACCCTGTGCAGCACCAGCACCCGGGCCGTGCTGGATCCGGCACAGACCGAGCTTTGGTTCCAGACCACCAGTCAGCGCATCAGCCAGATGTGGCAGATGGAGGTGGCGCTGGTGGACGCCCTGCAGCTTGACTGCCAGCAGCAGATCGAAGCCTCCAAGGCTCAACTGCAAGACGCCCGCGAACTGCTGGACCAACTCAAACAAAACCCGCCCGCCCACACCCACGCCGTGGAGCGCTTTTTCAGCGCCGGCGGCGCGGACCTCACGCCCCCGGTGCTGGCCCCCCTGGCCGACGCGGCCGATGCGGGACGCGGCCAGACCACCCCGGCCACCAGCGCAACGCCCACGGATTCACCCCTGGTGGAACTGCTGCAAGCGCAATCCGAGCGCATGGCCCAGATGGAAGCCGAGCTCGAATCGGCCAAGCGTGCGCTGAACGACCGCAAGGTGATTGAACGGGCCAAGGGCGCCCTCATGTCGCGCCTGGGGCTGACCGAAGAAGCCGCCTACCGCGCCCTGCAAAAAGCGGCCATGGACCACAACAAACGCCTGGTGGATGTGGCCAAGGCCGCTCTGGCCCTGCCCGACTTGGCCTTTGCCGCCGGTGGGCGCTCACCGACGGGGCGCTGACACTCAGCCCTTCGCATTCGTGGTGCGCGGCACGCGCACCATGCGGATCGCGTCAAACGGGCACACCACCGCACACCGGGCGCAGCCCGTGCACCCCGGCACATCATGCAGCTCGGCCAGCTTCGGGCACCAACCACGCGGGTGGCTCGTGGCCAGCCACAGCACCTGGGGCGGGCACGCGGCCACGCAACGTCCACAGCCGGTACAGCGGTCGGGGTTCACCTCGGGCAGGGCCACGCTGCGCTTGCCCTGGGACATGGTCTGAGCTTGATCGGCGCAACAGGTCTGACCGCCCGCTCAGGCCGCTGGCCCTGCCGCGGCCAGCTTGTCTTGCGTCATGGTGTCAAAGTCGCTGGCATCGTGACGCTCATGCAACTGCGTGGCGGGGTCGCCCCACACGCGGTTCACCATGCGCCCACGGCGCGCACCCGGACGTTGGGCAATCTCATCGGCCCAGCGCAGCACGTGGGTGTACTCGTGCACCTGCAAGAACTCACCCGCCTCGTACAGCTGGCCCTTCACCAAGGCGCCGTACCAGGGCCACACGGCCATGTCGGCGATGGTGTAGTCGTTGCCGATCAGAAAGCGACGCTCGGCCAGCAGGCGGTTCAGCACATCCAGTTGCCGCTTGACCTCCATGGCGTAGCGGTCGATCGCGTATTCGATCTTGGCGGGCGCATAGGCATAGAAGTGCCCAAAGCCACCGCCCAGAAACGGCGCGCTGCCCATCTGCCAGAACAGCCATGACAGGCATTCAGCCCGTGCGGCTGGCTCAGTGGGCAGGAAGGCGCCAAACTTCTCGGCCAGGTACATCAGGATGGCGCCGGACTCGAATACCCGGATGGCCTGCCCACCCTGAGCCTCAGGGCTGCGGTCGAGCAGCGCCGGGATCTTGCTGTTGGGGTTCACGGCCACAAAGCCGCTGCCAAACTGCGCGCCCGTGTTGATGGGGATCAGCCAGGCATCGTACTCGGCGCCCGTGTGCCCCAGCGCCAGCAGCTCTTCCAGCATCACCGTCACCTTCACACCATTGGGCGTACCCAGGGAGTAGAGCTGCAGCGGGTGGCGCCCCACGGGCAACTCGGCCTCGTGCGTGGGCCCGGCAATGGGCCGGTTGATGTTGGCAAACTGACCGCCATGGCCTGGCTTCCAGGTCCAGACCTTGGGCGGGGTGTAGGCAGGGGCGGTGGTGGGGACGTCAGACATCAAGGGCTCCAGCTGAACAGGGCAGGGGGTGGCGATGCGCACGCCACCGTCAGCTTAACAAGCTCAGGCCGCACGCCCCAAGGCCAGGGCTTTTTGCAACCAGGCTTGCCGCCGGGCTGGCGTCGAGCCTTTAACGGATCCAAAGCTGTGGATGCGCACCGGCGTGATGCCGCAAAACTGCAAAATGGTCTTGCGCATCTGGTGGTGGCCGGGCATGTGGTTCACCAGCCAGAAGTACCAGGGTGGCGAATCCATGGTCACCAGCACCTCGGCGCTGCGGCCGGTCAGCAGGCGATCCCAGAACGGGCTGCCCTGACGGTACTTGAAGGCAAAGCCCGGCAGAAACACCCGGTCGATGAAACCCTTCACCAAAGCCGGCATGGCACCCCACCACAGCGGGTACACCCACACCAGGTGCTGGGCTGCGGTGATGGCCTCGCGGGCCTGCTGCAGGTCGGGCTCCAGCGGCTGGCTGCCCACATAGCCGCCATGCAGGATGGGGTCGAAGCGCAGCTCGGCCAGGCGCAGCACACGCACCTCATGGCCGGCCGCACGGGCACCGTCGATGTAATGCTGGGCCAGGGCCCCGCACAGGCTGTCGACTCGGGGGTGGCCCAGCACCACCAGGATCTGTTTCGGCATGGATGGCCTCGATGACTTGACACTGTCTAGCAGTAATGGCGCCATGCTAAAGTTCAACACTAGACACTGTCAAGCAGCTCATGTGGCCGCATGATGACGCCATGGCAACCTCCACCCGCGCCACCCCCGGCCGCGACCTGCGGCAAGAGATCCTGGACACCGCCCGCGCCCTGCTCAATGACGTGGGCGCCAGCGGCTTGAGCATGCGCGAGGTGGCGCGGCGCGCGGGGGTCACCCATCAGGCCCCGTATCACCACTTTGGCGATCGCGAATCCATCCTGGCCGAGCTGGTGGCCGAAGGCTTTCGCACCCTGGGCCGGGATCTGGCCCAGGCCAACACCCTGGCAGCGCACAACCTGCGCGGTGCCGTGATGGCCTCTGGCCGGGCCTACATCGACTTTGCGCTGAGCAACCCGGGCGTGTTCCGCGTCATGTTTCGGCCCGAGACCTGTGACCCGGCGCGCTTTCCGGCCGTACAGGCTGCGGGCCAAGCCGCCCAAGCCACCCTGGTCGAGCTGGTCTCGATGGTGCACGGCACGCAAACCAGCCCAGCCCTGTGCATGGTGTACTGGGCCCATGTGCACGGCATGGCCAGCCTGCTGCTGGATGGCTCGCTCGGGCAGGAATGCCCCGCCGGCCCCATGCGCGACACCCTCCTCGACGAGGTGAGCAACACCTTTGCCAACCTGGTGTTCGGCTCAGCCCAGCAGCCGCTCGGTGAGCTCACACCCCCAGGTAATCGATGAACCCCTTGTTGAGACTGCCCAGCTTGCGCTGAATTCGGTACACGCCACCCCCTTCACGCGTTTGCGAGGCATCGGTGTTGCCCTCGATGGTGTGCACGTAGCCGCCCTCCACGCGTTCCACAAAGCCCGTGTGGCCCTTGCCGCCACCAAAGTCCATGATGAACACCATGCCCGGCTGCACCAGCGCCGGGTTGTCAGTGGCCTCGGCACAACTGAGGCGCCGCGCGCCTCGTGCAGGCGCCTGCTTCCAGTGCGCCAGGCAACCGGCGGTCTTCACCATGGGGTTGGGACGCCCGGCGGCCAGCGCAGCCTCATCAAAGCACCAGTAGGTGAAGGCGCAACACCAGGCCAGGCCGGGCGACACACCCACACGCAACAGGTAGGCATCCACCTCAGGCCCCCGATTGCTGTTGCGCGGCACCTCCATCACGCCCACCTGCGAGGCCGCCTGCGCCAGCACGGCGGCCATGTACGGGTCTCGCACCACCTCGATCTGCGGCACGCGGTGGGCCCCGAACAGCGCCGACCAGGTCAGCGATCCCACCTCGCCATCGATCTTCAACGCCTGGCCTTGGTCGTCCAGGTGCCGTGCCTGAAACAGCTTGACCGCCTGCTTCATGCTGGGGCCAAAGTGCGGGTTGTCAGGATCGAGCTGCAGCGCCTCGTCGCCCCGCAGCACCAGCGCCTTGTTCAAGGCCGTCTTCAAAGCCTTGACAATGCGGGCATCGCGCTCGCCCTGCTTGATGACCCAACCTGGGTATTTCATGAAACCATCCTTCCATGGTGGTGGTGTGTCAGCGCTCCAGTCTCATCCGGCTGCGGCCGGCTGCCCATCACTCACCTTAGGGATGTGGTTTTTTGTCTGAACTTCTGCCGCTTCTTCACGCCATCGGCCAACTGGGCCCTTTGCCCACCGACGCCCAACGCTGCTTTCACGGGCGTGGGGGCGCCTACCCCGGCTGCGAGGCCTGGACGCTGGACTGGTATGCCCCGGTATGGCTGCTGACCTGCTTTGCGCCCGTGAGCGACACCACCCTGGCCCAAGCCGAGGCCGTGCACCAGGCCTTGGCCGCGCGCTGGTCCACCCTGGCGCCCGACCAGCCGCTGAACCTGGTGCTGCAACACCGCGACGAGGTGCGCGCCGACACCCGCGTACTGGCCGGCACCGTACCCGAGCCCCATGTGGTGTGCGAAGCCGGGGCACGCTACAAGGTGCACCTGATGCGGGGCTACAACCACGGCCTGTTTCTGGACATGGCCGAAGGCCGCCGCTGGGTGCGCGAACACGTGGCCGAGCAGGTGGCCCAGGCCGTGACCTTGCAGCCCAGCGAGCGCGTCAAGGTGCTGAACCTGTTTGCCTACACCTGCGCGTTCTCGGTGGCGGCGCGGCAGGGCGGCGCCGCGCAGGTGGTCAATGTGGACATGGCGGCAGGCGCCCTGGGCATTGGCAAGGCCAATCACCAGCTCAATGGCCTGGCGGCAGGCGCCAGCTTCCTGCCACACGACATCTTCTCGTCATGGGGCAAGATCAGCCGCCTGGGGCCTTACCAACTGGTGATCGCCGACCCGCCCTCATACCAAAAGGGCAGCTTCGTGGCCGAGAAAGACTATGCCCGCCTGGTGCGCCGCCTGCCTGGCCTGCTGACGCCAGGCGGGCACGCCCTGCTGTGCCTGAACTCACCCAAGCACACCCCCGCCTTCATCTTGGACCTGGTGGCCGCCGAGGCCCCAGAACTGCAGTTCGTGCAGCGCCTGCCCAACCCGGCGGGCTTTCCGGATGCACAGCCCGACCGGGGGTTGAAGGTGCTGTTGTTCAGGCTGGATGACCACCGGGCGGTCATGCCTTGAACGGCGGCGGCCACGGGTCCACAGCAGCGATCCCTGGCGCCCACTGGCGTCATGTCACTCGATCGGCGCGGGCTCGCTCTCCGTGTGCCGATCTGGCTCCGTGGTGCGCACGATCTCGTTCAGGACCGAGGTGGCGTAGTTCCCGGCCGGCAAGGCAAACGTGAGCACCAGCTGATCGGCTTGCGGCCATGTCCATGACAGGCCCTCGGGGCGGGCCACCAGGGCACGGCGCTCCTGCTCCAGGCCGGCGTGCTCCAGGCCATCACACAAGGTGGCGTGGCGCTGGGCCACGGCGGCTTCCAGGGCCTGCGCCTGATCAGTGCTGGCCACACGACCGCGCCCCCACAGGGGTCCGGTGGGCAGCCCCGCCTCGTCCATCACATCGCCAGGCAGGGTCTGGCCCCAACAGCCTTGCTGAATGCGCAGCGCCAGCACCTCATTGAAGATGAAGGAGCGCACGGCCGACAGGTAGATGCCCTTCTTCTTCGGGTTGCGCACGCGGATCTCGCGCGCCAGCATGGCCCGGCCCTGCTCGACGTTGGCGCCATCAAAGCCGAAACGCTGGGCGCCGAAGTAGTTGGGCACCCCCTGGGCTGCCACCGCCTGGAGGTTGGTCTCAACCGCTGCCAAGGCCTCGGGACCACCCACCACATCGCGCAGCACGATGCGGAAGTGGTTGCCCTGCAAATCGCCCGGGCGCAGCTTTTTGACGTGGCGCTGCTGGCTCAGCACCTTGAACTCGGGGTGCTGAAGCTGGGTCAGGTCGGGGGTCTCGGCTTGGCCCTTGCCATAGGGCAGGTAGATGCTGAACCACTGCCGGGTGATGGCATAGCGATCCTTCAAGCCGGCATAGCCCACATCCCGCTCGGTCACGCCCACGGCCTCGGCCAGTTGTTGCGCCACAAAAGCGGTGTTGGCGCCGTTCTTTTCAATGTCCAGCCAGAGGTGTTCACCCTCGCCGCTGGGCAGCTGCAAGGGCAGCTCGGTCACCCTGAAATCCTCATTGAGGCTCTTCAGGGTGGCGCTGGCGCCAGTGATCGGATACGCGTGGGGCCAGGTCGGCAAGGTCATGCAGGAAGAAGGTCGGTCATGGGGTCATGGCGCCACCTTGCGTTTGATCAGCCGGGCCAGCGGCTGCGGCAGGCTGGCCAAGGAGCTCAGCACATGCGGCAACAAACGCAGCTTCAGCCCTGAAAACGCATTGGGCACCACCGCCTCGATCAGGTGCGGGCCAGGCGTGCTCACACACTGCGCCAAGGCGCGGTTCAGCTCTTCGGCCGTGGTGACACGCATCGCGTGCACACCCATGCCCGAGGCCATTTGCACAAAGTCTAACCCGGGGCTGGACAGGTCCAGCTGGCTGCGGGCCTTCACGCCTTGCGCATCCCCTGAGCCCACCGCGCCCACCCGCTGCAGCTCGACATTCAAGATGGCATAGCTCTTGTTGTTGAACACGATGGTCGTGACGTTCAAACCCTCGCGCGCCATGGTCCACAAAGCCTGCAGGGTGTACATGGCCGAGCCATCCCCCACCAGGGCCAGCACCGGCCGATCCGGGCAGGCAATGGCCGCGCCCACGGCATTGGGCAGGCTCTGGCCAATGGCCCCGCCCGTCAGCGTGATCACGTCGTGGCGCGGCGCGCCCCGCGTGAAGTGCGGCAGCATCACGCCTGAGGTTTGCGCTTCGTCCACGATGATGGCGCGCTGAGGCAGGTGGTGGCCCACCGCCTTGCACACCTTCTCGGCCGTCAGTTTGCCCTTGGGGGCATCAGGTCGCGAGGGCGGCTGCAAGGCCGGCTGCACGCCCTCGGCGCCCAGGGCACGCACCAGGCGCTCCAGCCCACCCACCGCATCCTGCGTGGGCGAGGCCAGGGTGTGCACCGTGCAGCCCTCGGGCACCAGGTCGCTGGCCTTGCCCGGGTAGGCAAAGAAGGACACGGGCGACTTGGCATCCACCAGCACCAGGTGCTTCAGGCCCTGCAACTGCACCGAGGCCAGCTCAGCCAGGTACGCGATGCGCTCCACATGTGGCAGGCCCGCACCGCGCTCGATGCGCGTGGGAAAGACTTCGGCAAACAGCTGCACACCGGCCTTCACCGCGATGCGTGAAGCGGCCATCAAGCCCGGCTCGCGCAAGGCGCGGGCACCCAGCAACAGCGCGGTCTTCTCACCCGATTGGATGGCCTTCGTGATGGCCTGGATCACGCCCTCATCGGCCACGGGAGGCGGCACCAGGGTGGGCAGGGCCGCCGGCACGCCGCCTTCACTCCACGACACGTCGGCCGGCAGGATCAGGGTGGCCACCTGCCCCCCGCCACCCATGCCGCCCATGGCGGTGGCCACGGCCTCGGCGGCATCGCTGGCCAGCGCGGCCGTGGACGACGAGGTGCGCACCCAGGTCGACACATTGCGAGCCACGGTCTCGATGTCGGACTGCAGTTGCGCGTCGTACTTGACATGGTAGGTGGCGTGGTCGCCCACGATGTTGACCACCGGCACCCGGCCCTTGCGGGCGTTGTGCAGGTTGGCCAGGCCATTGCCCAGTCCACAACCCAGGTGCAGCAGCGTGGCGGCGGGCTTGCCTGCCATGCGCGCATAACCATCGGCTGCGCCGGTGGCCACCCCTTCAAACAGCGCCAGCACGGCGCGCATGCGCGGCTCGGCATCCAGCGCGGCCACAAAGTGCATCTCCGAGGTGCCGGGGTTGCTGAAGCACACGGTCACCCCGGCATCGGCCAGGGTCTTCATCAGGGCTTGAGCGCCATTCATGCCAAGGTCTCCACATGTTGGGGGCCGATGTCGGCCACACAGGTCACGCCGGCCAGGGTCATGGCCAGCTTCAGTTCTTGCTGCCAGCGGCGCAGCAGCTCGGTCAGCCCGGCTTCGCCGCCACCGGCCAGGGCCCACACCCAGGGCCGGCCGATCAGCACGCCTTGCGCGCCCAGGGCCAGGGCGCGGAACACATCCACACCGCTGCGCACACCGCCATCCACCAGCACCGCCAGGGCGCCATCCACGGCCCGGCAGATGCCCGGCAGCTTCGCCGCCGTCGAGGCCACGCCATCCAGCTGCCGGCCCCCGTGGTTGGACACGATCAGGCCCTGCACACCGGTCTGCACCGCCGCGCGGGCATCGTCTTCATCCAGGATGCCTTTGAGCAGCACGGTGCCGGGCCATTGCTGTCGCACCCACTCGATGTCGTCCCAGGTGACGGTGGGATCAAACTGGGTGTCGACCCAGGCTTTGAAGGCATCCATGTCCTGCGCCGCCGGCACCTGGTCGCTCAGGTTGCCAAACGCGTGCGGCTTGCCCTTCACGCCCACGTCCCAGATCCAGCCGGGGCGGGTCAGCAACTGGGTGGCCTTGATCAAGGCGGCTTGCGCCGCGGGCGCCGACAGGCCATTGCGGGTGTCGCGGTGGCGCATGCCCGAGATGGGCAGATCCACCGTGAACACCAGCGTGCGGCAGCCCGCCGCCCAGGCGCGTTGCAACAGGGCGCTCACGATGCCGCGATCGCGCAGCATGTAGAGCTGAAACCAGATGGGACGCTGAACGGCGTTCATGACCTCGGCCAGCGGGCAGATGCCCACGGTCGACAAGGTGAAGGGCACACCCACCGCTTCGGCTGCGCGCGCGGCCTGCACCTCGCCGCGGCGGGCCATCAATCCCGCCAGCCCGATGGGCGCCAGCGCCAGGGGCAGGGCACAAGGCTGCCCGGCCAGGGTGCTGCGGGTGTCCACCCCGTCCACGTCACGCAGCACGCGCTGGCGCAGGGTGATGCGGGCCCAGTCGGCCTCGTTGGCGCGCAGGGTCTGTTCATCCGTGGCGCCGCCATCGGCATAGTCGAACAAGAAGCGCGGCAGCCGCGCCTGGGCTTTCAGTCGCCAGTCGGCCGCGGTGGCGGGGTATTGCAGCATGGTGGGTGTCCGTGAACCAGTATCAGGCGGTGGGGGCTTTGGGTGCCTCGGGCGCGCTCGAAGCGCGTGACGAGCGCGAAGGCCGCGCCACATAGCGCCGCATCACCCACGCAAACATCAGCCCGCCGGCGTACATCATCACGCCATACAGGGCACCGGGGATGGCCATCTCGCCATCCTTCAGCACCGTGGTGGCGATGACCAGCGACAAGGCCGCGTTCTGTACGGCGGTTTCAATGCCCAGGGTGATGGACTGGCTGCGCGACAGGCCCACCAGCCAGGCCACGGCAAAGCCCACACTCAACATGGTCAGGTTCAGACCCAAGGCCAGGGGGGCCAGCATCATGATGTGGCCTTGCACCGTGCCAAAGTTCTTGACGATGGCCAGCACCAGGATGACGATGAACAGCACCGTGGCGATGCGTGTGGCCACGGGCTCGAAGCGCAGCGCCCAGGCCGTCCAGCGGGCCCGCACCAGCATGCCCAGGCTGACCGGCAGGCCCATCACCAGGGCCACCTGGGCCATCATGAAGCCCACCGGCACCTGCACGGCGCGCTCGGCTTCCATGAAGTGGGCCAGGGCCCAGGTCACGATCACTGGCAGGGTGAAGATGGTCAGCACACTGGCCATGGCCGTGAAGCCCAGGGCCAGGGCCACATCACCCCGGGCCAGGTAAGTCAGCAGGTTGGAGGTGGCCCCGGTGGGGCACGCCGCCAGGATCATGAAGCCCACGGCCAGCGCCCCCCCATGCCCACCAACTTGAGCATGGCCAAGCACACCAGCGGCAGCAGCACGAAGTGGCACACCACGCCCACCATCAGCGCCTTGGGCTGCACCAGGATGCGCTTGAAATCCCCCAGCGTCAGGCCCAGCCCCAGCGAGAACATGATGAAGCCCAGGATCAGCGGCAGAAGGACGCTGGAGACCAGATCACCTTGCATATCGTTTCTTCACTTTCCGGTCAGGATGGATTGCGCGGCGGCGCGCGCAGTGAGGATGCAGCCGGGCAGGAAGGTGCCTTCCAGCGAACGCTTGCCACTGGCCCCGCCCCCGCCAAAGCCGGCGGCTTCGCCCACGCAGTACAGGCCCGACACGGCCTGGCCATCAGCGCGCAGCACCCGGCTTTGCAGGTCGGTCTGCAGACCACCCAGGCTCTTGCGCGTGATGAGCTGCATCTGGATGGCGATGAAGGGCCCGGCACCCTTGGCCTGCAGGGGGGCGGGCGCGCAGGTGCGCAGGCGGTCAGGCCCCCACTGGCGTGCATGCAGGATGCGCCGGATCTGGTCATCATTCGTCAAGGCCAGGCCGTTGGCGAACTGCGCATCAAAGGCATCGGCGGTGGCCTGCAACTGCTGCGGGCTCACGTCCTCGGTGCCCGTCAAGGCGTTCATCTTCGTGGCCAAACCGGTCAGGGTGTCGTCCACCAGGAAGTGGCGGCTTTCCCTCTGCATCTGGCGCACCAGGCGGTGGTTGCCGGTCAAGGTTTCCCACACAAACGCCGGGAACTGCCGGTCACGGATGCGCTGGTTGTGTTCGGCGCCCGAGATGGCGAACTCCTTGGCGGCAATCCGCCAGTTCAGCAGGTGCCAGGTCCAGGGGCGGGCTTGGGCCGCCACCTGCTGACACAGCCAGTGGGTGTCGAACCCGGTCACCAAAGGCTCGGGGCCGATGCGACGGCCCTGGTGGTCCAGCCACAGCGCCGATTTGCAGGGGATGGTCGACAGCCCATGCCCCTCGAAATGCGGCTGCGGATGCGGAAAGCCCGCCGCGTAGTTCCACATCTCGCCCGCGTGGGTGACCTGCCCGCCCAGGGTGTCGGCCACCAGGGCATGCAGCTGCCCATCGGCATACGGGTGGGCGCCATTGAGCATCGTGGCCGGCATGGGCCGATCGGCAGGCCAGTTCGCCCGCACCTGCTCGGTCGAGCCATTGATGCCGCCCATGGCCAGCACCACCACGGGCGCCTCGATGCGCACCTCGGCGCCGCCGGGTTCGGCCACCGCCATCACGCCCGAGACCTGGCCGGCGGTCTGCTCCACGCCCGTCACCCGGTGCTGGTGCAGCACGGTCAGGCGCCCGCCGGGCTCACCGGCACGGCGCATGGCGTCGCTCAGGCGGCGCGTCATCTCGCGCGAGGTGCCCCACAGCACGTGGTAGCGGGGCACGCTGTTACCCTCGCCAAAACGACCGCGCTCCACCCAGTTCACGGCCGGCATGAACTTCAGGCCGTGGGTCAGCAGCCAGTCGTGCACCCGCTCACGCGAGTGCTGCACGTAGTACTCGGCCCAGCGCCGGGGCCACACATCGTGCTCGCCCAGTTCGCCAAAGCTCATCCAGTCGCGCAAGGCGCGCTCGGGGCTGTCGTGGATGCCCTTGCGGCGCTGCAAGGGCGTGTCCACCAGGGCCATGCCGCCAAACGCCCACCAAGCCAGACCGCCAAACCGATCCGGGGTGTCACGGTCGACCACGGTCACGCGCTGCCCGGCCCGCAGGCATTCCAGGGCCGTGACGATGCCCGCCAGGCCACCGCCCACCACCACCACATCACTTTGAAGCACCGTTGACATCCTGAAGTGCACCCTTCCTCGATCTGGATCCATCACCACGCTGGCCGGACCTTAGCGGGTTAAGATCGGCAGCCATTGACTTTGCAGGACAAGACCATTGACTTCACAGGCCAGCGTCTCGATGAGCTGGGTGCGCACAGTGTTGGGCCAGGCGCAGCGTCAGGGCATCGAGGAAAACACCCTCTTGCGCGCCGCAGGCATCCCCCTGCGTGAACTCTCGGCCGAGCGCTGGCCCATCGACCACATCACCCGCCTGTGGCGCGCCGCTGCGCGGCTGACGCAAGACCCGGGCTTTGGCCTGAAGGCCGGCTGCCATGTCAGCCCGGCCAGTTTCAACGTGCTCAGCTTCATCGTGCAGTCGGCCCCCACCTTGCGCCAGGCCCTGGGCGTGGTGCAGAAGTACCAATCGCTGGTGTCGGATGGGGGGCGCTTCCAACTGCTGCACGGCCCCCAGGCCAGCTGGCTGGTCTACCACCCCCGACAGGGCGACCTGGCCTTCAGCCCGCACCAGATCGAGGCCGTGCTGGCCGCCGTGGTCAGCGCCTCGCGCTGGGTCATGCGCCGGCCACGTGCGCCCCTGCAGGTGTGCTTCAGCCATGACGCCGTGGGGCCGCTGGCCGGCTACCGGGAGGTGTTTGCCTGCCCCGTCTCGTTCGGTGAGGCTTACAGCGGACTGCTGCTGGACAACGCCGTGCTGGACGACCCCTTGCCCCAGGCCAACACCCAGCTGGCCCGGCTGCACGAACAGTACGCGATGTCGCAATTGCAGGCCCTGGCGGGGCAGGAAGGGCTGGACACGGCCGTGCGCCGCTGGATCGAGGCGCGGCTGGACGCCCTGGCCGGTCACGGACTGCCCACCCGGGCCGAGGCCGCGCAGGCCGTGGGCCTGGGCGACCGCACACTGGGGCGACGCCTGCAGGCCGCGGGCACCCACTTTGAACAATTGCTGGATGAGGCACGGCGCGATCGCGCCCTGCACCTGGTGGGGCACACCACCACGCCCCTGCGGGAGGTGGCCGAGGCCCTGGCTTACGCGGACATCAGTCCGTTTTACCGGGCGTTTCAGCGCTGGACGGGGCAGACGCCCGCCGCTTGGCGACGCCAACAGCACGCCGGCCAAGCTCTCCAGCATAAGGCCGATCCGACGGCCTGAACCGCCTCGTTGCAAACAAACGCCGAAGTGGGGGAAACCTGCCAAATTCGTCCAACACAACAGGCCCGAAACCTGCATGAGGGGGGGACGTAGCAACCACTTCGGAGGACTCTCGCATGAACTGGTTCGACAACGTTTCGTCAGACTGCGACCAACCCGTCGCAGCCGCCCGACTGATGGAAGGGCACTGGCGGCACCAGCTTCGCCCGCATGGCGACCCGGTGCTGTGCCGCCTGGTGATCGACCTGGCCGAACCCCGCGTGGTGGCTGCCCAGGTGATCGAACATGGCGTGGCCGACGACCTCAGCGCCACCGAGCTGGAAGACCTCAGCGACCTGCTCATCCGGCAGGAGATCCACCTGCAGGCGCGGGCTTGGGGGTTCACCCCCTGCAACCTGCTGCCGGCCTGGGCCAAGCCCAGTTTCAGCGACAGCCAGATCGAAGAGCTGGAGCGCATCGACGGCTACCTGGTCGAGGCCTCGGAAGAGACCATCGAAGACGTGCTGCAGTTGCGCGAAGACTTCCTCAAGGCCATCGGCATGACCGACCAGCACATCCTGCGGGCAGCCCGCTCGGCCGAGCCCGAACCCGTCTGCCGCAAAGGTCTGAAGCTGCTGAACTGAGGCCACGCTCCATGGCCGGGCCTACACTGCCTGGCCATGAAGATCTCTCAACGCGCCCAAGCCATTTCCCCGTTCCTGGCCATGGAGTTCGGCAAGCGCGCCGCTGCGCTCGAGGCCGACGGCCACCGCGTCATTCGCCTCAACCTGGGCGAGCCCGACTTCGGGGCGCCGCCGGCCGTGCGCGCCGAGCTGCAGCGCGTGGCGGGCGAAGCCGCCTTGCCCTACACCGGCGCCCTGGGCCTGCCCGCGCTGCGCGAGGCCATTGCCGGGTTTTACGAACAGACCCACGGGGTGAGGCTGGCGCCCGAGCGCGTGGTGGTCACGGCCGGGGCCTCGGCCGCGCTGCTGCTGGTCACTGCCGCGCTGGTGGACCCGGGCGACGAGGTGCTGGTGGGTGACCCGTCCTACCCTTGCAACCGGCAGTTCCTCCGGGCCTTCGGCGCCGATGTGCGCCTGGTGCCCACCGACGCCGCCTCGCGCTTCCAGCTCGACCTGGCGGCGGTGCAACGTCATTGGTCGGCACGCACCCGGGGGCTGATGATCGCCACACCGTCCAACCCCACGGGCAGCTCGGTGCCGCCGACCGAGCTGGCTGCGATCTGCGACTGGGCGCGTGCCCGCAACGCCTGGCGCATCGTGGACGAGATCTACCTGAACCTCAGCGATGCGCAGCCCGATGGCTCGCCGGCCCCCACCGTGCTGGCCCACGATCCGGGGGCCTGCGTCATCAACAGTTTCTCGAAGTACTTTGGCATGACCGGCTGGCGACTGGGCTGGGCGGTGGTGCCCGACGAGCTGGTACCGGCCATGGAGCGCCTGGCGCAGAACTACTACATCTGCGCGCCCACACCGGCCCAGCTGGCGGCCCTGGCCTGCTTCACGCCTGAATCGATCGCGGTGTGCGAGGCGCGCAAGCAGGAGTTCAGCGCACGCCGAGCCTTGGTGTTGCAGGGCCTGGCAGACATCGGTCTGAACGTGCCGGTGTTGCCCGACGGGGCCTTCTACGTCTACATCGACGTGGCCGACACCGGGCTGGACGCGATGGCGTTTTGCGAGCATGCGCTGCAGGAGGTGCACGTGGCGCTCACGCCCGGTCACGACTTCGGCGTCAGCGGCGCAGGGCGCTTCGTGCGTCTGTCGTATGCCGCCAGCCAGGCCGACCTGCGCGAAGGCCTGGCAAGGTTGGAGCGCTTCGTTGCCAAGTTGAGTGAGCGACGCTGACGCAGTTCACCCATAGGCCACGACCGCATCACCCCGGCAGAAACCATACAAGCGCAGGCCCTGGCGGCGCGCCATCGACACGGCCAACGAAGTGGGCGCCGAAATGGCACCCAGGGTGCCCACGCCGACGCGAACACACTTGCTGACCATCTCGTGGCTGGCCCGGCTGGAGACCACCACCAGACCGCTGCCAACCGCATTCGATCCATCGGGCGACATGGGCAACTGCCCGGCCAGCGCCAAGGCACCCAACAGCTTGTCCAATGCGTTGTGGCGTCCCACATCCTCACGCACGCACGACAGCTCGCCCTCCACCGTGGCCCAGGCCGCGGCATGACAGGCCCCACTGTGGGCTTGCAGCGCCTGGTGGGCCGGTAGGCGGCGCAAGGCGCCACGCACAGCGTGACTCGCATCCCAAAGCGGCCCCTGCACGCGGCGTACCGGCAAGGTGTCTTCAAAGGTCTGCAGGCTGTCGATGCCACACAGGCCACAACCGGTGCGGCCGGCCAGCTGTCGCCGCCGGTCCTTGAAGCGGCTGAAGGCCCGCGGCGACACCTCCAGGTGCACGCTGTAGCCCGGCCCATGCCGAGATGAAGACAGGTGGGGCTCCACCCGCAGGTCGCGCAGTTCGCCCACGCCGTGCAGCAGCCCTTCCGACAACGAGAAGCCCACGGCGAAGTCTTCGAGCGCCGTGGGGGTGGCCAGCATCACGACATGCGACACCCCGTTGTACACCAGGGCCACGGGGGCTTCGTCGATCACCCAGTCCTCGTCGCTGTGCTCATGCAGGCCCACATGGCGCTGCACGTCCACCCGGCTCAGGCCCTCGATGGGCGCGGTGTGGGGGCCTGGGGGGATGCCCGCCTCCACACGCGCGTTCATGCCGGCACCGCCACCGCGGCCCGCAGCCGCACCGGAATGGCCTTCGATGCCGGCGTGCGCGCACCCACGGCGTGGCTGTCCAGCGGCACCAGCACATTGGTCTCGGGGTAGTAGGCGGCCACGCAGCCCGGCGGGATGTCGTGGTCGACCAGTTTGAAGCCCGGGGCCACGCGCTCGATGTCGTCGGGCGCGGCGCCGACCAAGTCCACCCACGCGCCTTCGGCGAAGCCGGCGCGCTCGCGGTCTTGCGCGTTGACGAAGACCACGCGCCGCTGGCCGAACACGCCGCGATAGCGGTCGTCCAGGCCGTAGACGGTGGTGTTGTACTGGTCGTGGGCGCGCACCGTGGTCAGGGCGAAGACCTCGGCTTGACGATCCCGCTTGCGGGCGCGGTGCACCAGCGTGTCCGTCGGGATGCCGTGCACCGCGAACTGCGCCTTGCCCGAGGCCGTGGCCCACACGCGCTCGCTGGCCGTGTTGCGCAGCCTGAAGCCGCCCGGGCGGTGCACCTTGTGGTTGAAGTCGGCAAAGTCGTCGAACACCTGCGCGATGTGGTCGCGGATGCGGCCATAGTCTTCCACCAGCCACAGCCAGGGCACGCGGCTGTGCGGCAAGGTGGCCGCGGCCAGGCGGGCCACGATCGCGGGCTCGGACAGCAGGTGCGGCGAGGCCGGCGCGTTGATGCCGGCCGACAGGTGCACCATGCTCATCGAGTCTTCCACGCTGATGTGCTGCGCGCCGCTGGCCTGCAGGTCGACCTCGGTGCGACCCAGGCAGGGCAGCACCAGGGCCTCGCGGCCATGCACCGTGTGGCTGCGGTTGAACTTGGTGGCCACGTGCACGGTGAGGTCGCAGCGCTGAAGCGCGGCCCAGGTGGTGGGCGTGTCGGGCGTGGCGGCCGCGAAGTTGCCGCCCATGCCGAAGAACACGCGGGCGCGCCCGTCGCGCATGGCCTCGATGGCGCCGATGGTGTCGAAGCCTTCATGGCGCGGGGGCTCGAAGCCATACACATCACGCAACCGATCGAGGAAGGCGGGCGAGGGCTTTTCATAGATGCCCATGGTGCGGTCACCCTGCACGTTGCTGTGGCCGCGCACGGGGCACAGACCGGCGCCGGGCTTGCCCACCATGCCGCGCATCAGCAGCAGGTTGGCAAGCGACTGCACCGCCGCCACGCCATGCTGGTGCTGGGTGATGCCCATGCCCCAGCAGGCGATCACCTTGTCGGCTTGCGCGATGACCTGGGCGGCTTGCAGCAGGCGCTCGCGGGGTAAGCCCGACTCGGCCTCGATGCGGGCCCAGTCTTCGACCTCCAAGTCGGCCTTGAGCGCCTCGAAGCCGGTGGTGTGCTCGGCCACGAAGGCCTGGTCCACCGCACCGAGCAGCAGCAGGTGCTTCATGATGCCCTTGAGCACGGCGATGTCGCCGCCCACCTTGAGCTGGTAGAAGTCGGACGCGATGGGGGTGGCGCCGCCGCTGAGCATCTCCAGCGGGCTTTGCGGGTCGGCAAAGCGCTCCAGGCCGCGCTCACGCATGGGGTTGAAGCTCAGGATGCGCGCGCCGCGCCGCGAGGCCGCGCGCAGCTCGCCCAGCATGCGCGGGTGGTTGGTGCCCGGGTTCTGCCCGAAGATCAGCAGGCAGTCGGCCAGCTCGAAGTCCTCCAGCGTGACGGTGCCTTTGCCCACGCCCACGCTGGCCTTCATGCCCACGCCGCTGGGCTCGTGGCACATGTTCGAGCAGTCGGGGAAGTTGTTGGTGCCGTACTCGCGCACGAACAGCTGGTACAGGAAGGCCGCCTCGTTGCTGGTGCGCCCCGAGGTGTAGAAGATGGCCTCGTCGGGCGAGGGCAGGGCCTGCAGGTGGCGCGCCACGGTGGCGAAGGCTTCGTCCCAGGTGATGCGGCGGTAGCGGTCGGTGCTGGGGTCGTAGGCCAGGGGCTCGGTCAGGCGGCCCAGGGCTTCGAGGTCGTGGTCGGTCCAGCTGCGCAGCGCGGTCACGGTGTGCTCGCCGACGCGCTCGGGCGTGGCGCGGTCGGCCGTGGCTTCGGCGGCCACGGCTTTGACGCCGTTTTCACAGAACTCGAAGCTGCTGGTGTGCTGGCGGTCGGGCCAGGCGCAACCGGGGCAGTCAAAGCCATCGGGCTGGTTGGCCGACAACAGCGTGCGCGCGCCTTTGACGGCGATGCGGTGTTGCAGCAGCTGGTGAGCCACGCTGCGCAGCGCACCCCAGCCGCCGGCCGGGCCTTTGTAGATCTGGATCTTGGCGTCGCTCATGTGTGGTCCACAGCCAGTGGTGCTGTGCCGTGCACTGTAGGCATCCGCACTCCACCTGGCAATAAGCGCCCCACAGCGCATGATTTATGCTTTGTACAGCACATGAAAGCCGTCCACGTTCACCTCGATCCGCTCTGGCGCGTCAGCGGCACTGGCGGCCAGGCCCTGTCGCCCAAGGTGATGGGCTGGCTGCTGGCCGTTCAGCAGCACGGCAGCCTGACGGCCGCCTGCCGGGCCCAGCAGGCCTCGTACCGCCACACCTGGGCCCTGCTGCGCGAGGCCGAAGCCGCCCTGGGGGCGCCGCTGCTCGACATGGTGCGGGGGCAGGGATCGGTGCTCACGCCACTGGGCGAGGCTCTGGTGTGGGCGCAACGGCGGGTCGAGGCCCGCCTGCGTCCGCAGCTCGACAGCCTGGCCTTCGAGCTGCAGGCCGAGCTGCAACGCGTGCTCAGCGGCACCGAGCGCCCCTTGCGCGTGTGCGCCAGCCACGGCTTCGCCATCGAAGCGCTGCAGCGCCTGCTGGGCGAGGCGGGCGAACCGCTGGACTGGCGCTACACCGACAGCAGCCATGCCCTGGCCGCGCTGCACGCAGGCCAAGCGGACGTGGCCAGCCTGCACCTGCCAGTGGACGCGGGGGCCACGGGGCCACGTGATCGCACGGTCAGCGAACGACACAGCGACTTGCAAGCCGAGGTGCTGCGCGCCCACGCCCGCTGGTTGCAGCCCGACTGGTGCTACGTGCACATGGTCACGCGCCGCCAGGGCTTGATGGTGCGCGCCGGCAACCCCTTGCAGCTCGACGGTGTGGTCGACCTGCTGCGCCCCGGGCTGCGCTTCGTGGCGCGGGCGCCCGGCTCGGGCACGCGCCTGCTGCTCGAAGCCTTGCTGCGCCGCGCCGGCCACGACCCGGCCCGCCTGGCCGATGGCGCCTCGGGCGAGCACACGCACTCGGCCATCGCGGCCCACGTGGCCAGTGGCATGGCCGATGCGGGCTTCGGGGTCGAGACCTCGGCGCGCCGCTTCGGGCTGGAGTTCATCCCCGTGCAGACCGAGCGTTATGGCCTGCTGGTCTCGCCCGAAGGCCTGCAGACGGCCGCGGTGCAGCGCTTGCTGACCATGCTGCGCAGCCCAGCCTGCCTCGATGCGCTGGCGGCCTTGCCGGGTTACCGGGTGGATGACTGCGGCGAGGTCAGCCCCGCATCGACCGTGTTCCAGGGCTGGCCCCGCTGACCTGCCGCACAAGCCCCCACCGCCCATGAGGCCACATCGCAGCGCCTCTACCAGTGCTTACCATGCCACCTAGTCACAAAACGACGAGGTGGTTCATGACTTCGATCTTTCGCGCATCCATCGCCCTGGCCGGACTGGTCTGCTCGACCGGCGCCCTGGCGCAACTCAGCGACTTCTACCGCCCCGTGCTGCCCCCCAACGTCAGTGAGGGCGGCATCGCTGGTCTGGCGGTGATCGCCGGTCGCGCCTACCAGGGCGCCGACGAATCGCGCACCCGCGTGCTGCCGGGGCTGGACTACCAATGGGCCAATGGCTTCTTTGCCGGGGTGGGCAATGGCGTGGGCTACAACGCCTCGCGCCGGCCCGACATGGCCTATGGCGCCCGCCTGACAGTGGACTTCGGGCGAGACGAACAACGCAGCGCGGCCCTGCGCGGCCTGGGCGACATCGGCACCCGCCCTGAGGTGGGCGTGTTCTTCAACCTCAGCCCCATGCAGGGGCTGACGCTGGCCAGCTCGCTGAGGGCTGGCAGCGGCAAGGACCGCGATGGCGTGGTGGTGGACCTGGGTCTGCAATGGAGCACCCAGTGGCGCCCCCAATGGCGCCTGGGGGCCAGTGTGGCCACCACCTGGGCCAACCAGGCGTACCAGCAGGATTACTTTGGGGTCACCCCAGGCCAGTCCCTCAACAGCGTGTATGCCGCCTACCGGCCGGATGCCGGCCTGCGCGATGTGCGCGTCAGCGCCTCGGCGGCCTACCGCCTGACGCCCGACTGGCAGGTCATCGCCTCGCTGACCCGCACCGAGCTGCAAGGCGATGCACGCCGCAGCCCGCTGGTGCAGCAGGACGGCGCCACCACCGGCGTGCTGGTGGTGGGCTATCGGTTCTGAGCCGCAGCGATCAGGCCTTCAAGGCCTGCGCATGGTGGGCCATGTGCTCACCCATGAAGCTGGCGATGAAGTAATAGCTGTGGTCGTAGCCCGCATGGCGCCTCAGTGTCAGCGGGTGGCCCACGCGCTCGCAGGCCTCGGCCAGCAACTCGGGCCGCAACTGCCCGGCCAGAAATTCATCGGCCTCGCCCTGGTCCACCAGCAGGGGCAGACGCTCCGCACCCGCCGGCAGCGAGGTGATCAGCGCCACGGCATCCCACTCGGCCCAGGCCGCCGGGTCGGCACCCAGGTACGCCCCCAGCGCCTTCTGGCCCCAAGGCACCTGTGACGGTGCCACGATGGGTGAAAACGCCGACACACTGCGGTAGCGGCCGGGGTGGCGCAGCGCTGTGATCAGCGCCCCATGGCCACCCATCGAATGGCCGAAGATGCCCCGGCGATCAGTGGTGCTGACATGCTGCTCCACCAGCGCCGGCAACTCATCGGCCACGTAGTCCTGCATGCGGTAGTGCGTGGCCCAGGGTGCTTGCGTGGCGTTCACGTAGAAGCCGGCGCCCTGGCCCAGGTCATACGCCGGGTCGTTGGGCACGGCCTCGCCACGCGGGCTGGTGTCGGGGGCCACCACGATCAGGCCATGCTGCGCCGCATGCTGCTGAAAGCCCGCCTTGGTGATGGCGTTCTGCTCGGTGCAGGTCAGGCCCGACAACCAGTACAGCACCGGGCAGGCCTCGCCGCGCAAGGCCGCAGGCGGCAGGTACACCGCCACCTTCATGTCGCAGCCCAAGGTGGCCGAGGCATGTTGCCACACCTCTTGCCGGCCGCCAAAGCTGGCGTGTTGCTCTATGCGTTGCATGGCGGGGCCCCGGGTCAGGCCGCTGCCGCAGCAGGCTGGGCAAAGTTCACCACGCTGCGAATCGACTTGCCCTCGTGCATCAAATCGAAGGCATGGTTGATGTCGGGCAGGCCCATGGTGTGGGTCACGAACGGGGCCAGGTTGATCTCGCCCTTCATGGCGTCTTCCACCATGCCCGGCAGCTCGCTGCGGCCCTTCACCCCACCAAACGCCGTGCCCAGCCAGCGGCGCCCCGTCACCAACTGGAAGGGGCGGGTCGAAATCTCTTGCCCCGCACCGGCCACGCCGATGATCACGCTCTGGCCCCAGCCGCGGTGCGCGCTCTCCAGCGCCGCGCGCATCACGTTGACGTTGCCGATGCACTCGAAGCTGTGGTCCACGCCCCAGCCCGTCATCTCCACGATCACCTGCTGGATGGGCTTGTCGAAGTCTTTGGGGTTGACGCAGTCGGTCGCGCCAAACGTGCGCGCCAGCGCGAACTTGTCGGGGTTGGTGTCGATGGCGATGATGCGGCCGGCACCGGCCTTTTGCGCGCCATGCACCACCGCCAAGCCGATGCCGCCCAGGCCGAACACCGCCACCGTGTCGCCGGGTTGCACCTTGGCCGTGTTCTTCACGGCACCCAGGCCCGTGGTCACGCCGCAGCCCAGCAGGCACACCTGCTCGGGGTTGGCGTCGGGGTTGACCTTGGCCAGCGAGACCTCGGCCACCACCGTGTACTCGCTGAAGGTGCTGCAGCCCATGTAGTGGTAGATGGGCTGGCCGTTGTACGAGAAGCGCGTGGTGCCATCAGGCATCACGCCCTTGCCCTGCGTGGCCCGCACCGACACGCACAGGTTCGTCTTGCCACTCTTGCAGAACAGGCACTCGCCACATTCGGCCGTGTACAGGGGGATGACATGGTCGCCCGGCTTGACGCTGGTCACGCCCTCGCCCACCTGCACCACGATGCCCGCCCCTTCGTGACCCAGCACCACCGGGAACAGACCCTCGGGGTCGTCACCGCTCAGCGTGAAGGCGTCGGTGTGGCACACACCCGTGTGCGTGATCTTCACCAGCACCTCGCCCTTTTGGGGCGGGGCCACGTCGATTTCAACGATTTGCAGGGGCTGGCCTGCCGCAAAGGCCACAGCGGCGCGCGATTTGATCATGGTGTCTCCTTCAACCAAGGGGCAGTTTATGCCGCCATATCGACGGCTGCACAGCTATAGTTTTTGCCCATGTCCCGTCCTCTGCCATCCGCCCCCCCGCCACCGCGCGGCCGCGCCCGCCAGCGCCTGTCCTACTGCTCGCGCCGCGTGCGCGATGCCCTGCTGTCGCTGCGCGATCTGTTCACCTCGGTGGGCCCGGTGGTGGCGCTGGTGGCCGCCGTGCTGGGCGCAGCCTATTGGTGGCTGGACCCCCAACCGCCCCAAACCGTCACCCTGGCCACGGGGCCAGCGGGCAGCGCCTACGCCGCCTTTGGTCAGCGCTATGCCGAGGCGCTGGCTGCCGATGGCATCGAGGTGCGCCTGCTGCCCACCGATGGCACCGTGGGCAACCTGCAAGCCCTGCGTGAGGGGCGGGCCGACCTGGCCTTTGTGCGCGGCGGCAGCGGCCCGGCCCCGGCCGACAGTGCCGCCCCCCTGACGGCCGAGATGCCCGACGACACCGGCCTGCAATCGCTGGGCGCCCTGTTTTACGAGCCCCTGTGGCTGTTCTACCGCCCGGGGGCTGTGCAAGGGCCGTTGAACTCGCTCACGCAACTGCGCGGCCTGCGCGTGAACGTGGAGCAAGCCGGCAGCGGCGTGCCCGAGCTGGTGCAGCGCCTGCTGTGGGCCAACGGCCTGACGGACGATGAACTGCGATTGAGTCACCTCGCGCCCGAGGCCGCCGCCCAAGCCCTGCAGGCCGGCGAGCTGGATGT
>CAMTVS010000010.1:0-72230 GCA_947085235.1 uncultured Aquabacterium sp. | reverse complement strand
GCGACGGGCCGTCTTGATCCACAAGCTCAACTTCGCAATTTCGACGCTTTCGCTGTTCACGTCCACGCCGAAGAGGTTGTGGGTCAGGATTTCGCTGTCAGGGTCCAGCAAATCGACCGTCATGCCCGTGCCGGCCAGCTCGGTCAGCTTGGTGTTTACCTGCCCAAGTTCGGCCTTCAGGAAATCGAATGCCATGATCAGGAACACGCCCGATCCGCAGGCTGGATCAAAGACCCGGATGCGTGCCATGCGCTTGCGCAGGTTAAGCAACTTGCGCTCGTTGTCCCCGGCCTCCGCCAGCGCGGCGCGCAGGTCGTCCAGGAACAGCGGGTTCAACACCTTGAGGATGTTGGGCACGCTTGTGTAGTGCATGCCCAGGGAGCCGCGCTCTTCGTCGTCGGCCACCGCCTGGATCATGCTGCCGAAGATGTCTGGATTGATCTCGCGCCAGTTCAGTGCACCCGCATGTAGCAGGTAAGTACGCGCCATCTGTGTGAAGCGCGGCACCTCGGTGCTCCCAGAAAACAGCCCACCGTTCACGTAGGGAAAGGCGGCAGCCCATGTCGGAAGGCGAGGATTGGCGGCGCTACGTTCTGAGCGACTGATGTTCATCGCCCGGAAGATCTCGGATAGCACCTCATGGGTGTTGCTGCCGCTGCGATCACTCATCCGGTCAACCGTCTGAGTGAAGATCCCGGTGTCACTGAAGATGCCCGTGTCTTCTGCGAAGAAGCAGAACACCAGTCGGGCCATGAAGTGGTTCATGTCGCTGCGGCGCTCGTCTTTGGCCCACGCTGGGTTCTCTCGCAGCAGCTCGACATACAGCTTGTTCAGGCGCCCGGTGGCGCGCACGTCGATGGGGTTGTCCTTGATCTCCTTGATCGTGGAGATACCTGCCAGGGGCAACAGAAAGCCGAAGTGGTTAGGAAAGTCGGTGTAATCGCAGGCGATGGTTTCGCCGCTTGCCAGCTCTTCTGCCTCAAGGGTTTGGCCGTCCGTCGCCAAGATGTACTTTGCTTTGGCCTTGGTCGTGGCGGGACTTGCGCGCAGGGCAGTGAGCGTCTCTCCGACATCACCTGCATCGCAGACGGCGATGTGAATGTTGTTGCGAAGCAGAACGCCGCCAGGCAGATCGGTGGCGTTGTTGTTGCCCGTGCGCAAGCGCTTGAGCGTGGTTTCCTTGTTGCCAAATGCAGCAAGGAATGCGTACGGAAACTCCGTTGCATCGAAGGGTTGAAGGGCCAGGTCAGAGATGGCCTGTTCAATTTCTACAGCGTTCATGAGGTTTGGCCTGTTCAGGCGCCAGGCCAGAGGCGGGCAAAGTCAAACGAGAGTTGGCGATGGTGCCGAATGGACAGCAAATATGCAGTCAACTTGACTGCATCCAGGGCGTACAGGATCAGATAGTCGCTATGCAGGTACACGCGCAAGGCATCGGCCGCGCCATGGGGCAGTTGCGCCAGTTGAGCCAGGGCCTCGGCTGATTGTGGAGGTTGATCCAGGTAGCGCTTGCCAATCAGCGGGAAGCGAGCCAGGTTCGGGATCACCGTGCCGCGAAGGCCTGACAGCAGGTCGTCATAAGCAAAAGCGGCGTCGGCCTCTTCCAGGAAGGCTTCGATGGACGCTAGCCGCTGAATGAAGCTGTCGGTCAGCTCCACGCTGTAGAGCTGCTCAGCCACGGTGTTTTGGCTTCGCTTTGCCTGCGGTCGAGGCCTTGGCTGCGCGCGCAGCTTGCAAGCCTGCCAGCGCGGTATCGGCGTCTTGCGTGCGACCCGCCAGTACGTCGGCCAGGCCTCGACGGGCATCGTCGATCAGCAGCAAGTGGATGCGCTCACGCTCCAGGCGGTGGTAGTAGTCCAGCCTGTCGGCATCGATCAAGGCGACGTAGCTTTCACCGTTCTTGGTGATGATTTTTTCGGCGCCGGCCTTGGCCTGGTCGGCCAGCTCGGACAGGTTCGCGCGTGCCTGGGTGAATGGCACCACATCGCTGGCAGAAAAGCCCATGGCAGGCTCCTTCGGTGAATGACAGAACTCTGTACAGTTTACGCGATGGTCTGCTTCCTGGGCCTATTTGAGAGCTCTTCGGTTTGCCCCAGCTTCTGGCTTTTTGACAAGTTATCAACGGCTTATCCGACGCGCCCAGGGGTTTCCCTTGTGTGGTCGGTTAACGCCAGTCAAGGGCCGACAGTCCGGCTATGGTGGGTGTGACGAGAGCTTCTTGATGCGTGACATGAGCAACCTGAACGGCAAGACCCTTTTCATCAGTGGTGCCAGCCGAGGCATCGGTCTGGCGATCGCGCTGCGCGCCGCGCGTGATGGGGCCAATGTGGTCATCGCGGCCAAGACCGCCGAGCCAGACCCCCGGCTACCCGGCACCATCCACACGGCGGCGGCAGAGGTCGAAGCCGCAGGCGGCCGTGCCTTGGCCCTGCAGGTCGACATCCGTGACGAGAACGCTGTCCAGGCGGCGGTGGCCCGCGCTGCCGAGCACTTTGGCGGTATCGACATCCTGGTGAACAACGCCAGTGCCATCAGCCTCACGCGCACGCCCGACACGCCCCTCAAGCGCTACGACCTGATGATGGACATCAATGTGCGTGGCAGCTTTGTCTGTGCGCAGGCCTGCTTGCCTCACCTCAAGAAGGCCCGCAACCCGCACATCCTGTCGCTGTCGCCGCCCCTGAACCTCGACCCCAAATGGTTGGGCGTGCACGCGGCGTACACCACCTCCAAATACGCCATGAGCTTGATCGCCCTGGGCCTGGCCGAAGAACTCAAGGCCGACGGCATTGCCGTCAACACTTTGTGGCCACAGACCATCATCGCCACGTCGGCCCTCAATGTGGCCCAGGTGGGGCTGGGTGAGATGGGGCGCAAGCCAGAGATCATGGCCGATGCGGCCTGGCATATCCTCACCGCGGATGCACGCGCATTGACCGGACGCAGCCTGATTGATGAGGCGGTGTTGCGCGATGCAGGCGTGACCGATTTCTCTCGCTACCTGGTCAAAGAGGGCGTCACGCCCATCCTCGATCTGTTCCTGGATCCGCCTGGGCGTTGAGCATCCGCCCGAGCTAACATCAACGGATGCTGCTCCAACGCGACCAATCGGCCCTGATCCTGGTGGATTACCAGGCGCGACTGATGCCCGCCATCCACGAGGGCGCGCACGTGATGCGTCAGGCGGTGTGGTTGGCCCAGGTGGCTCGCGCGCTCGGCGTGCCGGTGTGGGCCACCGAGCAAAATCCCCGTGCCTTGGGCGGCAATGCGCCTGAGCTCTTGCCCTGGGTGGATCACACCCTGCCCAAAATGCACTTCAGCGCCGTGGCCGATGGTTTGGTGGCTGCCGTGCGGGCGCAGGCGCCGCAAGCGCATCAGTGGGTGATGGCCGGCTGCGAAACCCATGTCTGCCTGCTGCAAACGGCTCTGGAGGCTCGGCAGGCCGGGATCCAGGTGGCCGTGGTGCCCCAGGCTTGCGGCAGCCGTCGTCCGGACGACAAGGCCTTGGCCCTTCAGCGTCTGGCGCAGGCGGGCATCACCCTGGTGGCGCCCGAGATGGTGGCGTTTGAATGGATGCGAGGCTGTGAGCATCCGTCCTTTCGCGAGGTGCTGGGGCTGATCAAGTCGGCGCCGGCGTGAGTGTTGGGGTGCCTCACGGGCTGCGCCCCGTGCGCGCCACCACCCAGGCCGATACCGAGCGAGCTCCGGCCTCGCGCAGCGTGAGTGCGGCCTCGTTCATCGTGGCGCCGGTGGTCATCACGTCGTCCACCACCGCCACATGGCGGCCCAGCACCAAGCGGCGCCATGCCGGGTTCACGGCAAAGGCGCCCACGATTTCGGCCTGCCGCGCGTCGTGATCCAGCCGCATCAGGCGCTGGGTGTGTCGGGTGCGTTGCAGCACCTCATGGGCCACGGGCAGCTGAAGTCGCCGCCCCAGAGCCTCGGCCACCAGGCCGCTCTGGTTGTAGCCCCGCTCGCGCAAGCGCTCGCGGGAGATCGGCAGCGGCAGGACAAGGCTGGCGGCTTGCGGACGTTCGCGCCAGGCCTGCTCCAACAGGCGGGCCAGCACCGGGGCCAAGTGGCAGGCATCCTGAAATTTCAAGCGGGCCAAGAGGGTGGACCACGGCGCGCTGTAATCCAGCGCCGCCAGGGCCCGGTCGAACTCCGGGGATTGGGCCTCGCAGTCCATGCACACCCCCTCGGTGTGGGGCAGTCCCGCCAGGCTGATGGCGCAGCGATGGCAGCGGGACACCGGCGGCGCCCAGCGTTGAATGCAGGCGGTGCAGACCGCGTGATCATTCCAGCGCTCGCACAGCTGGCAGGGCCCAGCGGGGCGCCAGCGAGCCAGACGCCCCAGCCAGCCCCTGCCTGGCCGCGCGCTCGGGGCCGTGGGCAGGGCGGGAGGTGTCAGGGTAGGGCGGTGGTGGGTCAACATGCCCCCTGCACCAGCCCGGGGCTTGCCCGCCGAGGTGTGAGCCATGGACATCGGCTCACTATACTGATCGCCCCCACCGCCGCACCATCGCCCCCACGGGGGTGTCCTCATGCCCTCATCCGCCGCCACCCCGTCCGATCCCGCCGTCATGCCGCAGTCGCCCAGCCCTGTGGCGCTGTCGCGGCAGGCGCGTCGCTTGTCCTTGGCGCCGGCACCCTGGTTGCATGAGGAAGTGGCCCGTCGCCTCGCCGACAAGCTGGCACCCATCCGCCTGTCGCCCCGTCGCTGGGTGGATTGGTCGGCCTACCTGGGGGCGGGGCGCGCCCTGGTCGATCAAGCCTACCCCCAGGCGCAGCGCTGGGTGGTGGAGCCCCACAGCAGCTTCGCCCACGTCGCGGCGGCTGCAGAGCCCGCCACCCCGCTGGGGCGTGTCGGGGCCTGGGTGGCTCGCTGGGCTGGGCGCCAGCCTGAGTCAGCGCCCGTCTGGGTGCCCGGCCAAGCCGACGCGGGGCTGCCGCCCTGGGGGGGCGAAGGCGTCGATCTGCTGTGGGCGAACATGAGCCTGCACACCAGTGCCGACCTGCCAGGCCTGATGGCGCAGTGGCACCGCTGCCTGGCGGTGGACGGCTTCTTGATGGCCTCTGGCCTGGGGCCCGACACCGCGCGCGAGCTGCGCAGCCTGTATGCCGAGCTGGGCTGGGGGCTGCCCACGGTGCAGTTTGTGGACATGCATGACCTGGGCGACGAGTTGGTGCGGGCCGGTTTTGCCGACCCGGTGATGGACATGGAGCGCCTGACCCTGACCTGGGCGACGCCCGAGGCGTTGGTGGCGGAGCTGCGCACCTGGGGTGGCAATGTGGCGCATGGCCGTTTCGAGGGGTGTCGAACCCCCCGCTGGCGTGTGCGTCTGCATGAGGCCCTGCGTCAACGACTCACGGGCCCGGACGGCCGCCTGCGGCTGACCGTGGAGCTGGTGTACGCCCACGCGGTCAAGCCGGTGCCACGCGCCGCCTTGGCGCCGGAGACCCGCGTCAGCCTGGATGACATGCGCCAAATGGTGCGCCGATCAGGAAAGTCCTGAGCGCCAGTGTTGTGACGCAGATTCACTCCTGATGCATTCAGGGCCAAACCGGGGGTAATCCATAGCGTGTCAGCGCTGATTCCGTATTGAGGCAACTCAATGGTCTCCCTAGAATGACCTTGCCGGTATTGCTGAACGTAAAGCGCCGGCAGGAGCCCCCGGGCGGGGGCGTGCGTTCGATCGACCTCACGAGAGCCCATTCATGCCTCAGGAATCCGCACACCGCAACGCGTCAGCCTCGGTGGCCGCTTTGCCTCCCGCAACCAGCAGTCGTCTACGGGGTCTGGATCGGCTGAGAGTCGCCACCATGGGTCTGGCACTGGCCTGGGCCGGTGCCGCTCACGCGCAAGGCGCGTCGGTGGGTAACCTGCCAGGTGGTCCGGCCGTCAACCAGTTGGATCTGCATCCCCCGGTCACCAAACTGGCCGCTGCGCAGCAAGACCTGCACTACATGATGCTGTGGATCTGCGGCGTCATCTTCGTCGGCGTCTTCGGGGTGATGTTCTATTCCATCTGGGCACACCGCAAGTCCAAGGGCGCCAAGCCGGCTGATTTCCACGAGTCCACGACGGTTGAAATCGTCTGGACGATCGTTCCCTTCCTCATCGTCATCGGCATGGCCCTGCCCGCCACCAAGGTGCTGGTGGCCCAGAAAGACACCACCAATGCCGACATCACCGTCAAGGTGACCGGCTACCAGTGGAAGTGGGGCTACGACTACATCAAGGGTGAGGGTGAGGGCATTGGCTTCATCTCGACGCTGGACGTGAGCCAGCGCATCATGTCTGACGAGGGTAAGCCCCAGGGCGATGATTACCTGCTGAAGGTCGACAAGCCGCTGGTGGTGCCGGTGGACCAGAAGATCCGCATCATCACCACGGCCAATGACGTGATCCACTCGTTCATGGTGCCGGCCTTCGGTATCAAGCAAGATGCCATCCCGGGCTTCGTGCGTGACACCTGGTTCCGCGCCGAAAAGACGGGCGATTTCTACGGCCAGTGCGCCGAGTTGTGCGGCAAAGAGCACGCCTACATGCCCATCCACGTGAAGGTGGTGTCGCAAGACGAGTACAAGGCCTGGGTGGCCGAGCGCCAGAAGGAAATGGCGGCCAAGGCCGATGACCCCAGCAAGGTATGGGAATTGGCCGCGCTGGTGGCCCGTGGTGAGCAGGTCTACAAGGCCAACTGTGCCGTGTGCCACCAGGCCAACGGCAAGGGCGCTGGCGCCATCAAGGGCCTGGACGGCTCGGCCGTGGTGCTGGACACCGACAAGATGAAGCAGATCATGGTGCTGCTCAACGGTCAGGGGGCCGGCATGCCCGCCTGGAAGCAGCTGTCGGACACCGAGATCGCGGCCGTGATCACGTACACCAAGAATCAGTGGACCAACCAGACGGGCCAGATCGTGCAGCCCGCCGAGGTGATGGCGGCGCGCAAGTGACCCAAGCGCCCACCGCCCACAACCGGATTGAAAAGGACTCACCATGAGCGCAGTGCTTGAGCCGGGCGGACATGCCCACGGCCACGATGACCACCACGATCACCCCCACGGCTGGCGCCGCTGGGTGTATGCCACCAACCACAAAGACATCGGCACCCTGTACCTGCTGTTCAGCCTGACGATGCTGATGGTGGGCGGCGTGCTGGCGCTGGGCATCCGTGCCGAGCTCTTCCAGCCCGGCCTGCAGGTGGTCAACCCCGAGCTGTTCAACCAGCTCACCACCATGCACGGCATCATCATGGTGTTCGGCGCCATCATGCCGGCCTTCGTGGGCCTGGCCAACTGGATGCTGCCGCTGCAGATCGGTGCTTCCGACATGGCCTTTGCGCGCATGAACAACTTCAGCTTCTGGCTGATGATCCCCGCCGCACTGCTGCTGGTGGGCTCGTTCTTCATGCCCGGTGGTGCCCCGGCCGCTGGTTGGACCCTCTATGCGCCCCTGACCTTGCAGATGGGCCCCTCGATGGATGCGGGCATCTTCGCGATGCACATCCTGGGTGCCTCGTCCATCATGGGTTCGATCAACATCATCGTCACCATCCTGAACATGCGCGCACCGGGCATGACGCTGATGAAGATGCCGATGTTCTCCTGGACGTGGCTGATCACCGCCTACCTGCTGATCGCCGTGATCCAGGTGCTGGCCGGTGACATCACCATGACGCTGACCGACCGTCACTTCGGCACGAGCTTCTTCAACCCGGCCGGCGGTGGTGATCCGGTCATGTACCAGCACATCTTCTGGTTCTTCGGTCACCCCGAGGTCTACATCATGATCTTGCCGGCCTTCGGCATCATCAGCCAGATCGTGCCGGCCTTCGCCCGCAAGAAGCTGTTCGGCTATCACTCCATGGTGTACGCCACGGCGTCCATCGCCATCCTGAGCTTCATCGTGTGGGCCCACCACATGTTCGCCACCGGCATGCCGGTGACGGGCCAGCTGTTCTTCATGTACGCCACCATGCTGATCTCGGTGCCCACCGGGGTGAAGGTGTTCAACTGGATCGCCACCATGTGGCGAGGCTCCATGACCTTCGATACGCCCATGCTGTGGTCGGTGGGCTTCATCTTCGTGTTCACCATGGGTGGCTTCACGGGCTTGATCCTGTCGGTGGCCCCCATCGACATCCAGCTGCATGACACCTACTACGTGGTGGCGCACTTCCACTACGTGCTGGTGGCCGGCTCGCTGTTTGCCCTCTTTGCCGCCTTCTACTACTGGGGCCCCAAGTGGACCGGTGTGATGGTGGCCGAGTGGAAGGGCAAGCTGCACTTCTGGTGGTCGTTGATCGCCTTCAACATCACCTTCTTCCCCATGCACTTCCTGGGTCTGGCGGGCATGCCGCGTCGTTATGCCGACTATCCGATGCAGTTCACCGACTTCAACGCCATCGCGTCGGTGGGGGCGTTTGCCTTCGGTCTGGCTCAGGTGTATTTCATCTTCGGTGTGCTGATCCCGGCCATGCGTGGCAAGGGTGAGCCGGCCCCGGCCAAGCCCTGGGATGGCGCCGAAGGCCTGGAGTGGGAAGTGCCGTCGCCGGCCCCGTTCCACACCTTCGAAACGCCGCCCAAGCTGGATCCCACGGCCACCAAGGTGATCGGATGAGTGCCATGAGCTCCACCCCCTCCAACGACCATCAAGCCCAGCGGCGCAGCAATGTGCGCCTGGGGCTGGTGTTGGCCTCGATCGCGCTGACTTTCTTTGCCGGCTTCGTGGTCAAGACGATGCTGTTCGGTTCGAACTGACCCCGGGCACCCCATGTCCAGCACCTTCAAAACCCGACTGCAGCGCGCCAATGCCGACATGGTGTTCAAGCTGCTCGTCATCACGGCGGTGATGTTCGGTTTTGGTTATGCGATGGTGCCGTTGTATGTGCACATCTGTGCGGCGCTCGGCATCAATGTGTTGTCGCTGTCCGAGCAGAAAGTGCCGGGCATGGTCAGCAAGGTGCAGGCCAACACGCAGGTGGACACCTCGCGCACCATCACCATCGAGTTCGATGCCAATGCGCGCGGCCCCTGGGATTTCAAGCCCGCGCTCCGCTCGGTCACCGCGCATCCGGGCGAGATGGTCACGGTCATGTACGAGTTCCGCAACATGCAGGACCGCACCATGGCGGCGCAGGCCATTCCCAGCTATGCGCCCAAGCAGGCCACAGCGCACTTCAACAAGCTGGAGTGCTTCTGTTTCAACGAATACACGCTGGCGCCTGGCGAGAGCCGAGCCTGGCCTGTGGTGTTCGTGGTGGATCCACGTCTTCCCAAAGACGTCACCACGATCACCTTGTCTTACACGTTCTTTGAGGTGGGCGGCAAGACACCGCCCGCCCCGTCTGGGCGCACCTGAGCGCGCCTTGTGAAGTTGTCAGTGCATGCCGGATGAACCCACGGAGCGAGACCCTGCTCATCAGCTGACCCCGGCGGGTCAGGATCTGCGAGAGGCGGTGGCCCGAGAAGGCTCGTTTCTGCAGACCGCCAAGGCGGTGGCCTGGTCGTTTTTCGGGGTTCGCAAGTCCAGCGATCACGCGCAGGATGTGCAGCGGATCAACCCGCTGCACGTGGTGATCGTGGGCTTGTTGGCAGGTGTGCTGTTTGTGCTGGGACTGCTGGCGCTGGTGCGCTGGGTGGTGTCCAGTGGCGTGAGTTTGTGAGCCCTCTGGGCCGGAATCGAGGAGAACACGAGATGTCTGCAACGGTTCACAAGGGTGGCACCCCTTACTACTACGTGCCGGGGCCTTCGCGGCACCCGGTCATGGCCTCGTTCGGGCTGTTCTTTGTCATCCTCGGGGCAGGCCAGTGGGTCAATGGCTCGGCCTGGGGGCCGTATGCCGTGGCCTTTGGCATGTTGTGGTGGCTGTGGGTGCTCAAGCAGTGGTTTGGTGAGGCCATCCATGAAAGCGAAAGCGGGCTCTACAGCGACCGCATCGACGTGTCCTACCGCTGGAGCATGGCCTGGTTCATCTTCTCCGAGGTGATGTTCTTCGCGTCTTTCTTCGGTGCGCTGTACTGGGCCCGCGTGCATTCGGTGCCAGCGCTCGGTAACTTCGAGAACGCATTGTTGTGGCCTGACTTCAAGGCCATTTGGCCCTCGGTACAGGCCGGTGCCACCGCCTCACCGGCTGGCATCGTCGAGCCCTTCAAGATCATGGGCCCCTGGCCCATCCCCACCATCAACACGGCCCTGCTGCTGTTGTCGGGGGTCACACTGACGATTGCCCACCATGCCTTGCGCGAGAACCTGCGCAGCCGCTGCATCACCTTCATGTGGGCCACGGTCATCCTGGGTGTGGTGTTCCTGGGCGTTCAAGGCTACGAGTACTACCATGCCTACGTGGACCTGAACCTCAAGCTCACCTCGGGCATCTACGGCTCCACCTTCTTCATGCTGACAGGCTTCCACGGCATGCACGTGTTCGTGGGCATGCTGATGCTGCTGTTCATCACGCTGCGCCTGCAGAAGGGGCACTTCACCCCCGAGCGTCACTTTGGTCTGGAAGGTGCCGCGTGGTACTGGCACTTCGTGGACGTGGTGTGGCTGGGCCTGTACATCGTGGTGTACTGGATGTGACACCGGGGCCCGAGGGCCCCCCACCGTGTCATGGGCACGCAGAGCAACCCGGCTTCGGCCGGGTTGTGTGTTTTCAGGGTTGAATCGGGATGCCGGTGGGCTGGATCCAGCCCAACTGATGCGCCACCAGGATGAAGACGAACAGCGCGATGGACAGGGCCACCCGCAGGGCCAGGGCGCGCACCATGCGGTTGCTCTTGGGTTGGCCGTCGCGGCCATCACGCAACATGGCTTTGCCGGCGAACGCCAGTGCGAGAATGATGGCGACCAGGGCGACTGCGATGATGATCTTCATGGTCCCTGATTATGGTGCCCGTCTGACCGGAGCCGATAGGCGATGACCCCAGTACCCCCACTCGATTCGGCGTCAGCCGATGCACGACGCCGTGAGCGCAAGGCCTTGTTCGTGGCCCGCATGGTGATCTGGTTTTCTGCCGCCCTGGGCATCAGCCTGACGGCTGGGCTGGGCATGTGGCAGATGGGCCGGGCGGATGAAAAATTGGCCCGCCAGGCCGAGCGCGATCAGCGCGCCGCACAGACCCCTTGGCAAGCAGCCGACTGGCCTTGTCAAGGTGAGGCCTCGGCCTTGCCCGCGCAGCAGCCGGTGCGCCTGGCTGGGCAGTGGTGGCATGAGCGTTCGGTGCTGCTGGACAACCGGCCCATGGGCGGCCAGACGGGCTTCATCCTGGTCACCCACCTGCGGGTGCAGGCGCCTGCGGCCTGCGCCGATCGGGTCATCCTCGTGCAGCGAGGCTGGCTGCCGCGCCATGCCAGTGACCGCACCCAGGTGCCCGAGTGGCCTCAGCCTGACGGCCTGGTCGAGGTGGTGGGGCGCTTTGAACCGGTGCTGTCGCGGGTGTATGAATTGGGGGATGAGGGCATGCCCCAGGGTGGTGGCACCACGCCCATCCGCCAGAATGCGGCTGAGCCCTTCTGGGCAGCATGGTTGGGTCAAGCGGCCAGACCGGGCGTGATGGTGCAGACCGAGGGCGATCCCGCCATGCCGGCTGACCCGCTGCGCCGCGACTGGCCTGCCCCTGATGACGGGGTGGACAAGCACCACGGTTATGCTGCCCAGTGGTTTGCCTTGTCGGCCTTGCTGGCCGGCCTGACCCTCTGGTTCCAGATCATCCGCCCTGCCCGGGCACGAGCCGCACAACAACGCGATGTCCAGCAGTCCTGACACCCTTCTTCAGATGAGCGTTCACAGCCTGCCTGACGCCCAGGCCGCCGAGAAGCGCACCCGTCGGGGGCGCTGGCAGATGTTGCTGGTGTTGCTGGCCTGTGCCGCGCCGGTGGTGGCGTCTTACCTCACGTATTACGTGATCAAGCCGCAGGGCCGAACCAACTACGGTGAGTTGATCTTGCCCACCCAGCCCATGCCGCCCGACTTGGGCCTGACGCTTCTGGATGGCCAGTCGGTGTCGTCGTCTGAGTTGACGGGGCAGTGGTTGTTGATCACGGTGCAGCCCGCTGCGTGTGATGCAGCGTGCGAGCAGGCGCTGTACCTGCAACGTCAGTTGCGAGAAATGCTGGGGCGCGACAAAGACCGCCTGGATCGCGTGTGGCTGGTGCCTGATGGCGGTGCGGTGCGCCAGGCACTCTTGCCCGCCATGGAGGGTGCGTGGCTGTTGAGAGCCTCTGACGCAGCGCTGCAGGGCTGGCTGACGGCGCCTGCCGGCGGGGCCTTGTCCAGTGGCTTCTACCTGGTCGACCCGCACGGCGAATGGATGATGCGCTGGCCGGTGGATGGCGAGGTCAAACGCATCCGCAAAGACATCTCCAAGCTGCTGAAGGCGGCGGAATCCTGGGATCAGGCTGGACGGCCATGACCACTGCCGAGTTGATCGACCTGGCCCCGGTGCTGGAGTTGCTGGCGCTGGGCGCGGTGCTGGCCGTGCTGCCCTTGACCGTGGTGGTGTGGAAGGCCCGCCGGGATGGCGTGCACGGCTGGCCGGCCTGGCAGCGCGTGCTGACGGCCGCCACCCTGTTCTTGACCCTGGATCTGGTGGCCTTTGGCGCCTTCACCCGCCTGACCGATTCGGGGCTGGGCTGCCCTGATTGGCCGGGTTGCTATGGCGAGGCCAGCCCCTGGGGCGCCCGTGATGATATCCGTGCTGCACACGAGGCGGCGCCGCATGGCCCCGTGTCGCCGGGCAAGGCCTGGATCGAGATGGTGCACCGCTACCTGGCCTCGGGCGTGGGGGCGCTGATCACTTTGCTGATGGTGATGGCCTGGCGCCATCGCCGCACCCAAGGGGGGCTGTCGCCCTGGTGGGCCACCATCACCTTCGTGTGGGTGTGCGTGCAAGGCGCCTTTGGTGCCTTGACGGTCACCATGAAACTGCAACCGCTGATCGTGACCATCCACCTGCTGGGGGCCCTGTTGGGGGTGGGTCTTTTGACGGCCCAGGCGCGGGTGCTGGAGGGTTACCGCCCACAGCGGGCTCATCATGCGGCGCAAGAGGGGTTGTGGCGTGCCTGGCAAGACGCTGGGTTGCGCCGGTGGGGCTGGGTGGTGCTGGCCTTGTTGGGACTGCAGGTGGCGCTGGGTGGCTGGGTGAGCACCAATTACGCCGTGCTGGCCTGCATGGACGTGCCCACCTGCCAGGGCCGCTGGTGGCCAGAGATGGATTTTGTGTCGGGCTTCCGCCTCTGGCGACCCTTGGGGCAGGATGGACATGGTGAGGCGATCTCGGCGGCCGCGCTCACGGCGATCCACATGGCCCACCGCTTGATGGCGCTGGTGGTCGTGGGGGCCTTGCTGGCCTACGCGTGGCGCCTGTGGCGCTGGCAGCCTGCCGGGGCTGCCACGGCGATGGCCTCGGCCCCCTGGCGTCGCGAAGCCCAGGTGTTGCTGGCTATGACCGTGGTGCAGGTGTTGACCGGTTTGAGCAATGTGGTGCTGGGCTGGCCCTTGCTGGCGGCATTGGCGCACACCATGGGCGCCGCCCTGCTGGTGTGGTGGCTGGTGCGGCTGCTGGTGGTGCCGGTGGCAGTGCCCCAGATGGTCACAGCGCCCCAGGGCAGCGGCCCCGTCACTCAGGGACTTCACCGTACTGCTTGAGGGCCGTTGTGGCGCATAGTGTGCCCATGCCTTACTGCGCGCGTGCCTAAGCCCATGTCTGACACTGCGGTCACCGCCCCTGAATCTGCCGATGCCCTGAGTTTGCCGACGTCCTCCGCGTCGGCCTCGCTGTCGCCCTGGCGCCAGTACTACGCCCTGACCAAGCCCCGCGTGGTGCAGTTGATCGTGTTCTGCGCGGTCATTGGCATGATGCTGGCCGTGCCGGGCCTGCCGGACGCGCAGCAAGCGCTCACGGCCCTGGCCGCCTGTGTGGGCATTTGGTTGGTGGCAGCGGCGGCGGCCGCCTTCAACTGCCTGGTCGAGCAACACATTGATGCCCGCATGAAGCGCACGGCCTGGCGGCCCACCGCTCGGGGCGAACTCTCGCGCTCTCAGGCCTTGTTGTTCAGTGCGGTGCTGTGCGGGGCCGGCATGGTCATCCTCGCGGTGTGGGTGAACTGGCTGACCATGTGGCTCACGCTGGCCACCTTCGTGGGCTATGCCATCGTGTACACGGTGCTGCTCAAGCCCATGACGCCACAGAACATCGTCATTGGTGGCGCCTCGGGGGCCATGCCCCCGGTGCTGGGCTGGGCGGCCATGCGTGGTGCGGTCGAGCCCGAGGCCATGTTGCTGTGCCTGATCATCTTCCTGTGGACGCCACCGCACTTCTGGGCCTTGGCCCTGTACCGCGTGGAGGACTACGCCCGCGCTGGTTTGCCCATGCTCCCGGTCACGCATGGCAACGCCTTCACGCGCCTGCATGTGCTGCTGTACACCGTCATCCTGGTGGCGGGTACGGTGCTTCCTTTCATTTATGGCATGAGCGGTTGGATCTACCTGGTTTCGGCCCTGGTGCTGGGGGCGATGTTTCTGGGCTATGCGGTGGCGCTGTGGCGGCGTTACAGTGACGAACTGGCCCGCAAGACCTTCCGCTTCTCCATCATCTACCTGATGCTGATGTTCGCGGCCTTGCTGGTCGACCATTACTGGACGATCTGAGCCCTTTCATCATGACCCGATCAGTTTCTCGGCGAGCCGTGCTGGCCGGTGCCACCGTTGTGGCGGCCACTTCCATGCTGCCCCTGTTGTCGGGCTGTGATGCCCCAGGTACGGGCGGTGCCTCGTCTGGCGGCAGCTTCAAGGGCGTGGACATCACGGGAGCCACTTACGCCAAGGGTCTGCAGTTGAAGGACTTCAATGGGCAAGTGCGCACCTTGGCCGAATTCAAGGGCCTGGTGGTGTTCCTGTTCTTCGGTTTCACGCAGTGCCCGGATGTGTGCCCCACCACCATGGCCGAGTTGGCGGAGGTACGCCGCCGCCTGGGGCCTGACGGTGAGAGGGTGCAGGGCGTGTTCGTGACGGTCGACCCCGAACGCGACACCCCCGAGCTGCTCAAGGGCTACCTGGGTTCGATGGACCCGAGTTTTGTGGGCTTGACCGGCACGCCCGACGAGATCAAGGCCGCAGCCAAAGAGTTCAAGGTGTTCTACCAGAAGGTGCCCACCCAGAACGGCAACTACACCATCGATCACACGGCTGGGGCCTTTGTGTTCGACCCCAGCGGCCAGGTGCGCTTGTTCGTGCGCTACGGCATGCCGGTGGACGACCTCGTCTCCGACATCCGCCAGCTGCTCTGATGTGAGTCGGCGCCCATGAGCGTCGGCCCGAGGGCGTCAGTCCGCACCCACCAAGGCCAGCGTGTGCAGGCCTGCCCAGCTCTCGCCAGGTTGCAGCATCACCGGTGATTGGATGCGCGCGGGCTCCACGCACAGCATGTGCTGCCAGCCGTCCGGCGGCATGTCCTTCAGTGCGGCGCATTTGTCGGGGCCTGGGTTCCACACCACAGCGTCTTCAAAGCCCTGGCTGCGCAGGCTGAGGCGGCGTGGGCCGTCGCGCAACAACAGGTCGGTCGCACGGTGGTAGATGCGGTCCATCTCGCCGTGGAAGCGTTTTTCGGGGTGGTCTTCCAGCGTCATGCCGCCCAGCACGCGGTCTTGATAACGACAACCCTGCAGGCCCTCCAGGCGCACTTGCGTCAGGTCGGACACGGCCAGGTAGGTGTGCAAGGCCGCTGCAAAGTCCCAGGCCGTCTCGCCGGTGTTTTCAGCGTACAGCTCCAGGTCCAGTCGGGGGCCGCCCACGGACACGGTCAGCTCCAGCCGGAAGCCATGGGGCCAGAGGGCACGCGTGTCGGCATCGTCGCTCAAGACCAGCGTGAGCTGGGTGTGGTCGCGCCGGGCGTGGTGGCTGTCCACCTGCCAGGTTCGGGTGCGCGCCAGGCCATGGCGGGGCAGGCTGGTGTCAGGGCCCAGTTGTTCGAATTGAGGGAAGATCACGGGCACACCGCCGCGCACGGCCTGGCCGGGGCCCGCCACGGCGCGTGGCGACAGGTACAGCTGTTCATCGGCACCCGCCGGGATCCACGACACCAGATGGCCACCGTGCAAGAGCACGGTCGCGCGCGAGCCGTCGTTGGCGGTGATGGTCAGGGCAGGCTGGCCGAGCACGGTGCTCAGGCCGTCTTTCAGGGAATCGGGCATATCGTTCATGCCGTGAGTATCCACCCTTCGACCGGGTCCACCTCGGCAGGCAGGCCCCAGCAGGGTGCGCCAGCTTCGGCCTGTTGATGGGCCCAGGCGGCTTGCAGCAGGCACAGCACGGCGTCCAGCCGGTCCCCCATGGGGTCGGCCACCAGGTGGTCGCGCTGGGCGGGGCTCAGCTTCAGGCGCAGGCCCAGGCGCGTGCGGCCTTGCTCCAGCGCATCCACCAGGTCCATGCGGGCGATCAGGCGGGCCTGTTGAGCCTCGCCATCGGCGGCCGCGTCGGTCTTGTAGCTGCGCCGGCCCAACACCTCATGGGCCAGCAGGCCGGGGTAGGCCTCCAGGGCGATGGCTTCTGGCCGCCCGGGGTGCAGTCCGGGCAGGGTGATGCCCGCTTCCATCAACCGGTACAGGCCTTCGAAGTACATCTTGCCCACGGGCACATAGCGGGTCTGCAGCGGGCTGGTGCTGGACACGCCTGGCATGGCGCCATCGGTGCGGCGGTGCAGCAGCTTGCGACCCGTCACGGGGGCGCCGGGCCCTTGGGTGTGCCAGTCTTGACCCCAGCCATCCACCAGGCGCTGAAACCCGGCACGGTCGCCGCAGTGCTGGTGCAGGGCGCGAATCAGCCGGGCAGCTTCACTGGGTGTTTCAGCCGTCAGCGGCTGGCTCAGGGCCAGGGGCAAGTCACCGGGGCCATGCTGACGCGCAGCCTCAACAAAGGCGCGCGGCAAGCCGAACGGAAAATCGCAACCCATGACGAATCCGTCGCTGGGGCTGTGCAGCTGGTCGGCCCAGGCGTCCAGGGTCTGGAAGGTGTCCAGCCGGTCCAGCCGCAGCACCGGGCCGGCGCGACGGCCCACGGCCAGGGTCAGGGGTTTGCGTTTGCTGGGTGCGCAGCTGAAGTCCAGCCCCATCAGGGTGGCAGGCAGGGGCATGGGTCAGGACGGTCGAACTGGTACGGCGTCGGAGCCACGCATCAGGCCGGGCGGCTGATGATGGAGGCCGTGGCGATCAACTCTTCCAGCAGGGCCATCGAGACCCGGCCGGGCAGGGCGTAGGGATACAGCACGGGCCGATCCGAATACTTCAGCAGGATGGAGGGATTGACCCGGGCCAGGTTGACCTGACCCATGGTCCAGCCAGCAAAGCGTCGCTCGGTGATCTCTTCGTACTGCAGCAGCACGATCTCGCCGTGACGGGGGTCGCGGCTGATGTGGTTGTAAAGCTCGTTGACGGCCTGACGCCCGCCTTCCAGCACCTGCATGAAGATGTCGCCGCTGTGGCACAGCAGACCGGTGATCCCCAGCGCCGGGTTGTTGCGCCGCGAGGCCACCAAGATGCTCTCAATCACCTCGGGGCTGAGCGGGGTCGAAGCCCGGCTGGCATACAGCAGTCGTACGAGCATGGTGTGTCACCCTTTGCGGTTGTTGACCAGTGCGAGGAATTCTCGCCGCAGATTGGCATCTCGCAGGAAAGAACCGCGCATCACGCTGTTGATCATCTTCGAATCCATGTCCTTCACGCCGCGCCAGTGCATGCAGAAGTGGTCGGCTTCCATGACCACGGCCAGGCCATCCGGGTTCATGCGCGATTGCAGCAACTCGGCCACTTGCGTGACGGCTTCTTCCTGGATCTGCGGTCGGCTCATGATCCAGTCGATCAGGCGGGCGTACTTCGACAGGCCGATCAGGTTGGAGTGCTCGTTGGGCATGATGCCGATCCACACCTTGCCGATGATGGGGCACAGGTGGTGCGAGCAGGCACTGCGAACCGTGATGGGCCCCACGATCATCAATTCGTTGAGCCGCTCGACGTTGGGAAACTCGGTGACGGCCGGAGCAGCGTGGTAGCGACCCTTGAAGATCTCATGCAGGTACATCTTGGCCACGCGGCGGGCCGTGTCCTGCGTGTTGTGGTCGCTCTCGGTGTCGATGACCAGACTTTCGAGCACGCCGCCCAGCTTGCCGGCGACTTCGTCCAGCAAGGTTTCCAACTCGCCGGGTTCGATGAACTCGGCGATGTTGTCGTTGGCGTGAAAGCGCCGCTGCGCGGCCTTGATCCGCTCGCGGATCTTGACGGACACGGGCGTGCCCTCATCCAGGGTGGCGGCCTCGGCCGACGGGGTGGACGCAATTGGCATGGTGACGGCTCTCAGCGTGGGCGTGGTCATGGTTTGTCCAAAGGGTAGTGTGGGCGCCGCCGATCTGCAAGGATGATGGCGGGGGATTCAAAAGTGACTGATCAGTCACCTTCGACAGCATGGTAGCCGTCTTGAACAGACGCTGTGCAAGTTGGGCGCTGGATTCCGCGTCTGAAACAGGGTTGACGCCATGATGACGTCAATTTCGGCGGCAAATTGGTGTCGATGGGTGGGTCACTGCTGCGCCAGACGCTGCAACGTGGTCATCGTGTCAGCGTCTTGCAGCCGTTTGTCCGTGCGCCAGCGCAGTATGCGCGGAAAGCGCACCGCCACCCCGCTTTTGTGCCGGGGACTGGGCCCGATGCCCTCAAACCCCAATTCGAACACCAGGCTGGGTCGCAGGCTGCGTACTGGGCCGTAACGGTCCACCGTGGTCTGACGGATGACCTTATCCACGGCCTTCAGTTCTTCGTCGGTCAAGCCGCTGTAGGCCTTGGCAAAGGTCACGAGTTGCAGTCCGCCAGGGGGCGGGGGCTGCCGTGTGGCGATGGCGTCCAGCACGGCCTGTACCTCGGCCTCGTTCGCCGGGGGGCGGTTCCACACGGCCAGGGTGTAGTCGGTGTACAGGTTGGCGCGGCGTCCATGGCCGGCTTGGGCATAGACCAGCACGGCGTCCACCGTCATGGGGTCTAGCTTCCACTTCAGCCACACGCCGTCGCTGCGCGTGCGGCCGGTGCCGTAGCGGGCGCCACGGTGCTTCAGCATGAGGCCCTCCAGCCCAGCGTCGCGCGCACGCAGCCGCTGGGCCTGCCAGTCAGGCCAATCGCGGGCAGGCACCAGGGGCGAGGGCGTCAGGCCCAGCGTGGGCGCCAGGTGTTCCAGCATCGAACGGCGTGTGGCTTGGGCTTGCCCGCGCAGATCCTGCCCCTGCCATTCCAGCAGGTCGTACGGCACGAACACCGCCGGGTGCTCGCGCATCACCGCGCGGGTCACCTGCTTGCGCCGGATGCGCGTCTGCAAGCGTGCAAAGGGGGCGGGTCGCCAGTCCCACGGCAACAGGGGAGCGGTCGCGTGGGGGGCGGGGGGCAGGTCGTCACGTACCACGATCTCGCCGTCCAGCACCGTGCCGTCAGGCCAGTGCTGGCAGTGCGCCAGCAGCTCAGGAAAGGCCTCGTTGAGCAACTCCTCGCCCCGTGACCACAGGCCGGTGCTGCCCTGCCGGCACACGATCTGAGTGCGGATGCCATCGAACTTCCATTCCGCCAGCCAGTCATCAACCGGGCTGTCGGGCAGCGTGTCCAGCGGGTGGGCCAGAAAGAAGGGGTAGGGCTGCAGACCTTGGGCGGCAGACAGCTCTGGCGCCACCAGTTGGTCGAAGTCGTGCGCGCTGGGTTGGTGGCGGGCATCGGTGTAGCCCATCATGCGCTGGGCCACCACCGCTGTCGGCAGGCCGGCGTGCTCGGCCAGCGAGCGGATCACCAGTTGTCGGCTCACACCCACGCGCCATCCTCCGCCAATCAGCTTGAACAGCACAAAGCGCTCGGTGGGCGTCAGGGCTTGCACCCAGGTGCTGAGCTGGCTCAGCTGCTCATCCAGCGGGCGCTCCCGCCAGGGCAGCAGCCGCTCGGTCATCCAGCGGTGCAGCGGCGTGTCGTCCCGGGTGTGGCCATGGGGCAGGAGGTGGGCCATGGTTTCAGCCAGATCGCCCACCACCGCATACGAGGCCTCGAACAGCCACTCGTCCACACCCGCGGTGTGCGCAGCCCACTGACGCAGGGCGGTGGTGCTCAGCCCCCGGCGCGGTCGGCCGCCGGCCAGAAAGTACACCGCCCAGGCAGCGTCGGCCGGGGAGGCCTCACGCCAGTAGCGCTGCAGCGCCTCCACCTTATGGCGGGTGGAGGTGCTGGCATCGAGGTTCAGGAACAGCTGAGCAAAGCCTTGCATGCCGACAGCTTAGAGCCTGATGGCCCTGTGATGAGGTCGAGCCCGGGGGCTTCAGCCGAGGCAGCTGGGGGTCATTGACAGGCGGGGACGCCTGGGTGTTGCACGCAGATGCGTGCTCGGCAGATGGCGGACTCGGCGCCGCTCATGCCCTGGCAGGCCTTGAACAGATCGGCCTTGCTGGCGGTGCGCGGGTCGTGCTTGGGGAAGACGGCCTCCAGCAGACTGACATCGGCGTTGGAGGCACTGGCGGCCTGGCGATCGGCCACGGGCTGTTGACTGCCGCTGGCGGTGGCTGTGCTGGATGGGCGGGGAGACGGACGAGTCGCGCCGGCGGTGCTCGGTACGACGGGTGTCGCCGCCTTGGCGGGACTGGTCAACGGTGTGGGCTGGGCCCCCGCAGGCGGTGTCAGCGTGGTCCCGCGCGGGGCCTCGGCTTTGGCGGGCTGCGTCGAGGGGGATGGATCGGCGGCGGGTGCAGGCGCCACGTCCAGGGTCTCGATGCGCGCGCTGCCGGCGGCATCTTCCGCCGACGCGCTGGTGCTGACCGGATCGGTGTTCAGCACATCCTGCCAGGGGGCTGAGTCGGACGAGGCCTCCGGGGTGGACGCATGCAGCAGGCCGAAGGTTTCGGCTTCAGCCACTTCGGCGCTCAAGGTGCCCGCGGCGGGTGGATTGGCGGCGAGGGTGGCCTCGGGGTTGATCAGGGCGGTGTCGGGCTTGGCCCAGTGGCCACCCACCGACAGGTCAGGCTCGGCCGACGACCGGACGATGAGGAACGCCGCCAGCGCCACGGTGAAGAGGCCCATGCCCATCAAACCCAGCAGCACATGCGACCACCAACGCGGTGTGGCCGCGCGTGAGGACTTGCGGCGGCGCGGCGCCGCAGCAGGACGAGGCTCCAGTGACGACAGGATGCGGATGCGTTCTGGCTCGATGTCGGTGACATCGTCTTCCATGCCCGCAAACAGGCTCGGCCGCTCCAGAGAGGGCCGGCGCGCACGTGTTTTGCTGGAATCGGGGCGACCGCTCGGGGCGCCTGTCGATGCACTCACGAAGAGTCCTCGGTTTAAGATGAAAAAGAGTCTGCCATTCTACGAAGCAGGCCCGAATACGCCAGTCGTCGACGAGCGTTTCGCAAACTTTGGTTACAGGAACCATGCAAGCAGGGTGGGTGTTGTTGTATTTCGTGGCGGGGTGCGCTGTGCTGGCCATGCTCGTCTTCCCTCAGAGCCTGGGGGCCATCAAGCGACATGCCTCACAGCGTTGGCGTTTGGGCTGGCCTGATCCCGCCTGGTGGTGGCACCGCGGCGTGCAGCGCTGGCGCGCCTGGCGCGAGGCGGGCCACATGGGATCGATGGCTGCGATGGTTGCTCTGCCACACACAGCGACCTCAGGCCTGCGTCATGGACTGAGGTTGCTCGCCTGGGCCGTGGTGCTCTTGTCGGTGCCGGTCTTGCTGACCCTGGCCTGGGCACGCTGGCAGGGCCCCACGCTGGACGGCTTTGACGACTACGTTCAGCCCGTTGATTCGCGTCTGTCGCAATTGTTGGCGGGCGAGCGCTTGTCGCCGCCTGCGCCCCTGCCGCCCGAGGTTTTCACCACCGCCGAGGTGGAGGTGGAGCGGCCCATGACCGCCAGCGCCGATCGCCGCTGGGACCAGATGCAGCCTGACTTTGTGCAGCGACTGCTGCACGTGTTCAAGGTCATGCGCGACGAGCACGGTTATGACATGGTGCTGCTGGAAGGCTACCGCAGCCCCGAGCGTCAGGCGATGTTGGCGGCGCAAGGGCAGCACGTCACCATGGTGGGCGCCTGGCAGAGCTACCACCAGTACGGCATGGCGGCCGACGTCGCCTTCTGGCGCCAAGGGCGGGTGGTGATCTCGGAGCGAGACCCCTGGGCCATGCGCGGCTACGACCTGCTGGGTGAGGTGGCGGAGGCCCATGGCCTCACCTGGGGTGGACGCTGGAAGATGCGCGACCTGGGTCACGTCGAATGGCGCACCGACGAGGTTCGCGCCGCCATGCGGGCGGCACGGCGTTCTCAGGCGCTTGGTAACGACTTGAGCGCTCCCGACACAAGCGGTAACACCAACACCCCCTGAGGGGGGGGCGCGCCGCGCTGCTGAACCTTTAGACTGCGCCCCGCACCGCCCTTGGGTGGTGACATCGACAACAGCAGGGAGCGCATCATGGGCCGACCGTTCATCGTCCTGGGGGACGCCACCAGCCATGGTGGCAAGGTCATCGAGGCGTCGGGCACGACCGACACCCATGGCCGCCGCATTGCCCGCGTGGGCGACAAGGTCACCTGCCCCAAGAAGGGACACGGCGGCACCACCGTCATTGTCAGCGGCGATCCCACCATGATCATCGACGGCAAGCCTGCCGCACGCCATGGTGACAAGTGTGCGTGCGGCGCCACCTTGCTGGCCACCCAATCCGTGTCCACGGCGGCATGAGGTGCTTGAACGACAGGGCGCCCAGAGACTGAGGATGGTCGAGGCATGAGCAAGCTCCTCAAAAGCACCGGCTTGCTGCTGCTGGTGGGCGGTCTGGTGTGGCTGGTCAGCCTTTGGCAGTGGCACAACACGGGCCGCGATGTGCAGATGGCCGACATCGTCCTGCAGCTGCTGGTGCTGCCTGTTGTGCTGGCGGGCGTGCTGCTGTTTGCCTTATGGGCCGTGCCGCGCATGCGGGCCTCGGTGCAGGCGCCTTCCACCGCCGGGGTGCCCGTCGACAGTGCCCGTGCATCAGCGGCCGCCAGTGCCGACGAGGCCCCGGTGCCCACCGCGTGGTTGGTGGCCGAAGCGCTCAATACCCCCCTCGGCCTCGACGCTGGCGATGTGCTGAGCACGCTGATCGAGGGACCATCAGCCCCTGGTCTGGACCCGACGTTGACCGACAGCCAGGGCTTGCCGATCTTCAGCGCGCGGGGCGCTGTACCGGATGGTCACCAGGACATACCGCCTGAACTGTTGGAGGATGACGACCCCGCATGGCCAGCGCTGTCCGATGGTCAACCCTGGTCGCTCGCCGCACGGCGGGCGTTGCTGCGTCTGGAGCCTGTCATCGCACAACTGGTCGACGCAGTGCAGGAACACTTGCGGCTGGCACCGGTGCAGGCTTGGCATGACGCGGGCCCCCATGCCCTGAGTGCCTTGAATGAGGGTGACGCGGTGGGCGTACGCAACCACCTGTCGGGCGTGGCCCGTCCCGTCACGCCGGCCATGGTGCGTCAACAAGCCGATCGCGCCCCGGTGCTCACGGTGCGTCTGCTGCTGCCGGCCGCCTGGCGCCCGGCCGAGCGAGAACAGGCTGTGCAGTGGGTGCGTGAGCGTGCAGCAGGTCTGCTGGACTGGGCTCAGGCTCAGCAGGCCCAGGGCATCCGTTGGGTGCATGAGCCCCTCTCAGAGCCCGATGCCCTGTGGCGTGAACTGAACCAGCTTTTGCTGCAGTGGTCGCGTGATCCGCGCCCGCAGGCTTGTTTGCTGCTGGCCACCGACAGCGCGCTGGACCCCGATCGCGTGGCCCAGTGGGAGGCCGCAGGCCAGCTGTTCACCGCCGATCATCAGCATGGTCGCGTGCCCGGCGAGGCTGCTGCCGGTCTGTTGCTGGCGCATCCGACCTGGCCCGCACCTCATGAGGCCGATGACGAGGCTCCTCGACTGAGCCTGTCCAGTCCCTTGGTGACCCGCCGCGACAAGTCAGCCGATGCGGTCGGGCGCATCGGTCATCGTGAGTTGCTCGCACTTCTGCAGGCGGCGTGGCCCAGGCTCACCGTGCCGACACCAGAGGTGCTGGTGCTGGCCGACGCGGACCACCGCGCGAGCCGTGCCAGCGAACTGTACGAGGCCGTGGTGGACGCCCAGCCTGAGATCGACCCCGACACCCAGGTCCTTCGCGCTGGCGTGAGCCTGGGCGACATGGGCGAGGCCCGCGGGCTGCTCGCCACGGCCCTCGCGGCTGCAGCTGCGCGACAAGGCCGTCCCGCCAAGGCCGTGCTGACCACGCTGCTGCAGCACAGCCACGAGCGTGTGCTCATCCCCGTCTGGCGTGTCGAGTCCGACCCCGCCGCGTCTCCTTCCGGTACGCCTACCCAGGCGCCCACCTACGCTTGAACTGCAGGATTTGTTCATGCAACGTTTCTGGTCTTTGCTTCTGGATGCCCGCACCCTCACCGTGCTCGGCGTTGCGGCCTTGGCGGCTTTTTTGTTCCTCAGCGCCGATGCCTTGAAGGTGGGGCTGTACTGGGCGGCGGTGGTCTTGGGGATCATCCTGGCCACCTGGGGGGCGATGTGGCTGTGGCGCTATTGGCGTGATCGCCGCGCGGCCCAGGCGCTGGAGCAGGCTCTGGATGAACAGGCGGGCCAAGCCCTCAAAGTGGCCGAGCAAGCCGGGCAGGGGGCCGAGGTGGCGGCCCTGCGCGAACGCATGGCCGAGGCCGTCAAGCGCATCAAGACCTCGCGCTTGGGCGAGATGTCGGGCTCCGCCGCCCTGTACGAGCTGCCCTGGTACGCCATCATCGGCAACCCTGCGGCGGGCAAGAGCTCGGCCATCGTCAAATCGGGGCTGAAGTTCCCCTTCGCCGAGAACACCGACAACATCATCCAGGGCATTGGCGGCACTCGGCACTGTGACTGGTACTTCACCAGCGAAGGCATCGTGCTGGACACCGCCGGCCGCTACTCCGTCCATGAGGAAGACCGCGACGAGTGGCTCGGCTTCCTGTCGCTGCTCAAAAAGTACCGCGCCAAGGCGCCGCTCAACGGCGTCATCATCGCCGTGAGCATTGCCGAGCTGGCCAACAGCCGAGCCGATGTGGGCATCGAGTTGGCGCGCAAGCTGCGACTGCGGGTGCAGGAGCTCACCGAGCGCCTGGAGGTCTTCGTGCCGGTGTACGTGATGTTCACCAAGGCCGATCTGATCGCTGGCTTTGTGGACTTCTTCGAAGACCGCGACCGGGGAGAACGCGACAAGGTCTGGGGGGCCACGCTGCCCTACCAGCTCGAGGGACGCGCCGATGCCGTCGAGGCTTTCGACCAGCACTTCGAGGTGCTGTACCAGGGTCTCAAGGAGGCCTCGGTGGCGCGCATGGCCTTGCACCGAGGCGAGCAACTGCCCCCTGGCGTGTTGACCTTCCCGCTGGAGTTCGCGGCGCTCAAGCCGGCGCTGCGCACCTTCATCCACACGCTGTTTGAAGACAACCCTTACCAGTTCCAGCCCATTTTCCGGGGCTTCTACTTCACCAGCGCGGTGCAGGAGGGGCAGTCCACCAGCCGCGCCAGTCAGCGTGTGGCCGAGCAGTTCGGCCTGCAGTTGCAGCCCGGCACCGCCGCCGCCGTCTATTCCCAAAGCGGCTTCTTCCTCAAAGAGCTGTTCTCACGCGTGATCTTTGCCGACCGCCAGTTGGTGCAGCAGTACACCAGCCGCAACAAGCTGCGCTTGCGCTACGCCACCTTCTTCGGTGGGGTGGTGTTGCTGGGCGCCTTGCTGGCCGGCTGGACCTGGTCGTACACCGCCAACCGCCAGTTGGTCGCCAATGTCGAGGCCGACCTCATCAAGGCCCAGCGGGTGCAAGAGCAGCGGGTGGATCTTCAATCCCGTCTGGAGGCCCTGGACATCCTTCAGGACCGCCTGGAGCAGATGCAGCGCTACCGCGAGACCCGTCCTTGGACGATCGGCTTGGGCCTTTACCAGGGGCAGGCCATCGAAGACCGGCTGCGCGAAGAGTACTTTCATGGCCTGCAGGTGGTGATGCTGCAACCCGCGGCGCAGGCCATCGAGGCCTACCTCAGCGAGGTCAATGCGCGTGCCGACCAATTGCAGCCCGTGCAGGCCGCGCCGGAGGGCACCCTTCAGGTCAACAGCACGCCCCAGGGCGTGGGCGGCGGTGTCGCCAATCTGGGGACGGACGTCAGTGGCGCCTCAGCGGCTCAGGCGCTGCAGGCCGCGCCCCCGGCCGCAGGATCACCCTACACGCGAGCGTCCAGCGCCGACGTGACCGAGGCTTACAACGCCCTGAAGGCCTACCTGATGATGGGTGACCGCAGCCGTCTGGAAAGCGCTCACATGAGTGACCAGCTCACCCGCTTCTGGCGCGGCTGGCTGGAAGACAACCGGGGCAGCATGACGCGCGAGCAGATGATCCGTCATGCCGAACGCACGATGTCGTTCGCGATGGCGCATCTTCATGACCCGGCCTTCCCTCAACTCGACCTCAACCTTGGGTTGCTCGACCAGACCCGCGAAACCCTGCGCAAGGTGGTCAAGGGCATGCCCGCGCGCGAGCGTGTGTATGGCGAGATCAAGGCCCGTGCAGCCACCCGCTTTGGCCCCATCACCGTGGCCGGGCTGGTGCAGGATGCCGACCTGAAGCTGGTCAGCGGCAGCCATGCGGTGCCCGGGGTCTTCACCCGCGAGGCCTGGGATGGCTATGTCAAGGAGGCCATCAAGGAGGCCGCCAACAAGGAACTGCAGTCGTCCGACTGGGTGCTCAAAACGGCCGTGGCCGACGACCTGACGCTGGAAGGTAGCCCCGAGCAGATCGAGAAAACACTCACCCGCATGTACAAAACCGAGTACGTGCGTGAGTGGCAGCGCTTCATGCAGGGCATCACCGTGCAGGAGTTCGGCAGCTTCGAGCAGGCCGTGGCCCACATGAACCGCCTGGGTGATCCCAAGCACTCGCCCGTCGGACTGTTGGTGCAGACCCTGTACGACCAGACCTCCTGGGACAACCCCAGCCTGCTCAATGAGCGCATGGCCACGGGGCAGAAGCGTTTCCTGGAGTGGTTCAAACAACGCATCATGAGCGTCACGCCCAGTCAGGCGAATGTGAATGTCAACCTCTCGACCAATCAGCAGGCAGCCATCCCCATGGGGCCCATTGGTCAGGAGTTCAGCGCCTTGACCCGTGTGGTCATGGCCCGCGATGGTGGTGAAGCGATGATGCAGCGCTACCTGGCGGCCTTGGCCAAGGTGCGCACCCGCTTCAATCAGATGAAGGCCCAGGGCGATCCAGGCCCGGGCGCGCGACAGCTGATGGCCCAGACCCTGGCGGGGCAAGGCGAGCTGGCTGAGGCCCTGAGCCTGGTGGACGAGCAGATGCTGGTGGGCATGAGTGATTCGGCCCGCGCTTCGTTGCGTCCCATCCTCGTGCGACCCCTGATGCAGGCGTATGCCGTGGTGGTGGCACCGGCCGAGACCGAGCTCAACCGCGTGTGGACGGCCCAGGTGTATGAGCCCTACCAGCGCACGCTGTCCAGCAAGTACCCCTTCGATCCGCAATCGCGCATGGAGGCCAGTCCGCAGGAAGTGGCCAAGATCTTTGGGGACTCGGGTGCTGTGGCCAAGTACGTGGAGCAGTCGCTGACCGAGTTGGTGGTGCGTCGTGGTGACGTCATCACCCCCCGCACCTGGGCCGATATCGGCGTGCGCCTGCGTCCCGAGTTCATGCAGGGGGTGGGCGGCTGGATCGCGCCCTTGGGGGCCGGTGCCGGCGGTGCACAGGCGTCGTCGACTGGCGGTGCCAGCGAGGCGCAAACGGTGTTTCAGATCCTGCCGCAGCCCGCTCCCGGCCTGAGCGAGTACTCGGTCGAGGTGGATGGTCAGGTGCTGCGCTACCGCCAGGGCGCCGCCAGCTGGACGAACTATGTGTGGCCCGGGCCGGGCTCGCCAGGGGCACGCGTCACGGCCTTGACGTATGACGGCCGCACGGTGGAGTTGCTCAATGAGCCTGGGCGTTTTGGCCTCGAAAAGATGATCAACGCGGCACAACGACGCAAGGTGGATGGCGAGGCCTTTGAGCTGGCCTGGTCACAGGGAGAGCACACGGTGAAGGTGCGTTTGCGCATCATCTCGAATGCCGCGCCGACTGATGCTGGCGCAGCCCCGGCGGCCTCTGGCGGTGCAGCCGGCGGACGCCCGGGGGCGCTGCCCGCGCTGGTGGCCGGCGCCGACCGCGCGGAGGTGCAACCATGAGCGTCGTCACCGGGCACGCCCCGACCGAGCTGATGTACTTTGGCAAGGTGCCGTCGCGGGGTGATTTCGTGCGCAGCACCCACCATCCGGTCTTTGTGGACCAGCTGGACCGCTGGCAGTCGCAGGTGATGGAGCGTCTGGCCACCGACCCGCGCTGGAAGCTGGTTTATGACCAGGCGCCGCCCTTGTCGTTTGCCATCATCGGCTCGGGCAATCGTGTGGGCTTGGCGGGCCACTGGCTGCCCAGCGGCGATACCTCCGGCCGGCGTTTTCCATTCGTGGCCGCGGCCAGTTTCAACATCGACCACCCCCGCCACGCCATGGTGGTGGCGCCCGTGGCGCTGGAGCGCCTGTGGCTGAGGGTGGAGCAGGTGGCTCGCGTGGCCCATGCCGCCACCGCGCTGGAGCACGCCCAGGCCAGCCTGGCAGCGCCGTTGGACAACGCCGTGGACGTGGCGGCGGCGCGGCGCCAGTGCCAGGACTTCATGGATAGCCACACCCTGGCCAGCCTGAGCCAGATGCTGCAGGCGGCGGGCCATGACCTGCCCTTGCGCCCGGCGATGTTGGCGTTGGGGCTCTTGCTGTTGCCGGCCATGGCCCAAGGCGCCGGCAAGCTGCACAAGGTCTTGCGGTTGCCCTTGCCTCAAGAACCCAGCGTGCGCATGCCGGTGGCCGCGTGGTGGTTGTCACTGGTGATGGGATTCTTTGCCCGCCATGAACTGGAGTTGGGCCTGTTCATCGCCGCCCGCGAGCGGGGCAGCGAACTGCTGGTGGGCTTTCAGGGCGCGTCGGCCACCGCCATGCTGGCGGCCATCGATGACGCAGCCCGCGAGCAGCACACCGTGTCGCTGCAGGACAGCGACTGGGTGGAAGACGAGGTGATGCAGGACGCGGGGCTGCGCAAGTTGTCGAACTACCTGCGCGACCCGGGGCTATCGCTCGGGCAGGCCCTGACCATCTACCGCGAAGTCTTTTTAGGAGTTTGAGATGCACTCGTTTGCGCGTCGATGCATGACCTGGCTGGTGGCTGCGGGCGGTGCGGGCCTGACCTCGTGGGCGTTGGCCCAGTCGCCCATGGTGGCCAATGCGGCTCAGGCGGCGTCACCACCAGCCACGGCCACGGTGCTGGGTGCGGGGCAGGTGGTGGTGTCGGGCACGGTGCCCGATGAGGCCACCCGAGTGGCCATCCTGAACCGTGCCCGCGAGCTGTATGGCAGTGATCGGGTGGTGGATCGCCTGGTGCTGGGTGCGGTGGTGGCGCCACCCCAATGGAGCCAGTATGTACACAAGCTCTTGTCACCCCAACTCAAGCAGGTTCGCCATGGTCAACTGACGGTGCAGGGACAGACGATCGAACTCAAGGGTGAGGTGCCCAATGATGCGATTCGCCAGGAGGTGGCCAGTCAGGTGGCGTCCAGTCTCAACCCCACGTACACGGTACGCAATGGGCTGCGGGTGGCGGTGCGGGAGCAGGCCGTGGTGGATCAGACCCTGGCCAACCGCATCATCGAGTTTGAGCCCGGCAGTGCCGTGCTCCGACCCGAAGGGGCGCTGATCCTGGACGAGTTGGCCCGGACCCTGCTGTCCATGGGCGAGCGTCGCCTCGAGGTGATTGGGCACACGGATGCACAAGGATCCCGGGGGTCGAACGTGGCCTTGTCATTGGCGCGAGCCCAGGCCGTCAAGTCCTACCTCGTCAACCGTGGTTTGGTGGCCGAGCGCATCGCCACCTCCGGCATGGGGCCTGATCAGCCGGTCGCCGATAACGCCACCGAGGCGGGTCGAGCGCGCAACCGACGCATCGAGTTCCGGGTGGGGGCCTGAGCCGCCGAGGCGGCTTGATGGGCTTGACCGGCCGCCTGGGCCGGCGGCTCAGTGAGCGCCGTCGTCGTGCGGGCGCTCCAGCCCAAGCATTTCTTCCAGATGGGCCATGGCGCCTTGGTCCTTGACCACATGGCGCAGCCATTCGTGCAAGGGCATGTCGCCCCAACGCACGGCTTTGTCGGCCAGGTACGCCACGGGGCTGTGCGGCTCGGTGCGTCTGAAATAGGCGGCCACCTCCCGCAGTTGTTGCAGGGCCTGCGATCGGCTCTGAATGGGGCCCGCCACACGTGATGCAGACGCCGCAGCCTCGTTGACGTCGTCGTTGCTCTCAGGCGTGGGGGTGCTGTCGGGTACGCTGCTGGCCCCCAGGCCGGCGTCGCGCAGCAGGCGCAGCAACTCGTGTTGCGCGTTCTGCAGGGCTTCGCGGGCGGCCACGAAACTGGGCCCGTCGTCCCCCATGCGGGCATCGATCAAGGTTTGCCACTGCTGCAATGCTGCCAGGGCTTGCTCCAGGGCGCTCACCTGCTGCTGCAGGTGCTCAGCAGGGGTCTCTTTGAGCGCCCGCATGAACTGGTCCGTGCTGAGCACTGGGGGCTCACCCGGCGTCTGGGTCTGCTTGCTGGCCTGCAAATCACGCAGGCTGTAGGCTGCGCCCTGGCGCCCCCGGGTGATGGGCCGAGAATCGGCCAGCGCGACAGTTTTCTGCAGCAACCAGCGCAGGTTGCCGGCACGCTGTTCTTGGTCTCCGTCGTCTGAGCGGGGGTGCAGGTCGTCCCAGAACTGTTCGCACAGTTGATGGCACAGGCGCAGGCCGTTGGACAGGCCGGGATAGCCTTGCTGCAGCGCCCAGGCTTCGGTCAGCCACATGGCCAGTCGAAGGTCCTTGGAACGCTCGCGCAGCAGACGTTCACACAGGGCACTGACGCCCGGCCAGTCGGCCACCTTGAGTTGGGTGACCCATTCACCCTGGTCCAGCGTGGGGTCGTCTTCACGCCGCAGTTCGGTGATCTGGTCAAATTCGACCGAGAACGAGAGATCCTCACCGCTGGGGTGAGGGCCAGCGATGGGGGTGAGCAGTCCTGCCAACATCTTGTCTGTCCCTGAGGGGCCGCCGCAGCGGCGCTGTGTCGTGGCCGGTGTCGTGACCGGCGGCGGCGATCTTCCCACAGGCCAATCGAGATGCGCTGTTCCACCCTGCACGCATCTGTAACACAGTGCTTCACGTTAGTGAGATTGATTCTTAATAACGATAATCCTGCTATGATGGCGGTCTCATGAACGCGTTGTCGATGCCCTTGAACGGCCTGCCACACCAGGCGGTTTCCGAACTGCCCCCCGCCCAGCGCTGGGCCTTGGCCGGCCTGGTGGTGCTGGCGCATGCGGCGGCCGGCTGGGCGATCCTGACCCAGCCCGACACGGTCACCCTGCCGGCAGGGGCGCCGCCCATCACGGTGTCACTCATCAGTGACGCCCCAACGCCCCCGGCCGCCCCGGTCCTGCCAGCGATCACGCCTGAGGTGCCGCCTGCCCCGCCCACGCCGGTGGTGCGTCCGGCCCAGCCGCAGACCACACCCGTGGCGGTGGCTGCACGTCGCCCTGAGGAGGCCACCGTGCCCACACCGCCACCGGTGCAGCCCACACCAGCCAGCCCCGCGCCGGCTGCTGAAGCGCCTGCGGCCCCAGCCCCCACCGGGCCCGTGAGCACGGCCGCAGCGCCACAGACGGGCCCGGCCACCACAGCGCCGCCAGCGCCGCCCGCGCCCAAGGTGCTGCCGTCGTCGGCCGTGCGTTACCTGGTGCCGCCCACGCTGGTGTACCCGCGTGTCTCGCGCGAGCTGGGTGAATCGGGTGTCGTGCGCCTGAAGGTGCTGGTGGACGAGCAGGGCCGCACCAAGGACGTGACCGTGCTGCAGTCCTCGGGCTTCAGCCGACTGGATCAACAAGCCGTGCAGGCCATGCGCATTGCACGCTTTCAACCGCATCTGGAAGACGGGGTGCCGCGCGCCGTGTGGGTCGTGGCACCGCTGACATTTCAATTGGAAGACCAATGAGCAACACCATCACCCCCATGACCGACGCGGCCCCGCTGGCGTCGCCCACCACCACCGAGATGGTCCAGGTGCCCACGCAGCCGCCAGTCGAGATGGGCTTTGCCCACTTCATCGCCCAATCGGATGCCGTGGGCAAGGGCCTGTTCGTCATCCTGGTGATCATGTCGCTGGTGTCGTGGACGCTGATCGTGGTCAAGGGCGTGTCGCTGTACCGTCGCCAGAAGCGCAGCAAGGCGTTTCTGAACTTTTTCTGGAACGCGACCTCGCTCGAGGCCGTTCAGCATGAGATCGCCACGCACGGCGCCATCGAGCCTTTCGCACACCTGACGGCCCACGCCATGCACGCCCAGGCCCACCACGCACGCTATGGCGCGGCCAAGCTGGAAGAGGCCGGCAGCGCCCAGGAATTCCTGACGCGCACCATCAAGAAGGTACTGGACGAAGAGACCATGCGCATGGAAAGCGGCCTGACGGTGCTGGCCACCATCGGGGCCACCGCACCCTTCGTCGGCCTGTTTGGCACCGTGTGGGGCGTGTATCACGCGCTGATCGCCATCGGCATGACGGGCTCGGGCTCGCTGGACAAGGTCGCCGGCCCGGTGGGCGAGGCCTTGATCATGACCGGCGTGGGTTTGGCCGTGGCCATCCCGGCCGTGATGGCATACAACTGGCTGACGCGCAGCAACCGCGTGTGGGGTGCCCGCCTGGATGCGTTCGCGTTCGAGCTGTTCGCCTTCTTGTCGACGGGGCAGACCTTGAAGACGTCGTCGGGTGGTGAGTCGGGTGCCGCCAACGTGCGCAGCCTCAAAACCGGCGGCGCGGCCTGATTGACGGGAGCCTGACATGGCATTCGCAAGTTTTGATGACAAGCGCGGGGGCGCGCCCCTGGCCGAGATCAACATGGTGCCCCTGATCGACGTGATGCTGGTGCTGCTGGTCATCTTCATCGTCACGGCGCCGCTCTTGAGCCATTCTGTGAAGCTGGAGCTGCCCAAGGCCAGCGCCCAGGCGATCAACACGCCACCTGCCGAGAAGGTGGAGTTGTCGATCGACGCCAATGGGGTGCGCTACTGGAACGGGCAGGCCTTGACCCGCGAAGAACTGGTGGCCCGCCTGGTGGTGGAGGGCGCCAAGCCCACCACGCCCGAGCTGCACCTGCGCGCCGACCAGGCCGTGCCGTACCGTGCAGTGGCCGAGACCCTGGCCGATGCGTCCAAGGCGGGCGTGTCGAAGATCAGCTTTGTGACCGATCCGGGGCCGGTGGCGCCGGCCACCGCCGCGTCGCGCTGAGCGCTCCGGGCTGTGGCGGCGCCGATGACTGGCCGTTGCCCTCGCATCTTTGCCCTTACCATGCGGTGCCATGAACAGCGCCGCTTCCATCCCCACCATTCCTGCTCAGGCCCTGGCGGGCCTGAAGGTGCTTGAACTGGGCCAGCTGATCGCGGGCCCCTTTGCGGGCAAGACCCTGGCCGATTTTGGGGCCGAGGTCATCAAGATCGAGCCCCCGGCCACCGAGGCTGCAGCCGGCGGCGACCCGCTGCGTCAGTGGCGCATGCTGCACGACGGCACCAGCGTGTGGTGGCAGGTGCAAAGCCGGAACAAAAAGAGCGTGGTGCTGGACCTGCGCACGCCTGAAGGGCGCGAGCTGGTGGGCCGCCTTATCGATGAAGCCGATGTGCTGATCGAGAACTTCAAGCCTGGCACCATGGAGAAGTGGGGCATGGGCTACGAGCAGCTCAGCGCTCGCAACCCCGGCCTCATCATGCTGCGCATCAGCGGCTACGGCCAAAGCGGCCCCTACAAAGACCGACCAGGGTTTGCCGTGGTGGCCGAGGCCATGGGCGGCATGCGTTACCTCAATGGCGAGCCAGGCCGTGCGCCTGTGCGGGCCGGTGTCAGCCTGGGCGACACCTTGGCCGCCCTGCATGGGGTGATCGGCGTGCTGCTGGCTCTCCAGGCCCGCCACGCCAGTGTCAGCGCCGAGGCGCCCAAAGGCCGTGGCCAGGTGGTGGACGTGGCCCTGTACGAGGCTGTCTTCAACTGCATGGAAAGCCTGCTGCCTGAGTACAGTGCCTTCGGGGCCGTGCGCCAGCCGGCCGGCTCGGCGCTGCCGGGTATCGCGCCCAGCAACGCTTACCCGTGTGCCGATGGCATGGTGGTGATTGGCGGCAATGGCGACTCCATCTTCAAGCGCTTGATGATCGCCATCGGGCGGGATGACCTGGCCACCGATGCCGAACTGGCGTCGAACCCGGGGCGCGTCCGGCGTGTGGCCGAGATCGATGCAGCCATCGGGGCGTGGACGTCTCAGCGCGCGGTGGCGCAGGTGCTTGAGGTGCTGAACGCCGCCAGTGTGCCGGTGGGTCGCATCTACACGGCTGAAGACATTGCGCACGACCCGCATTACCGCGCCCGCGACATGATCCTGTCCGTCACCACGCCTGAGGGCCTCACCGTCGAGGTGCCGGGCATCGTGCCCAAGCTGTCGGCCACGCCCGGGGCCATCACGCGACGTGCCCCCGTGCTGGGTGAGGACACCGACGAGGTCTTGGGGCGCTTGCGCTGATCAGCGGCGGCCGGCTTGGGGCGGCACGGCGCCGCCTGGCTGGTGTGCCTGGTCACGCCACAGGTCGACAAAGGCCTGGAACCACCATGAACGCAAGCCGATGAGCAGCGTGTAGGGCTGACGTTTGTCCGCGGGCAGTCGTTGGTCGGCCAGGTGCTGCTGGGCAAAATCGTCGGCCACCCGTTGCAGCCGTTCGGCAAAGGCCGTGGCCAGGCCTGGGCCCAGGGATCCATGCACGAGCAGCAGCAGTTCGTCCTCGCCCGCGAAGCGGCCCGAAAAGTACTCGCCCACCACCTGCTGACGAAAGAACTGCATCACCGGGCCATCGGGGCGCCAGCGGAAGGTCTTGCTGACCCGCAAGCGGTAGCGGTTCAAGGGTCGCAACTCGATGATGCCCAGTCGGTCCAGCCGGCTCAGGTGGCCGATGGCCTCGGCCTCGGTGAACTGGTAGGTGCTGATGATCTGCTCGAACGTCCACTGGCTGAGGCAGCAGATGGCCATCAGCAGCAGCTTGCGGTCCGAGACCACGGCTTTTTCCTGGGCTTCGCTGAGTTCGCGCCGCAGGGGCTGGGCATCGGCCACACGGCGGGCCAGTTGCGCGAAGTCCAGCTTGAGCACGCGGCACACCTCGTCCACCCGCGTGAGCGGCATGTCGCCCTTGGCAAACATGCGTTTGACGCTGGATTCGGCCAGGCCCAAGCCCTGGGCCAGTTGCGCGTAGGTGATGCCGGCGGCCTTGAGTTCGGCCTTGAGGGCGAGGATCAGGTCAGCGCTGCTGCTCATGGTGGTGATGAAAAGTATTGAAAAATGATACTTCAGGTGCAAGTGGGTTGGACTTTGTTCATTCTGATTGCACTGCTGCGGTGGCATCGAAAGAATGCGCCCTGTGTTCAACAACGTGTGAGAGCGCAGATGCCCACCAACGACGCCACCAGCCCCATCCCCCCTGAATCAGCCCGTCCGTCCAGCCCGTCCTGGGCCGCCGAGGCCAGCGGCACCCCCGAGCCCCGAGCCAAGACCTCATCGACCGGCACCGCCCCCTTGATGCGGGTGCGCGTGCGCCGCGACACCAAAGCGTGGAAGGTGCAGGTGTGGGTGTCGTTTGCGCTGGCGGCTGCCTTGTGTGCCACCGGCCTGGCCTGGCTGCCGGTCTCGTCCATCGAGCAGGCCTTCATGGTCATGGGCTATGTGTTCTGTCTGTCGGCCGTGTTCGTGGTGTCCAAGTACGTGCGGGATCAGCAGACGCCTGGCCAGGACAGCCCCTTGTGGGGCGTGGTGGTGTGGAGCGGCTTTGCGGCCGCCTTGGGACTGACGGCCTGGGGCATGTGGCACACCGGCTTGGCCCCGGCCTACAAGGCCTACCTGACCGTGGGCTGGCTGTTTTTGATGTCCAGCGCCTTCACCCTGGCCAAGATGCTGCGTGATGCCCACGACGACGAACGTGCCGAGCAACGCTGAGGAGATGATCATGACCACACTGTCTGTTCGCTCCGTTCAGGCGCGCCACGCTGAGCCCAAGGCCGTCAGCGTACCCACCCGAGTGAGGGCAACTGCTCGCCGATGGTTCACCTGGCTCACGGTGGCCAGTGCGCTCAGCCTGAGTGCTGTGACCCAGCCCGCCCAGGCCCATGGCGGCGATGCGGCCTCCGCCTTGAGCACCTTGTCGGCCCTGCCGGTGGCGGTGTCGGTGGTGGCCCCGTCGGTGGTGCTGGCCACGGGCTCCGTGCTGACCCTGGTGGCTGTGCAAGCCGTGGCCGAGGGCACGGTGTGGGTCTTGCGCCGGGCGAGCGATGGTGCGCAGGTGCTCATCCACTGGGGCAGCACAGCGGTGGGCATGGCCTCGGTGGCTTTGGGCACGGCGGTCACCGTGACGGTGGTCTCGGCTGGTTGGGTGCTCTCGGCCGCGAGTGAGGTGCTGGCCCTGGTGCCCAATGCCCTGGGTCAGGCCCTGTTGCACCACGAGGAGGTGATGCGATGAGCCCCGGTCATGTCACCAACCGTCTGTGCGCCCTGGTCCTGAGTGTCGGGGCTCTCATGTCGGGTGCCGCGCTGGCGGGGCGTGATTGCGAGCAGCGTGCGCCCACGGTGCAGGCCGTCACCCAGGGCCTGGCCCTGGCCGAGCGCGTGCAGCGCCAGCTGGACCGCAGCGGGGCCGAGGTGGTGGTGCTGGCCCGCATGGGGCAGGATTTGAGTCGCCATGGCCTGCGCTACTCGCACCTGGGCCTGGCGTATCGCCACGAGGGCGTCTGGCGTGTGCTTCACAAACTCAATGCCTGTGGCTCGGACCGCGCGGCTGTGTTCCGCGAGGGCTTGGGCCAATTTTTTCTGGACGATCCGCACGAGTATGAGGCGGCACTCGTGCCGCTGAACCGCTCGGTGGCGTCATCGATTCAGCCGCTGCTGGCGTCGCCACAGGTCTTGCGCCCCTTGCATGAGCCCCGCTACAGCATGCTGTCGTATGCATGGGCTCAGCACTACCAACAAAGCAACCAGTGGGCCATCGAGGTGCTGGCGTTTGCTCAGCAGCGCGCAGTGGCATCCCAGGCGGTGGCCTGGCGCGCCAGCGCTCAGCAATGGCTGAAACAGGCGGGCTACCAGCCGGCCGAGATCCGCCTGTCAGCCTGGACCCGCCTGGGGGCCCGATTGACGGCGGCCAATGTGGCCTTTGACGACCATCCCCTGGCATGGCGGGCGAGCGGGCGGTTTCAGACGGTGACGGTGGAGTCGGTGTTGGGCTGGTTGCAGGCCTCGGGCCTAGGTGGGCCCTTGATCGTGGTGCGTTGACACGACGGGTCACCAGGGGTGTGTGATTCTGGTGTCCAATGCCGTCGATGGCCACCAGGATGCCAAGGGAGTTGCTGTGAGCGAATCATCGTCTTCAACGGGGCAATTTGGCCTGCTGCGTCAGCGGCGCTTTGCCCCCTTCTTTGCCACCCAGTTCCTGGGCGCGGCCAATGACAACCTGTTCAAGTTCGCCTTGACGGTGCTGGTGACCTACCAGTTGCAGCTGGACTGGTTGCCACCGGCCATGGCTGGGCTGGTGATCGGGGCCTTGTTCATCCTGCCCTTCGTGCTGATGTCGGCCACGGCCGGCCAATGGGCCGACAAGTACGACAAGGCCACCATCATGCGGCAGACCAAGCTGCTGGAGGTGGTGATCATGCTGGTGGCCGCCTGGGGGCTGTGGGCGCAGCAAGTGCCGGTGCTGCTGGTGTGCATCTTCATGATGGGCCTGCAGTCCACATTGTTCGGTCCAGTGAAGTACGCCTACCTGCCGCAGCACCTGAATGAACGCGAGCTGACCGGCGGCAATGGCATGGTCGAGATGGGCACCTTCGTGGCCATCTTGCTGGGTAATGTGGCCGGCGGCCTGCTGATGGGCCTGGGCCCTGAGGGGCGGTACTGGGTGGCTGGGGCCTGCGTGCTGCTGGCGTTGATCGGCTGGTGGACGGCCTTGCGCATCCCGGCCTCGCCGTCGTCCGACCCCGGCCTGGTGCTGAACTGGAACCCCTTCACGGAGACCTGGCGCAACCTCAAGCTGGCTTACCAGTACCCCAGCGTGTTCCGGTCGCTGCTGGGCATCTCGTGGATGTGGTTCTTCGGGGCGGTATTCCTGTCTCAGTTCCCGGCCTTTGCCCGCGAGGTGCTGGGCGGCAGCGAACAGGTGGCCTCACTGCTGCTGGTGGTGTTCTCGGTGGGCGTGGCCGTGGGCTCCCTGTTGTGCGAACGTTTTTCGCACCGCCATGTCGAGATCGGTCTGGTGCCGCTGGGCGCCCTGGGCATGACGATCTTCGCCTTCGATCTGTACCTGGCTTCCAAAGGCTTGCGGCACGATGGCGGCCCGCTGCTCAGTGTGGGCGAGTTCATGGACAGCACCACCCACTGGCGGGTGATGATCGACCTGGCCCTGCTGGCCTTCAGCGCGGGCATCTACAGCGTGCCCATGTACGCGCTCATCCAGCTGCGTTCGCAGCCCAGCCACCGGGCGCGCATCATCGCGGCCAACAACATCCTCAATGCGCTGTTCATGGTGGTCAGCAGCCTGTTGGCGGGTGCTTTGCTGGCGTCTGGCCTGAGCGTACCCGAGGTGTTTGGCGTGACGGCGCTGCTCAACATCCTGGTGGTGGGCTATGTGTTCTGGCTGATGCCCGAGTACATCGTGCGCCTGGTGATGCTGTTCCTGACCCGCATCGTGTACCGTTTGCGCCTGCGTGGTGAGATGAACATCCCGACCGACGGCGCCGCCATCCTGGTGGCCAACCATGTCAGCTTTGTGGACGCCATCATCCTGGGCGTGTGCAGCCCCCGCCCCATGGTGTTCATCATGGACCACCGCATCTTCAAGACCCCGGGCATGGGCTGGTTCTTCAAGGCCATGAAGGCCATCCCGATCGCGCCGCAGAAAGAAGACCCTGAGGCCTACGAGCGGGCGTTCGAGCGGGCGCGGCAGGTGCTGCGCGACGGTGATCTGCTGTGCCTGTTTCCTGAAGGAGGCATCACCCGCGACGGCACGCTGCAGCCGTTCAAAGCCGGCATCATGAAGATCCTGGCGGACGCACCCGTGCCTGTGATCCCGGCGGCGCTGCACAACCTGTGGGGCTCGAGCTTTTCGCGCATCGAGGGGGCCGCGCTGGCGTCCCCGCTGCGTCGCGGCTTGTTCAACCCGGTGGCGCTGGTGGTGGGCGAGGCCATCCCGCCTGAGCAGGTCAGCCCGGAGGGGCTGCAGCGGCGGGTGCAGGCCTTGCTGGACGAGCCGATGCCGGCGTGATGCGGGTGTCCACTCCCCCGGAGTGGGCGTGCCCTGGGCCATGCAGCTGTCATGACCGGGCGGCACAATCAGCCCTGGTCACCTTGGTCATGAACTGAACTTGGCGGCATCGGCCGCATCCACCACCCCATGGGAAACCTGTTCACCCCCGCTGCGCTGGCACGCATCATTCCTTTCGTGCTCTTCATGGTCTTGCTGGCCCTGCGCGGCAGTTGGCCTGAGAGCTGGACCTTCATCGACCCCCGCTGGCTGTACGCCGTGGCCGTGGTGGTGGTGTCAGCCAGTCTGATCTGGTTCTGGCGCCAGTACAGCGAGCTGGGGCGGGGCAGTGGGCTCAGCCTGAAGAACGTGCTGCTGTCCATCGGCGTGGGCCTGGTGGTTTATCAGATCTGGATCATGACCACCGAGCCCTGGATGATGCTGGGCGAGGCCTCCGCCAGCTTCGTGCCGGTGGACGAGAACGGCGAGCTGATCTGGTCGCTGGTGATTTTCAGATGGGTGGGCGCGGCGCTGATGGTGCCTATCATGGAAGAGCTGTTCTGGCGCAGCTACCTCATGCGCTGGATCGACAAGCCCGAGTTCGAGCAGGTGGACCCGGGCAGTGTCACGCTCAAGGCCATCGTCTTGTCCACCGTGGTGTTCACCCTGGCCCACACCCAGTGGCTGGGTGCGGTGATCGCTGGTCTGGCCTATGCCTGGCTGTACCGCCATACTCGCAGCCTGTGGGCGCCTGTCATTGCGCACGTGGTGACCAATGGCGTGCTGGGTGTGTGGGTGGTGCTCAACGGCAACTGGTCGTTCTGGTAAGCCGCTCAGTACCCAGATCCAGGCCCAGGCTCCGGGCCCTGCCGGCCCGGCGGCTCACACCCCGCGCGCGCGGTCGGCCGCAAACTGCCGCTGGAACTCGGCGAAGCGGCCTGCATCCAGCGCCTCACGTACTTCCTTCATCAGGTTCAGGTAGTAGTGCAGGTTGTGGATGGTGGTCAGCATGGGTCCCAGCATCTCGCCGCAGCGGTCCAGGTGGTGCAGGTAGGCGCGGCTGAAGTTGCGGCAGGTGTAGCAGGTGCAGGTCTCGTCGATCGGGCGCTCGTCGGCCTTGTTGCGGCTGTTGCGCAGGCGCAGGTCGCCAAAGCGCGTGAACAGGTGGCCGTTGCGCGCGTTGCGCGTGGGCATCACGCAGTCGAACATGTCGACGCCGGCAGCCACGCCGGCCACCAGGTCTTCCGGCGTGCCCACGCCCATCAGGTAGCGCGGTTTGTGGGGGGGCAACTTGGGACTGATGTGGTTCATCACCCGCATCATTTCGTCTTTGGGCTCGCCCACACTCACGCCGCCGATGGCGTAGCCCGGCAGGTTCATGTCGGCCAGCGCGGCGAGCGATTCTTCGCGCAGGTGCTCGAACATGCCGCCCTGAACGATGCCGAACAGCGCGTTGGGGTTTTCAAGCCGGTCGAACTCGGTCTGGCAGCGTTTGGCCCAGCGCAGGCTGAGCTCCATCGAGGCGCGCGCTTCCTTCTCGGTGGTGATGTGGCCCAGGCTTTTGTCACCCTTCCAGTACGGCGTGCACTCGTCGAACTGCATGACGATGTCTGAGTTCAGGATGGTCTGGATCTGCATGCTGATCTCGGGCGTGAGGAACAGCTTGTCGCCATTGACCGGCGAGGCAAAGCGCACGCCTTCTTCCGAGATCTTGCGCATCTCGCCCAGCGACCAGACCTGGAATCCACCCGAGTCGGTGAGGATGGGCTTCTTCCAGGCTTCGAACTGGTGCAGGCCGCCGAACTGTTTCATGATGTCCAGCCCCGGGCGCATCCAGAGATGGAAGGTGTTGCCCAAGATGATCTGAGCGCCCATCTCTTCCAGCGAGCTGGGCATCACGCCCTTCACCGTGCCGTAGGTGCCCACAGGCATGAAGATGGGGGTCTCGACCACGCCATGGTTGAGGGTGAGGCGGCCACGGCGGGCCTGGCCTTCGGTCTTGAGCAGTTCAAAGTTCAGCATGGAGTCTTCAGGCGGCCAAGGCCGCGTTGGGTGGAGCATGCAGCAGTTGCTCCAGCAGCCGTTCGCTGCGGAAGGGTTTGGGCATCACGGTCAGACCCGAGGCGCCCAGGCGCTGCAGCTCAGAGGGATCGGTATCGCCAGAAATGATCAGGGCTTGCAGAGGGCCCCGGCGCACGCGCAGTTGCAGCGAGAGTTGCTGCACCAGTTCGACGCCGCTCATGCCCGGCAGCCGGTAATCGGTGATCACGGTGTCGGGCAGAGCTTCTGGGGTGTGCATCATGAGGTGGGGCAGGTCGTCGAACAGGGCCTCGGCATCGCCCCACACGCGCACCTGGGCGCCCCAGTTGCGCAGCATCTCCTGCAAGGCGCGGCGCAAGAGCAGGTCGTCTTCCACCAGCCACAGGATGCGGCCGCGCAAAGGCTCGGCCAGCTGCTCGGTCTCGGCCTGTGGCGCGGGCTTGCTGTCGTGCAGCGGTAACTCGATGGCGAAGCATGAGCCCCGCCCGGCGCGCGATTGCACCTCGATGCGCTCCCCCAGGATCGAGGCCATGCGGCGCACAATGGCCAGGCCCAAGCCGATGCCCTTGCTGCGATCGCGCGCGGCATTGCCCACCTGGTAAAACTCTTCGAAGATGCGTTCGCGCTGGTCGGCCGGGATGCCAATGCCGGTGTCCCACACCTCGATGCGCAGCCGGTTCTTGCCGCGCCGTCGGGCGGCCACGAGCACCCCGCCGCGCTGGGTGTAGCGAATGGCATTGGACACGAGGTTGCGCAGCACGCTGTGCAGCAGCATGGGATCGGTGTGCAGCACCGGGTACTCGCCAGCCGCCCCTCGGGGCAGCCTGAAGCGCAGGTTCAGGCCCTTGGCCTGGGCGGCGCTGTGCTCGTGCACCTTCACGGCCTGGAAGACGTCGTGCAGGTTCACGGCCTGGAACTCGGGCTTGACGGCCCCGGCATCCAGGCGTGAGATGTCCAGCAGCCCCACCAGCAGAGATTCCATCGAGGCCACGGCCTCGTCCAGCATGTTCACCAGTTCGCGGGCTTCAGGCGCCTTGGATTGCTGTCGCAGCAGACTCACCAGCAGGCCGATGGCCGCGGTGGGCTGTCGCAGGTCATGGCTGGCCGCCGCCAGAAAGCGGGTCTTGCTCTGGTTGGCCGTCTCCAGGGCGCGGGTGCGATCGGCCACGCGTTCTTCCAGGATCACGTTCATGCGCTCGGCCATGTTCATGGCCTCCACGAACTTGCCCATCAGCGTCAGCGCAAAGCCCAGAAAAATCACCGGTGCCATGTAGGGCGTCCAGTACAGATCCGTGACGGGCAGCAGTGGCGTCAGGAAAAGGTAGTCGTGCACCACGCTGACCATGGTGCCGACCGGCCCCAGCGTCATGGCCACGGCCTCGATGGTGTGCTTCTTCCAGGCTGCTTGCACCACGCGCACCACGATCAGCACACCACAGCCCATCATCAACGGGTAGGCCAGCAGCCGCAGCAGGTCCAGCTGCGGGGTGCCCATGGCCAACAGTGCCAGCACGGGCAGGCCAAAGCCCATGAAGCGCAGGGGCCAGCGCCAGCGGTCCACCCGCATGCCCGCGTAGGTCATGCCGAACAGACACAGGTAGTAGGTGCCCACGGCCTGGCTGGCAAAGAACATCCAGTCCACCACCGGGGCGGGCCAGGTGATGGTCTCGACAAAGTAAAACGCGTTGCGGCCGCACATGACCACCATCAGCCCGCCGAAGTAGGCAAAGATGACGTCGTTCGGGCGGGTGCGCCAGGCCAGCAGCAGGAAAAGCGCCATGCCCGCCACGCTGAGGTTCATGATGCGTGGCAGATCGACCGTCCAGGCGTACCACTGGTCGTGCGCCAGGCGGGCCTCGGTCAGGGGGCCCACGTTCAGCTCGCCGATGCCGGGTTTGCGGAAGGGGTTCATCCGCACATCGATCTCGATGTCGTTCTCACCCGCCAGCAGCACATTGACGGGCAGCTCGATCAGGTAGGGCAGGGTGGCCATGCTGGTGATGGCCGTGCCTTCCATGTGGCGCGTGCTCATCTGGATGCCGTTCACCGTGACCCGGTGGTTGCCCGGCAGGCGCTCGATGCGCAGGCCCCAGGGGATCACGGGTGAGCGATCCATGTAGAGCTTGGCGCGGTAACACGCCACGGCGGGCACATTCATGCCCAGCGCCCGCCAGTCATCGGGCAGGCTGACCATGCGCGAGGGCTCGTGGGCCGAGCAGGGTCCAGGCGCCAGCGTGGCGTGGCGGATCACCACCGACGACGGCTGGGCAGGGCGGTCCGCCTGGGCGGGTTGCCACAGCACCAGCCAGACCAGCAAGAGCAGCAGCAGGATCCACGCAGCGGCGTTCAAACCGCTGCGGAAGGTGAGCTGCAACTGATGCCAGAAGGCAGCGGCTTCAGGGCTGCCTGAGGCCGCTGTCGGGTTGGAGTGAGGTCCCATGATGTTTGTTGTGAATGGTCTGCAGCAGCATGGCGTCTCCGTAGCTGAAGAAGCGGTATTGCTGCTCGATGGCGTGCCGGTACAGCGCACGGATGTGGTCGTACCCCGCCAGCGCACTGACCAACATCATCAGCGTGCTCTTGGGCAGGTGGAAATTGGTGATCAGCAGGTCCACCACCCGGAAATGGAACCCTGGGGTGATGAAGATGTCGGTGTCGCGGCTGCCAATCTGCACGATCTCGTCGGCCGAGGCGTGCTGGGCGGCCGATTCCAGGGCGCGCAAGGTGGTGGTGCCCACGGCCACGATGCGCCCGCCGGCCGCGCGGGTGCGGCGGATGGTCTCGGCCGTGTCGGCGCTCACCTCGAACCATTCGCTGTGCATCTTGTGCTCGGCGATGTTGTCGGTGCGCACGGGCTGAAACGTGCCCGCACCCACGTGCAAGGTCACCTCGGCCGTGGCAACGCCCCGTGCGGCCAGGGCCGCCAGCACGCCTTCATCGAAGTGCAGCGAGGCGGTCGGCGCCGCCACCGCCCCCGGGGTTTTGGCAAACACCGTCTGGTAACGGCGCTCGTCATCCTCGTCGTCCGCGTGGGTGATGTAAGGCGGCAGCGGCACGTGGCCGTGCCGGTCCAGCAACTCGAAGGGATCGCCCTCCAGACGCAGGTGAAACAGTCCATCGTCCGGGCCGCAGCGCCCCAGCACTTCGGCGTTGAAAGCGTCGGCGAAACGCACGATGGCACCCGGCTTGGGTGACTTGCTGGCACGAAGGTGGGCCCACACCTCCTGGGTACCCGGCAGCACACGCTCGATCAAGGCCTCCACGGCGCCCCCGGTGGCCTTCTGGCCGTACAGGCGCGCCTTGATCACGCGGGTGTTGTTGAAGACCAGCAGGTCACCTGGCTGCAGCAACTCGGGCAAGCTGCGAAAGATGCGATCGGCGGGAGGCCACTGTCGGCCGTCCAGCAAGCGCGAGGCACTGCGTTCGGCCGTGGGGTGCTGGGCGATCAGTACTTCGGGCAGGTCGAAGTCGAAGTCTGCCAGGGTGTAGGAGCGGTCGCCGTCGTGGGCAGTTGTCGAGACAGTCGTCATGTTTTTGAGGGGCTGACAGGCCCCGTGCCAAAACCAAAAGCGCGCATTGTCGCTCATTGGAGGGTGGCGTGGGTGGCGTACCGGCCTTGCCTCCAATGCCGCTGCTTATGTGTTTTTCTCATAAGAAAAGGCGCAATCAATACTTCTTGTTTTGATATGCGGGCGATAAGCTCCGTCGCTCCTTCTGATGCCCCCGGCTCATTTCTGCCCTTTCCCTCCCATGCTGATCCCGGAATCCCTGCACGCTGCGGCGGTTGGACTCGTCTTGCTGGCCCTGTTCGTGACCTTCGCGCGCGAATGGGTCAAGCCGGACGTGGCAGTGGCCGTGGCCGTGGCCGCCCTGCTGGTGCTGGGGCTGCTCACGCCCAAGCAGGTCACCAGCGTGTTCAGCAACAGCGCGCCCATCACCATCGCCTGTTTGTTCGTCATCAGCGGCGCGCTGTCCAAAACGGGTTGTGTGGACCGTCTGGGCGACTGGCTGGGTGCCGTGGGCGCGGGCAGTGAGCGGCGTTTGCTGCTGGCCTTGCTGGCCGCAGGCCTGGTGGTGTCGCCCTTCATCAACAACACACCGATCGTGATGGTGATGATTCCGGCGGTGATCGCCCTGGCCAGCCGTCACCAGATTGCGCCCTCGCGGCTGCTGATTCCGCTGTCGTACGCCACCATCCTGGGTGGGTTGGTCACCATGGTGGGCACCTCGACCAACATCCTGGTTGACGGGGTGGCGCGACAACATGGCCTGGCGCCGTTTTCGATGTTCGAGATTTCAGCCCCGGCATTGGTGATTGCGCTGGTTGGCGCCGGTTTCATGGCGCTGTTTGCCCATCGTTTGCTGCCCGTGCGCGAGACGCTCACCCAGCAGTTCACCGGCAGTGGCGACCGCCTGTTCATGACCGAGTTGTTCGTGCCGGCCGACTCGCATCTGATCGGTAAGACCCTGAAAGAGGCCAAGCTGGCCAATGGCACCATCCAGGTGCTGAACCTGTGCCGTGGTGAGACCGAGATCAGTCAGCCTGACCCAGCCACCCGCATCGAGGCCGGTGACCGCATCGTGGTGCACAGCCGCAGCAGCGGCATGATGGAGTTGCGCAGCGTGGGCTTGCAGATGCAGGCCGGTCAGCACGACCTGGAGACCCTGCGTCGCCGCGACGTGGTCATGGTCGAGGCCATCGTGGGCCAGACCTCGCGTTACGTGATGCGCCCCATCCGCGACCTGGACCTGCTGGCGCGTTACGGCATCCACCTGATTGCGGTGCACCGTCGAGACGCTTCGTTCTCGCAGATTGGCGACGACTTCCAGATGCAGGTGGGCGATGTGCTGCTGGTAGAGGGCACGCCCGCGCAAATCAAGCGGTTTTGCGACAACGGCGATCTGTTTGCCATCACCGAAGGGCGTCAGGTCACCAACCGGCAGGCGAAGGCCCCCATCGCGTTGGCCACCATGGTGGGCGTGATGCTGCTGGCTGCCCTGGATGTGATGCCCATCGAAGGTCTGGCCATGATTGGTGCGGCCGTGGTCATCGTGACCGGCTGCATCCGCGCCGATGAGGCCTACAAATCCATCGAATGGCCCATCCTGGCGATGATTTTCGGCATGCTGGCCATCAGCATCGCCATGAGCAACTCGGGGCTGGACCGCCTGCTGGCCACCCAGTTGGTGGGCCTGGGTGAGGGCCTCACGCCCTGGATGATGTTGTCGCTGGTCATCCTGATCACGTCGGTATCGACCGAGTTCATCAGCAACAACGCCATTGCCGTGCTGTTCACCCCCATCGTGATCGGCGTGGCCGAGCATCTGGGCGTAGACCCCCGTCCCTTCGTGGTGGGGGTGATGTTTGCGGCCAGCTGCAGCTTTGCCACCCCCATTGGCTACCAGACCAACACCCTGGTCTACAGCGCCGGCAACTATCGCTTCGGTGACTTTGCCCGCATGGGGGTGCCGATGAACATCATCACCTGGGCCCTGGCCAGTGTGCTGATCCCCTTGTTCTGGCCTTTGACCGCGCAATGATGCGTGGGGCATGGATGGCATGGCGGCGGGGGGATGGGCATGAGCGCGTCTGACCAAGTTCTGCCCCTGTTGTACAGCTACCGGCGCTGCCCCTATGCCATGCGGGCGCGCATGGCCTTGCTGCGCGCCGGGCGAGGGGTACGGGTGCATGAGATCGTGTTGCACGACAAGCCTGCCGGCCTGCTGAGTGCGTCGCCCAAGGGCACGGTGCCGGTGCTGTGCCTGCCCGATGGGCGGGTGATCGATGAAAGCTGGTTGATCATGGGCTGGGCCACGGCACAGCATGACGATCCGGCCGTGGCCCGGTGGTGGCAGCAGGCCCAAACACCAGATAACCTGGCCCTGCTGCAGACCAATGACGGGCCGTTCAAGGCCTGGCTGGACCGCTACAAGTACCCTGAACGATTCGGCCTGGATGAATCGGGCCGAGCGCAGGTGCGGGCCGAGGCCCTGGAGGCCGTGCTGATCCCGCTGGAGCAACGCTTGCAGGCAGCTCCCTGGCTGGGTGGCGCCCAGCCCAGCGCCATCGACGTGGCGATCTTTCCCTTTGTGCGTCAGTTTGCCGCCGTGTTGCCAGCCGTTTTTGCGGCCATGCCGCTGCCCGCCCTACAGGCCTGGCTGGCCCACTGGCAGGGCAGTGCCTTGTTTGACGCCTGCATGCGCAAGCAGGCACCCCACGAGGTGGTGGTGATGGGCTCGGGTGCGCCCATGGTCTGACCGGCCGCCCGAGCCATCGGCGGCCCTATCATCCAGGGCATTGACACTTTCTTGCCCGCAAGCGGTTCACCGTGGCGCCACCAGCCCCAGCGACATCCTCGGCAGCATCGGACGCCGCTAAGGCTCCTGCCAAATCTGCCCCCCAGCGGGCGATGGAAAAGCTCGGCCTGCTGCGTGACATCGACCTGGCCCTGCACCTGCCCCTGCGCTACGAAGACGAAACCCGACTGACCCGCCTGTGTGACGCGCGCGATGGCGACACGGTGCAGATCGAAGGCGTGGTGAGCGACAACCGCGTGGAGCAGCGCAGCCGCCGCCAGTTGCTGGTGCGCCTGGATGACGGCAGCGGCGAGGTGCTGCTGCGCTTTCTGAACTTCTACGGCTCTCAGCAAAAGAGTTGGGCACCGGGTGTGCGCTTGCGCGTGCGCGGCGAGCTGCGCCATGGCTTCTGGGGGCGCGAGATGGTGCACCCTACGGTGCGCATCGTGCAGGCCGACACGCCGCTGGCCGAGTCACTCACCCCCATCTACCCCACCGGGGCCGGGTTGCCCCAGGCCTACCTGCGCAAGGCCGTGGCTTCGGCGCTGCAGCGCGCCCCGCTCGACGAGGTGCTGCCCGAAGGCGCCATGCCGGCCCACTGGCCCCGCCTCAAAGACGCTCTGAAAGCCTTGCACCACCCGCCACCCAGTGTGGCCCTGCATGTGCTGGACGACCGCGACCAGCACCCCGCCTGGCAGCGGCTGAAGCTGGAAGAACTGCTGGCCCAGCAGCTGTCGCAACTGCAGGCGCGCGCCGAGCGCGCCCACCTGCGGGCACCCACGCTGCAGGCGCAACGTGGTGGGCTGGCCGACCGCTTGCTGGCGGTGCTGCCGTTTCAGCTCACGGGCGCCCAGCAGCGGGTGGTGGAAGAGATTGCGCAAGACCTGGCCCAGCCGCGCCCCATGCACCGCCTGCTGCAGGGCGATGTGGGTTCGGGCAAGACCGTGGTGGCTGCGCTGGCCGCTGCCGTGGCCATGGACGCCGGCTGGCAGTGCGCCCTGATGGCGCCCACCGAGATCCTGGCCGAGCAACACTTTCGCAAGCTGGTGGGCTGGCTGGAGCCCCTGGGCATTCGCGTGGCCTGGCTCACGGGCAGCCTGCGGGCCAAGGCCAAGCGCGAGCAGATCGCGGCCGTGGCCTCGGGCGAGGCTCAACTGGTGGTGGGCACCCACGCCGTCATCCAGGATCAGGTGGAGTTCGCCAAGTTGGGCCTGGCCCTGATCGACGAGCAGCACCGCTTTGGCGTGGCGCAGCGCCTGCAGTTGCGCCGCAAGCTCGAAAGCACCGAGCTGGAGCCCCACCTGCTGATGATGAGCGCCACGCCCATCCCGCGCACGCTGGCCATGACCTTTCTGGCCGACCTGGAGGTCAGCACCATCGACGAGCTGCCGCCCGGGCGCACGCCCATCGTCACCAAGGTGTTCGCCGACAGCCGCCGCGAAGAGGTGATCGCCCGCATCCGTGACGAGGTGGCGCGGGGCCGGCAGGTGTACTGGGTGTGCCCGCTGATCGACGAGACCGAAGATAGCGATGCCGCGGCCGATCAGGCCGCCGGCCGTGACAGTGCCCGGCGCAAGCCGCTGGACCTGAGCAATGTGACGCAAACCCATGCCGACCTGAGCGAGGCCTTGCCCGGCGTGGGCGTTGGGCTGCTGCATGGCAAGCTGCCCACGGCCGAAAAAGCCGAGGTGATGGCGCGGTTCTCGGCCGGCGAGCTGGCCGTTCTGGTGGCCACCACCGTGATCGAGGTGGGGGTGGATGTGCCCAATGCCAGCCTGATGGTGATCGAACACGCCGAGCGCTTTGGCTTGAGCCAGTTGCACCAGCTGCGCGGTCGCGTGGGGCGGGGGGCGGTGGCCAGCGTCTGCGTGCTGCTGTACGCGCCGCCCCTGTCAGATTCGGGCAAGCAGCGCCTCAAAGCCATGGCCGAGACCACCGATGGCTTCGAGATCGCCCGGCGTGACCTGGCCATCCGTGGCCCGGGCGAGTTCATGGGCGCGCGCCAGTCGGGCGCGGCTTTGCTGCGTTTTGCCAGCCTGGAAGACGACCAGCCCCTGATCGAGCAGGCCCGCCGCACGGCCGAATGGCTGCTGCGCGAGCACCCTGGGGCGGCCCAGCGTCATGTGGCCCGCTGGCTGGGCGCCAAGTCCGAGTACCTGAAGGCCTGAGCCTGATGGGGCAGCGCGGCCTTGGGCTGACGTAAGATCGCCGCATGACCCTGACCGAACTTCGATACATCGTGGCCGTGGCCCGGGAAAAGCACTTCGGGCGTGCTGCCGAGGCCTGTTTTGTCTCTCAGCCCACCTTGTCGGTGGCCGTGAAGAAGCTGGAAGAAGAGCTGGACGTGAAGCTCTTCGAGCGCGGCTCGGCCGAGGTCAGCGTCACCCCGCTGGGCGACGAGATCGTGCGTCAGGCCCAGGCCGTGCTGGAGCAGGCCCACGCCATCAAGGAGATCGCCAAGCGTGGCAAAGACCCGCTGGCCGGACCCCTGCGCCTGGGGGTCATCTACACCATCGGGCCTTATCTGCTGCCTGATCTGGTGCGGGCCTCCATCGCCCGGGTGCCGCAGATGCCTCTGATCCTGCAAGAGAACTTCACCGTCAAGCTGCTGGACATGCTGCGCACCGGCGAGTTGGACTGCGCCATCCTGGCCGAGCCCTTTGTGGACACCAACTTGGCCATGGCCCCGTTGTACGAAGAGCCCTTCCTGGTGGCCGTGCCCCGGACTCACCCTCTGGCGGAGCGCGAAGCCATCAACGCCGAAGAACTCAAGCGCGAGACCATGTTGCTGCTGGGCTCCGGCCATTGTTTCCGCGACCACGTGCTGGAGGTGTGCCCCGAGTTCGCACGCTTCTCCAGCGATGCCGAGGGCATTCGCAAGAGCTTCGAGGGCTCATCGCTCGAGACCATCAAGTACATGGTGGCCGCAGGCATGGGCGTCACGGTGGTACCCAGTTTGTCGGTGCCATCAGAGCCCCACCCATACATCAAGTTCATCCCCTTTGAGGGGCACCCCCCCACCCGCCGGGTGGTGCTGGTATGGCGACGCAGCTTCACGCGCTATGAGGCCATCGCCGCCTTGCGCAATGCCATTTATGACTGCCCCCTGGAGGGCGTCAAGCGTCTGTCGAGTTGACGTCGCGATCGGTTGCCTGCGGGGCGTCGGGTGGCGAAGGCTGCGACGACCCATCCGGTTCCGAGGCGCTGCTGTCAAAGCAGTCCATCACCGTGAAGTACAGCGACGCGTAGAACGCCGCAAAGAGCCACAGGCCCCCGGAGACGGCCAGCAGGCTGCCCAGCACCTCGGGCAGCAGCGACAGCACAAAGCGATCCAGCACCACCAGGGCGCTGATGGCCGCCATCCAGCCCACGCCGTACAACACAAAGGCCCCCAGGTTGCGCCACGAGGCCACCGCACTGAAGAACAGGGCCTTGCCGATCGGTGTGCGTGCCCACAGCAGCAGGGCCGGGGTGTGCCAGAACAGCAGGCTGATGGGCAGGCTCAAGGCCAGGCGCCACAAGAGGTCGCGCTGCACGTCGGGGTGATTCAGCACCTCGCTGGCGGTTTTGGATTGCTCGATCACCTCGCCCAGCACGTTCGCCCCGGGGCCCAGCAGGTGGGCCAGTTGCATCACCGCCAGGGTGGCGATCACATACGCTGCCCCCAGTTTCAGAAAGCCTTGTCGTGCACCGCCGTCACCACGTACAGCCTCGAGCAGCACGCCGGGGGTGACCCGTTCGCCCGCCATGGCCCGGCGTGAGGCCAGCATGAAGCCCATCCACACGGCGGGCATGGCAGCCACCACGACCAGGGGGCCAATCAGCGGCAGACCCGCCAGTAGGATGCCGGCCGACACGACGAGCCCCAGTAGGCCCATGAAATGAAATGGTTGCTGGCGGGCGACGTTGAGTCCCTGCTGCAACCACACCAGCCCGCGGCTGGCGGGAACAATGCGCAACTTCATGGGCGTTGATAGTGCCACGAGCCGGGTGCCGGTTCACGGCGCAGTCGCAGCACCCGTTCAAAATGGGTGGGATCGTGGGGCTGCAGCATGCTGGCTTGACGCGGCAGGTGGAAGTCCCACAGGCGTGATGTCCAGAAGCGCAGTGCGGCTGCTCTCAACAAGGCAGGCAACAGTTGCAACTCGTCGTCGCTGAGTCGACGCTCGGCATCGTACGCAGCCACAAAGGCCTGGGCCCGTGTGGCATCCAGGGCGCCCGTGGCCAGGTCGATGCACCAGTCGTTCAGGCACACCGCGATGTCGAACAACCAGGTGTCGCAGCCTGCGAAGTAGAAGTCGAAGAAGCCACCCAGGGTCTGGCCATCGAACATCACGTTGTCACGGAAGAGATCGGCGTGGATGGGGCCCCGAGGCAGGCCTTGGTAGGCCGGGGCTTGGGCCAGCGCCTGCTGGAACGCCAGTTCGCTGTCGATCATCGCGGCCTGTTCAGCACCCAGGTAAGGGCGCACCACGGGCACGGTCTCGGTCCACCAGGCCAGGCCGCGCAGATTGGGCTGCTGGTGCGGGTAGTCTTGCGCGGCCACGTGCATGCGGGCCAGCATGGCGCCCACCTGAGCGCATTCAGCCGGCCCAGGGTGCAGCTGGTTGGCGCCCTTGAGCCGCGTCACCACGGCCGCCGGCTTGTTTTTCAGCGTCAGCAGGATCTCGCCGGCCTGATTGGCCTGAGGAGCCGGCACGGGGATCCCTCGCTGGGCCAGGTGGTCCATGAGGTGCAGGTAAAACGGCAACTGCTCGAAGCTCAGGCGCTCGAACAGTGTCAGCACGTACTCACCCCGGTCGGTCGTGACAAAGTAGTTGGTGTTTTCGATGCCGGAGGTGGCCCCCTTCATGGTCTGCAGGGTGCCCAGGTTCAGGGTGTCGAGCAGGGTCTGGGCTTCCTGCGGGGTGACGTCGGTGAAAACAGCCATGAGCGGGGTGCTGAGGTCAAAAGGGGGGGAAATCCTGTCAGGGTGTGCCCCTGAAGTCTGCTCGAGAGTGCCTGTTTAGGCGTAAACCCTCAGCAGCATCGGGATGCCAAGGAGTGGATTGTAGAAGTCCATGTGGCAGACTCAACAAAATTCCGATGCCGTGCTCACACAGACCATGTGAGCCCAGGCGTTGTCCTCATCTGAGCACCTGGCCCCAACACCATGAGCAAGTTCGCTTCACGCACCCTCTCTTCCTTTGTTGCAGCCCTGCCGCTGGCCCTGGCCGTGGCGGGCTCGTCGGTTTCTGCGCAGACCATGGAGCCTCAGCCTAGGGCGCTGGGCGTTTACGCGGGTGCGAATGCCGGCGTCGGCGTTTACGAGTGGGATTGCGGCACCAGCTGCGGTCGCACCTCGTTCAGCGGCAAGCTGTTTGGTGGCAAGCGCCTGACGCCTGGTCTGGCGGCTGAAATCAACTACATGTTCTTCGGCCGTGTGGACAACGCGAATTCGTCCACCCTGGCGGTGGCCACGGGTATCGCCTCTGAGAAGCGCAAGGCCTCGGCCATCGCCCTGGGCATCAACTGGGAAGTCGAGTTGCTGCATGACGTGACCAACCACCTGCGCATCGGCATGGCCCGGGTGAAGCGCGACCAGGAGATCGTGCGTGTGGGTGGCGCCGTAGAGTCGGTGTCCAGCTACCGTACCGCCCCGCACGTGGGCGCCGGCCTGTCGCTGCAAGTCGTGCGCGACATCCGCATCAACACCAACTTCGACTACATCATTGACGGTGAGAACAGCTTGTACCTGTTCTCGGTGGGCGGCTCGTTCGAGTTCTGATCCCACACGCCGCGCGTCCGCGGCGCTCGCCAGGTGATTTCACCGCACAATCCGGGGCATGACTGCCCCGGTTTCTATTTCTGCGTCGCCTGACGCCTTGCCCGACGCTGGTTCGGCCCCCACCTTGCTGCTGGTGGATGGCTCCAGCTACCTGTACCGCGCCTTCCACGCCATGCCCGATCTGCGCGGGCCTGACGGTGTGCCCACCGGGGCCATCCACGGCATGGTCAACATGCTGGGCTGGATTCGCGATCACCTCAAGGCTGAGCACGCTGTGTGCGTGTTCGACGCCAAGGGGCCGACCTTCCGCGACGAGTGGTACCCCGAGTACAAGGCCCACCGCCCCCCCATGCCGGATGACCTGCGCTCCCAGGTCGAGCACATCCACGAGGTGGTGAAGCTGCTGGGGTGGCCCGTGCTGGAGGTGCCTGGCATCGAGGCTGATGACGCCATCGGCACACTGGCCCGTGTGGGCGTGGCCTCGGGGCACCGGGTGGTGATTTCCACCGGCGACAAGGACATGGCCCAGCTGGTCAATCCCAACGTCTCCCTGATCAACACCATGGCCAAGCCACCCGAGGTGCTGGATGAGGCTGGTGTGCTGGCCAAGTTCGGCGTACCTCCTGACCGCATCATCGATTACCTGACCTTGATCGGCGATGCGGTGGACAACGTGCCCGGCGTGGAGAAGGTGGGGCCCAAGACGGCGGCCAAGTGGATTGCCGAACACGGCTCGCTCGATGGCGTGATGGCAGCTGCGGCCAGCATCAAGGGGGTGGCCGGCGAGAACCTGCGTAAGGCGCTGGAATGGCTGCCCCAGGGCCGTCGCCTGATCACCGTGAAGTGCGATTGCGACCTGACGGACCATGTGCCCACGTGGCCTGGCCTGGACGCCCTGGCCATGAAGGCGCCTGATCTGCCGGGCTTGCTGGACTTTTACACCCGATTCGGCTTTCGCAGTGCGCGGGCCGAGGTGGAGCGGGCGCTAAAGGGCGGCGGTGCGGCTGCCGCGGCAACCAGCGCCATGGGCCAGGGGGGGGCCCACCAGTCAGGCGCCACGGGTGACCTGTTCGCCGAAGCAGTGTCCCTCCCCAGTTCCGGTTCGACCCCGGCCACCGAGGTACCAACGCGCTACGACACCGTTCTGACCTGGGCGGATTTCGACCGCTGGCTGACGCGCATCGAGGCGGCCGAGCTCGTGGCCTTTGACACTGAAACCGACTCGCTCGAGTCCATGCGAGCGCGCATCGTGGGCCTGTCCTTCAGCGACCGGGTGGGCGAGGCCTGCTACATCCCGCTGCGCCACGAGGGCCCCGATGCGCCCGAGCAATTGCCGCTGGATGAGGTGCTCGCGCGCCTCAAACCCTGGTTCGAGAACGAGGCCAAGGCCAAGCTCGGGCAGCACATCAAGTACGACACCCATGTGCTGGCCAACCACGGCATCACGGTGCGCGGCTACCGCCACGACACCATGCTCGAAAGCTATGTGCTCGAAGCCCATCGCAAGCACAATCTGGGTGATCTGGCCTTGCGCTACACGGGCCGCAGCGGCCTGAGCTACGAAGAGGTTGCCGGCAAGGGGGCTCAGCAGATCCCGTTTGCGCAGGTGGCGATCGACCGTGCCGCACAGTACTCGTGTGAGGACAGCGACCTGACCCTGGCCGTGCACCAGGCCCTCTGGCCTCAGTTGCAAGCCGAGGCGGGGCTCAAGGACATCTACGAGCGCTTCGAGATGCCCACCTCGCGCGTGCTGCAGCGCATCGAGCGCAACGGCGTGCTGATCGACAAGGCCTTGCTGCAGCAGCAAAGCCATGAGCTGGCTCAGCGCATCATGGCGCTGGAGCAAGAGGCGTATGAGCTGGCCGGCCAGCCCTTCAACCTGGCCTCGCCCAAACAGCTCGGCGAGATCTTGTTCGTCAAGCAGGGTCTACCCATCGTCAAGAAGACGGCCACGGGTGCGCCCTCGACCAACGAAGAGGTGCTGGAAAAGCTCGCTGAAGACCACCCCTTGCCCGCGCGCATCCTGGAGCATCGCAGCCTGGCCAAGCTCAAGTCCACCTACACGGACAAGCTGCCGCTGATGATCAACCCCGACACGGGCCGGGTGCACACCAACTACGCGCAGGCTGTGGCGGTGACGGGCCGCTTGGCCAGCAACGACCCCAACCTGCAGAACATCCCCGTGCGCACGGCCGAAGGCCGCCGCATCCGTGAGGCCTTCATCGCCCCGCCGGGGCACGTCATCGTCAGCGCCGACTACTCGCAAATCGAGCTGCGCATCATGGCCCACATCTCGCAAGACGAGAACCTGCTGCGCGCCTTCGCAGAGGGCCTGGACGTGCACAAGGCCACGGCCAGCGAGGTCTTCGGCGTGCCGGTGGACGAGGTCTCCAGCGAGCAGCGTCGCTATGCCAAGGTCATCAACTTCGGACTGATCTACGGCATGAGCGGTTTTGGCCTGGCGCAAAACCTGGGCATCGAGCGTAGCGCCGCCAATGCGTACATCGAGCGTTACTTCCACCGCTTTGCGGGCGTGAAGCGCTACATGGACGACACCCGGGCGCAAGCCAAGGCCCAGGGCTATGTGGAGACGGTGTTTGGCCGCCGCCTGTGGCTGCCCGAGATCAACAGTGGCAATGGCCCCTTGCGGGCCGGGGCCGAGCGCGCGGCCATCAATGCGCCCATGCAGGGCACGGCGGCCGACCTCATCAAGCTGGCCATGGTGGCGGTGCAGGACACCCTGGATGCCCAGGCGCGCGCCTCGAAGATCATCATGCAGGTGCACGACGAGCTGGTGCTGGAAGTGCCCGAGGCCGAACTGGCGTGGGTCAAGGCCGAAGTGCCACGCCTGATGGCCACGGTGGCCACCTTGCGTGTGCCACTGCTGGCCGAGGTGGGCGCAGGCCCCAACTGGGAAGCGGCCCACTGAGGTGCGCTGACGTGTCACGGAACTGTCATCAATTCGCAGCCTCCAATCGATAAACTTGAAGCGGCCGGCGCATGTCGGTGTGTTCGGTGGTCGTGTTGGAGGATGTGTGCCGTTTCCTGTGGTCTCGCCCGTGGTGTCGAATGTGAAGCTGCTCAGCCGTGAGCAGGCCATCCTGGAATTCAATCGGCGGGTGCTGGCCCAGGCACAGCGTGAGGACGTGCCGCTGTTGGAGCGGCTGCGCTACATCTGCATCGTGTCTTCCAACCTCGACGAGTTTTTCGAGGTGCGATTTGCCGACGTGCTGGAAGCCGCGCGCACCCCCGGGACCGGCATTGGCCCGGATGACATCACCCAGGCCACCTCGCTGGCGCATGCCCTGGTGGAAGACCAGTACCGTGTGTTCAACGACGAACTGGGGCCGGCCCTGCAGGCGGCAGGCATCTGGATTCTGAATCACGCCGATCGCAATGCCGCGCAGCGTGAGTGGGTGGCCAGTTTCTTTCGCAAGCAGGTGCGCCCGCTCCTGGTGCCCATCGGGCTCGACCCATCCCACCCCTTCCCGCAGGTGGCCAACAAGTCGCTCAACTTCATCGTGCGGCTGGGCGGGCAGGATGCCTTTGGCCGTGACAACGACATCGCCATCGTGCGCATCCCGCGCGTGTTACCTCGGGTCATCCGTCTGCCCGAGCACCTGGTGGTACCTGGGCAGCAGGCCTTTGTGCTGCTGTCCAGCGTCATCCGTGCCCACCTGGAAGAGCTGTTCCCGGGCCGAGACATCCAGGCCTTCTCGCAGTTTCGCCTCACGCGAGATTCCGACATCGAGGTCGACGAAGACGACGTGACCGACCTGCGTCAGGCGCTGCGCTCCAAGATGAGCACGCGGCAGTTCGGGCGCGCCGTTCGGCTGGAGGTCGTGCGCTCGTGTCCTGACGACCTGGTGACCTTCCTGGTCGAGCAGTTCAGCATCGATCCGCAGGCGGTATTCCGGGTGAACGGGCCTGTCAACCTGGTCCGCCTGACGCAGTTGATAGATCAGGCCCAGGCCGACGCCATGCGCTTTGCCGACTACGTGGCTGGGTGGCCCAAAGGCCTGCCCGCCACCGGCTTGTTCGACCATCTGCGCCACCACGATTGCCTGCTGCACCACCCCTTCGAATCCTTCGATGCGGTGGTGCAGTTCTTGCGCGAGGCCGTGTACGACCCGGATGTGCTGGCCATCAAGCAAACCATCTACCGCACCGGCAGCCAGTCGGTGCTGATGGAGTTGTTGCTGGAGGCCGTGCGCCGAGGCAAGGAAGTGCTGGCCGTGGTCGAACTCAAGGCCCGCTTCGATGAAGAGGCCAACATCAACTGGGCCGAGCGCCTGGAGGCCCTGGGCGCCCAGGTGGTGTATGGCGTGGTGGGCCTCAAGACCCACGGCAAGATGATGCTGATCACGCGGCGGGAGGGGCAACGGCTGCGCCGTTACGCCCACCTGTCCACGGGCAACTACAACCCCCGCACCGCTCGGCTGTACACCGACGTGGGCTACCTCACGTCCAACCCCGAGTTGACCAACGACATCGACACGGTGTTCCAGCAGCTCTCCAGCCTGACGAAGCTGCGCACGCCACGTCACCTCTTGCTGGCCCCGTTCAATCTGCAGACCCAGATGGTGACGCTGACCCAGCGCGTGGCCGAGGCCGCCCGTCAGGGGCGTTCAGCCCGCATCGTGGTCAAGGCCAACTCGCTCACCGACGAGGTGCTGGTGCACGAATTGATCCGGGCCGGGCAAGCCGGTGCCAGCATCGATCTGATCGTGCGCGGGGCCTGCATCCTGCCGCCGGGTCTGGCGGGCCTGACCGACCACATCCGTGTGCGCTCGGTCGTGGGGCGCATGCTGGAGCACACCCGGGTGTTCTATTTCCGCTGGGGTGATGCGGAGCACGAAGAGCAGCTTTACCTGTCCAGCGCCGACTGGATGAACCGCAACATGACCCGGCGCATCGAGGTGGCCTGGCCTGTGCGTGACCCGGCGCTGCGGCAGCGCGTGATTGACGAGTGCGTGGTGCCTTACCTGCTGGATGCCCGTGATGCCTGGCAGCAGATGCCCGATGGTCGCTACGAGCGGGTGCCGCCGACAGGCCACAGCGCTCAGCAGGCCTTGATGGCTCTGCACGGCGTTCGTCACGCGGTCGACATGTGAGCGTGCTAGCGTGAAGCACCTCATCGTCATCCACGGAGTGTGTTCATGGATCTGATCCTCTGGCGCCATGCCCAGGCCGAAGCGCTGCCTCTGGACGACGAGCTCGCCCAGCAAGCGGCGGCCGGTCAGCCGGTGACGGTTCAGATCGACTGGCAGGCCGATCTGGCCCGCATGCTCACCGCCAAGGGCCATCGTCAGGCCGAGCGCATGGCCACCTGGTTGAACGCCCACCTGCCCGAGGGCACGAGGGTGTTGGTCAGTCCGGCGCAGCGCACCCAGCAGACGGCCCTGGCGCTGGGTCGCAGCTTCAAGACGGTGTCGGCGCTCAACCCTCAGGCCTCGGTCGATGACCTGCTGAAAGCAGCCCGCTGGCCCGATGCCCGAACGCCAGCCTTGATCGTGGGCCACCAGCCCACCTTGGGTCAATTGGCCGCCCGCCTGCTGACCGGTCACGACTTGGCCTGGTCGGTGAAAAAAGGCGGTGTGTGGTGGCTGCGCACCCGCGAGCGTGATGGCGAGCAGCAGGTCACCCTGCAGACTGTGCTGAACCCCGACAGTCTTTGAGCCTTTGGCAGACCGCCTCGAGGCGCGGCGATAATCGCGCCATGAGTCATGTGCCAGGACTGACCCCCGCCAGCGCCCACCACCGGAACACCCTGCGTGTGTACTGGGAGGACACCGACGCCGGCGGGATCGTGTTTTACGGCAATTACCTCAAGTTCATGGAGCGGGCGCGCACCGACTGGTTGCGCCACCTGGGCTTCAGCCAGGAAGCCATGCGCACGCAGGGGCAGGGCATGTTCGTCGTCAGCGACACGCATCTGCGGTATCTGCGACCTGCCCGGCTGGATGATGAACTGACGGTGACCGCCAGTCTGATCGAGCGCGGCCGTGCGTCGCTGATGTTCAGGCAGGCCGTATGCCGGGGCGACGAATTACTGTGCCATGGCGACATCCGCATCGGCTGGGTGCAACGGGACGCGGACGGCCAACTCAGGCCAGCCCGGATGCCCGCTGACATCGTGAACGCGCTGCCGACGCCTCTTCTTCTCAACCCGTCCTGAGGGGCGTTTGCCCCCGCCAAAGGTGCCCGATTCATGAATCAAGACATGTCGATCCTGTCGCTGGTGATGCAGGCCAGCCTGGTCGTGCAACTGGTGATGGCCCTGCTCCTGGGGGTGTCCCTCGTCAGCTGGACCGTCATCTTCGGCAAGATGATGGGCCTCAAGCGGGCACGGCAGGACAACGCCGAATTCGACCGTGAATTCTGGTCCGGGCGCACCTTGCAAGAGCTTTACCAGGACGCCTCTCGCGGCGATGGCCCCCCCTCGCCGCAAGAGCGCATCTTTGCCGCCGGCATGCGCGAGTTCATGAAGCTGCGCGACAAGCGCGTGTCCGATGTCAACACACTGCTGGACGGCGCCCGGCGTGCCATGCGGGCCAGCTACCAGCGCGAACTGGACGCCGTCGAGGCGCGACTGGAGTTCCTGGGCTCGGTGGGTTCGGTGTCGCCCTATGTGGGACTGTTTGGCACCGTGTGGGGCATCATGCACGCCTTCACGGGTCTGTCCAGCGTGCAGCATGTGACGCTCGCCACGGTGGCCCCGGGCATCGCCGAGGCGCTGGTGGCCACCGCCATCGGTCTGTTTGCGGCCATCCCCGCTGTGCTGGCCTACAACCGGTTCGTGCGCGATATCGACCGCATTGCCATCCAGCTGGAGTCCTTCATGGAAGAGTTCTCCAACATCCTGGCCCGCAACGTGCCGCCCGTCGGGGTGGCGCCTGAGGCCGCGCGAGGCGGGGTGGGGCGCTGAGATGGCCAGCGTGTCCTCAGGGCGCCGCGCCCGGCGCTTGAAAAACGAAATCAACATGGTGCCGTTCATCGACGTCATGCTGGTGCTGCTGATCATCTTCATGGTGTCAGCACCGTTGATGCCCACCGGGGTGGTCGACCTGCCCAGCGTGGGACAGGCCCGCCAGGCACCTCAGCAGGTGATTGAGTTGGTGGTGGAGGGCGACGATGCCGTGCGCATCCGAGTCAACCAGAAGGACGTGGACACCGTGGCCTTGGCCCAGCTGGCCCCTCAGGTCAAGGCCCTGCAGGCCCAGGCCGCTGGTGGGCCCGAGACCTCGCCGGTGATCATCAGTGCGCGCAAGGACATGCGTTACGACACCGTGATCCAGGTGATGGACCGCCTCAACCGCGAAGGCGTGGCCCGCGTGGGCTTGTCGGTGCGCACCACCGGGGGCTGACATGTCGATCGCCGCCAGTTGGACCCCACCGCACGACGGCCCTTGGGTGCGCCCCCAGGACCGGGATGACTGGCGTCTGGGTGCCCTCTTGGCGGCGGGTGCCCACCTGGCCCTGGTGGGGGCGCTGGCCCTGGGCGTGAGCTGGAAGTCAGACCCTCCCCAGGTGGCCGAAGCCGAACTGTGGGCCGCCGTGCCCACCGTGGCGGCGCCGGCGCCACCACCCACGCCGCCCAGCCCAGCGCCAGAACCGGTGGTGCGAGAGGTGTCTCCACCGCCCGTCGAGCCCAGCCCTCCAGAGCCCGAGCCCGTGCGCGCCGCACCCCAGGCCGATCTGGGCGTCACGCCACCCCGCGAGGTGTTCGACACCACCCCGCCCAAGCGCCCGGTGCCCAAGCCTGAACCGAAACCTGAGCCGAAGCCCAAGCCGACACCCCAACCCGAACCCAAGGTGGAGCCCAAGCCGGATCCTCGGAAGGCGCCACCGGCGCCACCCAAGCCGGCCGCCACACCTCAGCCTGAGGCCCGCATGACCGCCGCCGAGCGCGAGGCCCAGCGGCAGGCCAACCTCATGCGCATGATGTCCGAACTGGGGTCGCTGGGCACCTCGGGGCAGGATGCCCAATCGGCCGGGCCCAGCAGCAACTATGCGGGACGCATCAAGGCCCGCATCAAGCCCAACATCGTGTTCACCGAGTGGACGCAGGGCAACCCGGTGGCGGTGGTCGAGGTTCGTTGCGCGCCCGATGGCCGCATCTTGTCCAGCCGCCTGCTGACCCCGTCCGGGGTGCCGGCCTGGGATGCCGCCGTCTTGCGGGCGGTCGAGCGCACCGAGGTGCTGCCGGCCAACGAGCAGGGCAAGGTGCCCGCGGCCATCGTCATCGAATTCAGGCCACGCGACTGAGCACGCGGCGACAGGGGGTCACGCGTCGGCCAGCGCCTGGTGCGCCCGACGCACCTCGTCCAGCAGCACCGCGAGTGGGGGCAGATCCTGCTCCCAGGCCAGCCGCACGGCGGGGGCGTGCCCTGTGGCCCGCAGCGCACTGAGCACCTCCCACAAGCCCTCGGGCACCCGTTGGTTCGGCGCCGAGCTGGCGTTTTCTGTGGGGGGCCATTGCAGAAAGCCGCCCACCTCCAGCAGTGTCAGGCACGAGGCGGGCAGCGCCTGCACGCGGCTTTGAAGCTCCAGCAGTGCAGCACCCCACGCCCACCCCTGGCGCAGCAAGGCGGCCAGCTCGTGGTGGAGGCTCACGCACAGGCCTTGCGCCTGCTGGGCTTGGCTGACCCAGGCCTCCAGCTCGGCCGTCTGGTGCAGGGCGGGCAGTGACGGTATGCGCAGCACCCGATGGTCGAGCGGCCATGGCGCCACCCCCGGAGCGTTGGCAGGCTCGACCCACCAGGTGATCGGGCGCGGCCCATCTTGGTCGCCCCCCGGAGGGGCATCGCCGTGGGGAACAGCGTTCATGCTCAGCCGCAAGTCGGGATGCCCGAACGCCTGTCCGGGCTTGAGCACCGCCAGGATGGCCGCTGTCCAGGCCTCCGGCTGGGGCAGATGCACCCCGCCCACGCGATGGTGGCGCACGCCGGTGGCGCCCAGCGCCTGCCAGGACTCGGCATGCGGGGCGTGCAGGTCGACCAGGACAGGGCAAGGGGTCAAAGACGGCTCAAGCACGGTGGTTGCGGGGAATAAGTCCCGATTCTGGCCTTGTTTCAGGCCTGATGTGCGGTAGTTTTTCATAGGATGGAGCCGCCAGGGTGGAGTCGTGTGTCCGCCCTGGCTGCAGGAAGGACCCCCATGTCAGACACCCTCTCGAACTTTCCTCATGACGAGCCGCCCGCGTCGTCCGATGCGGAGGCCCGCCAGCCTGACGCTGGGCGCGCCGCGGAGTCCCGCTCTGCGGGGGCGGACGAGCGCCATGAGGGCTTCGAGTGGCCAGTGCCGCCCCACCCCAGCTACCCACGCAACCAGGCGCAGCATCACCACGAGCCTTGCGACATCGTGGGGCTCAACGGCCGCGTCATGCATGGACGCTTGAGCTTTTTCGTGCCTGAGCAGCATGTGGCTCACATCCAGGTGCCGCCCGCGCGCACGACCATGCCGCTGCGCTTTGCACACTTTCAGTCTCTGCTGCTCACCCGCGTGATCGTGCCGCGAGATGCCTTGCTCAGTGGTCCGGCGCCGCTGGAGCTTCTGTCCGATCGGCCTCACATGGGCTACCGGGTCATCACCCGCCACGGCGATGTGCTGGTGGGCGAAACCGTGGGGCATGTCAACCTGGATTTCGGGCTCTTCCTGTTTCCGCCGGTGGATGAGATGGGGGCCGTCAAGCGGATGTTCGTCCCCCGTGAGGTGATCGACCGCATCGAGTTCCTGCCGGTACGCCGGGCGCCTGTCGATGAGGGCGAGACCCGGGCTGTGGCGGAGCCCATCACCCTGTCCCTGGCCCCGGTGACCACGGCCTCAGCCCCATCCTCGGCGCCATCGCCGGCCAGCACCTCGTCAGCCATGGCCGGCAGCCCTCTGACCACCTCGGTGACAGGAGTCAGACCAGACAAGGTGGGGCAGGCGGTCCCTGAGCCGTCAGGTGCGACGGCCTCAGCTCCGTCGGCGGTGCCCACCCAGGCCCCGGCCTCGGCGCACATGGTCCAGACCCACGAGCAGTTGCTGGTGGCGGTCGAGGCCCAGAGCCGCATGCCCATGGTGCGGATTGGCGAGGCCCTCGTCACCATGGGGCTCATCACCGAAGATCAACTGCACGAGGCCTTGAGCCAGCAGCAGGGCGACCGCAGCGTGCCCTTGGGCGAGCTGCTGGTGCGTCTGGGCTTGATCACCCGCAGTGACCTGCTGCATGCGCTGGCCCGCAAGATGGGCTACCCGGTCGTCGACCTGGTGCGCTACCCCATGGACCCGGATGCGCTGCACAAGGTGCCTTTCAACGTGGCGGTGCGCCTGTCGGTGGTGCCCTTGCTGCTGCGGGACAACGTGCTCATCGTGGCGGTGGAAGACCCGAGCAAGCGCCTGGTGCTCTCCGAGCTGGAGTTCATCACCCAGTGCAAGGTAGTGCCGGTACTGGGCCAAAGCCTGCAGATGGAGCTGGCGCTGCGAGATGCCTATGGCAAGCTGGGGGCCGATGTGTCGGCCCTGGCTTACATCGATTCGCCCATGGTATCGGTCGACCTCGATGCACTCGACTCGGGCAAGCTGGTCGAGAGCCTGGAGCGGGAAGGGCTGGATGTGCTCGGTGCCGAGGACGAAAAGTCCATCGAGCAGAGCGACAACTCGCTGGTGCGCCTGATCAACACCATGATCATCGAGGCCTACTCACAAGGCGTGTCCGACATCCACGTCGAGAGCCATCCTGGGCGTGAAAAGGTCAAGATCCGCTTTCGAAAGGACGGGGTGCTGGTGCCTTACCTGGAGCTGCCGCACAACTACCGCAGCGCCATGACGGCCCGCATCAAGATCATGTGCGATTTGGACATCTCCGAGCGGCGCAAGCCCCAGGATGGCAAGATCAACTTTGCGCGTTTCGTGCCTCAGTACCGCATCGAGTTGCGGGTGGCCACCATCCCGACCAACAACGGGCTGGAAGACGTGGTGATGCGCATCCTGAGCTCCGCCAAGCCCATGCCGCTGGACAAGCTGGGCTTGAGCCCGCGCAATCTGGACCGGTTCAAGGAAGCGCTGGAGCGCCCTTACGGGCTGATTATGTGCGTGGGCCCGACGGGCTCGGGCAAGACCACCACGCTGCACTCGGCACTCAGCTACATCAACGTGCCCGAGCGCAAGATCTGGACGGCAGAAGACCCGGTGGAAATCACCCAGCCCGGCTTGCGACAGGTGCAGGTCAATCCCCGCATCGACTGGACGTTTGCCAAGGCCCTGAGGACGTTCCTGCGCGCCGACCCTGACGTGATCATGATCGGCGAAATGCGCGATGAAGAAACCGCGTCCATGGGCATTGAGGCCTCGCTGACCGGTCACCTGGTGTTGACCACCTTGCACACCAACAGCGCCCCCGAGACCGTGACGCGTCTCCTGGACATGGGCATGGACCCCTTCAGCTTTGCCGATGCGCTGCTGGGGGTGTTGGCGCAGCGTCTGGTGCGCCGGCTGTGTCCGGCCTGCCGCGTGGAGCAGGAGGCCTCGCCCGAGGCTGTGGAAGACCTGTTGCAGGAGTATCTGCAGGCCTTCCCGCGCGGCAGCCATCCACCCTCACGCGAGGCCCTCTTGGCCGAGTGGATGCAACGGTTTGGACGACACGGTCAATTGCTGCAGTACAGCAATACCGGCTGTGATCAATGCAACCACACGGGTTTCAAGGGGCGCCTGGCGATCCATGAGCTCATGGGGGTGGACCGCGAGCTGCGGCGCATGATTCAGACCGGGTCTCGGGTCGATGAGCTGCAGTTCCAGGCCATGGAGGCCGGCATGCGCACGCTGCGGCAAGACGGCATCGAGAAGGTGTTGGCCGGGCTGACCAGCATCGAAGAGGTTCGCGCTACCAGCAACACCTGAGTCAGGTGGAGTGCACCCTGCACGAATTTCAGGTCTGTTGTGCTGCCGCTGCACGCAAAAGCCAAAAAAGGTGCAAGATAGTCACAACGGGGTCGCCGAAGTGGCCGGTGAAAGCAGCGCTAGTCTGCCGATGCCACTGTGACGATTTCCTCGATCTTTGGTGTCAAGGCGATGCAGCAGCGGTCGCGTCGGTTCACCAGGCTGATCCGGCCTTCCAGGCAGCATCCGTGTTCCAGTCGATGGTTCGGAGGTCGGTATGGACGTGATCAGCAACTTCGCAGCTCGTTACGAGCGCACCCGCGAAGAAGAGTACACACTTGAGGAATACCTCGAGATCTGTAAACGCGACAAGACGGCCTACGCCACCGCTGCCGAGCGCATGCTCATGGCCATCGGCGAGCCCCAGATGATCGACACGCGCAACGATCCGCGCCTGTCGCGCATCTTCGCCAACAAGGTCATCAAGATCTACCCGGCCTTTGAAGAGTTCTACGGCATGGAAGACGCCATCGAGCAGGTGGTGAGTTACTTCCGACATGCCGCACAGGGCCTGGAAGAAAAGAAGCAGATCCTCTACCTGCTGGGGCCGGTGGGCGGCGGCAAGTCGTCGATCGCCGAGCGGCTGAAGTCGCTGGCCGAGAAGGTGCCGTTTTACGCCATCAAGGGCTCTCCGGTGAACGAGTCGCCCCTGGGATTGTTTGACCCCGTGGAAGACGGTGCCATCCTGGAGAAGGAATACGGCATCCCGCGCCGCTACCTGCAGCGCATCCTGAGCCCCTGGGCCGTCAAGCGCTTGGAGGAGTTCGGTGGCGACATCCGCCAGTTCAAGGTGGTCAAGCGTTACCCGAGCATCTTGAAGCAGGTCGGCATCGCCAAGACCGAGCCCGGCGACGAGAACAACCAGGACATCTCCAGCCTGGTGGGCAAGGTCGATATCCGCAAGCTCGAAACCTATGCGCAGGACGACCCCGACGCTTACAGCTACTCGGGTGGCCTGTGCTTGGCCAACCAGGGCCTGCTCGAGTTTGTCGAAATGTTCAAGGCGCCCATCAAGGTGCTGCACCCGCTGCTGACCGCGACCCAGGAAGGCAACTTCAAGGGCACGGAAGGTTTCGGTGCCATCCCGTTTGACGGTGTGGTGCTGGCCCACAGCAACGAAAGCGAGTGGAAGGCCTTCCGCAACAACAAGAACAACGAAGCCTTCCTGGATCGCATCTACATCGTCAAGGTGCCGTACTGCCTGCGGGCCAGCGAAGAGGTCAAGATCTACGAGAAGCTCCTGCGTGGCTCATCCCTGGCCAGTGCTCCGTGCGCGCCCGGCACGCTGCGCATGCTGTCGAAGTTTGCGGTGCTCACACGGCTGAAAGAGCCCGAGAACAGCAGCATCTTCAGCAAGATGCTGGTCTACGATGGTGAGAACCTGAAAGACACCGACCCCAAGGCCAAGTCCATCCAGGAGTACCGCGACTACGCCGGCGTGGACGAGGGCATGAGTGGCATCTCCACCCGCTTTGCGTTCAAGATCCTGTCCAAGGTCTTCAACTTCGATCCAGCGGAGGTGGCGGCCAACCCGGTGCACCTGATGTATGTGCTCGAGCAGCAGATCGAGCGGGAGCAGTTCCCGGCTGAGCTGGAGCAGAAGTACGTCGCCTACATCAAGGAGCAGCTGGCCCCCCGGTATGCCGAGTTCATCGGCAAGGAGATCCAGACGGCCTACCTGGAAAGCTACTCGGAGTATGGCCAGAACATCTTTGACCGTTATGTGACCTACGCCGACTACTGGATCCAGGACCAGGAGTACCGCGACACCGACACGGGCGAGATCTTCGACCGCGCCTCGCTCAATGCCGAGCTCGAGAAGATCGAGAAGCCTGCCGGGATCGCCAACCCGAAAGACTTCCGCAACGAGATCGTCAACTTCGTGCTGCGGGCTCGGGCCAACAACGGTGGCAAGAACCCGCTGTGGACGAGCTACGAGAAGCTGCGCACGGTGATCGAGAAGAAGATGTTCAGCAATACCGAAGAGTTGTTGCCGGTCATCAGCTTCAACGCCAAGGCCAGCGCGGACGAGGTCAAGAAGCACGAAGACTTCGTCAACCGCATGGTGCAGAAGGGCTACACGCCCAAGCAGGTGCGCCTGCTGTGCGAGTGGTACCTCAGGGTCCGGAAATCGTCTTGATGCCCGAGACCCAGCGATGCGACTGACCAGATGAAACGGCGGACAGTACCATGACTCGTCAACACATCATCGACAGACGCCTCGCTGGGAAGAACAAGTCCATCGGCAACCGCGAGCGTTTTCTGCGTCGCTACAAGACGCAAGTGCGTGAGGCCGTGCAGCGCGCCATCAACGGCCGCAGCATCCGAGACATCGAGAAGGGCGAGGACATCGCCATCCCGAAGAAGGACCTCTCCGAGCCCAGCTTCCGACATGGTGAGGGGGGCACCCGCGAGATGGTGCACCCGGGCAACCGCGAGTACGTGCAGGGCGACCGCATCGAGAAGCCCCAAGGTGGGGGCGGGCAGGGTGGCGGTGGCAGCCAGGCCAGCGACTCGGGCGAAGGCGAAGACGACTTTGTTTTCAGCCTGAGCAAGGAAGAGTTCATGCAGGTCTTCTTCGAAGACCTGGCCCTGCCCAACCTGGTTCGAACCGCGCTGGCGGAGGTGCCTGAGTGGAAGAGTCAGCGCGCGGGCTTCAGCAGCGATGGCACGCCCAACAATCTGCACGTGGTGCGCTCGATGCGCGGCTCGCTGGGCCGACGCATTGCGTTGGGGGCCTCCAGCCGCCGCGAGATCGCCGAGCTGGAAGAACGGCTGACCGAACTGCAGGCCTTGTCACCGTCGACTGATGCGGCCGTGATGCGCGATCGTGCAGCCGAGATCGATGAGGTCGAGCAGCGTCTGAAGCACTTGCGTGGGCGCGTGGCCGGCATTCCCTTCCTCGATCCGATTGATCTTCGGTTTCGCAGCCGCATCAAGGTGCCGGTGCCCAGCACCAAGGCGGTGATGTTCTGCGTGATGGACGTCTCGGGCTCGATGGATGAGCAACGCAAGGAGTTGTCCAAGCGTTTCTTCATCCTGCTGTACCTGTTCCTGACCCGGCATTACGACAAGATCGAACTCGTGTTCATTCGTCACCATACCCAGGCGGCCGAGGTGACGGAAGACGAGTTCTTTCATGCCACCGAGACCGGCGGTACCGTGGTGTCCAGCGCCCTGGTGCTGCTGGACGAGGTGATTCGTGCCAGATACCCCACCAGCGAGTGGAATCTGTACGTGGCGCAGGCATCTGACGGCGACAACTGGCATCATGATTCCAGCCGTTGTCGCGAGATCCTGGAAGACAAGATCCTGCCTCTGGTGCGCTACTTTGCCTATGTGCAGGTGGCGCAGACCGAGCAGAACCTCTGGGACGAGTACATGGCTCTGGCCGAGACCCACAAGCACTTCGCCATGCGCAAGGTGCTGGACGCCTCACAGATCTATCCGGTCTTCAGGGAGCTGTTCAAGAAGGAAGGAGTGGACGCATGAGTGCCCTGCTTTCATCCGCGCAGCCCGACAAGCCGCTGCCGGGCACCTCTGATTGGTCGTTCGAGCTGATCGAGCAGTACCACGAGGTCATCCGTGCCACGGCCCAGCGCTATCAGCTCGATACCTACCCCAATCAGCTCGAGATCATCACGGCAGAGCAGATGATGGACGCCTACGCCAGCGTGGGCATGCCGGTGAACTACCGGCACTGGTCCTACGGCAAAGAGTTCATCGCCACCGAAAAGAACTACCGCCGTGGCTACATGGGCCTGGCCTATGAGATCGTCATCAACTCCAACCCGTGCATCAGTTACCTGATGGAAGAAAACACCATGGCCATGCAGGCCCTGGTGATCGCGCATGCGGCCTACGGGCACAACAGTTTCTTCAAGGGCAACTACCTGTTCCGCATGTGGACGGATGCGGGCTCCATCATCGACTACCTGGTCTATGCCAAGAACTACATCGCCCAGTGCGAGGAGCGGCATGGCATCGATGTGGTGGAAGAGTTTTTGGACTCCTGTCACGCCCTGCAGAACCACGGGGTAGACCGCTATCGCCGCCCGGGCAAGCTGTCGCTGGACAAGGAGCTGGCCCGGCGCGAAGAGCGCGAGGCCTACCTGCAGCAGCAGGTCAACGACCTGTGGCGCACGCTGCCCCGACGGGTGGACCGCCCGGAAGAAGAATCCGTGCGGCGCTTTCCCGCCGAGCCGCAGGAGAACCTGCTGTACTTCATTGAGAAGAACGCGCCGCTGCTGGAGCCTTGGCAGCGCGAGATCGTGCGCATCGTGCGCAAGATCGCGCAGTACTTCTACCCGCAGCGGCAGACCCAGGTGATGAACGAGGGCTGGGCCACCTTCTGGCACTACACCTTGCTCAACACCATGTACGACGATGGCTGGCTGAGCGACGGCATCATGCTGGAGTGGCTGCAGTCGCACACCAATGTGGTCTACCAGCCGCCGGTGGGGCACCGGGCCTACAGTGGCCTGAACCCCTACGCGCTGGGCTTTGCGATGTACACCGACCTCAAGCGCATTTGCGAGGCCCCGACCGATGAAGACCGGCTGTGGTTCCCGGATTTTGCCGGGTCGGCGGTGGGGCAGCCCAGAGAGGCTCACGCCTGGCTGAAGACCCTGGATTACGCCATGCGGAATTTCAAGGACGAGAGCTTCATTGGCCAGTTCCTGAGCCCGAAGGTGATGCGCGACTTCCGGCTGTTTGCCATCCGCGATGACGAGGACGAGAGCGAGTACGAGGTCAGCGCCATCCACGATGACAGTGGCTACCGGCGTCTGCGCGAGAGCCTGTCGCGCCAGTACGACCTGGGCACCCGCGAACCAAACATCCAGGTCTGGAGCGTGAACCTGAGGGGCGACCGGTCGTTGACGCTGCGCCATACGCAGTACAACGGCCGCCCGCTGACGGACGGGGCCCGTGAAGTGCTCAAGCACGTGGCGCGGCTGTGGGGCTTCCCGGTGCACATGGAGAGCGTGGACGCCCATGGGGTGGCCCGTCAGCAGTGGACGGTGGTGCCCGCCAGCATGGAGTGAGCCTGGGGTGAGCCTGCTCTGAGCCATGGGCGTCCGGGAGGGCGCCTTTCACATGGCGGGGTGGCAGGCCCGGAATAAACCCCGTCGGCCCTGGCTTATCCCCCTAAAGAATCCGCCCGGGGCGAGAAGAATGCTGTTCAAGCAGCAGAGTTTCGCCCACCATGTCCGACCAAGACTCCCAAGACAAGCAGTTGCCCGCCAGTGAGCGGAAGCTGCGCAAAGCCCGAGAGGACGGGGATGTCGTTCGGTCGCGCGATCTGTCGCACTTCCTGGTCATTCTGGCGGCCACGGGGGTGCTGATGGGCCTGACACCCGTCTGGGTGGAGCGCCTGAAGGCGCAGATGACCGCTGGGCTGCGCTTCGATGCCCGCACGGTGGCCGCGCCCGACATGATGGTGGAGCGACTTTCTCGCTGGGCGGTGGATGCCCTGTGGCTGGTGATGCCGTTTGGTCTGGCCATCGCCTTGGCGGCGTTCGCGGCCAGCGTGATGTCAGGCGGCTGGGTGCTGTCGTTCAAGGCGGTGGCCCCCAAGTTCAGCAAGCTCAATCCCATCTCGGGCATTGGCAATGTGTTTTCCAAAAAGCAGCTGATTGATGCCCTCGAGGGCAGCCTGCTGGCCTTGATCCTGGGGGCCGTCGGCGCGTTCTTGCTGTACCGCTCCTGGCCCTCGATGGTGGACTTGCTGGCCCGCCCGCTGCCGGCCGCCTTCGCCGACCTGGGCTACACCATGGGCTCGGTGCTGGGGGCCATGCTGCTGGTGATCGCCGCGTTTGCGCTGATCGACTGGCCTCTGCAGAAGTTCTTGTTTGCCCAGCGCATGCGTATGAGCCACCAGGAAGCCAAGGACGAGCTCAAGCAGACCGAAGGCAACCTGGAGGTCAAGGGCCGCATGAAGCAGAAGATGCGCGAGATGTCGCGCAGGCGCATGCTGGCCGCGGTGCCCTCGGCCGACCTGGTGGTGATGAACCCCACCCACTACGCGGTGGCCCTGAAGTACGACGAGGCCAGCATGGGCGCCCCCCGTGTGGTGGCCAAGGGCGTGGACCTGCTGGCCCTGAAGATTCGCGACGTGGCCACCGAGCACAAGGTGCCGGTGCTGGAGGCGCCACCCCTGGCGCGGGCCTTGTATGCCCACACCGAGCTGGACATGGAAATCCCCGTGGCCTTGTACAGCGCTGTGGCCCAGGTGCTGGCCTATGTCTTCCAGTTGCGGCAGGCGCTCAGTGGTCAGGCCCCGATGCCGGGCAACATCCCTGATCTGGATGTGCCGCGCGACCTGGACCCGCATAACCGCCCCACATCAGGCTCTCCAGAAGCAGGTGACGCATGAATGCCTTTGTGATGCAGTTGCAACGTCTGACAGGCGCCGATGCCCAGCGCTTGCAGGCCGTGGCCGCCCCCATCGTGGTCATCGTCATCCTGGCACTCATGGTGCTGCCGCTGCCACCGTTGATGTTGGATGTGTTCTTCACGATCAACATCGCCCTGTCCCTGATGGTGATGATGGTGGCGGCCAGCATGCTCAAGCCGCTGGACTTCGCGGCCTTCCCGGCGGTGCTGCTGCTCACCACCTTGTTGCGGCTGTCCCTGAACGTGGCCTCCACCCGCGTGGTGCTGATGGATGGTCACACCGGCAGTGCGGCGGCCGGCAAAGTGATCGAGGCCTTTGGCCACTTCCTGATCGGCGGCAACTTTGCCGTGGGCAT
>CAMTVS010000009.1:0-47025 GCA_947085235.1 uncultured Aquabacterium sp. | reverse complement strand
CTTGGGCGGTACCTCTTCGAAGTCTTCGCGCTCGATCCAGACCTCGCGGCCCAGCGTGAAATGGCGCACGGGTGACTCGGTGCCCTCGGGCGGGTGCGGTAGCGCCGGCAGCGAGCACGGCTCCAGATGCCCGGCGCCCATGACTTCGTCCCAGTTGGTGAGCACCAGCTTGACCGGATCGAGCACGGCCATGCCGCGGTGGGCTTTGTTCTCCAGGTCGTCGCGCAGGGCGATGTCCAGCGTGCTGTAGTCGATCCAGCTGTCGGACTTGCTCACGCCGATGCGCTCGCAGAACAGCTGGATGGCATCAGGGGTGTAGCCCCGGCGGCGAAGGCCGACGATGGTGGGCATGCGCGGGTCGTCCCAGCCTGTGACCACGCCTTCATCGACCAGGGCCTTGAGCTTGCGCTTGGACGTGATCACATACGTCAGGTTCAGGCGCGCGAACTCGTACTGCTTGGGCGTCGGCTGCTGCAGCAGGCCCAGCGTGGCCAGGTTGTCCAGCAACCAGTCATAAAACGGCCGCTGGTCTTCGAACTCCAGCGTGCAGATGCTGTGGGTGATCTGCTCCAGCGCATCTTCGATGGGGTGGGCGAAGGTGTACATCGGGTAGATGCACCATGTATCGCCAGTGTTGTGGTGGGTGGCGCGGCGAATGCGGTAGATGGCCGGGTCCCGCATGTTGATGTTGGGGCTGGCCATGTCGATCTTGGCGCGCAGCACCATCGAGCCGTCGGGGTGCTGGCCGTCGCGCATCTCACGGAAGCGCGCGAGGTTCTCGTCCACCGTGCGGTTGCGGAAGGGGCTGTCGGTGCCAGGGGTGGAGAAATCACCGCGGTTGACGCGCATCTCCTCCGGTGTTTGCTCGTCCACGTAGGCCAGGCCGGCGCTGATCAGCGCCTCGGCCGCGCGGTACATGAAGTCGAAGTAGTTGCTGGCGTAGTAGAGGTGGTTCTCGGCCTGCCCGTTGAAATTCGACGCCCAGCCAAAACCCAGCCACTGGACGGCATCCAGGATGGCGTCGACGTACTCCTGCTCTTCCTTCTCGGGGTTGGTGTCGTCAAAACGCATGTGGCAGACGCCACCGTAGTCGCGCGCCAAGCCGAAGTTCAGGCAGATGCTCTTGGCGTGACCGACGTGCAGGTACCCGTTCGGCTCCGGGGGGAATCGGGTGCGGATCTTGGCCGGGTCGGGCTGGCCCGCCTGGTGGTGGGCGGCATCGCCGGGCGAGCCAGCCCAGCGGCGGCTGGCGTAGGTGCCCTGCTCCAGATCGCGGTCGATGATGCCGCGCAGGAAGTTGGTGGGCTTGGAGCTGGAATCGGTGGGGGCGGCAGGCGTGCCGCTGGCATGGGCGTCGGTCATGTCAGGATTCTATCGAGGCTGGCCACGCCTGATCGCCCATTGGTCATCGGTGGTCATCGGTTATGGTCTGGTATCAACACTCTGACAGGAGCATGTGAGATGGGCAAAACCGCCAAACAAGCCAACGAGAAACTCAGCCGCAAAGACTACGAGGCGGCGCTGGAGCCCATGCAGCTGGAATTGGCACAGATGTCGCGTTGGCTGGCGCACCACCACAAGCGGCTGCTGGTGATCTTCGAGGGCCGTGACACGGCGGGGAAAAGCGGCGTCATCCGGGCCATCTCGGACGTGCTGGACCCTCGTCGCTGCCAAGTCGTGGCACTGGGCAAGCCGTCAGAGCAAGAGCGTACGCAGTGGTACTTCCAGCGCTATGTGCCGCACCTGCCCTCGGCGGGCAACGTGGTCTTGTTCGACCGCAGCTGGTACAACCGCGCAGGTGTCGAAAAGGTCATGGGCTTTTGCACCGATGACGAATACAAGCGCTTCTTGCGCGAGGTGCCTCTGTTCGAGCGGATGCTCGTCGACGACGGCATCCTGTTGTTCAAGTACTGGCTGTGCGTGGACCAGGTGGAGCAGGAAAAGCGCTTCGCCGATCGGCTGGAAGACCCGCTGAAGCGCTGGAAGCTGTCGCCCGTGGACGTCGTGGCCCGCACCAAGTACAGCGAGTACGGTCAAGCCCGCAACGCCATGCTCAAGGCCAGCCACAGCGAGCACGCCCCCTGGACGCTGGTCGACTTCAATGACCAGCGGCGAGGACGGCTCACGGTGATCCGCCACCTGCTGGACCACTTGCCCGACCAGAAGGTGCCCGAACAGACCGTCGACATGCCCCCGCTGGAAGGCGCTCTGGGACGTGAACGCTATCCGCAGGGACACGCCCCACTGCCGCCCTTCGGCCTGAAGCCCGACCATTGAAACCGCGGCGTTTCAAACACAGGACGAATGGTCAGCTGAGGGATAAATTGGCCGTTTCAAACACCCCTCATATGAATGCTTTCCGTTCAACGTACATACAAACCCGCTGAAGCCTTCGGCCATGATGTGAAGAATTGGTGGCATACCCGCTGATGAAACCACCACATGCAGACCACCACCCGCTACCAGCGCGTTCGATCGCTGTCCTTGCCCGACATCCGCTTCTTTGAAGAGTGCACCCCCACCTGGGCCCAAGGCACCGAGTTGCCATGCATTGCCCGCGCCGACCTGTGGGCCTTCGCGACGGCCATCGTTCCCTTCCTTCGCAAGGCGCTGCGTGATCAGCTCAAAGGCCGCCCCGCGCCGGTGGGCGTGGATCAGTCTGAGGACGAAACCGTGCGCCCCGCCTGATCGGGTGCCCGCTCGGCGTAACGATTGAAGCGCCAGGCGCTGGATTCGATCGTGATGCGCCGCCACGTGGCCCGCTTCTCGGCCGGGCTCATCTCGGGCCACAGCTGCACCTCGTCGAAGGTGCGGCCACACCCCTTGCACAGGTCGTCACCCTGGCTGGTGGAGCAAATGGCGATGCAAGGCGTGTCCTGCGTGGTGTCGTACCAGCGCAGCCAGGCCTGGTAGGCCGCGCGTGGCATGGTGTCTTCGTCGCACTCGGCCTCCCGGTAGTACACCATCAAGGCATACACCTGGGCCAGGGCCTGCACTTCGGCGCCCAGGTCGAGCATGCCCTGGGGAGTGGTGCGCTCTTTTTCGCGCCACCAATTGATCGCCGACTCGATGTCGGTGATGTGGATGCCCGCCACCTCAGGCCCCTGTCTTGTTCGCGGCCTTGGCCGCCGCCTGCTCCGCTTCGTGAGCCTGCAGCGCCGTCAGCGCGGCCACCACGTCGGCCTTCGGCACCCCATCAACCAGCGACACCGGCGCCTCTGCCAAGGGGGCGCCCCCCTCTTGCTTGAAGCGCTTCACCCACTGGCCGGCCTCACGCCCATCGGCAAAGGCTTGACTTTGCAGCAAGGTCTCCCCGGAAGGGGTGCTGAGCTTGAAGTAGAACTGACCATCGGCCTCGCGGTACTGCTTGAACACCGGCACGGCAGGCTTGGCGGAGGCCTGGGCCGTGGGCGACACGGCACCAGACGCCACCATGCGGCGCAGGCCCACGGCATGGCGCAACTCCTTCAGGAAGGGCGTGGCGCGCGCCCGGGCCTTGTCGGCCCCCGCCTGCAACACGGTTTCGATCTGCTCAGGGTGCGCCACCAGTTCGGCATACCGAGCGCGCATCGGGCCCACATGGGCTTCGATCAAATCCACCAGGCGCTGCTTGGCCTCACCCCATGCCAGGCCCGCCCGCAGGTCGGCGCGGAAAGCCTCGCGTTGGGCCGCGTCCGCAAACGCGTCGTAGATGGTGACCAGGTGAGCGCCGTCCGGCTCTTTGGGCTCGCCAGGCAACTTGGAGTCGGTCACGATGCGGGCCACCGCGTCTTTCAAAGCCTTGGCGCCGCCCTCGAACAAGGGGACGGTGTTGTCGTAGCTCTTGCTCATCTTGCGGCCGTCCAGCCCGGGCAAGGTGGCCACGGCCTCTTCGATCTCGGCTTCGGGCAAGACGAACAGCTCTTTCCCGCCGCCGTACAGGTGGTTGAAGCGCTGGGCCACGTCGCGTGCCATCTCGATGTGCTGCACCTGGTCGCGCCCCACGGGCACGCGGTGGGCGTTGAACATCAGGATGTCGGCAGCCATCAGCACCGGGTAGCAAAACAAGCCCATGGTGACGCCGTCGTCGGGCTCGACGCCCTTGGCCACGTTCACATCCACCGAGGCCTTGTAGGCGTGGGCCCGGTTCATCTGACCTTTGGCCGTCACGCAGGTCAGCAACCAGTTCAGCTCGGTGATCTCGGGGATGTCGCTCTGCGCGTAGAAAGTGACGCGTTCGGTGTCCAGGCCGGCGGCCAGCCAGGTGGCCGCGATCTCCAGGCGTGAGCGGGCAATGCGCGCTGGGTCATCGCACTTGATCAGGGCGTGGTAATCCGCCAGGAAAAAGAAGCTCTCCACGCCCGGTTCGCGACTGGCCGCGATGGCGGGACGAATGGCGCCCACGTAGTTGCCCAGGTGGGGGGTACCGGTGGTGGTGATGCCGGTGAGTACGCGTTGGGTCATGCGGAGCAGCGTCGGAAAAGCAAGGCCCGCATTTTAGGCCGAGCCCGTCCACGCGGCCCAAGACAGCGCGTCTTCATGCATCGGCACTCAAACGCGCCGCCGGCGCCAACGCATCGCGCCCACGACCGCCAACCCGGCCAACATCAGGGCGTAGGTTTCAGGCTCTGGAATCGGAGGAGTGCCCCCCTGGCTCTGCAGGAAGGAGAACGTGTTGAGCGCATAGATCCCGTTGCTGTTCAACGGGGCATACGATGCACCGCACAAAGCTCGGCCGCATGATTGGGTGGTGGCAATCATGTCGATATCGGCAATGATGAACAACGCGCCGGCACCCGGCGCGTACTCGCCCGCCCGCCAATACGCAGAGGTGACTTGTCCCTGGGCATTCGTACCACCTACTCGACCATTCCGAGCGCTGATCGCATCGGGGTTGAGTTGGCCGACCAGATAGAACTGCTCCACGTCTTTGGCCATCCCGAACGGGCCGTCAAACAGCGGCGCTGCACCATTCGATATGGTGCCGGTGCTGGCCGTGGTGCTGATGCCAAGAGCCGACCCAAAAGCGTCATGCCCGCTGTCATCCTGAAGCAGGAACAAATCGCCACCTGACAGGAAGAAATCCACCACAGCAGACTGAATCGGAACTGCGTTTCCATCTGAGATCCAGGTGCCCACAAACATGTTGACACCCGACAGGGTCGATGCTGTCACTTCAGTCAGCGTCACCGTGTCGATCGTGCGCTCGACAATCCCGTCAGGGCCAAAGTAAGTGGGGTTCTCAAGTGCAGCGCGAAAGCCTTTCAAGTAAGAACCGTCCCAGCTCCATTGAGCACTGTCCGGGGTCACAGACTGAGCCGCCCCACCGACGACGTACGGCGTGTCGGCTCGCGCCGTGCCCAGCGCTGAGGCCAATGCTGCCAAGATACCCAGCATGCCCATCCAGCGAACGAATCGATTGTTCATGAGTCCTCCTGATCATGGTTCCCATCACGTCCAGTGATGTGTCTGGATTGATTACATCAGCCCAGGTCGAGACAGGCAAGCGCCAACAGCGCCCCCCCCTAACCTTAGGGAGGCCCCAGGGGCGCTACACTGCGTCCCGCATGAAAAACATCGTGATCCTGATCTCTGGCCGGGGCTCCAACATGGAGGCCATCGTGCACGCCTGCCAGCGCGAAGGCTGGCCTGCCCGCATCGCGGCCGTCATCAGCAACAAGGCCGACGCCTCGGGGCTGGCTTTTGCCGCGTCACATGGCATCTCCACGGCGGTGGTCGACCACAAGGCGTTCGACAGCCGTGAGGCCTTTGACACCGAACTGGCACGCGTGATTGACGGGTTTCAACCCGATGTCGTGGTGCTGGCCGGCTTCATGCGCATCCTGACCGAAGGCTTTGTGCGGCACTACGAGGGGCGACTGCTCAACATCCACCCCTCCCTGTTGCCCGCCTTTCCGGGCCTGCACACACACCAGCGGGCCATCGAGGCGGGCTGCAAGCTGGCAGGGGCGACCGTTCACTTCGTCACTCCGGAGCTGGACCATGGCCCCATCGTGATCCAGGCGGCCGTGCCCGTGCTGCCCGGCGATGACGGCCCCGCACTGGCCGCCCGCGTGCTGGTGCAGGAGCACCAGATCTACCCCCAGGCGGTACGCTGGATGGTTGAAGGCCGATTGAGCCTGAGCGAGGGCATCGTGCATCACGACGCCCAAGCGCCTCAGTGGCGCTTTGCCGACTGACGGCGTGCTGCCCACGGCAGCAGGGCCAAGCCTGCCATCGCCAGGGCCCAGGTGCCAGGCTCGGGCACCGCAGAGGTCACGCGGATGTTGTCGATGCCGTTAAGCTCAAAGCCGCCGTTGGTCTGATCGAAGCCCACATGGGACTCCAGCGTGATGCTGAGGCCGGACCATTGGGACAACACGGTGGCCAATTGTGGCCCCCAGATACTGTCGGTCAAGGCCACACTGTAGGTCTGCCAGGTGGTGCCTGGCGCGGCCCCCGGCACCACGTCAAGCTCAACAAACTGTCCCGAGGCTGCCGAGAGACGAACCGTGCCAAAGCTGAACCAGTCGTTGGCCACCCCATTGAGGTTGACGGCATCGAAGGACAGTGTGCCGCCCAGATACTGCGTGCCGTTGACCAAGGCAGCGCCCGGCAAGTGCACGGCCATGTCCGCGTTGTCAGTGTCTTGAAGCACCAGGTATCCAGGCCCCTGGCTGAGGGTGGCGCCCGTGGCGGTCACGCCTTGCGCACCCCAAAAAATGGTGTATGTGAGTTTGGCCGCGGCGCTCGCCGCGCCCAGGGCCAGACAGACGGCCGTGCCCATGTGCTGCAACTGGTGCATGCATTTCTCCTGAGTTGAATTGAATGCCGGCATCGTAGCATCAGCCATCAGCCATCAGCCATCAGCCATCAGCCATCAGCCATCAGCCATCAGCCCGAGGCCGTGTCCCCCGCCAACACCGGGCTGGCCAAGGCCGCGGCAGCTGCCCGGGTTTCCACGCCCAGCTTCTCGAAGATGTGCTCCAGGTGCTTGTTGACCGTGCGGTGGCTCATCCCGAGGATGTCGGCGATATCGCGGTTGGTCTTGCCTCGGGGCACCCAGGTCAGCACCTCGCGCTCGCGGGGCGTCAGCGCGGCCTCCTCCAAACGGGCACTCAAGGCGGCATCGACCGGACGGGTGCCCTGTGCGGCCGCAGCCGCCTCACTGGCTCGCTGCCAGGCCTCTCGCGCGGCGCGCGCGTTCCGCACATGCGTGGCCAGACGGGCCAGCACCTCTTCAATGCGCACGGGCTTGACCACGTAGTCCACGCCCCCAGCATCAAAGCCTGCCACCACATCGGCCGTGTCCGACAAGCCCGTCATGAAGATGACTGGAATGGCTGACCACGCAGCTTCAGCCTTGATGCGCTGACAGGTCTCGAAGCCTGAGAGGCCAGGCATCAGCGCATCCATCAGGATGGCATCGGGCTCGATGGTGGCCAGCCGGGCAAGCGCCTGTTCACCATCTCGGGCCACGAGCACGGTGTAGCCCTCCTGGGTGAGGGCCTCACACAGCATGCGCAAGGTATCGGGCACATCGTCGACCACCAGCACGGTGCCAGCGTGCGCATCAGGCAGTTGGGTCATCGATCACATCCTCTTCCATGTAAGACGCCACATACGTGGCGATGGCATCCAGGTCGAACTGGTCCAGCCAGACCTCCACACGAGCCCAGTGCAGTTCATGCGCGGGATGGGTCCCGCGCCAGTCGCTCAGCGATGCCCGCAGGGCCTGAACGTGCCCCTTGCGCGCCAGGCGGCTCAGCTCCCAGGCAGCATCGGCCGGCAGTGAATCAGACGCGGACTCCACCATCTGCTGGGAGACAGGCTGACGTGCATGGGGCTCTGGCAACACGCCCGGCAAGGCCTGCGCGGTGGCGTCGCTGGCCTGTCGGGTGGTCCACGACAGGTGCAGACAGGCGCCCAGAGCCCTCAAGAGCTCGGACTCCATCACCGGCTTGCCCACAAACGCCTGGCAACCGGCCGCGGCCAAATTCTCGGGGCGGTTCTCGAACACATTGGCCGAGACCATGATGATGGGCACGTCCGCAAAGCCCGCCGCTCGCAACGCCTTGGCCGTGGCCCAGCCATCCATGTCGTCCATGCTGATGTCCAGCAGCACGGCATCCGGCGGCTCGCTGCGCACACTCTCGAGCGCCTCGCTGCCGCTGGCCGCTTCTCGCAGCACAAAGCCCAGCGGCAGCAACATGCCTGCCAGCATGTGGCGCTGGATGGGCTGATCATCCACCACCAGCAAGGTGCGACGTGGGCCTTCATAGCCCACGATGGAACGCAACCCCACGGGGTCGGGCAGACCATCCACCGCCAGCGGTGCTTGGCTGGGTGCAGCGATCTCACGCAGGTACAGCCTGACCGTGAACGTGCTGCCCACGCCCAGTTTGCTGCGCACCGACAGCTCGCCGCCCATGAGCTCGGTGAGGAGATGGGTGATGGTCAGCCCCAGCCCCGTGCCACTGTCAGCCACTCGGCGCCCACCGCGACCCCGCTCGAACGGCAGGAAAATGCGATCCATGTCCTGAGGCGCAATGCCGATACCACTGTCTTCCACCTCGAAGCGCAAGACCTCCCGGCGCGCATCCACACGCAGGATGATGCGCCCCCGCTCGGTGAAGCGCACGGCATTGCCCAACAGATTGAGCAGGATCTGCCGCAGTCGTTTCGCATCGGCGTGCACCCACTGAGGCACCCGCCCCCGGGTCTGCAACTCGAACACCAGGCCCCGGGCCTCGGCCTGCGGACGCACCATGCGCACCACCTCATCCAGAAAGGCCGACAAGGGCAGCGGAGAGGGCTCGAGCCGCATGCGTCCCGCCTCGATGCGGGCCAGCTCCAGCAGGCCGTCGATCAGCCCCATCAGGTGCTCACCACTGCGCTGGATGGTGGTCAGGCCATCCTGCTGGCTGCGCTCGTCCATCGACTGCCGACCTTTGATCAGGATTTGCGCGTAGCCCAGGATGCTGTTGAGCGGCGTGCGTAACTCGTGCGTCATGCCCGCCACGTAGCGGGTCTTGGCCTGATTGGCGGCCTCGGCCAGCTCCTTGGCCTGCTGCAAGGCGGCGTCAGTGCGCCGGTGGGCATCGATTTCCTGCTGCAGCAACTGGTTCTGGCGGTTGCTGTCGTCCTGCGCCATGCGGCGGCTTTCAGAGGCCAGCACCACCCACCAGGCACACACGGCCACCACCATCAACAACAAGGCATAGACCTTGATGAACGGCCCCTGCAAGGCGGCAGCGGTCATGCTGCCATCCGCCAGCAAGCCCGTGTGCTCCACCCCCTCCTGGTAATACACCACACCCAGCACCGCCGCCAGCAGCGCTGCCAGCGACAGGAACACCACCAGGTAGTGCCCCACCTGGAAGTTCATGCGCCGGGAGAGTTGCACCGGCAAAATCGCCATCAACCCATCAGAGACCTGCTCGGCTGCCCGCGAGCGGGTTTTGCAGCGGTCGTGACACCGAGATTCCAGCGTGCAGCACAGCGAGCAGATGGGCGCCTCGTAGGCCGGGCAGGTGGCGATGTCTTCCGATTCAAACTCGTTCTCACACACCGTGCAGCGCACCATCTCGCCAGGACGCCAAGGCTTGCGGGGTGGGCGGGCCAGGTAGTAGCGACCCCGTGTGGCCCACGCCAGCGCGGGTGAGGCCACGAACGCGATGCCCAGGGCAATGAAGGGCGACCAGGGCAGCACCGCATCCCCCATCAGCCCGGCATGGGCTGCAATCGCTACACCGGCGGCCAAGGTGGTGGCCCCCAGCCCCACCGGGTTCAGGTCATACAGGTGGGCACGTTTGAACTCGATGCCCCGTGGCGACCAGCCCAGCGGCTTGTTGATGACCAGGTCGGCCACCAGGGCACCGACCCAGGCAATGGCCACGTTGCTGTACAGCCCCAACACATGCTCCAGTGCGCCAAACACCCCCAGGGTCATCAGCATGACCGCAATCAACACATTGAACACCAGCCACACCACCCGCCCGGGGTGGCTGTGGGTCAGTCGAGCGAAGAAGTTGGACCAGGCCAGCGAGCCCGCATACGCGTTGGTGACGTTGATCTTGATCTGCGAGACGATGACGAAGATCAACATGGCCCACAAGGCCCACGTGCTGGAGTTGAAGACCTCGCTGAAGGCCGCCAGGTACATCTGCGTGGGTTCGATGGCCTTGTCCACCGGCACCTCGCGCTGAATGACCAAGTAGGCCAGAAAGGCCCCGGCGATCATCTTGAGCATGCCGGGGATGATCCACCCGGGGCCGGCCACCAGCACGGCCCCCCACCAGCGCCAGCGGTTCTCGCGGGTCTTCTCGGGCAAAAAGCGCAGGTAGTCGACCTGCTCGCCCACCTGCACCACCAGGGCAAAGATCACGGTGGCGGCCATGCCGAACGAGACCAGGTCGAAATCAGACGAGCCCGAGATGCGCCCAGACAGGCTGGTGAAGTCCACATAGGCCTCGGGCTGCTTCCAGGCGATGACCACAAACGGCAGGATCAGCATGGCCAGCCACAGCGGCTGGGTCCACATCTGCAGGCGTGAGATCAGCGTGATGCCGTGCGTGACCAAGGGAATCACCACCAGCGATGAGATGAGATAGCACAGCGCCAAGGGCCAGTCGAACACCATCTGGATGGCCAAGGCCATGATGGCCGCCTCCAGCGCAAAGAAGATGAACGTGAAGCTGGCGTAAATGAGCGACGTGAGGGTCGAGCCCAGGTAACCAAAACCCGCCCCGCGGGTGAGCAGATCCATGTCCAGCCCGTACTTGGCCGCGTAGTAACTGATGGGCAAGGCCGTGAGGAAGATGATCAGCCCCACCACCAGGATGGCCATCAGCGCATTGGTGAAGCCGTAACTGAGGGCAATGGCCCCCCCGATGGCCTCCAGGGCTAGAAAGGACACCGCCCCGAAGGCGGTGTTGGCCACACGCATCTCGCTCCACTTGCGGAAGGTGCGCGGGGTGTAGCGCAGCGCGTAGTCCTCCAGGGTTTCATTGGCAACCCAGGAGTTGTATTCACGACGGATGCGAAAGATCTTCTGTCGGGCAACGGACACAAACGGGCTCCGGACAACGCGGCAGACATGCTTTCAGCAAGAAGCGCTCCAGCAGTGTGCGTGCGCACTCGACAGGCCGCACTACGTTAATTGACGTATTCATGGAAACCCGTGGTCTCCGTAACGTTGAGCCCAAGGTCGCTGCGCCGCACCCCGCGAACGACATGCACCGATGCGAACCACGCGCCACCCTTTTTTGTGCAAGGAGCCTTTCCATGAGCCAAGACCGTGACGATCAAGCCCCCCACAACGCCGACCGCACCATGATGGATCAGCATCGCCGCTTGCTGATGCAGGGCATGGCCGCCCTGCCCATGGCCGGCTTGCCCGGCCTGGTCAGCGCCCAGCAGTTCCCCACCGCCAAGGTCAACACCACCAAACTGGCCGTGACCGACAAGGAGGTGGTGGTGGGGCAACTGCACTCGGCCACCGGCACCATGGCCATCTCGGAGACCGGCTCCATCCAGGCCGAGCAACTGGCCATCGACCAGATCAACGCCATGGGCGGCATCCTGGGCCGCAAGATCCGGGTGATCAAGGAAGACGGTGCGTCTGACTGGCCCACCTTTGCAGAGAAGTCCAAGAAGCTGCTGGTCAACGACAAGGTGGCGTGCGTGTTCGGTTGCTGGACGTCGGCCTCCCGCAAGGCCGTGCTGCCCATTTTTGAGAAGGAAAACGGCCTGCTGTACTACCCCACCTTCTACGAAGGCCTGGAGCAGTCCAAGAACGTGATCTACACCGGGCAAGAAGCCACCCAGCAGATCCTGTACGGCCTGGACTGGGCCAGCAAGGAGAAGAAGGCCAAAACCTTCTTCCTGGTCGGTTCGGACTACATCTGGCCGCGCACCTCGATGAAGATTGCCCGTGCGCACGTCGAGCGCGTGGCCAAGCTGGGCAAGGTCGTCGGCGAAGAGTACTACCCGCTGGGCCACACCAACTTCAACTCCCTGATCAACAAGATCAAGATCACCAAGCCTGACTGCATCTTCGCCGCCGTGGTGGGTGGCTCGAATGTGGCCTTCTACAAGCAGTTGAAGGCAGCTGGGATCACCGGTGCCAAGCAGTTCCTGCTGACTCTGTCGGTGACCGAGGACGAAATGACGGGCGTCGGCGGCGAGAACTTCGCGGGCTTCTACAGCTCGATGAAGTACTTCCAGAGCCTGGACAACGAGAACAACAAGAAGTTCGTCGAGGCCTTCAAGAAGGCCTATGGCCCGAAGGCCGTGATCGGCGACGTGACGCAAGCCGCCTACCTGGGCCCGTGGCTGTGGAAGGCTGCCGTCGAGAAAGCCGGCAGCTTCGATGTGGCGAAAGTCACCGCCGCCTCGCCAGGGATCGAGCTCAAAACGGCGCCTGAAGGCTACGTCAAGGTGCACGCCAACCACCACCTGTGGAGCAAGGCGCGCATCGGTCAGGGCATGCCCGACGGCACCTTCAAGGTGGTGGCCGAGTCGCCCAACCTGATCGAACCCAACCCCTTCCCCAAGGGATACCAATGACCCCCCCTACGGCCTGCGGCCGCCCCCCAGGGGGCCACACCAGCAGCCCGGCAAAGCCGGTTCTGCGGTGTGCGCTGGGTCGGACAGCGTGAGCGCGCGGGTGGTGCGGTTTGACACCACCTGCTTCCTGCGGCGGCCCGCAAGGTGCCAGACGGGCCGCGCAGGTTTTTTCAGATGCAAGGGTGACCAACATGGACATGACTTTGACCGACATGCTCAACATCGGGCTCATGCAAGGCTTTGCCGGGCTGAGCCTGTTTTCCGTGCTGCTGTTGATGGGCCTGGGCCTGGCGGTGATCTTCGGCCAGATGGGGGTCATCAACATGGCCCATGGCGAGTTCATGACCATCGGCGCCTACACCATCTACCTGGGATCGATGCTGACCGAAACTTTCGCGCCAGGTCTGATCCAGATGTACTTTCCCGTCGCCATCGTGGCGGCCTTCCTGATCGCGTTCGGCGCAGGGTGGCTGACCGAATGGGCGCTCATTCGGCACCTGTACAAACGCCCGCTGGACACCTTGTTGGCCACCTGGGGCCTGAGCCTGGGGCTGCAGCAGGTGTTCCGCTCCACCTTCGGGCCCAAAGAAGTGAGCCCCACCCTGCCCGACTGGCTGATGGGCTCCTGGGCACCGGCTGAAGGACTGGACATCCCCATCAACGGCCTGTTTGTGATGGGCCTGACCGCCCTGGTCACCGCCTTGCTGCTGGTGGCCCTCTACAAAGCCCGCTGGGGTCTGCGGGTGCGTGCCACGGTGAGCAATCGCACCATGGCCAACGCCATCGGCATCAACACCAAACAGACCGACCGCCTGACCTTCGCCATCGGCTGTGGCATCGCGGGCGTCGCGGGCGCCGCGTTCACCACCATTGGCTCCACCGGGCCCACCAGCGGTTCGCTCTACATCGTGGACAGCTTCCTGGTCGTCACCTTCGGGGGCGCAGGCAGCCTGCTGGGTACGGTGGCCTCGGCATTCGGCATCGCACAAACCCAATCCATCTCCGAGTTCTTCATGAGTGGCTCGAACGCCAAGGTGCTCACCTTGCTGTTGGTCATCTCCATCCTGATGCTGCGTCCGCAAGGTCTGTTCGCATCGAAGGTTCGTCGCTGAAGTACAGGCACGGAGTCTCATCATGAACACGCTGAAAACCTGGATCGCTCAACAAAAACTGGGCAGCCTGCTGCTCCTGGCCCTGGTGCTGCTGGTGGTGCTGCCGCTCACCCTGGACACCTTCCGGCTCAACATGGTCGGCAAGTACCTGACCTACGCCTTCGTGGCCATCGGCCTGGTGATGCTGTGGGGCTATGGCGGCATCCTCAGCCTGGGACAGGGCGTCTTCTTCGGGCTGGGCGGCTATTGCATGGCCATGTTCCTCAAGCTCGAAGCCTCGGATCCTGAAAGCACCAGCATCCAGTCCACGCCGGGCATCCCTGACTTCATGGACTGGAACCAGCTCACCGCCCTGCCCTGGTGGTGGGAGCCCTTCCACAGCCTCACCTTCTCGCTGTTGGCGGTGCTGCTGGTGCCCATGTTGCTGGCCTTCATCATCGGCTTCGCCATGTTCAAACGGCGCGTGGGCGGGGTGTACTTCGCCATCATCACGCAAGCCGTGGCCCTGGTGTTGACGGTGCTGATCATTGGTCAGCAAGGTTTCACGGGGGGCGTCAATGGCATCACCGACCTGAAGACGCTGAACGGTTGGGACATCCGCACGGATGAGGCCAAGACCATCCTGTACTACGTGTGCTGTGGCCTGTTGATCCTCAGCGTGCTGCTGTGCCGCTGGGTGCAGACCTCCAAGCTGGGCACCCTGCTGCTGGCCATGCGCGACAAGGAAGACCGCGTGCGCTTCTCGGGCTACGACGTGTCCATGTTCAAGGTCTTCGTCTTCTGCCTGTCGGCGGGTGTCTCCGCCATCGGTGGCGCCATGTTCACCCTGCAGGTGGGTTTCATGTCGCCATCCTTCGTGGGCATCGTACCCTCCATCGAGATGGTGATCTACGCCGCCGTGGGTGGCCGCATGAGCCTGGTCGGTGCCGTGTATGGCGCCATGTTGGTGAACTTCGGCAAGACCTACTTCTCCGAGTCGGCCCCCGATCTGTGGCTGTTCCTGATGGCCGCCCTGTTCATTGGCGTGACCATGGCCTTCCCCAACGGCCTGGCAGGTCTGTGGGAGGAAAAGATCAAGCCGTGGTGGCGTGCCAAGCAGATCGAGCGCAAGGAGATCCGCGAACGGGTGGCACTGGCCCAGGCCAGCTACCCCGAGCCTCCACCGCCTCGCGCGGGCGCCCAGACCAGCGGCCCGACGGGCACCCTGCCTGACGGCATCAGCGGACAGCAGGCCTGAGCCCCCACACCACCATTGCACAGAAAGGACACGATCATGAGCCCCAAGGAGTTTGTGCTCTACGTCGAAGACCTCACCGTGTCATTCGACGGCTTCAAGGCGATCGACAGCCTGAACCTCTATGTCGACAAGAACGAACTGCGCGTGATCATCGGCCCCAACGGGGCGGGCAAGACCACGCTGCTGGACCTGATCTGCGGCAAAACCAAGGCCAGCACCGGCAGCATCAAGTTCAAGGACATTGAGCTGACGAAGAAGTCCGAGCACGCCATCGTGCGCTCAGGGGTGGGCCGCAAGTTCCAGACCCCGTCCATCTACGAGAACCTCAGCGTCTTCCAGAACCTGGAAGTGTCCTACCCGCAGGGGAGATCGGTCTTTGGCGCGCTCGCGTTCAAGTGCACCGACGAGGTCAAGGCCAAGGTGCAGGTGGTGGCCGAAGAGATCGGCCTGGCTGACAAGCTCGACACCGAGGCCGGCCTCTTGAGCCACGGCCAGAAGCAGTGGCTGGAGATCGGCATGCTGCTCATGCAAGAGCCTGAGCTGCTGATGCTGGACGAGCCGATTGCCGGCATGAGCGCCAAAGAACGTGAGCTCACGGCCGACCTGCTCAAGCGCATTTGCAAGGGCCGCTCGATGATCGTGATCGAACACGACATGGACTTTGTGAAACAGATCGCCTCGAAGGTCACCGTCATGCACCAGGGAAAGATCCTGGCCGAAGGCACGATGGACCAGGTGCAGAGCGACCCCAAGGTCATCGACGTTTACCTCGGCCACTGAAAGGACTGCGTCATGTTGGAAGTCAAAGATCTGTTCGTAGCCTATGGCCAGAGCCAGGCGCTGCACGGCATCTCGTTTGAAGCGCACAAGAACGAGACCGTGGCCATCATGGGCCGCAACGGCATGGGCAAGACCACGCTGTTCAAGAGCCTGATGGGCGTGCTGCCCACGAAGGCAGGCGAGATCAATGTGGCGGGCAGCAGCGTCGTCAACGACGAGAGCTACCTGCGCGTCAAGAAGGGCATCGCCTATGTGCCCCAGGGCCGCATGATCTTCCCCACCCTGACGGTGGAAGAAAACATCCAGACCGGGTTGGAGAACGCCAAGAACAAGCGCATCCCTGATGACATCTATGCGCTGTTTCCGGTGCTGTTCGACATGAAGCACCGCAAAGGCGGCAACCTCTCAGGTGGTCAGCAACAGCAGCTCGCCATTGCACGTGCCCTGGTCACCAATCCCAAGGTGCTGCTGCTGGATGAGCCCACCGAAGGCATCCAGCCTTCGATCATCAAAGACATCGCCAAGGCGCTCAACGAGATCCGCAAGCTGCGCGAGATCACCATCGTGGTGAGCGAACAGGTGCTGAGCTTCGCCATGGACGTGGCCGACCGCCTGTTCGTGATTGAAGGCGGCCGGCTGGTGCACGAAACCACCCGCGCCGACACGGATGCCGATCGCATCAAAGCCTATTTGTCTGTATGAGCCCCCCAGCTTGCCGCTTCGCTCGTTCGCAGCCCCAGTCCACTTTGATTGGGGAGGCGTTCGGCTTGGGGCGGCTCGGCGCCGAACCTGTTCCCGTTAACCGCCAACGAGCATCATGAGAGGTGTGACATGCCCGAAACCCTGATCAAGGTTGATCTCAAAGACTCCCCCTACAACAACCCGATGGTGCACAACCGCTGGCACCCCGACATCCCGATGGCCTGCTGGGTCAACCCGGGTGATGACTTCGTGCTCGAGACCTACGACTGGACGGGCGGCTACATCCAGAACAACGACAGCGCCGACGACGTGCGCGATGTGGACCTGACCACGGTGCACTTCCTGTCGGGCCCGGTGGGTGTCAAGGGTGCCGAACCCGGTGACCTGCTGGTGGTCGAGCTGTTGGACATTGGCGCCAAACAAGACAGCCTGTGGGGCTTCAACGGTTTCTTCAGCAAGAACAATGGGGGCGGCTTCCTGACGGAACACTTCCCCCACGCCCAGAAGTCCATCTGGGACTTCAATGGCATGTTCACCAAGAGCCGCCACATCCCGGGCGTCGAGTTTGCCGGCCTCATCCACCCCGGCTTGATCGGCTGCCTGCCCGACCCCAAGATGCTGGCCATGTGGAACGAGCGCGAGGTGGACTTCATCGCCACCCAGCCCGACCGTGTGCCCCCGCTGGCCAACCCGCCCTTTGCCAAGACGACGCACGCCGGCAAGGCCACGGGCGAGCTGAAAGACAAGATCGCGGCCGAAGGTGCCCGCACCGTGCCCCCGCGCGAACACGGCGGCAACTGTGACATCAAGGACTTGTCGCGCGGCTCCAAGGTGTTCTTCCCGGTGTACGTGGAAGGCGCCGGCCTCAGCGTGGGCGACCTGCATTTCAGCCAGGGCGATGGCGAAATCACCTTCTGCGGCGCCATCGAGATGGCCGGCTGGGTGCACATGCGGGTGCAGGTGATCAAGGGTGGCATGGCCAAGTACGGCATCAGGAACCCGATCTTCAAGCCCAGCCCGATCACGCCCAACTACAAGGACTACCTGATCTTTGAAGGCATCTCGGTCGATGAGTACGGCAAGCAGCACTACCTGGACGTGCACGTGGCCTACCGCCAGGCCTGCCTGAATGCGATCGAGTACCTGACCAAGTTCGGCTACACCAAGGCGCAGGCGTACTCGATCCTGGGCACGGCACCGGTGCAGGGCCACATCAGCGGCGTGGTGGACATCCCCAACGCCTGCGCCACGCTGTGGCTGCCCACCGAGATCTTCGAGTTCGACATCAACCCGACGGCCGCCGGTCCCGTGAAGATGCTGGACGGCAGCATTGACATGCCGATCTCGTACGACATCGTCAAGTGAACGTGACGCCCTGAAGGAAGGAGCCCCCGCATGCCCACTTACGACTACGCCTGCCCCGATTGCGGGGGCTTCGACGCCTTCCGCAGCCTGGCTGACCGCAATGAGCCTGCGGCCTGCCCTGACTGCGGAAGTGCGTCGCCCCGGGTGTTTGCCAGTGCACCACGCCTGGCCTGCTTGAGCACCGACACACGCACGGCCATGGACCGCAACGAAGCGGCCCGGCATGCACCCATGTCATCCAAGGGCTACCAGGAAGGGGCCTATGGCCGACTGCGCCACCCCTCAGGGTGCGGCTGCTGCAGCACCAGCAAGGGCATCCGCAGTGCGACCGTCACCGCCGCCAACGGGGCCAAGGCCTTCCCCAGCAAGCGGCCGTGGATGATCAGCCACTGAGCCCCTGCCGCCCTGTCACTGACGGGCGGTCGTCAAACCCATGAGCACACCCTGGAACACCCGGGCGGTACCGGCCACCAGGGTGTCCTGCGGTTCTTGATAGCCGCTCAGCAGCCACTGCTGCACCGGCAGGCTGACCGCGCCGACCAGCGCAAAACCGAGCACACGCGCCTCGGCTTCATCGATGTGAAGGCCAGGCATGTGCTGCCGCGCAAAGCCCACCACGAGATCGGCAAAGCGCTCGAACGTGCGTGTGTAGACCGCATCCACCCGAGGGCTGACCCCCAGCACTTCGAGCCAGCACACCCGCGCCACCCGGGCGTCCGAGGCCATGTCGAACAAGGCCACCAGGCCGGCCTGCACGGCCGCCATCGGGTCCTGCTGCGCGGCCTCGCTGGCCATGGCGGCCATGACCGCCTGTTGCAATTGGTCGAACTCCCGCGTGTAGACCGCCACCAGCAAGTCTTCCAGGCTGGCGAATGATTCGTAGAAGTAGCGATCGGTCAGTTCAGCCTGGCGACACAGTTGCCGCACGGTGGCGGTTCGGTAGCCGGTGGTGCCAAATACCTCCAGCCCCGCGTCCAGGAACTGCAGGCGGCGGCGCGCCACGCGCTCGGCCAAACTCTCGCCGGCATAGGCACGGCCGGGCACCAAGGAAACAGGGGGTCGGGTCATACCCGTATTTGACGATATTCGTCGTCACTTGTAAACTGACGACACTCATCTTCACTTGGTGCGCCATCGGCGCGTCCGTACACCATGCAGCAGTACACCGCGATCATCATCGGCAGTGGCTTTGGCGGTCAGGCCGCCGCCCACAACCTGCGCCAGATCGGCGTCGATGATTTCCTCATCCTGGAGCGCCGCCCCTGGATCGGGGGCACCTGGAGCCAGAACAGCTACCCCGGCGCGGCGGTGGACGTGCAATCGCCGCTGTACTCACTGTCGTTCGAGCCCTACCCATGGTCGCAGATGTTCGCCGAGCAGCATGAGCTGGTGGAGTACACCAAGTACTGCATCCAAAAGCACAAGCTGGCCGACAAGGTTCGCCTGAACGCCGACGTGCAACAAGTGCAGTGGGATGAGGCGCGCCAGCTGTGGGTGATCGACACGGCCACCCAGGGCCAGTTCATGGCCAAGTACCTGATCAACGCCTCCGGCCCGCTGTCCACACCCGTGATTCCCAACTTCAAGGGACGAGACACCTTCCAGGGCACCACCTGGCACACCAACAACTGGAACCACGACTACCCCCTGGCCGGCAAGCGCGTGGCCATCATCGGCAGCGGCGCCTCGGCCGCGCAAGTGAGTCCGGCCATTGCGCCCGAGGTGGGCCACCTGCATGTGTTCCAGCGCACCCCTCACTGGGTGCTGCCACGCCCTGATCGCGTGTTCAAGCCGTGGCAACGTGCCCTGCTGGGCAACAAGCTGGTCTACAAGGCCCTGCGCACCGCCATCTACTGGGAGCTGGAGCTGCGCATGCTGGGCTTCAAGTACAGCAAGCTGGGGCTGCACCTGGTCGCCCAGCGCCCGGCCCTGCAGCACATCAAGGCCCAGCTCAAAGACCCGAAGATGCAGGCGGCGGTCACGCCCGACTTCACCATCGGCTGCAAGCGCATCATCCTGTCGAGCACGCTGTACCCCGCGCTGGCGCGGCCCAATGTGTCACTGCACACCAAGGATGACGGCATCGCCGAAATCAACGAGCGCGGCATCCTGACCACCAAGGGCGAACAGGTCGATGTGGATGCCATCGTGTACGCCACCGGCTACGACGCCACCGATGGGGTCATCAGCTACCCCGTGATCGGCAAGGGCGGCACCACCGTGGCGCAGTACTGGGCCGAGTACCCGCGCGCCTACCTGGGCACGATGATGCCGGGCTTCCCCAACCTGTTCGTGGTCACGGGCCCGAACACCGGCATTGGCCACACCTCGGCCATCTTCGTGATCGAAGCGCAGATGGAGTACATCCGCCGCGCCATCGCCAGCACCGAGCAGAAAGGCGCCAAGACCATCGAGGTGACGACGCAGGCCGAAGCCGACTACACCGGCATGATCCACCGCGAGATGAAGAAGACCGTCTGGCACTGGGGCGGCTGCAACAGTTGGTACAAGAGCAAGAGCGGTCATGTGATCGCCATGTTCCCGGGCTTCAGCTTCACCTTCCGCCAGATGTGCAAAGGCTTCAAGCCCGCGCACCACCGCTTCAGCTGAAGCACGCTGCGCACGCGCACGCCATCGGGCACAGGCCCCAACCTGCATTTCAGACGACATCGGCACCAGACCGAGGAGACATCATGAAAGACTTCAAGAACAAGGTGGCGGCCATCACGGGCGCCGCTTCCGGCATGGGTCGCACCCTGGCCATCGAACTGGCGCGCCGTGGCTGCCATCTGGCGCTGAGCGACGTCAATGAAGCTGGATTGGCCGAGACGGCCCGCCTGGCAGGCCAGCACGGCGTGAAGATCACCACGCAGAGTCTGGACGTGGCCCAGCGCGAGGCCGTCTACGCCTGGGCCGATGCCGTGGTCCGTGATCACGGCCGGGTCAACCTCGTGTTCAACAACGCGGGGGTCGCCCTGGGAGCGTTCATCGACACCGTCAAGCCCGAAGATTTCGAGTGGATCATGGGGATCAACTTCTGGGGGGTGGTGTGGGGTACCCAGGCCTTCCTGCCGCACCTCAAGCGCGCGGGCGAGGGGCACATCATCAACACCTCCAGCCTGTTCGGGCTGCTGGCCTCGCCCACGCAAGGCACGTACAACGCCAGCAAGTTTGCCGTGCGCGGCTTCACCGAGGCGCTGCGTCAGGAGCTGGACCTGGAGCGATGCGGCGTGAGCGCCACCAGCGTACACCCTGGTGGCATCCGCACCAACATCGCCCGCGCGGCCAAGATGGACGCCAGCATGGACCGCGCCACGGGCGGCCAGGCCGAGGCCGCCCGCGCGCGCTTCGACCAGATGCTCAACATGACCACCGCCGAAAGCGCTGCCCAGCAGATCCTGCGGGCGGTTGAGCGCAACCAGCGTCGTGTGCTCGTGGGCATGGATGCCAAGCTGATGGACTTCGTGGTGCGCCTGCTGGGCTCGTGGTATCAGCCTGGCTCGGCATGGCTGTCACGCAAGCTGATGCGTGGGTGACTCGCGGGTGACTCGCGGCTGATGCACGTCGGGGCACCTTGGAGGCACGTCTGAGGTGCCTCAGGCCCCACCCGCCTCACGCCGCCGAGCGGGGTGGCTCCGGTCGGCGTGCTGGCGCCGCATACCAGCGATCGGGGGGCACGACCTTCTCTTGCCCCGGGTCCATCACGTAGTGGGGCGACATGATCTGCACTCCGTGCTCGTTGAACACATCCTGGATGTTGGCGTGCAAGGCACTCAGGATGTCGGCCCGCGGCCGTGGCTGCTCCGGGATCGCCTGACACACCAGTCGGTACTCGGGATAGTAGTCTGACAAGGCCGTCTGGAACACGCGGGGCGCGGGTTGGTGCAGCACATCGGGCGTGCGCTGCGCGGCCTCGATCAACATGGCCTCCACCTGCCGCCAGGGGGTGTCGTAACCGATGGTCACCACGGTGTCCATGATGTAGCCTGGCCCCTCCACCTCGCGCGAATAGTTCTTGGTGGGCGAGTTCACGATGACCGAGTTGGGCAAGGTGATCTCTTCACCCAAACCCGTGCGGATGCGCGTGTTGAACGCCCCCACTGCCACCACCGTGCCTTCGTGCTCGCCGATGCGCACGTACTCGCCCCGGCGCAACATGCCCGAGTAGGTCAGGATCAAGCCGCCCGCCACCTGCCCGACGAAGCTGGACGCGCCCAAGGACAACATCAGGCCCACCAGCACCGACATGCCCTTGAAGGCCTCCGTCTCGGCGCCCGGCAGATAGGGGTAAGCCATGGCCAGCGCAAAGATCCACACCACCCAGGTGGCCACGCGGCGCGTGGGGCCGGCAGCATCTCGGCTCATCCACCCCACCCCGATCTGCCCGTGTTCGATGCGGTAGAACAAGGAACGCAGCACCCCCACGGCGGCCCGCGCCAGCAACAGGATGATCACCGCCACCACCAACCCCGGTATCGAACCCAGGATGCCGCGCCCCAGGTTCAGCACCACATCGATCAGGTAACGGTGCAACTCTTCGCCCCAAGGGCGGGTGTACGGAAAGCGTTGCAGGCAAAAGCTCAGCCAGGTGTAGGCCAGGATCAGCGCCGCGCCCCAGCGCAGCACGGCATCCAGCACTTCCACCACCCGGCGAATGCGGCCCACCCGAAGCACCTCGCTGGCGCCGGCACCCAAGCGGTGTGAATACCGGTGCAGCAGCCGGTACAGCCCCTCCAGCGTATGGCGGCGCAACCAGGCCAGCACCATGTACATCGCCATGGCCACCCCGGTGGCCCCCGCCACATAGGCCAAGCCCACACCCAGGCTGCGCGTATCACGGGCTTCGCGGGTTTCCTGGATGCTCAAGGTCAGTGCACTCACCGTCCGCTCTGCCAGGGCCTGCAGCGTGTCGCCCGACAGCGGGTCCACATCACCCGGGTGCAGGATGATGACCATCTCATCGTCGATGAAGATCAGTTGCGCCTGATCCGTGGCTTGCGCCCTGACCTGCCCGGAGCCACCCTGATCCAGCGCCGTGTCGATGTTGCGTGCCGATCGCCGGGCGCGCTCCATGGGCGACATGCCCAGATAGGGCGTGTGAAACCCCACGATGGGTCGGTTGGCATAGCGCAGCACCACCTCGGCTTCTCGGGCCTGGGGGCTGGCCTGCGCCTGCACCGATGGCAACACCACCGCGGTGGTGGTGGCCACCGGCACGCTGGCCGCTGAGGCCGAGACCGCCTCGGGTGCTGCCCACACTGCCGACGGTGCCCACGCCCACATCACCAGAGCGAGCGCTCCGACCCAGGCCTGCACGCGCTCCCACGGCTGGCGTTTCACGTTATTCATGTTGCTGCTCCTGCGCCCATATCAGGCGCCTCACCGACATGGTAGGCGTCACCCTGGGGTGTACGTCAAACAACGTATTGGGTCAGTGCAACAGGCTTCTCAGAATGACAGACCTGTCTACCCCCACAGGAGCTGAGCATGTTGCACGGTGATATCTCCAGCAGCCACGACACAGTCGGCGTCGCGGTGGTCAACTACAAGATGCCCCGACTGCACACCACGGCCGAGGTGATCGAGAACGCCCACAAGATCCGACAGATGGTCGAGGGCATGAAGCTGGGGCTGCCCGGCCTGGATCTGGTCATCTTCCCGGAGTACAGCACCCACGGGATCATGTACGACAAGCAGGAGATGATGGACACAGCCGTGACCATCCCGGGCGATGTCACCGACATCTTTGCCCAGGCCTGCCGCAATGCCAAGGTGTGGGGTGTGTTTTCGTTGACGGGCGAGCGCCATGAGGATCACCCCCAGAAGGTGCCGTACAACACGCTCATCCTCATGAACGACCAGGGCGAGATTGTTCAGAAGTACCGCAAGATCATGCCGTGGACGCCCATCGAGGGCTGGTACCCCGGCGACAAGACCTACGTGTCTGACGGCCCCAAGGGGCTGAAGATCAGCCTCATCATCTGCGACGACGGCAACTACCCCGAGATCTGGCGCGACTGCGCGATGAAGGGCGCCGAGTTGATCATCCGCTGTCAGGGCTACATGTACCCGGCCAAAGAGCAGCAGGTGATGATCTCCAAGTCCATGGCCTGGGCCAACAACTGCTATGTGGCGGTGGCCAACGCCGCAGGCTTCGACGGGGTCTACAGCTACTTCGGTCACAGCGCCATCATTGGCTTCGACGGGCGCACGCTGGGCGAATGCGGTGAAGAGGATTACGGCATCCAGTACGCACAGCTCAGCAAGCGCTTGATTCGGGATGCCCGCAGCACAGGACAATCGCAGAACCATTTGTTCAAACTGCTGCACCGGGGCTATACCGGCAAGATCAACTCGGGCGAGGGTGACAAGGGGGTGGCCGAGTGCCCGTACGACTTCTACCGCGAGTGGATCACCGACCCGGCCGCCACGCAGGCCAAGGTCGAGGCCCTGACACGGCCCACGGTGGGCACGGCCGAATGCCCCATGCCCGGCATCCCGAATGACGCACGGCTGAAGTACGAGTGAGGCCTGACGGGGTGCTGACCCGTGTGGCTCACCACAGCGAGTCGTGGTCCTCGGTCACGCCCACCAGGTGTTCGACCAGGCGCCATGGCTCGCCACGATGGGCGCGCACCCGGCCATGGAAGGTGCCCACAGGCTGCACATAGCGGCTGGCCACCACCCCCCAGTGACGCTGATCGCTGCGCGCCCCCTCGGGCCGGAAGCGCAGGTCCAGCAGGTCGTCGTCCGTCTGCACCCGCCATTCGGTCAAGGGGTTGCGGGCATCAAACTCGAAGCGGGCGGTGCCCAGCGGCACCAGCTGGCCATCCAGCCACAACACGTTTTCCTGATCACCAAAGTAGCCCGACTGCAGGTTGAAGCCCATGTGCAGATCATGGGCGCAGGCCCATCGCCACTGGGTGCGGCGTGGCAACAACCCGTTGGAGGCATCGACCGCCGCCACGGCCTGATCCAGCGACATGCGCTGCCCCTGGCACTCCAGCCAGCCTGTCACGGGCAATCCTGCCGACTTGTGGGTGGTGTGCAAGGAGCCCCCCTCCACCGGGCCCACCGCCAACAGAAACGGCGGGCGGTCCGCCAGGGACAGCGAGGCCTGCAAGTGCAGGTCTTCGAGTCGCACCGAGACCTTGATCTGCTGACCCTCTTGCCCCAGATCGATCTGAGCGCCCCGCCCACGGAATCGGGCCTGCAGGCCCTGCACCGGGCGATCAGACACCTGCGCGCTCCAGCCTGGCAGGCCATCGGCCGACCAGTCGACCAGCATGCGCCGCAGCAGGCGATCAAACACGTACACAAAGGCGGTTCCGGCCCAGCCCAGATCGACAATGGCCAGGCCCACGAACACGTCGGCCGAGCCCATGCCCACGTACTGCCAGCGCTTGTGGTGGAAGCGTCGCCACCAAGCGGGGCGAGCCCAGGGCTCGGGCAGTTGGTCCAGACGCACCTCGGGCAAGCACCCGGCGTGGCGGCCCACGCAGGGCTGGCCGGCCACCAGCAGCGCCGGCGGTGCCGCACTCATCGCAGGGGTCTCGGCACCGGGCCACACGGAGGGACCCGCAGACATCACGACAGCATCGCGGTTCATGGCGAACTCCGTCACGCCCGAGCGCGGCTCAAAGCCCGACGCCACTGGGCCGGCGGCAGGCCTGTCCAGGCGCGAAAGGCCCGTGTGAACGCACTTTGCTCCGAGTAGCCCAGCAACAGCGCGATCTCGGCCAGATCCAGCCGCCCTTCTTTCAGATGGGCCTCGGCCAGATGTCGGCGCGTGTCATCCAGCAAGGCCTGGAAGCTGGTGCCCTGGTCGGCCAGGCGGCGCTGCAGGCTGCGGGGGCTGGTGTGGTGGGCCCGCGCCAGCTCGGCCAGGGTGGTGCGCCCTTCGCGGATCAGCGGCACCAAGGTGCGCCGCCAGCCGTCCACCGCGGCGGGCAACTGGGCGGCATCCTGCAAGAGGGCTTCAGCCTGGCGGTCCATCATGGCCAGCAACTCGGGGTCGGACTTGCGCAAGGGCAACGCCAGCCAGGCCAGATCCAACTCCACGCGTGTGGTGGGCGCACCAAACACCACCTCACCACCAAAAAACGTCTCGTACGCCGATTCATCCTCAGGCGCCTGATTGACGAACGTCACCCGGCGCACCGGGAATCGCCGACCACACAGATCGCGCGCCAATTGCACCACCGAGGCCACCCCCGTCTCATCCACGAGGGGCCCGGGGCGACCGCGTTCCACGCCCCACTCCAGACACACACTATCTTCTTGAAGCACGACCCGCCCCGGGTTGGCGTCATAGACCGAGGCATGAAAGCGCTCCAGCCGCTGCAGGGCCTCACCCAGGTTGGCGCAGGCCAAGGCGGCATAGCCCACCACACCAAAATGACGGGCCCGGATGCATTCCGCGATGCGGATGCCCAGCCCGGGGCGATGGCCCTCGCGCTCATCCACGGTGGTCAGCCACTGCTGCCATTGAGACATGGGCAGGAAGTACGAGTCCCCGTCTGGCGGCGGCCCCAGGCACGCCATGGGATCGACCCCCTGCTGACGCAGGTAATCGTGCAAGAGCAAGGCATACGAAGCAGCGATTCGGGACTCGGACATCTTGGACCACCCTGAGATGGATGGATCATGCCCAGATGCTCCGGCGCTGAACATCAGTACTTCACGGGAGGAGCTCCCATGCAGATTGTCGCAATAAGTCAAGAAAATGACCCTGATGGTCAAGCGCATTCGGCGACGACTGGCCACCATACGGGGTTGACGCTGTTCAAGATCCCTCACCCATGACCGACCTGGACACCTTGCTGACCACCGCCCACCAGACGCTGAGCCAAACCGAGGTGCGCGACTGGATTCTGGTGCTGCTGACCCCCGTGTTTTTCGTGACCGTGCTGCTGGAGTGGTGGCGCATGCGCCGCGCCACCGGCCCGGATGGCCGCCCAGTGTATGAGCTGCGCGACTCGCTGGACAGCATGACCCTGGGCGGCATCTACACCGTGCTGGACGTGATGCTGGTGGTGGCGTTTGTGCTGCCCGCCATGAACTGGGCCTACGAGCACCGCCTGATGACCATCGAGGTAACGGCCTGGACGTTTGTCGCCCTGTACCTGGGCGTGGAGTTCTGCTACTACTGGTTTCACCGCGCCAGCCACCGCATCCGCTGGTTCTGGTGTGCCCATGTGGTTCACCATGGCTCGGAGCACATGAACTTCACCACGGCCATGCGCCAGAGCTGGCTGTACAGCTTTGCGGGCAACTGGCTGTTCTACACCCCCATGGTGTTCATCGGCTTCGAGCCGCGCTGGGTGCTGTTCGCGCTGTCGATGAACCTGGCCTACCAGTTCTTCATCCACACCCAGTGGGTGGGCAAACTGCCCGCGCCCATCGAATTCATCTTCAACACGCCGTCGCACCACCGGGCGCACCACGGTCGCAACCCGGCCTACATCGACCGCAATTACGGCGGTACCCTGATCATCTTCGACCGCCTGTTCGGCACCTTTGTGGAAGAGCGCGAACCCGTGGATTACGGCCTGGTGCGACAGGTGCGCAGCCACAACCCCCTGTGGCTGACGGTGCACGAATGGGTGCACATGCTGCGCGACATGGCGCAACCCGGCCCCTGGGGTCAACGCATGAAACATCTGTGGGAGCCCCCGGAATGGGAGCGGGCACGGGATAATCACGCCCATGCATCCCAAAGTCCTCCTCGATCTCACGACGCAGCTCGTCCGTGAGGTGCTCAAGCTCGACGCCCCTGCCGACGGCCTCGTGTCCCTGTTTTTCAAGCGCCAGAAGGCGCTGGGCGTGCGCGAGCGCCACGCCCTGGCCGAAACGGCCTACGCCGTGCTGCGGCAGCGCCTGTTGTGGGCTCACCTGGCCCAATCCGGCCAGGGGCCCATCGAGCGCCGCCTGGTGATCCTGGCCTGGCAGGGCCAGCCCCATGTGCTCAAAAATGCCCTGAACCCGGATGAACTGGCCTGGCTGGAGCGCACCCGCCAGATCGACGTCAGCACCTTGGCCGACAAGCTTCGCCACAACCTGCCCGACTGGCTGGCCAACCCGCTGAAGGCCACCCTGGGCGAGGACGAGTTCTGGGCCCTGGTGGAGACCTTCTCGGGCGGAGCGCCGCTGGATTTGCGGGTCAACGAGGTGAAGGCCAAACGCGACGAGGTGATCGCCGCGCTGGCCGAAGCCGGCCTGACCGCCGAGGCGACACCCTACTCGCCCCTGGGCCTGCGTTTGCAAGGCAAGCCCGCCCTGCAAAAGCTGCCCTTGTTCGTGGGCGGCCATTTGGAAGTGCAAGACGAAGGCAGCCAGTTACTGGCCCTGATGACCGGCGCCAAGCGCGGCGAGATGGTGGTGGACTTTTGCGCGGGCGCCGGTGGCAAGACCCTGGCCCTGGGCGCCATGATGCGCAACACCGGCCGCCTGTACGCCTTTGATGTGTCAGGCCACCGCCTGGACAAGCTCAAGCCGCGCCTGGCGCGCAGCGGGCTGTCCAACGTCTACGCGGCACAGATCGCGCACGAGCGCGACGAGCGCATCAAGCGACTGGCCGGCAAGATCGACCGCGTGCTGGTGGATGCGCCCTGCTCGGGCCTGGGCACGCTGCGCCGCAACCCGGACCTGAAGTGGCGCCAAAGCCCGCAGGCTGTGCACGAGTTGCGCGACAAACAGCTCGCGATCCTGCGCAGCGCGGCCCGTCTGCTCAAACCCGGTGGACGCCTGGTCTACGCCACCTGCAGCCTGCTGCCGGCTGAAAACGAAGACGTGGTGGCCGCCTTCCAGGCCGAGATGCCCGATTGGCAGCCCCTGAATGCCAACGGCCTGCTGACGCAGGCCGGTGTGGCGAGGACGGATGAGCTGGTCACCCCCGCCGGCCATCTGCGACTGTGGCCTCATCGCCACGCCACAGACGGCTTCTTCGCGGCCGCCTGGCAGCGGCCGGAGTGATCAGAACAGGCTTTCGCGAACGTAGATCACGTCGCCCGGCTGGAGCTTGTCGTTCATGCCGGGCTGGATCACGTTGACCTGACCCGAGGCATCGCGACGGTGCACGCGAATGCCGCGCTCGGTACCACGCAGGGTCAAACCACCGCCGCTGGCCAGGGCTTGCAGCAGCGTGGTGTCACGCAGCAGGATCTGGGCGCCAGGGCGCTGCACTTCACCGTACATGTAGATTTGCGGAGCGCGGTCCACGAAGATGGCGTCGCCGTTCTGCAGCACGATGTCGTTGTTGCCACCCGCCGCCGAGAAGATCAGCGGAAAGTCGATTTCCTTGCGGAAGGGCTTGCCATCACGGGTACCCGTGACCACGATCAGCTCCGAGCCATTGCCGGGCAGGATGCCACCGGCCTGGGCCAGCACTTCGCTGACCTTGGAGGTGCCGGCTTCCAGGGGGTAACGACCCGGGCGGTTCACATAGCCCAGCACCGACACCTGGTTGGACTTGACTGCCATCACCAGGATCGACACCTGAGGCTGCTTGAGGAAGTTGCCATCACGCAGGGCGTTGGCGATCTTCTGCTCGGCCTGGCTGACCGTCAGGCCGCCCAGTTGCACCGAACCAATCAAGGGATACGAGATGGCGCCAGCCGCGTTCAGGCGGGTTTCCAGCAACAGATCCGGGCTCTGGAACACGGTGATCCGGATCTGGTCACCGGCACCCAGCACGTATTCACCCGTCGGCGAGGAGGCCTGGGCCCCCAGGCTGGCCGCCATGAACAGCGAGGCCATCATCCAACGCTTCAAGACTTGCATCCACTTCATCGTTCATTCCTCTGTTTGAACCATTCAGGGCCGCCCTCCGGGCTGGCCTCCATCAACCGCAATGTATCACCGGCCCACGACATTGAATCCCCCCGAAAAAGGCTGTCGTGGGGGCACGCAAGGCCCAGGACCGGCTTGACCAGAACTGGCTTGGTTCGCCGGGGCGCGCAGAGGTTCCCCCTGGCTCAGGGGTCAGAACACCACTTCCGGCCGCCGAGCGAGGTAGGCCGGCACCTCGGCCCCCGGCATGGGCCGCGCGATCAGGTAGCCCTGCACATCATCACAGCCCAGGGCCCGCAGCATCACCAGCTGCTCCTGGGTCTCGATGCCCTCGGCCGTGGTCTCCAGCCTCAGGGCACGCGCCAGACTGATGATGGCGGTGACCACGGCCTGGGCGTCCACATCGCTGTCGAGCGAGCGCACGAACATGCCGTCGATTTTCAGCTTGTCCAGCGTGAACCGGCGCAGATAGGCCAACGAGGAGTACCCCGTACCAAAGTCATCCATCGCCACCCGCACGCCGCGGGTGCGCAGGGCCATCAGGGTGGCCTGGGCCCCATCGTGGTCTTCGATCAGGGCCGACTCGGTGATCTCCAGCTCGAGCCGCTCGGGCTCCAGACCACTGATCTCCAGCGCCTCGTCCACCAGCTCGATCAAGGCTGTGCTGCGGAACTGAACCGCCGAGAGGTTCACCGCCACGCGCAGATCACCCGGCCATTGCGCGGCCTGTCGGCAGGCCTCTCGCAAGACCCAGGTGCCCAGCGGCACGATCTGCCCGGTCTCTTCCGCCACCGGGATGAACTCGCCAGGGCCGATCAGCCCCCGCTCGGAATGCTGCCAACGCACCAGCGCCTCAAAACCAATGACCTCGCCCGTGTCCAGCCGTTGCTGGGGCTGAAAGTGCAGCGTGAATTGCTGCGAGGCCAGGGCCATACCCAACTCGTGCTGCAGCCGCGCCCGGGCGCGCGCCATCTCGGCCATGTCGGGGGCGAAGAAGCGGTAGGTGTTGCGACCGGCGGCCTTGGCCGCGTACAGGGCCAGGTCGGCACACTGCAGCAGAGATTGCGGATCAGCCCCGTCACGCGGGGCCAGCGCCACGCCAATGCTGGCGCGCACCTCCACCAGCACATCATCCAGCTGACACGGCTCGGACAGCAGCACCAGCAGACGCTCTGCCAGGGCCTCGGCCGCCTCGGGGGCCGCGTAATGCCAGGTCAGCAAGGCAAACTCATCGCCGCCCAAGCGGGCCAGCAAATCACCCTCGGCCACGCACTGACGCAAGCGGGCGCCCACGCGGCGCAGCAACTGGTCGCCCACGCTGTGGCCCAGCGAATCGTTGATCGCCTTGAAGTTGTCCAGATCCAGGAACAACAGGGCGCATTCGCGCGGGGCCACGCCGGCCCCGGCCCGCTGAGCCAGGCGGTCCAGCTCCTTGCTGAACCGATGGCGGTTGGCCAGTCCCGTCAGCGCATCGAAATTGGCCAGGCGTGACAGCTCGTCTCGTGCCTGGCGGGTCTGGGTCACGTCGGCGCCCACCCCGCGCCAGCCCGCCGCCCGACCGCTTTCGTCAAACAAGGGCTTGGCCGAGAGCGACCACCACCGGCGCTCGTGCCCCACCTCGACCGGCAATTCCAGATCACGAAAATGCTGCCCCAGGCGCAAACAGGACGTCAAGCGGTTCAGCGCAGCCACGCCCTCGGCATCATCTTGCGGGCACATCCAGCTCAACAGCTCCAGGAAAGGCCGCTGGGTCAGCTGCCGTACCGGCAATCCAAAACTCTCCACCAGGCGGGCCGACACGTGCTTGAGGTGACCGGTGGGCGAGATCTCCCACAACCAGTCGGACGCGTGCTCTTCAAAGTCGCGCAAGAGCAGGTCGATGAGCTGTTTCTGGCGTTCGGTTTCCGCCTCGGCGCGCAGCCGGCGCATGAACACCTGGGCATTGGCCAGCACCACCCCACCCATGATGAAGCAGTACACCACCAGCAGCCCCATCAGGGCTTGACTGCTGGCGTAGCTGGAGCGCTGCAAGCCCACCGCGCTGGCCACGCCCATGGTCACCACATACGCCAGGGCGGCGGGCGCCAAAGGGCTGAGCATGAACGCCCCGCCACAGATCATGCCCACGATCACGGTGGCGATCAGCATGGCCCCGTTGTGGTCGGCATCCGGGAAGACCAGCACCGGCATGGCGCACCACACCGCTGCGAAAAAGATCACCTGACCGATGATGAGGGGCACGGTGGTGGCCTCGGCCGTGGGGCGCCTGCCAGGATCGATGAGCCAGCGCCACCACACGTAAGCGGCGATCAGCGACACGGTGGCGGTGGCACACCAGGCCAGCAGCCAGCCCAGGGGCAAGGAATCGCGAAAGTACCAGCCCAGGATCAGCGTGTTGCACACATTGCCCGTGGCGATGAGGGGCAGCAGCCCCAGCAGGGCCTGGATCTGCTGGGCACGAAAATGCCGCACCGACGGCCCATCCACCGACTCGTGCGGCACCACGTCATGCCACCAACGCTGGAGCAGCGGGCGCCAACGCATCAACACGGATTCAGGGCTTGGGGTCATCCCGTACAACTTCTCGACAACACGTCCATGGCCCTGTGCATCGGCGTGACCGGGCGAAACTTGATTTCACCACAGTAAATATGTGCCCAGCCCGGTGTCTGGTCACACCTTCGACGTGATGTTGACACAGCTCATGTCAGATGAGGCATGGCCGGATCGCTTACCATGCACGCCCCGCCCGGAGAAACCGTTCACTGATCTATGAGTGCCGACAAGCCCCTGTCCGATGCCGAACAATCCCTGCGCGACGCCGCGCTGGAATTCCACCGCCTGCCCACCCGCGGCAAGGTGTCGGTGACCCCGACCAAGCCCCTGTCCAACCAGCGTGACCTGTCTCTGGCGTATTCGCCGGGCGTGGCGTACCCCTGTCTGGCCATCGAGCAAGACCCGACCCTGGCGGCCGAGTACACCTCGCGCGGCAACCTGGTGGCCGTGATCACCAACGGCACGGCCGTGCTGGGCCTGGGCGACATCGGCCCACTGGCCTCCAAGCCGGTGATGGAGGGCAAGGGCTGCCTGTTCAAGAAGTTCGCGGGCATCGATGTGTTCGACATCGAGCTGGCCGAGCGCGACCCGGACAAGCTGGTCGACATCATTGCTGCGCTGGAGCCCACGCTGGGCGGCATCAACCTGGAAGACATCAAGGCGCCTGAGTGCTTCTACATCGAGAAGAAGCTGTCCGACCGCCTGAACATCCCCGTCTTCCACGATGACCAGCACGGCACGGCCATCATCTCCAGCGCCGCCCTGCTCAACGGGCTGGAGCTGGTGGGCAAGAAGATCGACGAGGTCAAGATCGCGGTGTCGGGTGCCGGTGCCGCCGCCATCGCCTGCCTGGAAGTGATGGTCGGCCTGGGCGTGAAGCGCCAGAACATCTTCGTGTGCGACTCGAAGGGCCTGATCCAGAGCGAGCGCGCCGACGCCCTGGCTGGCAAGCTGGACGAGTCCAAGCAGCGTTTCTGCCAAGTCACCCCCGCGCGCACCCTGGCCGATGTGGTCAACGGCGCTGACGTCTTCCTAGGCTGCTCCACCTCGGGCGTGCTCACGGCCGAAATGGTCAAGACCATGGCCGACAAGCCCTTGATCCTGGCGCTGGCCAACCCCGAGCCGGAAATCCGCCCCGAGATCGCCAAGGCCGCGCGCCCGGATTGCATCATCGCCACAGGCCGGTCGGACTATCCCAACCAGGTCAACAACGTCCTGTGCTTCCCGTACATCTTCCGGGGCGCACTGGACTGCGGCGCCACCAAGATCACCGAGGCCATGAAGCTGGCCTGTGTGCGCCAGATCGCGGACCTGGCCAAGGCCGAAATCTCGGATGAAGTGGCCGCCGCCTACCCCGGCCGCGAGCTGCGCTTCGGTCCCGACTACCTGATCCCCACGCCGTTCGATTCGCGCCTGATCTTGCGCATCGCGCCGGCCGTAGCCGAAGCCGCTGCCGCCTCGGGCGTGGCCACCCGCCCCATCACCGACCTGAAGGCCTACCGCGAATCGCTGTCGCAGTTCGTGACCAACACGGGCCTGTTCATGCGTCCGCTGTTCATGGGCGCCAAGGCCGCTCCCAAGCGGATCGCCTATGCCGAAGGTGAGGACGAGCGCGTGCTGCGCGCCGTGCAGATCGCCATCGACGAAGGCATTGCGTACCCCATCCTGGTGGGCCGCCCCGAGGTGATCACCCAGCGGGCCGAGCGCGCCGGCCTGCGCCTGCAACCGGGTGTGAACTGCGAGATCGTCAACCCTGGCAAGGACGATCGCTTCCGTGCCTATTGCGAGACGTATCACAAGCTGCGCGCCCGCGATGGCATCTCGCCCGAGCTGGCCAAGGTGGTCGTGCGCCGCTCGAACTCGCTGATCGCCACGCTGCTGGTCAAGATGGGCGACGCCGACGGCATGATCTGCGGCGTGATTGGTCGCTACGACTTCCACTTGGATCATGTGCGCGACGTGATCGGCGCACGCCCCGAGGCCCATGGCCTGGCCGCGCTGAACGCGCTGATCCTGGACAACCACAACCTGTTCATCGCCGACACCTTCGTCAACGAAGACCCGACGGCCGAGCAGTTGGCCGACATCGCCGTGCTGGCCGTGGCCGAGGTCAAGCGCTTTGGCCTGCCCCCGCGCGTGGCCTTCCTGTCGCACTCGATGTTCGGCTCCAGCAGCCGACCATCGGCCAAGAAGATGCGCAAGGCGCGCGATCTGTTCGTGCAGCGCATGCCCGAGGTGCCCGCAGATGGCGAGATGCAAGGCGATGCCGCCCTGAGCGAATCGGTGCGCCACAAGCTGCTGCCCGACTCCACCCTGGATGGCACGGCCAACATCCTGATCTGCCCGAACCTGGACGCCGCCAACATCCTCTTCAACGTGTTGAAGATGACCGGTGGCCAAGGCGTGACGGTGGGGCCCATCCTGCTGGGGGCAGCACAGCCCGTGCACATCCTGACGCCGTCGGCCACGGTGCGCCGCATCGTCAACATGACGGCGGTGGCCGTCGCCCATGGCACGGTCTGACACCCCTCAGACACCCCATCCGAAGCTGGCCCAGGGCTACGCGGCGGCCCTGGCCACCGTGCTCATCTGGGCTGGCTTCATCCTGGTTTCGCGGCTGGGCGGCAAGAGCGCCCTGACGGGCTGGGACATCGTGGCCTTGCGCCTGGGCACGGCCTCGCTGGTGCTGTTGCCGTTCTCCCTGAACATGCCGTCGGGCACCTGGACCGATCGACGTCTGTGGGCGCTGGCGTTGATTGGCGGCCTGCTGTTTTTGATGCTGGCGTACGCCGGGTTCAAGCTGGCCCCCGCTGCGCATGGCGGCATCCTGATGCCCGGCCTGCAGCCTTTTTTGGTCACGGCACTGGCCTGGTGGTGGCTGGGTGCCCGCCCGCCACGACAGCGCGTGCTGGCCCTCATCCCCATCGCCCTGGGCGTGGTGTGCGTGGCGGTGCCGGTGGTGGCGGGTTTGGGGCATGGCCCCTCCACCCTGCCTGGCGATCTGCTGCTCTTGACCGCCTCGGTGGCCTGGGCCGCTTACAGCGTGCTGGTCAAAAAATGGGTGTACGACCCCTGGTTGCTCACGCGCTTTGTGGCGCTGGCCTCGGCCCTGGTGTTCTTACCCATCTATGTGCTGTTCTTGCCCAAGGGGCTGGACCAGGTGCCCACCTCCATGCTGGTTCTGCAGGCGCTCTACCAAGGCATCGGCCCCACCATCGTGGCCATGATCCTGTTCCTGAAAGCCGTCTCCATCCTGGGGGCCGAGCGCACGGGCGCCCTGGTGGCCCTGGTGCCCGTGTTGGCGGGCCTGGGCGCTGTGCCCCTGCTGGATGAGCCCCTCACGCCCTGGCTGGTGGCCGGGTTGGCGCTCGTGTCGGGCGGGGCCTGGCTGGCCTCCCGGCCGGTGCGCTGACGGCGCTCACCACCCCGGGGCACCAGACCGCCTCACAGTCCCATCTGCTTGGCGATGATCTCGTTCATGATCTCGTGCGTGCCGCCACCGATCGACAGGATGCGGTTGTCGCGGTACAGGCGCTCGACCACCGATTCGCGCATGTAGCCCATGCCACCGAAGATCTGCACGGCCTCGTAGGTCACCTTGTCAGCCACCTCGGTGGCGAAGTTCTTGGCCATCGACACCTCCTGGATGGCGGGCTTGCCCGCCTGCATGCGGGCGCCCACGCGGTAGGCGTACTCGCGCGCCACATCCACCTGCGTGGCCATCTCGGCCAGCTTGTGGCGAATCACCTGGTGCTTGCTCAGCGGCTTGCCAAAGGTCACGCGCTCTTTCACGTAGGCCATGCAGGCCTCTAGCGCCATCTGCGCGGTCATGTAGGCCATCACGGCCAAGGCCAGTCGCTCGGCCTGGAAGTTCGACATGATGAGCATGAACCCGGCGTTCTCGGGCCCGATCAGGTTCCCCACGGGCACGCGGCAGTCCTCGAAGAACAGCTCGGCCGTGTCCGAGGCCCACCAGCCCATCTTCTTGAGGTTGCGGCCCACGCTGAAGCCCGGCGTGCCCTTGTCGATCAGCAGCAGCGACACGCCCCCATAGCCCTCGCCGCCCGTGCGCACGGCCACCGTGTAGTGGTCAGCCCGCACGCCGGACGTGATGAAGGTCTTGGCACCATTGACCACTAAGTGGTCGCCATCGCGCACGGCGCGGGTGCGCAGGTTGGCCACGTCCGAGCCCCCCCCCGGTTCGGTGATGGCCAGGGCCATGATCTTCTCGCCGCGCAGCACGGCCGGCGCCACCCGGTCTTGCACCTCGGGCGACGCCCCACGCCACACCGGCGGCAGACCAATGTCCAGCGAGCCCAGGCTGGCCACCAGGCCACCGGAGGTGCTGCGCATCAGCTCTTCGCTCACGGCCAGCTTCATGAACACATCGTGCTCACCGGTGCCGCCCAGGCGCTCGGGGTGCCCAATGCCCAGCAACCCCAGGGCGCCCGCCTTTTGATACAGCTCACGCGGGAAACTGCCCTCTTCCTCCCACTGCGCGATGTGCGGCAGGATCTCTTGCTGCACGAAACGGCGGGTGGTGTCGCGCACCATCGCATGGGTCTCATTGAAGTAATCCAGGGTGGATGCGGTCATGGGATGCTCCTGTGCAAGGCCGTCACGGGCCGTGGTGTGATGTCACGGTAATTTACCTTAATTGTCACGCGTTGACGCAAACGTCAACAGCCGGTAGAGTGAGTGCTTTAATTGGCCTGACCACCGATCCACGAGCCGCCTCATGAGCACCCCGTCCACACCCACCTCCGCCAGCAATCGTTACGAGAGCGTTTTTCGCCCTGGCCTGTTCAACGACCAGGTGATCGTCGTCACCGGCGGCGGCAGCGGCATCGGTCGCTGCGTGGCGCACGAACTGGCCTCGCTGGGGGCCCGCGTCGTGATCACGGGCCGCAACGAAGACAAGCTGGCCCGCGTGAAGGCCGAGATCACGGAAGACGGCGGCCAGGCCGACAGCATCGCGTTCGACATCCGCGATGAAGACCAGGTCAAGGCCGCCGTGGCCGAGATCGTCCAGCGCCACGGCGCCATCCACGGCCTGGTAAACAACGCCGGCGGACAATTCCCCGCGCCCCTGGCCGCCATCTCCAAGCGCGGGTTTGATGCCGTGGTCACCAACAACCTGACGGGCGGCTTTCTGATGATGCGTGAGGTGTACAACCAGAGCATGGTCAAACATGGCGGCGCGGTCGTGAACATGACGGCCGACATGTGGAATGGCATGCCCGGCATGGCACACAGCGGCGCCGCCCGCGCGGGCATGGCCAACCTGACCAAGACGGCAGCTTACGAATGGGCCGCCTCGCATGTGCGCGTGAACGCCGTGGCACCGGGGTGGATCGCATCGAGCGGGATGGACAGCTATGGCCCCGCCATGGCGCCCATGATCCGCATGCTCAAGGACAACCTGCCCGCCAAGCGCATGGGCCTGGAGGCCGAGGTCAGCTCGGTCATCTGCTTCCTGCTGAGCCCGGGCGCGGCCTTCGTCACCGGCATCACCGTGGCCATTGATGGCGGCGCACCGCTGAACAGCGCCGTGATGCCCACCGCGCCGCACAAGGGTGCGCCCACTTTCGACGGCTTCCACCGGGCGACCACGCCGCAGGTGCTCGCCCAGGACGAGTGAGCGCCCGACGAGGCGCAGCAACACAACTTTACCGAACGGTCGCCATTTACCCTCACTGGTAGCATCCCAACGGCCTGCCACCTACAATCAGATCCTGTGTGCATGACCTGCAGGATGTGGCCAACATGAGTCCTCTGCTGGCTGTCGCGGTGGCGGCGGCCTTTCTGTTCCTGGCCAAGACGCTGGCCTGGCTGATCCAGCGGCGACTGGGCAATGCCGGCATCGTGGACGGCATCTGGGCCTGGGCGCTGGGCGGCTTGGCGCTGTGGTTCGCCTGGGTGGGCCCGGCCCCCCTGGAAGTGCGCGTGCTGCTGGCCACGATGGGCGGGCTGTGGGGCCTGCGTCTGGGTTGGTACCTGTGGTGGCGCAACTGGCGCACGGCCGAAGACTGGCGTTATGCCAACTTGCGCCAGGAGTGGGCGCCGCACGCTGAGCGCAAGATCTTCTGGTTCTTCCAGTTTCAAAACGTGTTCACGCTGATGTTGGCGGCCAGCGCCTTCATGCCCGTGGCTTGGCGCCCTGATTTGCCCAACCCCATCGCCATGGTGGCCGCGGTGCTGATCTTGCTGGTGGCGGTGGGCGGTGAAGCCTTGGCCGATGCACAACTGAAGCAATTCAAGGCCCAAGGCCATGCCGGCGTGTGCGACCGTGGCCTGTGGCGCTACAGCCGGCATCCCAACTACTTCTTCGAATGCCTGCACTGGCTGGCCTACGTGCCGCTGGCCTGGGGTGCGCCCTGGGGCTGGTGGAGCCTGCTTGCACCCCTGGTCATGCTGGGCCTGATCCTGAAGTTGTCGGGCGTGCCCTTGATGGAACGAGAGCTGGTGCGGCGCAAGCCGGGCTACGCCGAGTACGTGGCCCGCACCAGCATGCTCTTGCCCTGGCCCCCTAAAACACGCTGAGCCTGTCCCATGATGTCCTGGAACCTGCCCCTGCCTGCGTTGCCCCACTCGCTGAGTCATCCACTGAGCCAACACCTCAGTCGCCTGACGCTGTGCGTCTCGGCCTTGCTGAGCGCCACAGCGGCCCAGGCCCAGATCACCAGCGAGCGCATCGTGGGCTATGTGCGCGATGCCGCCACCCAGCGCTACCTGTACACCGAGGTGCACCAGTTGCAGCTCAACCGTGATGGCGCGCCCCGCTCGGGCCTGTCGGTGTACTACGACCCGCAGGGGCAAGAGATCGCCCGCAAGACGCTGGACTACCGCGCCCACCGCACGGTGCCGGTCTACAAGCTGGAGATCCCGGCCCAGTCCTACAGCGAGGGCATCAGTGCGGTAGCCGACGAGCAGGTGGTGCTGTTCAAAACCAGCAGCGCCCGCCAGGAGGCCAAGGTGCCCCTGCCGGAAGGCGACATCGCGGGCGATTCGGGCTTCAACCAGTTGATCATGGACCTGTGGCCGAGGCTGCAGCGCGGCCAGACCGTCCGCTTTCGACTGATCGTGGCCGGCCGGCTCACCGACTATGCCTTCCGGGCACGCCACGCGGGCGAGATCACCTACCAGCAGCAAGCGGCTACCCGCATCCGCGTGGAACCCGATTCGGTCTTGCGCTTCCTGGTCGACCCGATCGAGCTGGTCTATGACCGTTCCGGTCGCCGCCTGCTGAGCTACCTGGGTGTGTCGAACATCCTCGACCCGTCCACCGGCGAGGTGTACAGGCGCGTCCAGATCACCTACGGCGGCCCCGCCCCGGCCGAAGCCAAGTTGCCCTGATCAACCGGGCATGGGCATGCGTTCAATGCCCTCGAACATGCGTGACAGTGCCGCATCGAGGGCCACCAGGGCCACCGACATGTCCGGATGGCCTGTTCCGCGGTTGAGTGCCTGGCCCAGCTGATCGCAGGCTGATTGCACCTCGGTGGCACCCAGCGTTTCCGCCAGGCCCATCATGGTGTGCAGCATGCGGCGCAGGGTGCGCTCATCCATGCGAGCCATGGCCTCACGCCAGGCGGGAACGAACCCCCGCTCCTGCTGCGCGAACAGGGTCAGCATCCGCCGATACAGCGCGTCGTTGCCCAGGGTACGGGCCAGACCGGCTTGCACATCCACGCCATGGGCGCCCAGGGCATCCAGGGTGGTCACCCCTTGCAGCACCGGCACGCCGGGGGCCTCGGCGGCGGGGGTCAACCAACGGGCCAGCACCCGGTACAACTCATCCACGTCGATGGGCTTGCCCACATGGTCGTTCATGCCTGACAGCAAGGCCTTCTCTCGATCGCCCTGCATCACATTGGCCGTCATGGCGATCACCGGCAATCCCTGCCAGGGCGCGTGGGCGCGGATGCGTCGGGTGGTCTCGTAGCCATCCATGCCCGGCATCTGACAGTCCATCAGCACGCCGTCCACAGGGTGCTGTGCCAGCAACTCCAGTGCTTGTTCGCCTCGGCTGGCCACCGTGACCCGCACACCCACGCGGCTCAACAGGTCCACCGCCAGTTCCTGGTTGATCTCGTTGTCTTCTACCAGCAGCACGTGGGTGCCTTCCAGCACGGTGCGGTGGTGTTCAAAGTCGATGCCACTGGCGCGACGCGGCGCCGGCGCCGCCTCAGTGCGGTCGTTGAGCACCCCCAGGCAGGCATCATGCAAGGTGGACGGCGTGACGGGCTTGGTCAGCACCATGCGCACCGTGGCCTCCAGGGTGCGCAGGCGGGCCAGCACCTCGTCGCGCGCAAAGCCCGTGACCATCAAGACCGTGGGCACCTCGCCCCCGAGCTCGGTCAGCCGCTGCGCGCACTCGATGCCATCCATGCCGGGCATGGCGCAATCCAGCAAGACGATGCGGTACGGACGCCGGGCCATGAGGGCCACCCGGACGTGGTCCAGCGCATCACTGCCTGAACAGGCCACATCGACCTGAAAACCCAGGCTGCGGGCTTGGCTGGCCAGCACCTCGCGTGCACCGTCGTGGTCGTCGACCACCAGCAAGCGGGTGCCTTCAGGCACGCCCGTTCGATACGACACGGCGGGGGCCGACGGATCGACGGGCAGCACCAGGTCCACGCTGAAGGTGCTGCCAGCGCCCTCCTGGCTGCTGACCGCGATGCGACCGCCCATGAGATCCAACAGGCGCTGGCTGATGGCCAGCCCCAGGCCCGTCCCGCCGTACTGACGGGCCGTACCGCCGCTGGCCTGGGTGTAGGGCTGGAACAGCGCCTCCATCTGCGTGGGAGTCATCCCGATGCCGGTGTCACACACCCAGAACCGCAGGGTCACGCCCACGCGTTTGCCTTCCAGATCAGCCACCCCCAGCTCGCGGGTGGCTTGGTAGCTGTGCGGGCCAAAGATGGCCAGCTCTTCCTGGAACAAGGGCGTGGGGTGCCAGCAATACAGATCCTGGTTGCCGGTGACCCGGGTGGCGTTGAAGCACCCCGCCACCAAGCCTCGTTCAGCGTGCAACATGCAGCGAGCGAATGGCAGCACCTTGAACGTCACGTGCACCCCCTGGGTGTCAAACGCAGCCGTCACCAATTCGGGCGCCAGGCCCTCCACCGTGCGGCGGTCGGGCGTGGCCGACGAGTACGGGGCCCAATCATCTTCGGCCCCCAGCAGCACTGTGTCTTGCGCCGAAACGGCCGCACAGCCCCACCACAGGCACATTCACCACCATCGAGCCATCGATTGCATGGTCCATGCCTCCTGCCCACACTGTAGCCACAAACCCACCTTGGATGCCAGCGCTTCAGGTGGTGGTTTTCCAGGGGCATGAAAAAAGCCATGCACCGGCAGGGTGCATGGCCACAGGGTTTCAGCGTGATGGCGGGCTTCAAGCGCGCTGCAAGGCACCCACCTTCGCAGCGTCTCGCGCCAGCTGTTCACGCCGGGTGATACCACGGAACCACACCGTCACGGCCGACGAGGTCAGCACGATGAACAGCGAGTACAGCACCGGAATCAGCAGCACCTCTTGCTGTTGCGTGCCGGCGAAGGTCAGCGTGACGATCAGCACGGCCAGCGGGCCGTTCTGGATGCCGGTTTCCAGCGCGATGGTGCGCGAACGGTGAGCATCCTGGCGCAGCAGGCGCGACAGACCGTAGCCCAACGCGAAGCCACAAAGGCCCAGGCCAATGGAGCCCGCATACACCGGGAAGCCCGTGCTCAGCAGCAGGGGCCAGTTGCGCGGCACCCACGACACCACCAGGAACAGGATGACCACCACACCCAAGATGCCACCGACCAGTTCGATCACAGCCCCCACATTCGCGTTCCACTTGCGCAGGGCGATGCCGATCACGGTGGGCACCAGCAGCACGAACAGCACCTGGATCACGTTACCGGGCGGAATCTGCCAGTTACCTTCAATGCCTTGCGAATAGAAGGCCAGCGTGACGGGCACCATGACGATGGCCACGAGCGTGGAGCCCATGGTCATGAGGATGGACAGGCTGAGCACGCCCTTGCTGAAGTAGGTGAAGATGTTGCTGGTGGTGCCCCCGGGCATGCAACCCATCAGGATGAGACCCACGGCGTAGGCAGGCGGCAACTCCAGCGCCTTGGCCAGCAAGAAGGCCAGCAACGGCATGATGCCGTACTGACACACCAAGCCCACAAAGATGCCTTGCGGCTTGCGCAAGGCAATCGCGAAGTCCTTGAACGTCAGGCTGGCGCCCATGCCGAGCATGATCACCATCATCATGATGCCCAGCAGTTTGGTTTCGAGTTCGCTCAACATGGATCAGGCTTCCTTCTTCAGGCCGGCCAGCACTTCGTTGCGCAATTCGCGGCGCAAGATCTTGCCGATCGGGGTCTTGGGCAGTTCATCGCGGAAATGGATGCGCACCGGCATCTTGTAGGCCGTCAGCTCAGCGCGGCAGTGCGCCAGCAACTCGGCCTCGGTCACGCTCTCGTCGCGCTTGACCACGTAGGCCCACACGGCCTCGCCGGTCTTGTCGTCGGGCACACCGATGACGGCCGACTCCATGACCTTGTCGTGCCCGGTCAGCACATCCTCGATCTCATTGGGGTACACGTTGAAGCCCGACACCAGGATCATGTCCTTCTTGCGGTCCACGATGGTGAAGGTGCCATCGGGGCTCATCACGGCCACGTCGCCGGTGTACAGCCATCCATCGCGAAGAGTCTTGGCTGTTTCGTCAGGACGCTGCCAATAGCCTTGCATCACCTGCGGGCCCTGGGCGATCAACTCACCACGCTCGCCCAGCGGCACATCGCGGCCGTCATCGTCCACCAGGCGCACCGAGGTCATGGGCGCCGGGATGCCGATGGTGCCGTGCTTGCGCGGAGAGTTCAGCGGCTGGAAACACACCACGGGCGAGGATTCCGTCAGGCCATAGCCCTCCACCAGCGGGCAGCCCACCATGTCTTCCCAGCGCTGCACCACGGCGTGGTGCATGGCGGCACCACCGCCCCCCGCGGCCTTGATGTGCTTGGGGGGAAAGGCCGAGAACCACTCTTCGTTCAACAGGGCGTTGTACAGGGTGTTCACGCCCGTCAGCCAGGTGATGCGGTAGTTCTCGAACGCGCGCTGCAGGTTCTGGATGGGACGCGGGCTGGGCACCAGGATGTTGCGGGCGCCCATGCGGAACATGCACAGGAAATTCACCGTGAACGCAAACACGTGGTACAGCGGCAAGGCGGTCAGCACCACCTCTTTGCCCGCATCGATGTGCGTGCCGGTCATGCCCAGCATCTGCTCCAGGTTCCACAGCAGGTTGCCGTGCGTCAGCATGGCCCCCTTGGACACCCCCGTGGTGCCCCCCGTGTACTGCAGCAGGGCCAGATCCTGGTGCTTCAACTCAGCCCAGTAGGTCCGTGCCCCAGCGCCACCCGCCCGGCGTCCCATGGCCAGGGCATCGGGCAGAGTGACGGCCTTGAGCTGGTGCTGGGGGATCAGCCGGTTCCAGTATTTCATGACCCCGTACACCACCTGCTGCACCACGGGCGGGAAGAACTCGGGCACGCGGGTGATGATCACGTGCTGGATGGGCGTGTCGGCCAGGATGGACTCGAGCTTGTCGGCGAACATGTCCACGATCACCAGGGCCTTGGCCCCACTGTCCTGGAACTGATGCTGCATTTCGTGCGGGGTGTACAGGGGGTTGGTGTTCACGGCCACACAACCCGCCTTCAGCACCCCGATCAGGGCGACCGGGTAACTCAGGCAGTTGGGCATCTGCAAGGCCACGCGGTCACCGCGCTGCAAACCCAGCGTGCCGCGCAGGTACTGCGCAAAGGCGTCACTCATCTCGTCGACCTGGGCATAGGACAACGAACCGTACATCCCGTTGGGCATCACCGTGGTGAAGGCCGTCTGCTTGGCAAAGCGCTTGGCCGCATCCTGGGCCATCTCGGGCAAGGACTGGTACGCAGGCACCTCAAGGTGCTGTGGGATGTCCCGGCCGTACTGCTGCAGCCAGGGCTTGAGGTCGTAGGGTGAGGTGCTGGCGTTCATACCGTCCTGAAAAGTGAGAGGACCAACCACGCGCGCAGCAACCAACGCCGCCACGCTGCGGTAACACCTCATGACAATAGACGGACTTGTCCGTTTAACCAAGACAAAAAGCTCACGCCGCGCAGGATATAAGGCGACAATCAGGGAAAACACCGTGTCAGCCTGGCCTCACGGTGGGTCGATCAGGGCGACGCCGGCACCCCGATGGCCTGCAAGCGGTCGCGCAGCACGGCGGCCGACAACTCTCCCACACGCCGACTCACCAAGCGCCCTTGCGCATCGAAAAACAGCGTGGTCGGCAAACCGACCTGGTCAAAGGTGGCCCCCGCGCGTTGCGCTGGATCCAGCCACACCTGACGCAACACCAAGCCCTGAGATCGCAGATAGGCCTGCACCGCCGCCGCCGACTCACCCTGGTTGAGCAGCACGATGTGCACATCCGGATGCGCCTGCTGCGCCGCCTGCAACACCGGCATTTCGCGGCGGCAGGGTGGGCACCAGGTGGCCCAGAGGTTGATCACCACCGGGCGCCCGGTCAAAGAGGCCAGCGATTGGGGCTGTCCATTCAGATCCTGCACCTGCACATCAGGCAGACGCACCTCCTTGGGTGATGGCCCCCAGAGCGCGACCAGCCCACCCGCCACGACCACCAGCGCCACCGCATAGCCCCGCACCAGGGCTTTGGCCAGCTCAGGCCAGGCCCTGGCCTTGGCCATGCCATACAAACAGGCCGCCGCCAGTCCCGCCGCAGGCGCCCACCCACCATCACGGATGTCCAGGATGCTCCAGGGCTGCTCCGCGTACGCCTGTCGCCACATCCACACATAGCCCAAGCGGGCCACGATCACGCCCACGATCAGGGCCCGCCACAAGGTTTGATCCACCGCCGGCCGAACCTCGATGGGCGCCAGCGCCTGCCCGCCTTTCACACCCAGCCAGACGGCCAGCGCCAGCAACACCGGCATCACATTCAGGGCCACGGGGCCCAAAGAAACCGTGGGGTCGATGGCCAGCATCACGATGCACTGCTCCTTGATCAAGAAATTCGGCCAGCACCATCATGATGCAGCGACCACGCCATCGGGGCAGACCCGAGGCCGGTGATCAGAAATGGCCCGCCAACCCAATTAAGTCACACCCGTCGCCTGAGTGTGCCGCAGGTGGTCTTGTGAGCCTGTGGACAGGCCGAGACAATCAAAACTCAACCACAGGGAGAACAACGATGGAACAACTCGACATGACCGACCTGGGCGACCGCATTCGTGCCGTGATCGCCTGCTCCATCCCCACCCAAGACCGCTACGCCAGCCTGGCCGAGCAATCGGGCCTGTCGCGCATGGTGTGGCGCTCGTTCTGGTACGGCCAACAGCCGCCCACGGACGAAATGTTCTCGTTCGTCTTCACCCGCTGGCCCCAGTACGCCTTCTGGATGGCCACGGGGTGGACTGACCAAGCCCATGGCCACCGCTGCCCTGAGGGGGTGGTGCCCCTGGGCGAGTTCAAGCCCAACACGGCGGCATCGGCCGCCTGAGTCGCCTGAGTCGCCTGAGGCTTGCGCCGCCGACGCGTCTGCGCATCGGGCCCAGGCGCGTCCACATCCGTGGCAGGATGAGTGATGTCAACTCCTCACCGCTACGGTGCCGCGCATGGCTTGCCTTGACCTGCCCCCCTTGATCCCGCCGTTGCTGGCCATGGCCCGTGAAGCGGGCGCGGCCATCATGGCTGTCTATCAGGCCGGGCCCGGGCGCGTGCAGCACAAGGCCGACGACAGTCCGTTGACGGCCGCTGACATGGCGGCCCATCAGGTGCTGGCCACCCGATTGCGCCCCCTGCTGCCGGGGTATCCCGTGGTGTCTGAAGAAGACGAGGCCTCGCTGCCCCACCGCGTGACCGAGCAGCGCTTCTGGCTGATCGACCCCCTGGACGGCACGAAAGAGTTCATTGCCCGCAACGGCGAGTTCACCGTCAACATCGCGTTGATCGATCAGGGGCGCAGCGTGCTGGGCGTGGTCTACGCCCCCGCGCTGGACGCGCTGTACTGGGGCGGCCGTGGCCTGGGGGCCTTCCGCCTCCACCAGGGCGCCACCACGCCCTTGAGCGTCGCACCGCGCCCCCCTGGCACACCCTGCCGGGTGCTGGCCAGCAAAAGCCACCTCAACGCGGACACCCAGGCCTTCATCGACCGCCTGGGCCCCGTCAGCCTGGTGCAAGCCGGGAGCTCACTGAAGTTTTGCCGCATCGCCGAGGGCGAGGCCGACCTGTACCCCCGCCTGTCGCCCACCTGCGAGTGGGACACGGCCGCCGCGCAGGCGGTGCTGGAGGGCGCTGGCGGTACGGTGGTGGATCTGGATGGGCGCGCCCTGCACTATGGCAAGAGCGCCATCTTGAATGGTTCGTTTGTGGCTGTGGGAGATGCCGAGTGGATGACACGGTGACACCCACCCTGATGTTCATCCAGGCGCAGCCATAATTTCTCCAACTGAAGAATCGAATCCCCCTCGACATACCCGTCAATTCAAAAATGCGTTTATTGAAGACCTCGGCGTATGCACGGACCTGTGCGCTGTTCATCAAATACCAAAGCATGGTGACGCTGATCTCATGGGTATCAGCGCTGGCGATATTGATCGCTCCACACTTCAGTGAATCATGGCATCGCATGGTGACATCAAACCACCTGCTGGGCTCAATCCTCGACTGGTATTCACAAGGGACTGCTTGGGCTTACATCTCTTTGGCGAGGCTCTATGCCGTTTTGTGTGGAAACGCCCGGCGTCATTTCGGTGATGCTGGGATGAATGGGTGATCGGGCAGATGCGAGAGCTTGGACATGCGCAGGTATGCGATGGCGATGAAGTTGCTGGCAGTACGGAAGCCGCGCG
>CAMTVS010000008.1:0-32325 GCA_947085235.1 uncultured Aquabacterium sp. | reverse complement strand
GGAAGCTCGGGCCCACGGCCTCACGCATGGCCTTGAACACCGACAGCACGAAGTGCCGGCGCTTCTCGGGCGTGCCGCCCCACTCATCGGTGCGGCGGTTGTGGTGCGGCGACAGGAACTGGCTGACCAGGTAGCCGTGCGCGCCGTGGATCTGCACACCGCTGAAGCCGGCCTGCTTGACGATGCCCGCGGCACGACCAAAGCGCGCCACGATCTCCCGCACCTCGGCATCGGTCAACTCACGCGGGGTGGGAAAGAAGGCCTGCATCTCGGGCCGGAAAGGCACGGCCGAGGGTGATACGTTCTCTTTGTTCAAGCCCTTGGGAGCCTGCTTGCCGGGGTGGTTGAGCTGCACCCAGCACTGCGTGCCATGCCGCGTGGCGGCCTGTGCCCAGGCCTTGAGCTCGGCCAGGTGGGCATCGCTGTCGATCACCACATTGCCCGGCTCGCCCAGGGCGCGCTTGTCGATCATCACGTTGCCCGTGATGCACAAGCCAATGCCGCCATCGGCCCAGGCCCCGTACAGCCGCGCCAACTCTGGCGTGGCCGCGCCAGCGCGGGTGCCCAGGGCTTCGCTCATGGCGGACTTGAACAGGCGGTTCTTCACCACCACCCCATTGGGCAAGGTGAAGGGCTGGGCCAGCACGGCTTGGGGGGTCATGGGCAGGTCTCCAAAGAGGTGGTGGGCGCGGTGATGAAGGGGATGCAGGGCCACACCAGAGGCGGTGCATCACCAGCAAGGTTGACACTGTACACAAAAGACAGGACGCGTGCAGCGGCGCCCGACAGGGTAATGTCCCCCGGTTCCCAGCGCCGCACCACACGAAAAATCTTGACGTTCGAGGGCCACAAGGCCGATTCGCTGGGGGAATTGTCTGTTTTAAGCGCTACCATGCTCAGCGCACGTCCCTGAGGAACGCTCGCTGACAGAGCCAGCGCCCGGGCCCGCATCAGATCTGACTCATCGATGGAGTGAATTCACATGGCAACTGCGAAGAAGGCTGCAGCCACCAAGGCACCGGCAGCGAAGAAGGCGGCTCCCGCCAAGCGCACCCCCAACGCGGCATTCCTGAAGCCGCTGACCCCGAGCCCGGCTCTGGCTGCCATCATTGGCACCACCCCGATGCCTCGCACCGAGGTCACCAAGAAGGTGTGGGAGTACATCAAGAAGCACAACCTGCAAGACGCCGCCAACAAGCGCAACATCAACGCTGACGACAAGCTGAAGGTCATCTTCAAGAAGCCGCAAGTCACGATGTTTGAACTCACCAAGCTGGTGAGCGAGCACCTGAGCTGATCATTCGCTGGCACTGAGGCGCGGACGCGCGCCTCGGTGACCACCATGACGCTTGAAAAAAACCCGGCCTCGGCCGGGTTTTTTCTTGGGCGCTCACTCCCACCAGGGATAGAAGGGCGGCATCTCCGAGGCCTTGCCCTTGAACTGGGCAGGGCGCTTGTCCAGGAAGGCCTGCACGCCTTCCTTGCCATCACCGATGCTGGTGTAGAACATGGCCAATGAATCGACCTGGTGGGCGGCCAGCGGATGCGGCTGGGCCGCGTTGCGGTACATCATCTGACGCGTGAGCGCGATGCCCACGGCCGAGCGCTCGGTGGCAATGCGCCGCGCAATCTTCATGGCCTCGTCCAGCAATTGCTCAGGCGGCACCACGCACTTGACCAAGCCACCACGCTGGGCTTCGTGCCCATCGAAAATGTCGGCCATGTAGGTCCACTCCAGCGCTTGCGAGATGCCCACGATGCGCGGCAGAAACCAGCTCGAACACGCCTCGGGCACGATGCCGATGCGGCCGAACACGAAGCCAATGCGGGCCTTCTCGGACGCGATGCGGATGTCCATGGGCAGGGTCATGGTGGCGCCAATGCCCACGGCCGCGCCATTGATGGCCCCGATCACGGGCTTCTTGCAGTTGAAGATGCTCAGCACCACACGTCCGCCGGTGTCACGCACACCTGAGTGGATGGCGGGGTCTTCCAGACGCTCCTGCATGTCCTGCATCGTGGGCTGCTGGCGTTCATCCAGACCGAAGACGTTGCCCCCCACACTGAGGTCCATGCCCGCACAGAAGGCCTTACCTGCACCGGTCACCACGATGGCGCGTACGGCATCGTCATCGCTGGCGCGGGTGAAGGCATCCACCAGCTCGTTGGCCATCTCCACCGTGAAGGCGTTGAGTTGATCGGGCCGGTTCAGCGTCAACAGCATGACGCCGTCGGCGTCCACCTGGGTGCTCAGGGTCTGGTAGCTCATGGGTGTCGTCCTCGGTCGTGTGGGTAGGAGTGAACGATGCTGCACCCGGCTCAGGCCGGGTCGGGCTCGCGGTGGGTGGGGCCCTCATGGCCGCGCTCGTGCGCCAGCCACTGCAGCACCGGGATGGTACCGGGCAGCACCGGCACCACCTCCACGGGCAAGCCCTGCCAGGCCATCTGCTGGCCTTCTTTCATCTCGAACGTGCCCACCCAGTCGTACACCTTGCAAAAGTGCAGGCGCACGCGGGCATGGGGGTAGTCCATCAGCTCCACCTGCCAGGGATGGGCCGCGCCGATGGTGATGCCGATCTCTTCTTCCAGCTCGCGACGCAAGGCCTGCTCGACCGTCTCGCCGGCCTCCAGCTTGCCGCCCGGGAACTCCCAGTAGCCCGCGTAGACCTTGCCCTCCGGGCGCGAGGTCAAGAGGAACCGGGCCTCGCCGCCCTCCGCGTCGCGCTCAATCAGGATGCCGACGGCCACGTCCACCGGAGGGCGGTCGGTGGCGTCCATGACGTGATAGGACTTGCGCTCAGACATGCTCGCCCCCCGCCCAATGGCGTGCAAACTGGTAGGCCACGCGGCCCGAGCGTGAACCGCGCTCGATGGCCCACACCAGGGCCTCTGGGCGCGCGGCCTCGATGGCTGAGGCCTCCAGGCCGAAGTGCGTCAACCACTGCGCCACCACGGCCAGGTACTCGTCCTGGCTGAAGGGATAGAAGCTGATCCACAAGCCAAAACGTTCCGACAGCGAGATCTTTTCTTCCACAGCCTCGCCAGGGTGCAGCTCGCCATCGTCGCCACGGGTGTAGGTCTTGTTGTCGGCGTGGTACTCAGGCAGCAGGTGGCGGCGGTTGGAGGTGGCCACCAGCATCACGTTGTCGCCCGCGGCCGAGATGGTGCCATCCAGCATCGACTTCAGCGCCTTGTAGCCGGGCTCGCCCTCGTCGAAGCTCAGGTCGTCGCAGAAGACGATGAAGCGCTCGGGCCGGTCGCACACCAGTTCGACCAAGTCGGGTAGGTCCACCAGGTCGGCCTTGTCCACCTCGATCAGGCGCAGGCCTTGCGCGGCATGCTCATGCAAGCCGGCCTTGACCAGCGACGACTTGCCCGTCCCCCGCGCGCCTGACAGCAGCACGTTGTTGGCCGTGCGGCCCGCCACGAACTGCGCCAGGTTGCGCGCGAAGCGGGCTTTCTGGGTGTCGATCTCTTGCAGGTCGTCGTAACGAATCAGGCCCACGTGCCGCACAGGCTCCAGCCAGCCGGTGGCCCAGGGGCTGGATGCACGCTTGCGGTAACGAAAGGCCACCGACGCGGCCCAGTCGGGGGCACGCACGGCGGGCTGGTCGGGCGAGGGCAGCATGGCGTCCAGCCGGGCCACCAGCGATTCGGCACGGGTCAGGAGGGCCAGCCAGGGCGGACCGCTGGATGGACCACTGGGATGGTTGGACGGACTGGTCGGCACGTGGGCGGAGGGCTTGGAAGAAGGCGCATCGTTCATGGCGCTCAAGTGTAGGGCGATCAGCATGGGCCGGATGGCTCACCCTGGGCGCCCGGCTTTCGCCACGGCGTCACGGCGGGTGCGTAGCCTTTCCGGCATCAGCTTCACCCCTTGGAAACGACCATGCGCTTCACTGCCCGACTTCACCGCACCGCAGCCCGCCGCCATGCTTTGGGCCTGGCCGCCGCCCTCACACTGGCCTTGGGTCAGACCGCCTGGGCCGAAGGCCTGACCGTGCTGCACGTGGGCGACCAGGAAAGCTGGCTGCTGTCGGCCCAGGGCAACCTGCGCAACAACAGCGCCCAGGGCATCTCGTTCTACGGTGGCGTGGACCGACTGGCGGATGTGATCGTGCGCGCTCGCCAGACGGCGCAGGCGGCGGGTCGCTCGGTACTGACACTCAACGCGGGCGATGCCTTCTTGCCCGGCCCCCGCTTCACGGCCAGCACCGTGAACCTGGGCTCGGCCCACCCCGATGGTGGTCAGGACTTTTACGACGCCATCGCCCTGCGCCGCATCGGCTTTGACGCCATCGTGTTCGGCAACCACGAGTTCGACCTGGGCCCCGCCACAGCCGCACGTTTCGCCGAGGTGTCGGGCAGTACCTACCTCTCGGTTAACCTGAACCTGCAGGCCACGCCTGCCTTCGCTGCCCTGGCCTCCGCGGGTCGGATTGCCGCCTCCAAGGTGGTCACCACCGCAGGCGGCAAGAAAGTGGGCATCGTGGGGGCCACCACGCCCCTGCTGCCGGTGATCTCGTCGCCCGCCCCGGGCCAGATGCTGAACCACGATGCCGCGGCCAGCGAGCTGCAAAACCTGCAGGCCATCGTGCCGCTGATCCAGGCTGAAGTGAACGCCCTGCGCGCCAGTGGCGTGGGCACGGTCATCCTGCTGTCGCACTTGCAGAACTCGGCCAATGAACGCCACGTGGTGCTCCCCGCACTCAGCGGCGTGGACCTGGTGGTCTCGGGCGGTGGTCATGAGCTGATGGTCGACCCGGATGACCTGCTGATCAACGGCGGCGTCAGCCCCACCTTCAACAGCCACCCGGTGTATGCCACCGACCTGAACGGCAAGAGCGTGCCGGTGGTGACCAGCCACTTCGGCAACCGCTATGTGGGCGAAGTGAACGTGACCCTGAATGACGTCACGGGTGCCCTGGTCAGCGTGGACAGCACCCGCATACACCGCGTGAGCGGCGCTGCCGCCGACGCCGACCGCGTGGCGGGCGACTCCGTCTTGCAGGCACAGGTAGTGACCCCCGTGTCGCAGTACATCGCTGCGCTGAACGCCCAGGTGATCGGCAGCACCGCCGTCAAGCTCAACGGCCCCACCCACGCCTCCGGCAGCCCGGGCAACTATGTGACCGGCGTGCGCAATGCCGAGACGGGTCTGGGCAACCTCGTGGCCGATGCCATGCGCTTTGCCGGTCAGGCCGATGTGGCCATCCAGAACGGCGGTGGCATCCGCACCAGCATCGGCGCGGCGGGCCCCGTGTCGGTGGGCGACACCTTCAACATCCTGCCCTTCACCAACCTGGTCAAGCGCGCGCCGGCCATGACGGCCGAGCAGCTCAAGGACATCCTGGAGCACGGCTTTGCCGCCTCCAACCCCAGCGGCTTGCCCCAGGGCCGCTATCCGCAGATCGCCGGCCTGCAGGTGACGATCAACACCGCGGGCACACCCCGCACCACGCTGGGCACGGGCAGCCGCGTTCAGCGCGTGGTGCTGGACGATGGCACCGTGCTGATCGACGGCGGCGTGGTGGTCAACCCCACGCGCACGTTCTCGTTCGCCACCATCGACTTCACGGCCAACGGGGGTGATGGCTACCCCTTCGCCGCCAACAGCGTGGTGTTCGAGAACGCCACCAACACGGTCACGTACCAGGAAGCCCTGGCCAGCTTCATCAGCACGCCCAAGAGCCGGGGCGGCCTGGGCCGTCTGAATGACGCGGACGGTGACGAGATCACGGCCAACGTGTATGGCCTGGAAGACGCCTTTGACCTGCATGGCCGCATCGTGGACGTGGCAGTGGGCCAGGCCCGCCCTGGCGTGCAGCGCCTGGGCACCAGCGGCCGCGATGTGCTAGTGGGCACGGCCGGTGACGACGTGATCGAAGGCGGCGCAGGCGGCGACACCCTGACGGGTGGCGCCGGTGGCGATGCCTTCGTGTACCGCAGCGTGCGCGACCTGGGCGACACCATCACCGACTTCACGCCGCACGCCGACCGCATCGACCTGAGCGCCCTGCTCAGCAGCGTGGGCTACAGCGGCCAGCGCCCCGTGGCCGATGGCTGGGTGCGCGTGCAAGACACCACCGGCGGCGTGCTGCTGCAGATCGACACCGATGGACCCCAGGGCCGCGGCGGCTTCCGCACGGTGGCCACGCTCAAGGGCCTGACGGCGGCGCAGTTCGTGCCCGCCCGCGATCTGCGCACCACCGCCACGCTGGGCAAACCCTGAACACGGCCTGAGCCCCGACTTCCTGACCTTCTTTGATTCAAGGACCACACACCATGCAACGCCTGTCTCTGATCACCCTCGCGCTGGCCACCCTCAGCGCCCCCGCCCTGGCCGTGAGCAACGGCCAGTTCACCCAAGGCCTCAACGGCTGGGACACGCTGGGCGATGTCTCGGTGCAATCGCCCAACACCCTGGTGCTGACCTCGGCCTTTGACGCCGATGACGATGCCAGCGGCTCGTTCAACTTCTCTGGCGTGGCCGCCGAGATGGCCTTGAACGTGGATGGCGTCGAAGAGTTCGCCGGTCTGTCCATCGGCGCCCTCCATGGCGTCGAACCAGGCCTGGATGAGGCCGCCGAAGGCTCGGTGGCGCGTCAGATGTTCTCGGTGCAGGCCGGTGACACGCTGAGCCTGTCGTGGCAACTGCTGACCAACGAACAAGGCCCTGACGCCAAGAGCGACCTGGGCTTTCTGGTGCTGAACGGCACCCTGTTCGAACTGGCCCTGGCCCCCAACGCCACCGGTGCGGGGGCCCTGGGCTTCGCGGCGGGCACCGGCTGGTCGACGTTCACGTACACCTTCACGCAATCGGGCCTGGCCTCGCTGGCCCTGGGCGTGGTGGACCGTGGCGACTTCGTCACCACCTCGGCCCTGGCGGTGCAAAACGTCAGCATCACCCCCGTGCCCGAACCCACGACCTGGGCCCTGGTGCTGGGCGGTGCCGCCGTGTTGCTGGCCACACGCCGCCGCGCGGGCTGAGCACCCCGCGCTCGGAGCGCCCACCCACGGGCCTCACAGCGCCTGGGTGGGCACCTCGTGAACGCCCCCCTCGGGCGTGACCAGCCAAAGCCGATCACCGGGTGCCGGCTGCACGGCGTGCATGCCGGTGAAGTCGCCAAACGCGGGCAAGGTCACGCCCAGGCATCGGCCCTGAGCTCCATCCACCCGGCCCTGCATCCAGAAGCAAGGCAGGCGCAACCGATCACGCGCCCGCCCGCGCCCTTCCCAGCAGGGATGCAGGTGGCCTCCTAAGGACGCCACCGCGCCCACCACCGGCCGGGCCTCATGGCTCAGCGCCAGACCGCGCTCCATCACCACCGCGTCTTCAGGCAAGACCTGCCAGGCCGCCCCCAGGCGCTCGGCCACCGGTGCCCAGTCCGGGGTGGCGTGCCGATCGTGGTTGCCACCAATCACCATCACCGTGCCGCCGGTGCTCTCATGCCAGGGGCCCAGCATGTCAGCCAGGGCCTGCACGGCCTCGCCCACCTGCGGGCCATGCACCAGATCACCCAGCACCACCAATCGGCGGGCGGCGCTGCTGGCCAGGGCCTGCTGCAAGCGTTGCACGGTGCGGGCGGTGGTGCCGGCCACCACCCGGCCCGGCATGCTCTGGCCCAAGGCCTGGTAACGCTGGGCCTTGCCCAGGTGCACATCGGCCACCAGCAAAGCATCGGGCTGGCCGGCCTCGTCCAGCATCAATGCGCTGCGGTCGCCGCGCCAGTGCAGGGTCACCGCGCCCAGGGTGATGGCCTGGTGGGCCACCGGCACGCTGGGGGCTGCGTCATCCATGCCCAGTCCCTCAACCCTCATGCCAGCAGACTGCTCAGCGCGGCATCCAAGTGCTCGGTGGGCTGGCGCACGAAGCCGCTGCGCGCGTGGCGGTGCAAGCGTCCCAGCACAAAGCTCATCAGCAGCGAGGCGCGGGCCTGGGCCGCCACGGTGGGGCTGGGGTGCCCCTGTGCCTCGGCCCATGCACGCGCCGGCTGACGCAAGAGCGACTCCAGCCGGTCCACCGCCTGGTTCAGGCGCTGCTGCAGGCGGGCGTCTTCATGCACCAGCGCATCACCGGCCAGCACCCGGCCCATGCCGGGGTTGCGCTCTGCAAACTGCAGCACCAGGGTCACGATGCGGGCCATCTGCGCCGCCGCATCGGTCTCGCGCTCCAGCACCTGGTTGGCCAGGGTGAACAGGCTGGTTTCGATGAACTCGATCAGGCCTTCGAACATCTGAGCCTTGCTGGCAAAGTGCCGGTACAGCGCCGCCTCGCTGAGTTGCAGTCGAGCCGCCAAGGCCGCCGTGGTGATGCGGTCGGCCTCAGGGGCTTGCAGCATCTCGGCCAGGGCTTGCAGGATCAGCACCCGGCGCTCACCCGGCTTGGGGCGCTTGCGCGGGGCAGCCTCGGCCGACAGGGGAACATCACTCATCGTTGGCTCCTGGTGACGAGACGCGGGGCAAGGCCTGCACAGGCCGCCAGGCCTTCAGTCGGCGCAAGGTGTTCACGCGCACATCCACCGCCGGGTGGCGCCCATGCAGACGCTGGGCAAAGGGATGACCGGCCGGCCCCTGACGCAGGTAGTGCTGCATCCACACCGTGTGCAGGCCCAATTGGTGCGCGCTTTTCAGGTTGGCCACGGTGTCTTCGACCAGCACACACCGGTGGGCGGGCAGGCGGTGGCGGGCCAGCAGCAGGCGCAGCATGCGCACATCGGGCTTGGGCCGCAGTTCACCAAAGGCCCGCATGCCCTCGATGGCGATGATGCCTTCGAAACACGAGGCCAGGTCCAGGGCGGTGAGCACCCGCTTGGCGTACTCGGCCGGCGCGTTGGTGAGCAAAAACTTGCGCCCCGGCAGGCGCTTGAGGGCCACGCGATCTGCTGCAGGCATGCGCAGGTCGGCCTCCAGGCCCGGCAGGGTGTGGGTCTGCGCCAGAAAGTGCGCGGCCCGGATGCCGTGGTGGCGCTCCAGTCCCATCAGGGTGGCGCCATAGCGGCGCCAGTAGTGCACCCGCAAGGCATCGGCCTGCGCGCGCGGCAGGCCCAGGTGCTCTTCGATGTAATCGGTCATCGAGCGGTTGAGCCGCCCGAAGACCGCGTGCCCTGCGTCATGCAGGGTGTTGTCGAGGTCGAACAGCCAGATGGCTGCCGAGGCACCCGAGCGCGCCATGGTGCTGATCCGCTCAGTGGCTGCGGATCATCGTGCCGTAAGCCTGATCGGTGAGAATCTCGAGCAGCATGGCGTGGGGCACCCGGCCATCCACGATGTGCACGGCGTTCACGCCACTCTTGGCGGCATCGATGGCGCCTTCGATTTTGGGGATCATGCCGCCGCTGATGGTGCCGTCGTCGATCAGCTCGTCGATCTGGCGGGCCGTCAGGTCGGTCAGCAAGGTGCCCTGCTTGTCCAGCACGCCCTTGATGTTGGTCAGCAGCACCAGCTTTTCAGCGCTGAGGACCTGGGCCAGCTTCGACGCCACCAGGTCGGCGTTGATGTTGTAGCTCTCGTTGTGCTCACCAAATCCGATGGGGCTGATGACCGGGATGAACTGGTCGTCTTGCAGGGCCTTGACCACGCTGGGGTCGATGGAGTCGATCTGCCCCACTTGACCGATGTCGTGCTCTTTGCTCGGGTCGTCCTTGTCGGCCAGGTGCAGCTTGCGCGCGCGGATCAGCCCGCCATCACGACCCGTCAGACCCACGGCCTTGCCGCCAGCGGCATTGATCAGGCCGACGATGTCTTGCTGCACCTCACCGGCCAGCACCCACTCCACCACTTCCATGGTTTCGGCATCGGTCACGCGCATGCCCTGGATGAACTGGCCCTTCTTGCCAATCTTGTTCAAGGCCGAATCAATCTGGGGGCCACCACCGTGCACCACGACCGGGTTCAAGCCCACCAGCTTGAGCAACACCACGTCTTCGGCGAAGTCGGCCTGCAGCTCCGGGTCGGTCATGGCGTTGCCACCGTACTTGATGACGATGGTCTTGCCATGGAACTTGCGGATGTAGGGCAGCGCCTGGGCCAGGATCTCGGCCTTGACGCGGGGATCGATGCCGGCCAGGGCCTCGGGGGTGGGGGGCGTGGACATGGTGCTTGTAAACCCAGGGATTGTTCGATGCGTTATTGTAGGGAAGGCCCGAGACGCTCGCGCGACCGAACCGGCGCGACCCTTGGACTGTTGACTGTTCAACCGGCGGCCTCGGCCGCCTCTGACGGAGCCACGATGAAGACCATGACCCTGAGCCGATCCTTGAAGAAGTCGCTGAGCGTGTTGACGCTGGGACTGGGCCTGGGCCTGATGGGGGCGGCCTCTGTGCACGCCCAGGCCGTGGATGGCGAAGTGCGCAAGGTGGACACCGACGCCGGCAAGATCACGGTGCGCCATGGCGAGATCAAGAACCTCGACATGCCGCCGATGCAGATGAGCTTTCGAGTGAGCGATCCGACCTGGCTGCAGGCCGTGCAGGTGGGCGACAAAATTCGCTTCACCGCCGACAAGGTGAATGGTCAGTACACCATCACCTCGCTGGAAAAGCGCTGACCCCGCACCAGGGAGGGCTGGTCAAACACCGCTGGAAGAAGTCCCCCCTGGACATCTTTGACACGATGACAGCGTGGCTTGCCGCAAGGCGCCGCCACCTCTGTGTCGAGGTGTGCACGCCAAACGTTACAGACGAAGTGTAGGGGAACATGGTTATGGTCCCATGACAAATGCACGGGCCAATGGTTACAAAATGCATCCCATGAACATGGGATACCTGGTTTTCAGGTCAACCAGATCAGAAATCCGGTCGCCATGCTGTATCGCAAAAATTTGCCGATGGCCATGTAGAACACGCACGGCCAAAACGGCAGGCGCAGCCAGCCCGCCACCGCGCACAAGGGATCACCCACCAGCGGCAACCACGACACCAGACAGGCCTTGGGACCAAAGCGCTGCAGCCACACCATGGCGCGCTGCTGCCAGCGGTCGGTGGGGGTGTCTGAGGGCGTGGCAGACGGTGTGGGAGACGGCGTTGCAGAAAGCGCCTGGGCTGGCTGGTCAGCGCGGGCAGGCTCAGCCGCGCGATCACCTCGGCTTCGCCGCCACCACGAGGTGGCCGACTGCGCGCCCGCCCCCATCCACCAGCTCAAGGTGCCACCGAGGGTGTTGCCCGCTGTGGCCACCAGTACCGCAGGCCAGAACAGCTCCGGCCGCAGGTAGACCAGGCCATACACCGCCGGCTCGGAGCCCATGGGCAACAGGGTGGCCGACACAAAGGCCACCACGAACACGGCACTGAGCCCCACCTGCGGCAAGGCCAGGGCTTCCAGCAGCCCATGAATTCCGGCGATCAACCACGCTTCCATGCGTGGATTGTGACCGGTGTGCCGATCAGAAGCTGTAGCCGACGGTGGCCGTCCACACGCTGGGGTAGAAGCTGAAGTCGGCACGCTGCTCGGAGCGGTTGGTGCGGATCGTCAGATCGTTCTTGATCTTGGCCACCGTCCAGCCCACGTTGGCCGACCACTGGCGATCCAATTGATAGCGCAGACCAGCCTGCACCGCCGGGCCCAGCGAGTGGCTCAGTTTGATGCGCACCGGACCATCGCTGTACAAGGCATCCCCCACATCATTGGAGGTGGCCTTCATGCGGGTGTAGTTCAGGCCCAGGCCCACATAGGGGCGCCAGGCCGAGCTGCTGTCCAGGAAGGTGTAGTTCAGGAAGACGGTGGGCGCCACCTGCTTGACCGTGGCCACCACCTGACCATCGGCGTTCACCAGCTTGTCGGTGGTGCGCTGAACCTTCTGCCCTGCCACGACCTCGTTGGGGCTGGTACCGTCATCGCTCAGACGGGGTGCGCCCGAACGCAGCTTCACATCATGCTCGGGCGGGATGCCCAGCACCACCTCGGCGCTCCAGGGGCCCGACAGCACGCGCTCGATCGAGAAGATCACCGTGGACTTGGGCTGAACGTCCAGGCGCAAGCCTCCGTCGATGTTCACATTGCCGAAGTAGTTGCCGTTGACCACGGCCGGGAGTTGGCCGCGCAAGGTGCTGCTGGTGGCGCGAGGATCAATGTACGCCCCACCCAGCTTGACGGTGTACGTCTGAGCCAGAACCGAAGAGCACGACAGCGCAGACAGCAGCGCCAGAACACAGGACGGGGCAGCAAAACGGGAGTTCATACAACTGGAGAAAGAGGTTGTTGCAGTCAGTAACATTGCATCTTAACTGCAATCGTTACACCAATGATGCAACATGGTCATGCGCATGCGCCCAACCCGTTTTGACCACCCGCGTCATTTCACGATCCGCGATCGTGTCCGCAGGTGGACGCATGCAGCATCCAGCGCGACGCCAGGCCCAAAAAGCCCTGCCCAAGGTGGCCAAGGCCGGCTATACTCTGCCTCCTTTTTAAGCAGCCCTGATCGCCCGGCGGTCGGGGCTGAGTCGTCTCTTCACCCCCCATGCCCACCCCGATCGATCCCGCCAGCCCGCTCCGGCTGGGCGCCCTGGAACTGCCGAACCGGCTGTTCGTGGCGCCCATGGCCGGCGTGACCGATCGGCCCTTCCGCATGCTGTGCAAGCAACTGGGCGCCGGTTACGCGGTCAGCGAAATGGTGACCTCGCGCAAGGACCTGTGGCACAGCCTCAAGACCTCGCGCCGGGCCAACCACGAGGGCGAGACCGCCCCGATCGCAGTCCAGATCGCCGGCACCGACGCAGCGATGATGGCCGAGGCCGCCGCCTACAACATCGACCGTGGCGCCCAGGTCATCGACATCAACATGGGCTGCCCGGCCAAGAAGGTGTGCAACAAATGGGCGGGCTCGGCCCTCATGCAGGACGAACCCCTGGCGCTGCAGATCGTGGAGGCCGTCGTGGCAGCCTGTGCGCCGCACGGCGTGCCCGTGACGCTGAAGATGCGCACCGGCTGGAGCCAGCAGCACAAGAACGCCGAACGCATTGCCCGCGCGGCGGAGCAGGCCGGCGTGGCCATGCTGACCGTGCACGGCCGCACCCGCGAGCAGGGCTACAAGGGCCAGGCCGAGTACGACACCATTGCCGCCGTCAAGGCCGCCGTGCGCGTGCCGGTGGTGGCCAATGGCGACATCACCAGCCCGGAGAAGGCCCTGGCTGTGCTGCACCACACGGGCGCCGACGCCATCATGATCGGCCGCGCGGCCCAAGGTCGCCCCTGGATTTTTGGCGACATCGCCCACTACCTGGCCACGGGGCAGCACCGCCTGGCGCCTCGCACCGCCGAGGCCAAGGCCTGGCTGCTGGCCCACCTGCACGACCACTATGGGCTGTATGGCGAGTTTGCCGGCGTACGCACGGCCCGCAAGCACATCGGGTGGGCGGTGCGCGCCTTGCCCGGTGGCGAAGCCTTTCGGCAGCACATGAACACCCTGGACACCTGCGATGCCCAATTGCAGGCTGTCGCTGATTTTTTCGACCTGTTGAGCGTTCAGCACGACCGTCTGCCCGAGGCAGCCCTGGTGCTGGACGACGCCGACGACGCGCCAGCCGCCCACGAAGCGGCCTGCAGCGCCCACTGATGCCCCGACCATGAGCAAAAAAACCATCCAGGAATGCATCAAGGACAACCTTGAAAACTACTTCCACGACCTGCGTGGCGCTGAACCCCATGCCGTGTACGACATGGTGGTCAACGCCGTGGAGCGCCCCATGCTGGAGGTGGTGATGCAGCGCGCCGAGGGCAACCAGTCCAAGGCCGCCGAGTGGCTGGGCATCAACCGCAACACGCTGCGGCGCAAGTTGCTCGAGCACAAGCTCATCAAATGATCCCGTTTTTCATCTTCACCGCTCTTTGAACCTGAGGAACCCCCATGGCCCTGACCGCCCTGCTGTCCGTGTCCGACAAGACCGGCATCGTTGAATTTGCACAAGCCTTGCATGCCCAAGGTGTGCGCCTGCTGTCCACCGGCGGCACCGCCAAGCTGCTGGCCGACCAGGGCCTGCCGGTCACCGAGGTGGCCGAGATCACCGGCTTCCCCGAAATGCTCGACGGCCGCGTCAAGACCCTGCACCCGCGCGTGCACGGCGGCATCCTGGCCCGCCGCGACCTGCCCGAGCACATGGCCGCCCTGAAAGAGCACGGCATCGACACCATCGACCTGCTGGTGGTCAACCTCTACCCCTTCGCCCAAGCCACCGCCAAGGCCGACTGCACGCTGGCCAACGCCATCGAGAACATCGACATCGGCGGGCCCACCATGCTGCGCTCGGCCGCCAAGAACTGGCAGGACGTGGCCGTGATCATCGACCCGGTGGACTACGAGCAGGTGCTGTCGGAAATGAAGGCCGGCCAGATCACCCGCACGACCAAGTTCATGTTGGCCAAGAAGGTGTTCGCGCACACCGCCGCCTACGACGGCATGATCACCAACTACCTGACCAGCCTGGAAGCTGGTGCGGAGTTGGCCACCGAAACCGTGCCCGCCAAGGCCGAGTACCCTGCCGTCTACAACCTGCAACTGCACAAGGTGCAGGGCATGCGTTACGGCGAGAACCCGCACCAGTCGGCCGCCTTCTACCGCGAAGCCTCGCCCGTGGTCAGCACCCTGGCCAACTGGACGCAGATTCAAGGCAAGGAACTGAGCTTCAACAACATCGCCGACGCCGACGCCGCCTGGGAATGCGTCAAGGCCTTCGAAGCCCCCGCCTGCGTGATCATCAAGCACGCCAACCCCTGCGGCGTGGCCGTGGGATCGGGCCCGCTCGAGGCCAACACCAAGGCCCTGAAGACCGACCCCACCAGCGCGTTTGGCGGCATCATGGCTTTCAACCGCGTGGTCGACGCCGACGTGATCGAATCCATCAACGCCAACAAGCAGTTCGTGGAAGTCGTGATCGCGCCGAAGTTCACCGACGCCGCCCGCGCTGCTTACGCATCCAAGCAGAACGTGCGCCTGCTGGAAGTGCCGCTGGACGACGCCACGCGCCAGCTGGGCAACGCCCTGGACTTCAAGCGCGTGGGCGGCGGCATGCTGCTGCAATTGGCCGACAACATCGACATCGTGGGCGACGTGAAGGTGGTGAGCAAGCTGCAACCCACGGCCCAGCAGATGCAGGACCTGCTGTTCGCCTGGACCGTGGCCCGCTTTGTGAAGAGCAACGCCATCGTCTTCTGCAAGGACGGCATGACCATGGGCGTGGGCGCCGGCCAGATGAGCCGCCTGGACTCGGCCCGCATCGCTTCGATCAAGGCCGGTCACGCCGGCCTGACGCTGCAAGGCACGGCCGTCGCGTCTGACGCCTTCTTCCCGTTCCGCGACGGGCTGGATGTGGTCGTGGACGCCGGCGCCACCTGCGTCATCCACCCGGGTGGCTCCATGCGCGATGATGAGGTCATCGCCGCCGCCGACGAGCGTGGCATCGCCATGGTGTTCACCGGCACGCGCCATTTCCGTCACTGATCGCTGGGCATCCACGCCCTCGATCAAAGGCTCCTGCGGGAGCCTTTTTCACGACCACTTATTTCACGCGCGAAACAAAACCGTTAAACTGCTTCGCATGGAAAGCAAACCAAAGCTGATCTTTCTGCTCAACAGCGCGCAGCGGCACTTGCAGCAGTGGATCGCCCAACAAACCGAAGCCGCCAGCCACGATGGAGGCGCCATGCCCACCCCGGCACAAAGTGGCGTGCTGTTTGTGCTGGCACGCCATGACGGCTGCACCATGGGCGATCTGGCTCAGGCCCTGGATCTGGCCCCGTCGGCCATCTCTGGCCTGGTGCAACGCATGGAAGCCCAGGCCTGGGTGATGCGCCAGCCTTGCGCGCAGGACGGTCGCACCCAGCGGGTGTGGCTGCAAGCCGCAGGACGACACCTGCTGCCCACCCTGACATCCGCCACCCGGCGCATTCAGACCCGCTTGAGCGAGGGCTTCACCGCCGAGGAGCTGAAGACCGTCGCCCGGTGGTTGACCCATGTGCAGCAACTTGACCAGCCCTCCACGCCGGAGCGATGACATGAGCACCCCACACGCAGAGCCCGTCACCATCACCTGCCGGGATGGCACCCCGCTGCAAGGGCACTTTCTGGCGGCACCCGTCACCACCGGCATGCCACCTCATCGCCCGGTGCTGCTGTGCCCGGCCACGGGGGTGAAGCAGCACTTCTACCTGCGCTTTGCCAGTTGGCTGTGCAGCCAGGGGCACGATGTTCTGGTGTTCGATTACCGGGGCATTGGTCTGTCGCTGCGCGGTCGGCTTCGCGACAGCCGTGCCACCCTGTCCGAGTGGGGCCAACAGGATCAGGTTGCGGCCCTGGACTGGCTGGTGCAGCGCACCGGACAGCACCAGGTGCTGCTGCTGGGTCACAGCGCGGGCGGCCAGATGATCGGGCTGCTGCCCAACCATCACCACGTGGCACGGGTGGTGGGCGTGGCGGCCTCCACCGGCTGGTTCCGGGGCATGAAGCCCAGCTTTCGCCTGAAGGCCCGGCTGGGGCTGCGCTGCCTGGTGCCGCTGGGCAGCCTGGTCACAGGCTATGCGCCCACAGCCGCTGTCGGACTGGGTGAGAACCTGCCCAGGGAGGTGGCGCGTCAATGGGGGCAATGGTGCGCTGCCGGGGGCTACGCCACCAACGCGGTGAAGAGTCGTCCCCAGGACGACTTCCACGCACGCATCCGCATACCGATCACCGTGTTCCATGCCACCGACGACGACATCGCCACCCCACGCACGGTGGCCGATCTCGTGCGGACGTTCCCGGCGGCGCGGTCTCGCGTGCACCGGCTGAATCCCGCCGACCACGGTCTCAGGTCCATCGGACACATCGACTGGTTCCGCACCTCGCACCAAGCCCTGTGGCCCCTGCTTTTGGACGCCTTGCGTCAGCCAGACCCGCTGGCAGCCTGAGGTGAGCATCTGGCGACCATCAGCCCGGTTATCCTTGATGCCATGCGCATTCTTGGCATCGACCCCGGCCTGCAAACCACGGGCTTCGGCATCATCGAAGCCGATGGCCCTCGCCTGCACTACGTGGCCAGCGGCACCATCAAAACCAAAGAGGCCGCCCAGGGCGACCTGCCCTCCCGGCTGAAGCTCATCTTTGAGGGCGTGCGCGAGGTGGTGTCGCACTATGAACCCGATCAAGCCTCGGTGGAAATCGTGTTCGTGAACGTGAACCCCCAGTCCACCCTGCTGTTGGGCCAGGCCCGGGGTGCAGCGATCGCAGGCCTGCTGTCGCAAGCCAAATCACCTCAGGTCAGCGAGTACACCGCCTTGCAGATGAAAAAGGCCGTGGTGGGTCATGGCCATGCCGCCAAGGCGCAGATCCGGCACATGGTGATGCGCCTGCTCGACCTGCCACGCGAGCCGAACAACGACGCCGCTGATGCCCTGGGGCTGGCCATTTGCCACGCCCACGCCGGGCATGCCATGGCGCAAATGGCCAAAGCCACGGCCCTGAGCCGCCGAACCCACGCCCAGATCAGGGGGGGGCGGGTTTACTGACCGTCTTTGAGCAGCCGCCCGTGGGTGGGCTGCACCGGGCGGGCATTGTTGGGGTAGAGACGGGCCATCACCGCCATCTGATCACCCGAGATGCTCAAGGGCTGCTTTATCACGGCCCAGATCACGTCTTCGGTGCAGGGCGGGGTCGTCAACGAGCCCATGTACAGGAAGTAAGCAGGCTCGGCAGGCAGCAGGCGCGACAGGTCGATGGGGCTGGTGGAGCGCTGTTGCAGGTGCCGCTCCAGCGGCAGCGTGCTCCAGATCTGACCCATCACCGGGTGATCTTGCGTGGACAGCATGACCGGCACCGCCACCATCAACAACTCGCCATCAGCGGCGCGGTGCAGCATCTGTAGGCTCATGGGGCTCTGACGTCCGGCCACATGCACCTCGCCAGGGTGTCTGAGGGCAATATGCTGCAACTCGTAGCGACGGCCTCGCAGGCTGACCGCGTTGCCCGATTCGGGCTCGATCACCACGGTGTGATCGCGGTGCCGCACCGTGACGAGCGACGGACGGTAGTCGAACTGGAGCGGCTCCAGCGTGACCGGGATGCCATCGCGCAAATCGATGGGGCTTTGACGGCGCCCCACGACACAGGCGCGGTACTCGGGCTTGAGCAAGCCCCACTGATCTGGCCCGGTGTCGCCCTGGTAGGCCCAGCCCACTTCACGGCCCATGGGGCTGGTCTTGCCCGGCGCCACGGGTTGCTCGTCGGCCTGGGCCACCGCCATCAGGGCCGCCGACGCGGACGCGGTGGTGGCCGGACGCTTGCTGCTGCGGGTGGACTTGGTGGGGCGCGAGGATTTGACCTGCACCACGGGCGGCGCCGAGCCGCGCTGGGCACGAACCTCGGAGATGCGCTGCTCGATCAGGTCGCGCAGCTCGGACATGGACACGGCGGGCCGAACAGGCGTGGGGGTGGCGCCATCGGCCCCAGCCGCTGGGGCGGTGGATGGCGAGGCTCCAGCGGGTTGCGCCCCCAGGGGCGAGCCCCCGGCAGTGAGTCCCAAGAGCAGGGCAGTGACTGCCCACAGGCGCAGCCGGACCGGGCCATGGACAGGTGCCCATGACCGCATCGACCGCGGCCATGGCACCGCATCGAAGGGGTGATTGAACCAGAATGCCATGCGACGTTCTCGGCAGCCACGCCCCAAACTTGACCAAGGCGCCGTGCCGCTTGATGAAAAATAATGTGAAGTCAGCCGATAGGCCGGATTCTGTGCAGCCTCTTGCCTTGCGGCGCGAGACCGTGACCGCCATTCCTCTGGGCCGCCTGTCGCCAGAACGGCTCGGTGCCACCTACCCGCACACAGCCCCCGGGCCAGGGGTAGAACGACACGGCATGACCATGCCGTTCAGCGTGTGCCTATTTGGTGTTGCTGCGCGTAGAGATTGCCCGTTTCACCCGAACTTAACCGGCTCGTCTCTGTTGCTCTGATCCTCACCTCGCGGTGGAGAGGTGTTACCTCCTACGCTGCCCTGTGCAGTCCGGACCTTCCTCCAGTGCGCCCTTTCGGGCCTTGCACCAGCGGCGGTCTGGCTGACTTCACCCCTGCATTATCGCCGCTGCGGGCGTCTTACAGGCCGGCGCGGGCCAAGATGGCCAGAAAATCGCTGGCGTTGGCAAAGCCGATCACGCGCAAGTCGGTCTGTTCCTGCCCTTGAGGGTCGAAGAAGATCACGCCCGGCGGGCCAAAGAGGCCGAAGCGCTTGAGCAGCGCCCGGTCGTCTCGGCTGTTGCGGGTCACGTCCACCTGCAGCAAGACGGCACCGCGCAGCCGCGCTTGCACCTGCGGGTCGGCGAAGGTGCGCACTTCCAACTCGATGCAGGCCGTGCACCAGTCGGCATAAAAATCGAGCATGACGGGCCGCCCATCGGCTTCCGCCTGGGCCAAGGCGGCGTCCAGTTCAGCCTCGGTGCGCACCATCTGGAAGGGCAGCACGCTGCGGTGGGCCGGGGCTGAGGCCTCCATGCCCAGCCATTGGGTTTGCACATAGGGCCAGGCCGGGCGGCTGAACCACACGGCCACGCCCAGCATCAGCACGCCAAACAGCACCTTGACGGCCGTCATCCAGTTGCCCGCACGGGGCAGCAAGGTACCGGCAGACAAACCCACCAGCAAGAGGGGCACGCTCATGCCCCAGGCCAGGGCATACAAAGCGCCGCCGCCCAAGGCCACATCCCGCGACTGGCTGATGTACAGCAGCGCCCCGGCCAGCGGCGCCGACACACACGGGCTCACCACCAGGGCCGAGACGGCCCCCATCACAAACACGCTGACGAACCGCCCGCCGGGCAAGCGGTTGGCGCCTTCGCCCAGCCAGGTCTGCAGGGCCACGGGCAGGCGCAGTTCATACAGGCCAAACATCGACAGGGCCAGCACCACCATGAGGGCGGTCATGGTCAGCACGATCCACGGGTGCTGCAGGTAAGCCGCCAGCCCCTGCCCCACCAGGCCAGCCGCCACGCCCAGGGCCGTGTAGACCAGGGCCATGCCCTGCGAGTAGCTGAGCGCCAGCAAGAAGCCCCGCCCTCGCCCCACGGGGGCCTGCTGCCCCAGGATGATGGACGACAGGATGGGCACCATGGGCAACACGCAGGGCGTGAGCGACAGCAACACGCCCGCCACGAAGAAGGCCGAGATCACCACCCACCACTGCCCCGAGGCGAGGGCGCGGGTGACCGCATCGCCCGAGGCTTGGCCGGGCATGGTGGCCAGGGCTGACGAGCCGCCGCCTGCCGTCAAGTCCAGCGAGGGATCACCGTCGGCCAGGGGCTGGATGGACAGCAGCGCCCCTTGTTCGTCCAGGCGCAACTGGTAGGCCTTGGTCTGGGGCGGATAGCACAGGCCAGCGTCCGCGCACCCCTGGTAGGTGATCAGCAGACGTGCCTCGGCTGGCAGGCCTGCGGGTAGCGTGAGCCCGCCCATGATGCTCTGGTGGTAGACCTCCATCACCTTGTTGAAGGTGGGGTCGTGCTTGGCCTCGCCGGGGGGCAGATCCCAGTTCAGAGGCTGGTCAGGCTGACCGGGCAGCTGCAGCCGGCCGGCGGTTTGCTCGCGGTACAGGTACACCCCGCGCGCCAGCGTGAAATCCACCTCCAGGGCCCGGGGACCCGTGGCCCGCACCTGCACCTGAAAGGCCTCGTCCGCTGGCAGAAACTCGGGCTGGGACGATGTGAACAACTGCGCCTGGGCCAGGGTGCTGAACAGCCACAACACCATCGCCAGCAGCCACGCCCCAGCGCCGGGGCCTCGTCGTCCATGCATGCTCATGCCAACACGAAATATGCTCATGAGCACATTGTCGCGCCAGCCCGCGTATCCTGTCGGCCGCGCACCCAAAACCCCCGCAACGGAGACCCGAATGAAAGCCCACAGCATCCTCGACACCATTGGCCGCACGCCGCACATTCGCCTGAACCGCCTCTTTGGTCAGGCCGAGGTGTGGATCAAGTCCGAGCGCAGCAACCCAGGCGGCTCCATCAAAGACCGCATTGCGCTGGCCATGATCGAAGACGCTGAAGCCCGTGGCATTCTGAAACCGGGGGGCACCATCATCGAGCCCACCTCGGGCAACACGGGCGTGGGCCTGGCCATGGTGGCGGCCGTGAAGGGCTACCAACTCGTCCTGGTGATGCCCGAGAGCATGTCCATCGAGCGCCGTCGACTCATGCTGGCCTATGGCGCCAGCTTCGACCTCACCCCGCGCGAAAAGGGCATGAAGGGCGCCATCGCCCGCGCGCAGGAGCTGGTGGAACAAACTCCCGGCGCCTGGATGCCCCAGCAGTTCGAGAACCCAGCCAACATCGATGTGCATGTGCGCACCACCGCACAAGAGATCCTGGCCGACTTCCCCGAAGGCCTGGATACCATCATCACCGGCGTTGGCACGGGCGGACACATCACCGGCGTGGCCCAGGTGCTGAAGGCGCAGTGGCCCCAGTTGAAGGTGTTCGCGGTGGAGCCCAAGGCCTCGCCCGTGATTTCGGGCGGCAGCCCGGCCCCCCACCCCATCCAGGGCATTGGTGCGGGCTTCGTGCCCACCAACCTGCACACCGCCTTGCTGGACGGTGTGATCCAGGTGGACGCCGAAGACGCCCGCGAATACGGTCGCCGCGCCGCCCGTGAAGAGGGCATGCTGGTGGGCATCTCGTCGGGTGCCACGCTGGCGGCCATCGCGCAGAAGCTGCCCGAGTTGCCGGCAGGCAGCCGCGTGCTGGGCTTCAACTACGACACGGGCGAGCGCTACCTGTCGGTGGAAGGCTACCTGCCGGCTTGACCGTGGCTGCCTGACCCGGCCCACCCCGTTGGGCTGGGCAGGCCAGGCATGAGACGCTCAGCGCAGTTTCCAGTGCAGCGTCTCGCCGCCGCGCAGGGGCTTGATCACGGCCTCACCAAAAGGCAGCTCCTCAGGCACCACCCAGTCTTCACGCACCAGGGTCACGGTGTCAGTGTTGCGCGGCAGGCCGTAGTAATCGGGGCCATAGAAGCTGGCAAAGCCTTCGAGCTTGTCCAGGGCACCCACGGCCTCGAAGGCCTCGGCATACAGCTCCATGGCGCTGGGCGCGCTGTAGCAACCCGCACAGCCTGACGAATGCTCTTTGAGGTGCGAGGCGTGCGGCGCACTGTCGGTGCCCAGGAAGAACTTGGGATTGCCGCTGGTGGCCGCCTGCACCAAGGCCAGACGGTGCTCTTCACGCTTGAGAACCGGCAGGCAGTAATAGTGCGGGCGGATGCCCCCCATGAAGATGGCGTTGCGGTTGTACAGCAGGTGCTGCGGCGTGATGGTGGCCCCCACGAAGTGGTCGGCCTCGGTCACGTACTGGGCCGCTTCTTTGGTGGTGATGTGCTCGAAGGCCACCTTCAGCTCCGGGAAGTCGCGGCGCAAGGGGATGAGCTTGTCGTCGATGAAGGCCTTCTCGCGATCGAACACGTCGATCTCGTTGTCGGTGACCTCACCGTGCACGCAAAACACCAGGCCTTCGCGCTGCATGGCCTCCAGCACCTTGTAGGTTTTGCGCAGATCGGTCACGCCCGCGTCGCTGTTGGTGGTGGCGCCCGCCGGGTACAGCTTGAAGGCCACCACACCAGCGTCTTTGGCGCGCTTGACCTCATCGGCCGGGGTGTTGTCGGTCAGGTAGAGCACCATCAGGGGCTCGAACTTCAGGCCCTCGGGCACGGCAGCGCGGATGCGGTCGCGGTAGGCCACGGCCATGGCGGCGGTGGTGACGGGCGGACGCAGGTTGGGCATGACGATGGCCCGGGCGAACTGGCGCGCCGTGGCCGGCACCACCGAGGCCATGGCCGCGCCATCGCGCAGGTGCAGGTGCCAGTCATCGGGGCGGACGAGTGTGATCTGGGTGGGGGTGGTCATGGCAGGGATGTTTTGGGTGCAGCCCTCTATTGTGGCGCGAGACAGCCGTGTCGCGCGGGACAGCCGACCCTGGCCACCCACGCTGCTCATGTCCCCCGGGCCTGACGGCCCTCCTCCTTGACTTCGCTTTGTGGGTGGCCAGGGTCGGCTGTCTTAGAACCATTGGTGGCACGCCAAAAACCTCTACCGCACGCCACCCACCATGCTCACGTCGCTGCCGGGTGGCTCACAAAGCGAAGTCAAGGAGGAGGGCCCCATCGGGGCCCGGGGGACATGAGCGGCGTGAGCCACCCGGCAGCGACGTGCGCCACACACAACACATCACTCGCTCTGCTGCAACTTCCACATCTGCGCATACCGCCCACCCGCGGCCAACAACTGCGGATGGGTGCCACGCTCGATGATGCGGCCCGCGTCCATCACCAGAATCTCGTGGGCGTTGACGATGGTGGACAGGCGGTGCGCGATCACCAGCACCGTCTTGCCCTGGGCCACCGAGGACAGCTCGGCCTGGATGGCGCGCTCGTTGGCCGAATCCAGCGCCGACGTGGCCTCGTCGAAGATCAGCACAGGCGGGTTCTTCAGCAAGGTGCGAGCAATCGCCACGCGCTGCTTCTCGCCACCGGACAGCTTCAGGCCCCGCTCCCCCACCACCGTGTCGTAGCCCTTGGGCGTGCTGCTGATGAAGTCGTGGATGCGGGCAGCCTTGGCCGCCGCGATGACCTCGTCATGCGAAGCCTCAGGCCGGCCATAGGCGATGTTGTAGGCCACCGTGTCGTTGAAGAGCACGGTGTCTTGCGGCACGATGCCGATGTGCCGGCGCAGGCTGTCTTGCGTGAGCAGACGCACATCGTGTCCGTGCACGCTGATGCGGCCCTCCTGCACGTCGTAGAAGCGGTACAGCAGGCGCGCCAGGGTCGACTTGCCCGAGCCCGAGGGCCCCACCACCGCCACCGTCTGGCCTGCCGGGATCTCGAAGCTGACGTCATGCAGGATGGGTCGGTCCGGCTCGTAGGCGAAGTTCACGTGGTCAAACCGCACGGCCGGGGGCGCCTTCACCATCAGAGGGCGGGCCTCGGGTGCATCGGCCACCTCACGGTCGCGCTCCATCAGGGTGAACATCTTGTCCAAGTCGGTCAGGGCCTGCTTGATCTCGCGGTAGATCACGCCCAGAAAGTTCAGCGGGATGTAGAGCTGGATCATGAAGGCGTTGACCATGACCAGATCGCCCACCGTCAGCTCGCCCGCCACCACACCCTGGGTGGCGCGCCACAGCATGGCGATCAGGCCCACGGCGATGATGGTTTGCTGCCCAGCGTTGAGCAGCGACAGCGTCTGCTGACTCTTCACGCCCGCTTGGCGCAGGCGCTCCAGGGCCTCGTCATACCGGCGGGCCTCGAAAGCCTCGTTGTTGAAGTACTTGACCGTCTCGTAGTTCAACAGCGAATCCACCGCCCGGGTGTGGGCCTTGGAATCCAGCTCGTTCATCTCGCGCCGGTACCGGGTGCGCCACTGCGTGACGATCACGGTGAAGGCCACGTACACCACCAGGGCCGTCAGCGTGATCACGGCATACATCACGTCGAACTTGACGGCGAGCAGGGTCAGCACCAGCGCCACCTCGATCAGCGTGGGGATGATGCTGTAGAGCGAGTACGAGATCAGCGAGTGCACCGCCCGCGTGCCGCGCTCGATGTCGCGGGTCATGCCGCCGGTCTGGCGCTCCAGGTGAAAGCGCAGGCTCAGGGCGTGCAGGTGCGAAAACACCTTGAGCGAAATGCTGCGCGCCGCGCCCTCGGTGGCCTTGGCGAACACCAGCTCGCGCAGCTCGGTGAACAAGGACGTGGACAAGCGCAAGAGCCCATACCCCACGAGCAGGCCCACCGGCACAGCCAGCATGGCCTGTGCCATGGTGGGCTGAGGCGCCAGCTGATCGACCAGCTGCTTGAGCAGCAGGGGCACGCTCACGTTGGCCACCTTGGCCCCCACCATGAAGCCCAGCGCCAGCATCACCCGCCATTTGTAGGCCCACAGGTAGGGCCACAAACGCGCCAGGGTGTCGCGATCAGATCGGGGTGGTGGAGCCGTCGAGGGGGTCTCGGCCGCAGGGGCGTGCGCAAAGCGTCGCATTGGTGGAAGAATGTCGGTCAGAAGAAATCGTCCGGCGCATTGTCGTCCGGATCACAGAAAGCCGCTGAGCATGACCGTCCAACCCAAACCCAACACCCTGATGAGCCCGCCCGACCTGCATCCCGAGATGGAGCTGGTCATGCGGGTGATGCCCATGCCCGCTGATGCCAACGGCAACGGCGACATCTTCGGGGGCTGGATCATGGCCCAGGTGGACCTGGCGGGCTGTGTGATCCCCGCGCGCATCTCGCGCGGCCGGGTGGCCACGATCGCCGTCAACGAGTTCATCTTCCGCAATGCGGTGTCGGTGGGCGATCTGCTGTCGTTCTACGCCCGCGTCGAGAAAATCGGCAAGACCTCCATCACCGTGCATGTCGAGGTCTGGGCCGAGCGCCAACCTTCAGACCCCATCCTGGTCAAGGTGACTGAAGCCAAGGTGACCTACGTCGCGATCGACCGCGAGGGCCGCCCTCGCCCCGCCCTGCCGGCATGATCTTGGCCATGCGCGCCCTGACCCCCCACACCATCGAGCAAGCCCCTGATGCCCTGCGACAGCAAGGCTGGGCCGTCCTGGCCCCGGACACCTTGCTGAGCTGGCTGCACCAGACGCCCGAGGCCGCCGACGCGGTGCATGCCCATTGGCATGAACTGCCCCCCGATCAGCACCTGCGCGATGGCGGCCATTACCGCTACCGCCGGCACGGCTGCTTCGTGCACGACACCCGCACCGACCAGCTCACGCTGACGCCCCACCGAGCCCACTGGCAGCCCGTGACCTACAACGCCCTGCATGGCGGCTTCGAGCGCTGGTTCGAGCCCATCGCACCGGCGGTGGTGGCCCATCCCTTGTGGCAAGCCTTGCTGCGCCAGTTGGGCGGTTTGCTGGCGTCCATCAAACCCGTCCCGGCCTGGTACATCGAGGCCCATCCCTTCCGCGTGGACACCACCGGTGGCATCGGCCGGCCCACGCCAGAAGGCGCCCACCGTGACGGGGTCGACTTCGTGGCCGTGCTCATGCTGGAACGCCACGGCATCAAAGGCGGCGAAACCCGCGTCTTTGAGGCCGACGGGCCGTACGGTGTGCGTTTCACGCTGGACCAGCCCTGGAGCCTGCTGCTGCTGGACGACCAACGGGTGATCCATGAGTCCACCCCCATCCAACCCCTGGGTGAGCACGGATGGCGCGACACCCTGGTGTTGACGTACCGTCAAGGCGGTTTCCAGGGTCCTTGATGACCATCATGGTCGGCCCGCTACACTGACGAGTCCATGCACTGCCCTCGCACACGCCGACACCTGTCCTGGCTGACCGCCCTGGTCATCCTGGTGTCGGCTTGCCTGCCCAGCCTCGCCATCGTGTTGGGCCCGCAGGCCAGCAGCGCGCAATGGGTGGCGGTGTGTACCGCCCGGGGCTTCAAGTGGGTGAACCTGGCCGACGAGGGCGCCGTGCTGGCCAGCGCCGATCAAGGGCCTGGCGCCCAGCCAGATTCGAGCCCCCACCCCGGTGATGAGGCCGCGAGCCATTGCCCCTGGTGCCTGGCTCACGTGCCGGCCCTTCCCCACGTGCCGCCCCTCCTGACGGTGGCCGCCGCACCGGCGGCACCACCGCCTTTGCCCGAGGCCTACCTGCACGGCCCGCGTCAGCAGCACGCGTGGTCGCCGCTGCAATCGCGGGCCCCACCCCTTCCAGCCTGAAGCCTGAGGCGCCCCTGGCGCCCTCCGTGCTGTCCTGCCCCGCTGCGTGCTCACCCCACGCTGGTCCGGGCTGACGGCCCCCTGCTCTTCACGGTCTGGAATCATGAACCTCACCTCCACCGCTTCAGCGGGCGCCGCGTCGCGTCCGCTCGTCACCCTGTGCCTGCTCGGCGGCGTGGCCGCGGGCGTCGGGCTGGCGCCCCTCGTCACCCATGCGCAACAGCCGCCCCTGCCCTCATCCACCACCGCGCCCCCCGGCGATACCGCCCTGGACGCGGTGGTCGTCTCGGCCTCGCGCGAGGGCGGCCGTCGTCGCCAAACCCCCGCCGCCATCGATGTGATCAGCGAGCGGGCCATTGAGGCCAAGCGCCCCACCTTCATCGGCGAATTGCTGAATCAGGCTGCAGGCGTCTACATGCCCGACCTGCGCAACGAGCAGCACATGATGAGCATCCGCCATCCGCTGACCACCGGGGCGGCCTACCTTTACATGGAAGACGGCCTGCCCCTGCGCCCCCCTGGTTTGTTCAACCACAACGCGCTGTATGAACTCAACCTAGAGGGCATCGATCGCATCGAAGTGCTGCGGGGCCCGGCCTCGTCCCTGTACGGCTCCAACGCCGTGGGCGGCGCGGTGAACTTCTTCACCCGCTCGGCCCTGAAGCCCGCGCGACACGTGCTGGGCGGCCAACTCAGTGACCAGGGCTTTGCGCGCCTGGACTTCGGCACCAGCACGGGCCCCATGGGCAGCGACGAGCATCAGCAGGGTTTGAGCCTGAGCGGCTATGTGTCGCGCAAGCGCGGAGGGGATGCCGACTACAACGATGCCGACAAGCACTCGGTCACGCTGCGCCACGACTGGGTCTGGTCACCCACCACGCGACTGAAAACCACCCTGACCAGCAACCACCTGGACACGGACATGCCCGGCAGCCTGACGCCCGAGCAGTACCAACGCGACCCGGGTTTCAGCGCCAACACCTTCACCTACCGCAAGGTGCGCGCCACGCGCCTGAGCAGCACGCTGGAAGGCGAATGGAACCCGGGCGGGCTGACGGCGCTGACCCTGTTCGCCCGCGACAACGTGACCGACCAGTTGCCCAGCTTCCGCATCCTGGGCAGCGGCAGCAACATCAGGGGGCTGATCACCAACCAGTCCTTCCAGTCGATCGGGCTGGATGCCCGCCACCGACAGGACTTCCGTACCGCGATGGGCCCGCTGCGCTGGATCAATGGCCTGCTGATCGACCACAGCCCCATGCAGGCGGATGAAACCCGGATCTCGGTGCAGCGCAATGCACAAGGGGTGAATGTGTCGTTCAGCCGCCTGGGCGTGGTGCGCGACTACGACGTGAATGTGGACAACCGCGCGTTCTACAGCCAGCTGGAATGGGCACCCACCCCCTCGGTGCAGGTGGTGGGCGGACTGCGACACGATGACATCCGCTATGACTACACCAACGGGCTGACGCCGTCGACCACCACCGGTGCGCCGTCGGAAGAACGTCGCTACCGGCAACTCAGCCCCAAGCTGGGGGCCACCTGGCAAGCACTGCCCGGCCTGACGTTCTTCGGCAACCTCAGCCGCGGCTTCACCCCACCGGAGGTCAGTGCACAGTACGGCAGCAGCCTGAGCAGCCCTGACCTGAAGGCCTCCACGTTTGACAACCTGGATGTGGGCCTGCGCTGGGCTGACCGCGCCCGCGCCCAAAGCCTGGAGCTGGCCTGGTACCAACTGGAGGGTCGCGACGAGATCCTGAGCTACACCATCGCCCCCGGGCAGTCCGAGCCACGCAACGCCGGGCGCACCCGCCATGAAGGCCTGGAGTTTGCGGCACGACAACGCTGGGGCGCTTGGTCAGCCGGATTGGCCGGCAGCTGGTCGCGCCACACCTACCGCGACTATCGGGGCAGCAGCAGCCTGGACTACAGCGGCCGCGACATCAAGGCTGCGCCGCGCTGGCTGGCCAACCTGGAGCTGGGCTGGCAAGCCAAACCGCAATGGCGCCTGAGCGGCGTGGTGCAGCACCTGGATGCCTACTGGATGAACGATGCCAACACCGTGCGCTACCCCGGTCACACTCTGCTGAACCTGCAGGCCCGATGGCAGCAAGGCCCCTGGGAGGCCTGGCTGAAGGTGAACAATGCGCTGAACCAGCGCCATGCCGAACAGGCCAACAGCAGCTACAGCGGCGTGGGCAACTACACGCCCGCCACGCAAGACACCTACTCGCCCGGCGCCATGCGCACCGTGTTCGTGGGCCTGCGCTACACCTGGGCTACCCAGGCAGGAGGTCTGTGATGCGCGCCAACTTGTGGACAGCCCACCGCTGGCTGGGCGTGGTCACCTGCCTGGCCATCCTGTTGTGGGGACTGTCGGGCGTGATGCACCCCATCATGTCGCGCCTGCAGCCCAAGCCAGCGGCCTTCATGCCGCCCACTCTGGCCTGGGATGCCAGCCAGGCGCCTGACCCGACCCACTGGCTGCACGGTCAAGGACTGGCGCAGGTACACAGCCTGCACAGCGTGGGGCTGCAAGGCCAGCCTCACTGGCTGGCGCATGCCGAACCCTCGCGCCCGGGCGTGCTGATGCGCGCCTCGGACGGTCAGGTGGTGCCCGAAGGGGAGCGGCAACTGGCAGAAGCCCTGGCCCGGCACTACACCGGCCTGAGAAACATCCCCCTGGCAGGCGTCAGGCTGGTGACGGTCTTTGACGAGCGCTACCTGAGTGTGAACCGCCTCTTGCCCGTGTGGGAGGTGCGCTTTGTGCGCGACGACGGCCTGACGGCCTACATCGACACGCGTCAGATGCGCCTGGCCACCCTGAGCAACGACACGCGCCAGACGCTGGGGCAGGTGTTCCGCTGGGCCCACAACTGGAGCTTTCTGGACGGCTGGCCCTGGTTGCAACGCAGCGTGATGAGCCTGGCCTTGCTGGCCGCGGCCCTGAGCGCGGCCACGGGTGTGTACTTCTGGTGGGCACTGCGTCGCAGCGCTGCCCAGGTGGCCGAGCATGCGCACCATGGACCACCAGGTCACACCCCGCCACCGCCCCAAACCGCCGCAGGGCGCACATCGTCCAGCACGGGCCCCACATTGGTGGCGGCCGATGGCACTGTGCTCAAGGAAGCGACGCCCCTGCTGGCACGCGCGCTGGCCACCCACCACAGTGGTCTTCGTGCAGACAGCCTGGGCGCCACCACCCTGGTCACGCGCTTTGAAGGCGAATATGGTTTTCTGAACAAACGACTGCCGGTGTGGCGGGTGGACACGAACGCACCGGGGAACCCGCGCTACTACGTCGAACTGGGCACCGGCGCGCTGGCCTCACGCGTGGACGATCTGGATGCGCTGGAGGGCTATGTGTTCTCGGTGCTGCACAAATGGCATGTGGGCGACATCCCGAAAGATCTGCGCGATGGCCTCAGTGCCAGCTTTGCGCTGGGCAACGTGATCGTGGCCCTGATGGGCATGGTGCTGTTCTTGCGGCGTGGCCGACCGCGCTGATCGCCCTCATCGCCCTGAGCCTGCTGCGCGGGCTCAGGCAGAGGATCGCACCCGCTCCAGGCCACGCATCGACGCCGGTGCGGTGGCGGCGGGCGCGGTCATCACCATCACCCGGTCCCGGCCCGCGTGCTTGGCCGCGTACAGCCCGTCATCGGCGCGGGCAATCACGCTGGCCCAGTCTTCGTCACCCGCCAGACTCTGGGCCACGCCCACACAGATGGTGACCGTGATGTTGCGGTTGCCCGTCGCCACGGCGGTGCTGGCCATGGCCTGCCGCAAACGGTGGGCCACCTGACTGGCCTGTTCCAGATCCGCGCTGTCCAGCACCACCAGGAACTCTTCGCCGCCAATGCGGCCCAGCGCGTCCGCATCGCGCAGGTGGGCGCGCAGGACGTGGGCCACATGGCGCAACACCTCATCGCCCACGGCATGGCCGTAGCGGTCGTTGATGGACTTGAAATGGTCCACATCGCACATCATCAGGCACACGGGTTGGCCTTGGCCACGTCGGTCGTGGTGCAGCGCCTCCAGGTGCGCCAGGATGGCGCGGCGGTTGAGCAGCCCGGTCAAGGGGTCGTACTGCGCCAGGTGAGCCAGACGGGTTTCCAGGGCCTTGCGCTCGGTGATGTCGAGGATGGTGCCCACCAGGCCTGACACCTGCCCGTCCGCATCACGCAGCACCGCTTTGTGGAAGACGACGTGCCGGCGCGGCCCCACGGCGGGCTGCACCTGCGCCTCATAGCGCTGCTCGCCGCCCTCGCGCATCAAGGCCTCGTCGGCCTCTGCATAAACACGGGCCAGATCCGGCGGCGCCATGTCAAAAACGGTCAACCCCGACAGCTCATCGGCGCTGCGCCCCATCAATTCGGCAAAGGCCCGGTTGCAGCCCCGGTACACCCCTTGCCGATCCTTGAAGAAGACGGGCGTGGGCAGGGTGTCCAGCACTGTCTGCACCATGTCCGGTGAAAGCAAATGGGTGAGCACGGATCCAACCTTCCGACCTGTGTCCAGAAGGTTCGATTATCGGCAGCCCCTGGATTCATGCCAATGCATTCCAAGGGTGCCACGCGGCGTTTCATCAAGATGACGCCAATCAGTGGCACGGTGGCTGCAGCGAACCGAGCCGCTTCCATCAGGCGGAATTGATCCGCCTGCCTCAGGAGTTTTTCAGAACCGATGCCGCCAGGTCACCCGCACGCTGCGCGGCTCGGCCGGGTGGATCAAACGCCCCTCCACCGCTGAGGGCTCGCTGGCCAGGCGCGACGACGCCCAGTACTCGATGTCGTTGACCTCGCGGTCAAACAGGTTGAAGACATCGACCGTGAACTGGTTGCGGCGGTCCAGCGCATAGCCCACCCGCAGGTTGGTGAGCACCGACGACGATGAGCGCTCGCTGTTGTCTTCGATCAGCGGACGGGCACCCAGGATGCGCCACTGCAGGCTGCCCGACCAGGGGCCCAGGTTCTTGACCGCAATGGCCAGTGAGGCCGCGCGCTCGACCGCACCCGGGATGCGGTTGCCCTCAGGTGCGGCATCGCTGAAGCGGGCGTGGGTCCAGGCCAGGTCGGCATCCACCACCAGCCAGTTGGTGGGCGTCCAGCGGTTGCTCCACTCCACCCCGTGGCGACGGCTGGGACGGCTGGCCTCGGTGGTACCCGCGTCGCCCACGTACAGCAACTCCGAATCCATGTTCAAGCGCCACAGGGCCAGCGAGGTCTGCAGGCCCGGTAGCCACTCACTGCGCACGCCCAGCTCACGGCTGAAGCCAGCCACCAGGCCAGGCACCTTGTCCACCGGGTTGCCATCCGGGTCCACGCGCGCGGTCACGCCGCGCGCATCATTGCTGTGAAAGCCCCGGCCCAGGTTGACGAACCATTCGGTGCGCTGCCAGGGCCCGAACACCATCGACAGCTTGGGCGACCACAGGGCATCGGTGGCCACGCCGGTGTTGCGGTCGTCGGTGCGGCTGAGCACGCTGAATCGTTGCTGATCGCTACGCAGGCCCCACATCGTGCGCCACCAGGGCGTCCACTGCACCGCCTGCTCGGCGTACAGCGACCAGGCCGTGATGCGCACCTGGTCGTCGCGCGTGGTGCTCAGCCGGATGCGCCGCACGGTGTCGTACAGCCCCACATC
>CAMTVS010000007.1:0-63604 GCA_947085235.1 uncultured Aquabacterium sp. | reverse complement strand
TTCAGACGTGTGCTCTTCCGATCTGGCCCAATTACCCCGTCACCGCCCAGCAAAAGTCCACCGCACAACAGGTGGCTCAGGCGGGCGTGGCCCTGTCCGAGTTGGCGCCCAACGCGCCTGATTCCTACACCGTCAAGCGCGGCGACACGCTGTGGGGCATCTCTGGCATCTTTTTGAAGACCCCCTGGCGCTGGCCCGAACTGTGGGGCATGAACCTGCAGCAAATCCGCAACCCGCACCTCATCTTCCCCGGTCAGGTGCTGTACCTGGACAAGAGCAACGGCCGCGCCCGTCTGCGCCTGGGGCAGCCCGTGGGCGGTGGCGGCACGGTCAAGCTCAGCCCCCAGGTGCGTGAAGGCAGCGTGGACGACGCGATCTCGTCGGTGCCCGTGCACCTGCTCGAGCCCTTCTTCAACGAAGCCGTCATCTTCGAAACCAGCGAGGAATTGCTGCGTGCCCCGCGCATCGTGGCCACCCAAGAGGGTCGTGTGATGCTGTCGCGCGGCGAGACCGCCTACGTGCGCGGTGAGCTGAACGGCCGTCGCGAGTGGCGCCTGTTCCGCGAGCCCAAGCCCCTGCGTGACCCCGTCAGCCGCGAGGTGCTGGGCTATGAGGCCCAGTACGTGGGTGTGATGAACCTGGTGCGCGAAGGCGCTGAGGGCACGGGCGCCAATGGCAAGCCCCTGATCATCCCGTCCACCTTCAGCGTGACGGCCCTGCGTCAGGAAGCGGCCGCAGGCGACCGCCTGGCCCCCCTGGCCCCGCGTGATTTCGACAATGTCGTGCCCCGCGCGCCCGGCAAGGATGTGGCCGGTCAGGTGGTCTCTATCTACGGCGATGGCCTGACGGCGGGACAGAACCACATCGTGGCCCTGAACCGTGGCGCCCAGGATGGCCTGGAGCGTGGCCATGTGCTGGCCCTGTGGCGTGATGGCCGCATCGCGCAAGATCGCGTGTCGGGCGACAACGCCACCATGAAGCTGCCCGACGAGCGCCATGGCCTGCTGTTCGTGTTCCGCGTGTTCGACCGCATGTCGTATGCGCTGATCCTGAACGTGCAAGAGCCCGTCAAGCCGGGTGATCGCTTTACCCAGCCCTGAGCGTTGTCAGCCTGTGCAGGCTGTGCCCCGCCGCTGCCCTCCAGGGCGGCGGCTTTGATTTTCAAACAAACAACCATGAATTCAGAGGAGGCGCGCGCCTGGTTGCGCCTGTTGTTGACCCCCGGCGTGGGGCCTGCCGCCGTTCGTCGGTGGCTGGCCGCGCTGGGCTCGCCCCAGGCCGTGTGCCAGGCCTCTGCGCCGGTGTTGGGGCAGATCGCGTCGCCCCGCGAGGCCACCATCCTGGCCGCCCCCACCGACGACGTGCAGGCCCTGGTGGATGAGCACGTCCGTCGGACGGGCGAGTGGCTGGCGGCGGCGCCCGCCCGGCACCTCTTGAGCCTGGGTGATGCCCACTATCCGGCCCGTTTGCTGGATCTGGCTGATCCACCCCTGTTGCTGTTCGCCGAAGGTGATCTGGCCCTGTTGCACGCCCCTGCGCTGGCGGTGGTGGGCAGCCGCCACGCGACCGCCCAGGGGCTGGACCACGCACGCGATTTCTCGCGGGCGCTGAGCACGTCGGGCGTGACCATCGTGTCTGGCCTGGCGCGCGGCATCGATGCGGCCGCCCACGAAGGCGCACTGGACGGCCAGTTGTTGTTGGCGCCGGCGGGCCGACCCGGCGGCACCATCGCCGTGGTGGGCACGGGCCTGGATCAGGTCTACCCCAAGGCCCATGCGCGGCTGGCGCAGACCATCGCCACCCGAGGGCTGATGTTGTCGGAGTTCCCGCTGGGCACGCCGCCGCTGCGGGGCAACTTTCCCAAGCGCAACCGATTGGTGGCGGCGCTGTCGCGTGGCACCCTGGTGGTGGAGGCGGCCGTGCAGTCGGGGTCGCTCATCACCGCCCGGCTGGCGGCCGAGCTGGGGCGCGAGGTCATGGCCATCCCCGGCTCCATCCATGCGCCTCAGGCCCGGGGCTGCCATGCCTTGATCAAGCAGGGCGCCAGGCTGGTGGAAACTGCTGACGAGGTGCTGGAAGAGTTGGGGCTGGGCGCGCTGACAGCGGGGGCGGGGGCTGTGGTCATGTCGGCCCCGCCTGACGAGGAAGGCGGCAGTTCGGCCTCTGAAGACGACGTGCTCTTGAGCGCCATGGGCCACGACCCGGTCAGCCAGGAGGCCTTGTCGGCGCGCACCGGCCTGGGGCCGGCCGAACTGGGGGCCCGCCTGCTGGAGCTGGAGTTGATGGGCGAGGTGGCCCGGCTGCCGGGGGCCCTGTTCCAGCGTCGCCGGGCGGCCTGACGCACAATGTGGGCATCCTGCCGCTTTTCCTGACCGCGCTGTGCCTTCTGCCATTGACACCCGGGTGCTGCACCTGGGCCGGGTTGATTACGAACCCACGTTCCAGGCCATGCAGGCCTTCACCGAGGCCCGAACCCTCGACACGCCCGACGAGATCTGGCTGTGCGAACACCCGCCGGTCTTCACCCAGGGGCTGGCCGGCAAGGCCGAGCATGTGCTGTTGAACCCGCCAGGGCCCGATCACATCCCGGTGGTGCAGACCAACCGGGGCGGGCAGGTGACCTACCACGGCCCCGGCCAGGTGGTGGCCTACCCCTTGCTGGACCTGCGTCGCCGGGGCTACTTCGTCAAAGAGTACGTCTACCGCATCGAAGAGGCCATCATCCGCACACTGATGCATGTCGGGGTGACGGGCCACCGCGTGGCGGGCGCGCCGGGCATCTATGTGCGCCTGAACGACCCGTTCGCCCACGCGGCCCTGACCGAGCCCGCCAACCCGGCCGACCCCTTCAAAGGCCTGGGCAAGGTGGCGGCGCTGGGCATCAAGGTGACACGGCACTGCACGTACCACGGCCTGTCGCTGAACGTGGCCATGGATCTGGCGCCGTTTGCCCGCATCAACCCGTGCGGCTACACCGGCCTGGCCACGGTCGATCTGGCCAGCCTGGGGGTGCAGATCGCACCGGATGAGGTGGCAGCCGTGCTGGCCACGCAGTTGCTCAGCCGCCTGAGCTGAGCCCGCCTTGAGCCCTGGCCGCGTCGCGCTTCAGCGGAAGCGTGACACCGCCGACACCAGTTGCTGAGCCTGTTGCTTCAGGCTTTCGGCCGCAGCCGCGCTTTGCTCCACCAGGGCGGCGTTTTGTTGCGTGGATTGGTCCATCTCGGTCAGCGAGTTCTGCAGCAAGGACACGCCTGAGCTTTGCTCTTCGCTGGCGTGGCGGATCTCGGCCACGGTGTCGGTCACGCGCTGGATGGCTTGCACCACCTCTTGCATGGTCTGACCCGCCTTGTCTACCAGGGCTGAGCCGCTCTCCACCTTGTCCACGCTGCTGGTGATCAGGGTCTTGATTTCGCGCGCGGCGTTGGCGCTGCGGCTGGCCAGCGAGCGCACCTCGTTGGCCACCACCGCAAAGCCCCGACCCTGCTCGCCAGCCCGGGCGGCTTCCACGGCGGCATTCAGCGCCAGGATGTTGGTTTGGAAGGCAATGCCGTCGATCACGCTGATGATGTCGGCGATCTTGCGTGAACTGTCGTGAATGTCGCGCATCGTGCTGACCACTTCGCTGACCACCTGCCCTGCATCGGTCACGATGTGGCTGGCGGCATCGGCCAACTGGTTGGCCTGGCGAGCGTTGTCGGCGTTCTGGCGCACGGTTTCATTGAGCTGCACGGCGGTGCTGGCCGTTTGCTGCAGGCTGCCGGCCGTGCGTTCGGTGCGCACCGACAAATCCTGGTTGCCCGCAGCCACTTCGCTGCTGGCCACCTCCACGCTCTCACTCACTTCGCGCACCCGTCCGATCAGGGTGGCCAGGTTGTCGCGCATGCGTGCCATGTCGCCCAGCAAGGCCGCCACCTCATCGCCACGGGGGTCGTGGGGCACCGGGTCCATCCGGCCATCGGCGATGGCGCTGGAGACGCTTTGCGCGTAGCGCAAGCCGCCCACCAGGCGGCGCAGACCGCGCCAGGCCAGCCAGGTGGCGGGGCCCAGGGCCAAGACCAGCAGGGCCACCACGGCAGCCCAGGCTCGCTGGTAGGTGTCGTGCGCGTCTTGGTCCAGCTGCGAGGCCGCCTCCAGATGGTGGGCTTCCAGTGCCTGAAGGGCTTCAAACAGCACCTTGCCCTCGTTGCGGCCAATCAGCAAGAACGACGCAAGCTGGCCATGGCTGAAATCGTTCTGTGCCAGGCGGCTGGCCGTGGCATCGCTGCGGGCCAGCCAGGCCTGCAATGCTGCGCCCACGGCCTGCGTGCTGGCTTGGTCGGCCTGCTGCGCCGTCAGCGCCTCCAGTCGCTTCCACACGGTGTCAATCTCCTGACGGCGTTCGGTCAGGCGTTTCAGGTGCATGTCGGTGGGGTGGTCGTGCACCTCGGCCACCGGGCTGTCGGGCGCGTGCTGGTAAGTCAACAGCACTTCCGTGCGATTGTCCTGAATCAGCTGGCGCAAGTGGGCAGCCGTCTGGCTGGCCTGCATGTGGATGTCGTGCACCTGCTGCAGGTCGCGGCTCATGCTGTGCAGACCGTGCAGCGACAGCGCGGCCAGGATGACAAAGCCCAACCAGAAGATGGAAGTGGCGGAGACCAGTCTGAACGTCAAGGACATGGGGTTGATCATGAAATGCTCCGATGCTTGGGATGGGTGGGGCTCAACCGCCGCGCAGGCGCGTCAGTGGCATCGGCAAGACCCGTAAACCACCAGGGGTATCGGTCATTGGGCGCCCATTCTTGAGTCGGTGATCGCGACTGATGCACCTTCTTGGGGCTGGTGTTTGTGGCTTGCCACATCGCCCAGGCGTGGCGCTTGGGCTACAGTGATGGCATGAGCCAGTCGTCCGCCCCCCCCTCTGACGCGCCCGTCACGCCCGCCGCTTCGGGTGCCTACGATCCCTCGGCCAAGCAGAAAGCCCAGGCCAAAACCGCACGCATCCCCATCAAGATCGTGCCGGCGGGCGAGGTGCTCAAAAAGCCCGACTGGATCCGCGTCAAGGCGGGCTCGCCCAGCACGCGCTTCTACGAGATCAAGCAGATCCTGCGCGAGCACAAGCTGCACACCGTGTGCGAAGAGGCCTCCTGCCCCAACATCGGTGAATGCTTTGGCCACGGCACCGCCACCTTCATGATCATGGGCGACAAGTGCACGCGCCGCTGCCCGTTTTGCGACGTGGGCCATGGGCGGCCCGACCCGCTGGACGTGAACGAGCCGGCCAACCTGGCCAAGACGATCGCGGCGCTCAAGCTCAAGTACGTGGTGATCACCTCGGTGGACCGCGATGACCTGCGCGACGGTGGCGCCGGGCACTTTGTGGCGTGCATCCAGCAGGTGCGTGAACAGTCGCCGGCCACCCGCATCGAGATCCTGGTGCCCGACTTCCGGGGGCGTGACGACCGCGCACTCGAGATCCTCAAGGCCGCGCCGCCTGACGTGATGAACCACAACCTGGAAACCGCGCCGCGCCTGTACAAGGAAGCGCGCCCGGGGTCAGACTACCAGTTCAGCCTGAACCTGCTCAAGAAGTTCAAGGCCCTGCACCCTGACGTGCCCACCAAGAGCGGCATCATGGTGGGCCTGGGCGAGACGGACGACGAGGTCTATCAGGTGATGCGCGACATGCGCGCACACAACATCGACATGATCACCATCGGCCAGTACCTGGCGCCGTCCAACCACCACCTGCCGGTGCGCCGCTACGTGCACCCCGACACGTTCAAGGCTTATGAGCAGGCCGCGCTGGAGATGGGCTTCACCCACGCGGCGGTGGGCGCCATGGTGCGCAGTTCGTACCACGCTGACCAGCAGGCGGCGCAGGCAGGGGTGGTGTAAGTTTTACGCCATTCCCTGTCTTTTTTCGGGATAGGCGCGATTGCATGGCCCCCAAGGTATGGGCATGATGTACGTTCGTTCATTTCCAAACCAAGGGGTAGCCCCATGAAGCGTCTGATCGTCTCGGTCGTGGTGTCCTTGTTCGCGGTGTCGTCGTTTGCGGGCGGCGGCGGTGGCTTCAAGGGCAAAACCGCGAGAGCCTCTAACCATCCGGGCGAATCGTGTGTGGTGGGTATGTCAGCTGAGCCGTCTGGTGGCAACAGCGGTACGGGCGCTGGCGCTGTTGCCGTGAAGTCTTCTTGCGGTAGTGGCGTGGGCGCCGCCGCAGCTGCCGCTGGCGTGGCCGCCGCAGCCGCCATCGGTGTGGCCGTGGCCGCAGGCGGCGGTGGTGGCAACGGCAGCGGCGGCACGGGCGGCACCAACTGATCGGCCTGAAGGTTGAACGCATGATGCGTGGCGGGCTGGCGCATGTGGCGCACGGTGCCCGTCGCGCAGCCCGTGTGGCGTCGTGGGCGCTGGCCGGTGCCATCGGGCTGTCGTTGAGCGGCTGCATGGCGCTGGACCCTTCTGTCCAGGCCTCGGCGGCGGCCTTGTGGCCGTCCAAGGCCGAAGCGGCTGCACCCCGCCTGAATCCTCACTTTGACTACCTGCGCGTGACCGTGCAGGGTCAGGTGCTCTACCTGGCGCGCGGCTACACCGATACCGACCCGGCGGGCCCGGTCACGGTGTGGTACTCCAGCGATCGCGAAGTCTTGCGCTTGCAGCGTGGGCGCTTGGCGGGCTTGGCCGGCACGCCCGTGGCCTGGACGCATGTGCGCGGGCTGGCGCAGGCGCCCGTGGCGTGGCCTGGCGCCGAATCATTCAGCTGGCAGCGCGAAGTCGACCACATGCCGGGTTATCGTTGGGGCTTGCGCGATCAGTTGGTCGTGCGTGCCATGGCGGCGCCGGTGGACACAGCCTTGTCGGGCTGGTCGCCCCAGGCGTTGCAGTGGGCCGAAGAACAAGACCAGGCTGGACGCCTGCCGCCCGCGCGTTATGCCTGGGTGCCCGGTCAGCCCGAACCCATTTACGGCGAGCAATGCCTGCACACCGATTTTTGCCTGACCTGGCAACGCTGGTCCGCCCGGGGCGCCGTGCCCACCCCGCCCTGACGCCTCTGGCGGCGGCCTGCATGGTGGCTGCCACCCTGACGGCGACGGTCGCTCAGGCCAGCAACACCGCCCCCCAACAGCACCTCATTCAAGATCGGCAGCGCCTCAGTGCCTGGCTGGCCGCCTCCGGCGTGGTGCGCCCGACGGGCCGTCTGCAGTGGTGGTCGGCCGCGCATCGCAACGAGCAGGCGGCCTGGCAGGCCGCGCTGGTGCGCGAGTTGGGGCCGTCGTGGTCCCCCCTGGCCAGCACGGTACGGCAGATGCCCATCACGGGCCGGGTGCCATTACCCAGCCTCGATGCGCGCCTGCTGGAGGTCCGCCCGGCGCAAGATCCGTGGTTGCTGCCCGGCGATCGCCTGGTCAGTTGGACCGGCCCTGCGGTGGTGGCCGTGTTGCTGCCGTCGGGTCATGTGTGTCGCGTGCCGCACGACGAGCGCGCCCGCTTGGTGTCCTACCTTCAGGCCTGCGGCGTGGAGGGGGCCTTGCAGGCCTGGGTGACCCAGGCCGACGGCCGGGTGTTGCGCGTGGGGCTGCGACCTGATCAGCGTGACGACCTGGCCCAGCGCCTCACCCCCGGGGCCTGGGTGTGGGCCCCGACCGAGGCGCAATCTCCGGGCGACGAGGTGTCGGCCCGTCTGGCCGCCTTCCTGGCCACCCAGTTGCCCGCCTCGGCCGATGAGCCTTGGTCTCTGGTTCGTCAGCTCAACCCTGACACGGCCTGGCTGCCGCCGCCGCGGCCCATGCCGGCCCTCAGCAACGACTGGGGCGGCGTGGGGCTGCTGCAAATGCCCACGGCCCGCATGGCCCCGGTGGGCTCGGCCGCGCTGACCTTGTCCAGCGTGTGGCCCTACACCGAGCTCAAGGCCCGACTGCAGCCCTTCGAGCGCGTGTCGGTCAGCTTTGGTTACCTCAGCATCAGCGGTCGGCGCTACGGCCCTGACGAGCTGGCGGGCGATCAATCCTACAAAGACAAAACCGCTGACCTGAAGCTGCGTCTGTGGCAAGAGGGCTCGTGGTGGCCCGAAGTGGCCGTGGGCTGGCGCGACATCCTCGGCACGGGTCTGTTTGCCAGTGAGTACCTGGTGGCCACCAAGGCCTGGGGCAACCTGGACCTGACGGCGGGTTTGGCCTTCGGTTACCTGGGCAGCCGGGGTCAGGTGGCCAACCCCCTGGGGGTGGTGTCGGATCGGTTCAAGCAGCGTCAGCGCGCCGATGTGGGCAAGGGCGGCACGCTGGATGCGCGCACCTTCTTCACGGGCCGAGCCTCCTTTTTTGGCGGGGTGCAATGGGCCATGCCGGCCGAGGGCTGGTGGCTCAAGGCCGAGATCGACCCCATCGACTACCGCGATGAGAACACCGGTGGCCGCAGCGTGGCGCAATCCTCGCCCGTCAACCTGGCGGTGGTGCATCGCCCCTGGCCGTGGCTGGATGTGTCGCTGGGGGTGGAGCGCGGGCAGCGTGTGGCCCTCAGCCTGAGCGCTCAGGTGCCGCTGCCGCAATTGAACACGCCCAAGCGGCTGGACCCACCTTTCCCATCGGTGGTGGCGCAGGCGCCTGCCAGTGCACAGCCCTGGCCCGATCTGGCCGAGGCCGTGGAACAGCAAACCGGTGGCCGCGTGAGCCTGGTGCAGCGCCGGGGTGAGCGCCTGTCGCTGCGTCTGCACGACCCCGTGGGCCACGCGCCCGCCGGGGCGCTGGAGCGCACCCTGGCGGTGGTGCACGCCCAGCAGCCTGCGTCCGTGCAGACGGTCGAGGTACAGGTGGTGCGCGAGGGGCTGCCGGTGGTCAGCGCCCAGGTGGATCGCGCCCGCTGGGTGCAGTCCCGCACCGAGTGGGCACCGGGCGTGGCCTGGCTGAATCAGGCCGCCACAGCCGCCACAGACACGGCGGCGGGCCTCACCGAGACCTCGGCCTTCGGGGGTTCGACCCCGCAGCACCTGCCGGGCTTGACCCTGCAGGCCGTCTCGCCCAGGCCGGCAGGCGGCCCCGCTGCGGCCCATCAGGCCGATCAACGCGCAGAGACCGACCAACGCCAGGACGACTGGCAGGCCCCTGACGAGTCCACGTTCAAGCACGGTGTGGGCCTGTTCTATCGGCAAAACCTGGGCGGGCCCGATGGCTTCTGGCTGTACCAGCTGGGCCTGGACTGGTCGGCGCAATGGCGCTTGCGGCCTGACACGTGGTTGGCCGGCACGGGGCGCCTGCGCGTGCTCGACAACTACGACCAGTTCAAGTACACCGCGCCCAGTGATTTGCCACGCGTGCGCACCTTCATCCGGGAGTACCTGACCACGCGGCGGTTCACGGTGCCTCACCTGCAACTCACGCATGCGCGTGCGCTGTCGGATGACTGGTTTGCCATGGTGTATGGCGGCCTGCTGGAGACCATGTTCGCCGGGGTGGGCGGCGAGGTGCTGTGGCGTCCGGTGGGCAGCCGGCTGGCCGTGGGCGTGGATGTGAATGCCGTGCAGCAACGGGCCTTCACCCAGGGTCTGTCGCTGCGCGACTACCGTGTCACCACCGGGCATCTCACAGCCTACTGGGACACGGGCTGGCAAGATCTGTTGGTCAAGGCCAGTGCGGGGCGCTACCTGGCGGGCGATGTGGGCGTGACGCTGGATGTGTCGCGCGTGTTTGCCAATGGCTTGAGCATGGGTGCTTACGCCACCAAGACGGATGTGCCCGCCGAGCAGTTTGGCGAGGGCTCGTTCGACAAGGGGGTGTATGTCAGCATCCCGTTCGACGTGATGCTGCCGCGCTCCAGCTCGTCCACCGCCACGGTCACCTATGCGCCCTTGATTCGCGATGGTGGCGCCAGGCTGGATCGGCGCTACACGCTGCATGAACTGACCCGGGCCCGCGACGCTCGTCAGTGGCAGCTCTTGCCGAAAGACTGAGCCGTCGCGCAGGGGGCTCGGTTTTTCCGAAGTATTCAGGCCCAAGAACCGAATGGACGCTGGTCCCGTCCGGGCCTAGTCTGGGGTGGTGTGTCTTCTTGAAGGAGCTTGCCCATGACCCCCAACAGCCCCGTCACGGCGGGCCGCATCGTGGCCCTGGCCTTGTTCGCCAACGAAGAGATCAACGACGCGGAGCTGTTTGCGCTGCATCGGGTGCAGGTGTGCCACCAGCTGGGCCTGAGCCGCGACGACTGGCATCAGGTGCTCAATGAGTTGCACGACACCTTTTTGCGTACCCGCCGCCGGCCCCGCATGACCCTGGCCGACATGCTACCGGTGCAGCATTGGCTGAACACGGTGGATGACCCCGAGCTGCAGCAGCGGGTGGCCCAGATGTGTGCGGCCGTGGTCAGCGCCGATGGTTTCATCGAGGCCGGTGAGGCCCGGTTGCTGCAACGGCTCTTGTCGGCCTGGCGGTTGCCGCAAGAAGAGCGTGAGATGCTCGAAGCCTTGGTGTATGGTCTGGACTTCGAGATCCGCCCCCGCGCTGATCTGGACACCGTGCACTGAGTCCGGCCCCTGCCCGTGGGGTGTGCAGCATGCACGCCCCGATCCACCCCATCCAAGGGGAGGGCGCGACAAAGCAAGGGTTAACGCGGATGCTGGCTATTTGACAATGCCTCATTTCAAATATAAAGTGACAACACAAGTCGTCACTTGACCTGCGTCAGCCAGCCGGTGCTTCAACCGCCCAGCGACCCGGGTGACGGATCCCTCATCCCTGAGCCGCTGTGGAGTCCCCATGTCCAACCATTTCGACGTGCTGATCGTGGGCGCCGGCCTGTCCGGCATTGGCGCTGCGCGCCACCTCAAGACGCAATGTCCCGACAAGTCCTTCGCCATCCTGGAAGGGCGCGACACCATGGGCGGCACCTGGGATCTGTTCCGCTATCCCGGCATCCGCTCGGACTCTGACATGTATACCCTGGGCTACAACTTCAAGCCCTGGACGGAAAAGCAGGTGATTGCTGACGGCCACCGCATCCGCAACTACATCGCCGAAACCTCGCGCGACAACGGGCTGGACAGCAGCATCCGCTATGGCCACAAGGTGGTGGCCGCCGACTGGCACAGCGACACCGCCACCTGGACGCTGACGGTGCAGAAGAAGTCGGGCGAGATGGTGCAGATGACCTGCCACTGGCTGATGATGTGCTCGGGCTACTACAACTACGAAGAAGGCTTCACGCCCGAGTTCAAGGGCCGCGATGACTTCAAGGGAACGATCATCCATCCGCAGTTCTGGCCCGAAAACTTCGACTACAGCGGCAAGCGCGTGGTCGTGATCGGTTCAGGCGCCACGGCCATCACCCTCATCCCGTCGATGACGGACAAGGCCAAGCTGGTGACCATGTTGCAGCGCACGCCCAGCTACGTGGTGTCGGTGCCGCAGTTCGACCCGATGGTGCGCTTCCTGCTGAAGTTCCTGCCCGACATGACGGTCTACAACATCAGCCGTGCGCGCAACAACTTCATCACCCAGGGCATCTTCAAGCTCTCGCGCACCTTCCCCAAGTTCATGCGCTGGTTGCTGCTCAAGCAGGTCAAGGCCCAGGTGGGCCCTGATTTCGACATGAAGCACTTCACCCCGCCCTACAACCCTTGGGATCAGCGCCTGTGCGCCGTGCCCAATGGCGATCTGTTCAAGGCCATCAAGAAGGGCAAGGCCAATGTGGTGACCGACCACATCGACCGCTTCGTACCCAACGGCATCAAGCTGAAGTCGGGTCAGGTGCTGGAGGCGGATGTGATCGTCACGGCCACGGGCCTGAACCTGCGCCTGTTTGGCGGCATGTCGCTCACGGTCGATGGCAAGCGCATCGAGATGAACCAGCACATCTCGTACAAGGGCCTGATGTTCAGCGACATCCCCAACTTCTCGAACACCCTGGGCTACACCAACGCCTCGTGGACGCTGAAGGCCGACCTGATTGCTGAGTACGTGTGCCGCCTGCTCAAGCACATGGACAAATCCGGCAACCGCATCGCCGTGCCGGTGCGCACGCCCGATGTGCAGCCGGCCCAGTTGCTGGAGATGACCTCGGGCTATGTGGCCCGTGCCGAAGCGCACCTGCCCAAGGGGGCTGACCGCGCGCCCTGGAAGCTCTTCCAGAACTACGCGGCCGACAAGAAGCTGCTGCGCGAAGGCCCGCTGGAAGATGGCGTGCTGACCTTCCGCAAGCCCCACGTGGCCGCGCCCGAGGCGGGCAAGCGCCTCGCGGCCTGATCGCCGTGGGTCAGGGCTGCGCCAGGTAAGCTGCGCGCAGCTGTTCCACCCGTTCGCGGTTCTTGCCTAAGTCTTCGCGGCCCAGGCGACTGGCGCTGCGCACTTCAATCACCTGCTCGGCCGGGTTCAGCCAGAACTCCACGTCGTCCACGAACTTCATCAGCGGGGTTTGGGCTTCGGCGTGGATGTAGTCGGCGCGCTCTGTCACGATGCGCACGCCATCCGTTTGCGCCAGCACCGCTTTCAAGGCGGCCATCGAGGCTTCCGGGCCACCCGCTTTCAAGGGCAGTGGCTTGATCAGGGCGTAGGCGTGCTGCGGGTGCTCGGGCACCAGCCGGGCCTGGCTGGAGACGCTGTTGCGCGTCTCGGATGGGGCCTTCAGGCGCCCATCTTGCACGCCCAGGTCGGTGGGGCGCTGGCCTTCCAGCAGGCCCATTTGCGTGCCCACGGCGGCAGCCAGTACCAGGGCCAGGGTCAGTGATGCAGCCATGCGTGTTGTGCTCATGATGTGATCCAGTGAATACTTATTCTCCCAGCTTCACATTCAAGCCGGTGAACAGCGAGGTGTCCACCTTTTTCACGCCGGGGGGAACCTTGCTGTTGTAGGTGCTGATCAGTCCGACCGACAGCGAGGTCGCCTTGCTCATGGCCACGTTCAGTGAGCCATTGAAGCGCAGCAGGTTGAGCTTGTCGCCACTGAGGCCCTGGTTGTACTCCAGGCGCTGCTTGAGGCTGACGGTGTCGTTGAGCTGGTGGCTGGACTCTTCGCCGATCAGCACACCCGTGTTCGAGAACCGCGTGCCCGTTTGATCATTGATGGTTTGCACCTCGCGGTACACCGAGCGGGTGTGGCTCACACCGCTGAACACGTCCAGCGTGTGGCGTTCGCTGCGGATGAGGTGATAGCCCACACCGCCCGCCACCGTGCTGCGGTGCTTGAGTTCGATCAGCCGGTCGGCATCCACGCCCAGGCGACCGAAGCCATACCAGTCGCCAGACAGGTCCAGATCCTGCTGCCCCGAGGCACCCCACTTGTTGGCCGTGGTGTCGCGCTCGCCATCCACCTTGCTACGCGCCTGGTTGATGTAGGCCTGCACGGTGGTCTTGGCGCCGTCCACCTGGCGGGCCAGGTTCACATTGGCCAGCAAGGCGGCCGATTCGGTGTTGCCGCCCGAGAGGGACAGCGAGGCGCCTGCCAGGCCGCGCCATTGGCCGTCGGCTTTCGGGGCATCGGCCAGGGCCGGGGTGCTGAGGGCAGCCAGCAGGGTCAAGGTGAGGGGTGCTTGGCGGAGGAGGCGCATGCAGGTCCTTTTCATATTTGAACAAATGTATTTTGCCACGCGAGCGCCCGACGCGCTGCGCTTGACTTCTTCCATATTTCCATCAAAATAGAAATATGGAAGAGAAAGACGTCATTCAAGCATTGTCTGCGCTGGCGCAGCCGGTTCGCTTGCGCGTGTTTCGTGCGCTGGTGGGGGCTGGGCCCGCCGGCGCCATCCCCAGCACCTTGGGCGATGAGCTCGGCGTGCCGGCCTCCAGCCTGTCGTTTCACCTCAAAGAGTTGTTGCACGCGGGGCTGGTGTCGCAAGAGCGTGATGGCCGCCGGCTCATTTACCGCGCTGACTTCGAGCGCATGAACGGCGTGATGGCCTACCTGACGGCGCACTGCTGCCAAGGCACCCCTTGTGATGCCGTGGCCCCCGCGCCTGTCGCGCCCGCTTGTTGCTGAGACTCCAGCGCCCCCCTCACCAAGCACAACACACGATCAGTCCATGAAACGATTTCACGTTCACCTGCACGTGGCCGACCTGGCCCAAAGCATCGGCTTTTACAGCAAGCTGTTCGGCCAGCAACCCAGCCGACAAGAGGCCGATTACGCCAAGTGGATGCTGGAGGATCCGGCCGTCAACTTTGCCATCTCGCAGCGCGGGGCCGAGCCCGGCATCGACCACCTGGGTATCCAAACCGACGACGCCAGCGAGCTGGCTGCCCTCAAGCAGCGCGCCGAGGCCGCGGACCTGAGCCTGCTGGACGAAGGCGAAACCACGTGCTGCTACGCCCGCAGCGACAAGCATTGGCTGGTCGACCCTCAGGGCATCGCCTGGGAGCACTTCACCACCCTGGGCAGCGTGCCCACCTTCAGCGGCGGCGAGCCTGCGCCACAGGCGGATGCCGCTGTGGCCTTGGGGGGCCATTCCTGCGCTCCGGCCGAGGCGGCCCCACAGGCAGCCGTTTCGTGCTGCCCCCCGCGCGGCAAGCCGGTGGGCATCCCCGTCAAATCCTCGGGCTGCTGCTGATTTGTCGTCTCTTGCGAAAGCTTCCACCATGACCGCCACCACCCCTGAACGCGTTTACAACGTGCTCTTCATTTGCACCGGCAACTCAGCCCGCTCCATCCTGGCCGAAGGACTGCTCAACAAGCTGGGCTAGGGTCGCTTCAAGGCCTGGTCGGCCGGCAGCCACCCCAAGGGCGCGGTGCACCCGCTGGCGCTGGAAACCCTGGGGCAGCTCTACATCCAGCCCCAAGGCTTTGCCAGCAAGAGCTGGGATGTGTTCGCCCAGCCCGATGCGCCCGCACTGGATTTCGTCTTCACCGTGTGCGACAACGCGGCGGGCGAGGTCTGCCCCGTGTGGCCGGGCCAGCCCATGACGGCGCACTGGGGGGTGCCCGATCCGGCTGCCGTGACCGGCAGCGACACCGAGCAACGCCAGGCCTTCAAGGACGCAGCGCATGCCCTCAAGCGCCGCATCGAGCTGATGCTGGCCCTGCCCATCGCCAAGCTGGCGCCCCTGTCTTTGCAACAACAACTCGACGCCATCGGCCAGCAGTGAGCCACTCATGACCACCCACGTTCTCATCCTCTGCACCCACAACTCCGCGCGCAGCGTGTTGTCGGAAGGCATGCTCAATCACCTGGCCGCCGAGCGCGGTCTGGATGTCAAGGCCCACAGCGCCGGCAGCGCGCCCAGCGGGCGGCTCAACCCCTTTGCGCTGGAGGCGCTGAACAACGCGGGCATCGACACGTCAGCCTACCGCAGCAAAAGCTGGGACGAGTTCACCACGCCCGAGGCCCCGCCGCTGTCCATCGTCATCACCGTGTGCGACAGCGCCGCGTCTGAAGCCTGCCCGGTCTTCTTTGGCGGCCATGGCCAGCCGGTGAAGGTGCACTGGGGCTACCCCGATCCGTCCAACGCCGAGGGCGGAGACGAAGGCAAGCGCCGGGCCTTCGAGCTCACCCGCCAGGCCATTGGCTACAAGATGCTGCAGTTGCTGGCCCTGCCGCTGGCCACCCTGCCGCGCGACGACTTGCAGGCAGCGCTTGAGCGCATCGCCCGCAGCTGAACCAGGAGCACCACATGGGTTTGTTTGAACGTTACCTCACCGTCTGGGTGGGGCTGGGCATCCTGGCGGGTGTGGGTCTGGGCCTCGTGGTGCCGGATCTGTTTCAGGTGATTGCGGGCATCGAGTACGCCCACGTGAATCTGGTCGTGGCTGTGTTCATCTGGGTGATGATCTACCCGATGATGATCCAGATCGACTGGTCGTCCATCAAGGATGTGGGCCGCAAGCCCAAGGGCCTGATGCTCACGTTGGTGGTGAACTGGCTGATCAAGCCCTTCACCATGGCGGCCTTGGGCGTGTTGTTCTTCCAGTACCTGTTTGCCGACTGGGTGGACCCGCAATCGGCCAGTGAGTACATCGCCGGCATGATCTTGCTGGGCGTGGCGCCTTGCACGGCCATGGTGTTTGTGTGGAGCCAACTGGTCAAGGGCGATGCCAACTACACGCTGGTGCAGGTGTCGGTCAACGACATCATCATGGTGTTTGCGTTTGCGCCGATTGCGGCCTTCCTGCTGGGCGTCACCAACGTGACCGTGCCTTGGGAAACCCTGCTGCTGTCCACCGTGCTGTACGTGGTGCTGCCGCTGTTGGCCGGGCTGGTCACGCGCAAGGTGCTCATGGCGCGTTCATCCCACGCCTTGGGCGACTTCGTGGCGGGCATCAAACCCTGGTCGGTGGTGGGCCTGATCGCCACCGTGGTGCTGCTGTTCGGCTTTCAGGCCGAAACCATCGTGGACAAGCCCGCCGTGATCGGACTGATCGCCGTGCCGCTCATCATCCAGACCTATGGCATCTTCGTGATTGCCTACCTGGCGGCGCGCTGGCTCAAGCTGCCGCACAACGTGGGTGGCCCAGCCTGCCTGATCGGCACCTCCAACTTCTTCGAGCTGGCCGTGGCCGTGGCGATCTCCTTGTTCGGCTTGAACTCGGGCGCAGCCCTGGCCACGGTGGTGGGCGTGCTGGTCGAGGTGCCGGTGATGCTGTCGCTGGTGGCCCTGGTCAACCGCAGCAAGGCTTGGTATGAACGCACACAATGACGCCATGAGCACCCCTGCTGACACCATCATCTTCCACAACCCCCAATGCGGCACCTCGCGCAACACCCTGGCGCTGATCCGCAATGCGGGCATTGAGCCGCAGGTCATCCACTACCTGGAGACCCCGCCCAGCCGTGATCAGTTGGCTCAACTCATCCGCGACTGCGGCCTGAGCGTGCGAGAGGTGCTGCGCGCCAAGGGCGATGTCTACGATGAGCTGGGTCTGTCGGCGCCCTACTGGACGGACGACCAACTGCTGGACTTCATGGTGGCCCACCCCATCTTGATCAACCGGCCCATCGTGGTCACGCCCAAGGGCACGGCCCTGTGCCGCCCCTCCGAGAAGGTGCTCGACATCCTGCACCAGCCCCAGCAAGGGCCCTTCACCAAAGAAGATGGTGAGGTGGTGATCGATGCGGAAGGCCGGCGCGTGGCGTGATGTGCGTCGAAGGTGGCAATTAGGTGCTTGTTATACTGAAACGATGTTGATTCCGTTCCGTCAAGCACTGCAAGCACTGGTCTTCACGCCAGTGTGTGCTTTGGCACTGGGACATTTTCAATCGGTCACCCCGCCCTGAGGTGAGCGCGCCCCCTGCCGCGTGCAGCGGGGCTTGAGCGTTTTCTGATCGTTGCACGATCACACGCCAACGGTTGCAGTCATCACTGCAGCGTCTTGTTCAGTTCACGCGCCCGACTTGGGTGCGGCTTGCATTCTCCCTACTTTCCCATGTCCATTTCACTGCGCGACCAGTGGCTGGGCAACGTGCGAGGCGACGTGTTGTCGGGCCTCGTGGTTGCGCTGGCCATCATTCCCGAAGCCATTGCGTTTTCCATCATCGCGGGCGTAGACCCCAAGGTGGGCCTGTACGCCTCGTTTTGCATCGCCGTCATCACCGCCATCGCAGGCGGGCGCCCCGGCATGATCTCGGCCGCCACCGGCGCCATGGCCCTCCTGATGGTCACCCTGGTCAAGGACCACGGCCTGCAGTACCTGCTGGCGGCCACTTTGCTGACGGGTGTGTTCCAGATCATCGCTGGCTTCTTGAAGTTGGGGCAGCTGATGCGCTTTGTCTCGCGCTCGGTGGTCACCGGATTCGTCAACGCGCTGGCCATCCTGATCTTTCTGGCGCAATTGCCGGAGCTGACCGACGTCACCTGGCATGTGTACGCCATGACCGCCGCCGGCCTGGCCATCATCTACGGCTTCCCTTACCTGCCGGTGGTAGGCAAGGCCGTGCCCTCGCCCCTGGTGTGCATCGTGGTGCTCACGGGGGTGGCCATGGTCATGGGCCTGGACATCCGTACCGTGGGCGACATGGGCGAGTTGCCTGATAGCCTGCCCGTCTTCTTGCTGCCCGAGGTGCCGCTGACCCTGGAGACGCTCCAGATCATCGCGCCCTACGCCTTGACCTTGGCGGTGGTGGGCCTGCTGGAGTCGATGATGACCGCCTCCATCGTGGACGATTTGACCGACACCCCCAGCGACAAAAGCCGCGAGTGCGTGGGTCAGGGCCTGGCCAACATCGGCAGTGGCCTCATTGGCGGCATGGCGGGCTGCGCCATGATCGGCCAGTCGGTGATCAACGTGAAGTCGGGCGGGCGCGGGCGCCTGTCCACCCTCCTGGCCGGCATCTTCCTGCTCATTCTGGTGGTGTTCCTGGGGCCCTGGGTCAGCCAGATTCCCATGGCGGCGCTGGTGGCCGTGATGATCATGGTCAGCATCGGCACCTTCAGTTGGGAGTCGGTGCGCAAGCTGCGCGAGCATCCGCCCAGCTCATCGCTGGTGATGCTGGCCACCGTGGTGGTCACGGTGGGCACCCACGATCTGGCCAGGGGCGTGTTCGTGGGCGTGCTGCTGTCGGGCATCTTCTTTGCCAACAAGGTGGGCCGTGTGCTGCGTGTGGAATCCAGCACCGACGACGGTGGCGATACCCGCGTCTACACCGTGGCGGGCCAGGTGTTCTTTGCATCGTCCGATGCCTTTGTGGACCGGTTTGATTTCAAGGAGGTCGTCAAGCGCGTGCGTATTGACGTGAGCCAGGCCCACTTCTGGGACATCACGGCCGTGGGCGCGCTCGACAAGGTGGTGCTGAAGTTCCGCCGTGAAGGCGCCGAGGTGGAGGTGCTGGGCCTCAATGAGGCTAGCGCCACCATGGTGGACCGTTTCGGTCAACACGACAAACCGGGGGCCACCTTGCCCACCGGCCATTGAGGTCAGGAGGCCAACCATGTCAGCTCAGGTGATTGCGTGTGTGGATGTGCAAAGCCCCTTGACCGCGCTGTGTGATGGCGCGGCCTGGGCGGCGCAGCGGCTGGCCGCGCCGCTGTTGTTGTTGCAGGTGCTGGAGCGCCACCCCGAGACGGCGCAGCACCTTGATGCCACTGGCCAGATCGGCCTGGGTGCGCAAGAAGATCTGCTGCAAGAGATGGCACAACTGGACCATCGCCGCAGCGCGCTGGCCCAAGAGCAAGGCCGGCAGGTGCTGGAGGGCATGCGCACGCGTGCGCTGGCCGCCGGGGTTGCACAAGTGGATCGCTTGCAGCGGCACGGCGAGTTGATCGAAACCCTGGGTGAGGTGGGGGCCAACGCCGCCCTCGTGGTCATGGGCCGCCATGACCATCGCCTGTGGGCCGGGCACGCGCCCGACCACCACATCGAGCGGGTGCTGCGCGGGCATCGCCGCTCAGTGCTGATGGTGCCCGGTCAGCAGTTCGTGGCGCCGTCGTCGTTCGTGCTGGCCTTGGGTGATGGTGAGGATGCAGCTGCTTTGCTGGCGCGTGTCAGTGATCACGCCGTGCTGCGGGGCTTGCGCTGCCACCTGGTACGGGCAGGTGAGCACTCGCTGACCCACGAGATGGCATTGCAGCAGGCTGCTGAGCACCTGCGGCAGGCGGGCCTTGAGGTGGACGTGAGCCTGGCGCCGGGCGATGTGGATGCCGTGGTGCTGGGAGCTGTGGAGCGCCTGGGCACCGGGCTGCTGGTCATGGGCGCGCATGGGCACTCGCGCCTGCGGCAACTGGTGCTGGGCAGCACCACCACCGTGCTGCTGCGTGGCAGTCAGGTGCCTGTGCTGGTGCTGAGCCGCTGACAGGAGCGGGAGGGGGGCGGCCTTCGCCCGCCTCAGCGCCCGGCCGGCAGGGGTGGCAACCTCGCCTCCTGCGCCCGCGCGTAGAGGATGCAGGCCTCGAAGATGGACTGTGCATTGCGCAGCACATCTTCCAGCGGGGTCTTGCAGCGTTCGGCCACCCATTGCGTGGCAATGCGCGTGTTCGAGCCCACCAGGCCATCGGCAATCATCTGGTGGCTCAGGCCCATCTCTTCCAGGCGCGGAAACATCTGCCGCATGAAGCTGGCGATCAGGTGGGCAAAGTCTTGCGTGGCCTTGCCGGTCAGGTCGCTCATGCTCTGACCTACGTTCATGGCGTCGATCAGGCCCACGCGTGCGCGGCGGGGGTCGTCGCGGATGAACTCGAAGAAGGTGCGCAGGGCCGCTTCGGCCAGCTTTTCAGGTTCGGGCGCGCAGCGGGCCAGGGCCATCACCGTTTGCTGCATCAGCTCGCGGTTGATGGTCACGTACACGGCCTTGAACAAGGCCTCCATGCTGTCAAAGGACTCGTAGAAATAACGCGAGGTCAGTTGCGCCTTGCTGCACACATCGCGCACGGTGGAGGCGTGGTAGCCCTGTTCGCCAAAAACGGCCAGCCCCGCGTCGATCAGCTTGGCCTTGCGCTGGCGCTGCCGCTCTTCGGAATCCACCCCGCCGTAGCGCCGACCAGCCGGCCCCGAGGTCGTGGGGGTTTCAGGGTTAACCCTATTTTTGGAAACAGTCATTGTCAAATACGATATTTGAAATTGACGCTTGTCAAATTGCTTGATGCCGCGCGTCGACGGCCAACCCCGATTGTGGCATTGACCGCCGTTTGGGCGCTGTCGCCCCCGCGCTTTCCCTCCCCCCCGTTCCAGAGTGCGTATGAAAGATTTCAAGAACAAGGTGGCTGCCATCACCGGTGCAGCGTCTGGCATGGGGCGCACCCTGGCGCTGGAGTTGGCTCGCCGTGGCTGCCATCTGGCCTTGAGCGACGTGAATGAAAAAGGCCTGGCCGAAACCGCTGCCATGGCCGCCAAGCTGGGCGTGAAGGTGACCACGGCCAAGGTCAATGTGGCCAGCCGCGACGAAATGGTGGCCTGGGCCGATCAGGCCGCGCGCGACCACGGCAAGGTCAACCTGGTGTTCAACAACGCCGGCGTCGCCTTGGGCGCCTTCCTGGAAACCGTCAAGCCCGAAGACTTTCAGTGGATCATGGGCATCAACTTCTGGGGCGTGGTGTGGGGCACGCAAGCCTTCCTGCCGCACCTCAAGCGCGCGGGTGAGGGTCACATCATCAACACCTCCAGCCTGTTCGGCCTGCTCTCGCTGCCTACGCAAGGTACCTACAACAGCAGCAAGTTTGCCGTGCGCGGTTTCACCGAGGCCCTGCGCCAGGAGCTGGATCTGGAGAAGTGCGGCGTCAGCGCCACCTGTGTGCACCCGGGCGGCATCCGCACCAACATCGCCCGCGATGCCAAGATGGACAACAGCATCACGGCCAAGACCGGCGCGAACCCCGAGACGGCCAAGGCCAAGTTCGACAAACTGCTCAACACCACCACCGCCGAAAGCGCCGCGTTGCAGATCCTGCGCGCCGTGGAGCGCAATCAGCGTCGTGTGCTGGTGGGGCCGGATGCCAAGTTCCTCGACAAGGTGGTGCGGTTCTTCGGCTCCTGGTATCAGCCGATGACCACCTTCTTCGCCAAGAAGACCATGCTGGGTTGAACCGCCCCTGTCGTTCGTAAGGATCAACCACCATGTCTGCCGTGATGAAAGAAGCCACCGCCTCGACCCAAGCGCCCATTCAGCGCATTTACCAGCCTGTGCCTGGCGCCCGCGAAAGCATCATGGCCGGGCTGATGCGCAGCAGCCTGCGCCTGTTGTTCAAGCCGGTGATCAAGCCGCCCATGCCGGTGGGGCTGCAGCGCGCCGTGATGCACACCCTGTCGGTGTCGATGCCCCCCGGCGGCGGCGTGAAGGTGGAGAAGGTGATGATCGGCAACATGTCTGCCGAGCGCATCACGCCCAAGGCCACGCCCCAGCCCAAGCACGCCATGCTGTACCTGCACGGCGGTGCCTTCTGCGCCGGCAGCCCCCGCACGCACCGCAGCATCACCACCCGCTTGAGCCGCCTGGCCAACTGCGAGGTGCTGGTGCCCCATTACCGCCGCGTGCCCGAACACCCCTTCCCGGCGCAGATCGAAGATTCGCTGGCGGGCTACAAAGAGCTGCTCAAGCGCGGCTACAAGCCCGAGCACATCTCGGTGGGTGGGGACTCGGCTGGCGGCACGCTGACGCTGCTGCTCTTCAAGGCGCTGGAGCTGGAAGGCCTGCCCACGCCCAAGTGCCTGGTGATGATGTCGCCCGCCTTTGATGCCAAGCTCAACAGCGACAGCGTCAAGAAGTACAAGAAGCTCGACCCGATGATCAACATCGAGTGGGGCATGCAAGGCTTTGCCTGGTACCGCCCGCGCCATGACCACCCGCTGGCCTTCCCCAAGCGCCAGGATTTGAGCACCCTGCCGCCCACGTTGGTGCAGGTGGGCGAGATCGAGGTGCTGCACGACGACTCGGTGTGGCTGCTGCACGCGGCCAAGCGCTTTGACCGCCACGTGGAGCTGGAGATCTACAAGGGCCGCTGGCACGTGTTCCAGATCCACGCCGGCCTCATGCCCAGCGCCACCAAGGCGCTGGAGCGCCAGGCGGCGTTCATGAAGCAGCAATGGGGCGTGTGAGCGTCAAGCCATCACATGTGGCGAATCGCGTCCATGCGCTCATGCAGGACGCGAACCACCGTCACGCTGTCTTGATCGACACGGAAGTACACCACATGACGTTCGACCACCTGGCGACGATAGCCTGGCCGAATGTGATCGCAGGCCGATGACACCATCGGGGCTGCGGCCAAGGCGTTGAAGCACTCCGTCAAGCGGTCAATGTAGCGTTCAGCCTGGCTGATGCTCCAGTGATGGGCGGTGTACTGCCAGATGTCTTCCAGGTCTTGAAGAGCTGCCGGTGTGACGCGCAGTTCAGCCATGTTTTGCGCGCATTTTTTGCTTGAACGCGCGCGCGTCAAAAACCTGAGCGGCGCCGCTGTTTTCGCCTTCAATCAGGGCAGTACGAATGGCCTCTAGCTGGCCCATGCGCTCTTGCTCACGGCGAATCAGGTCGCGGATGTATTCACTGTCGTTGGTGTAGTGCCCGGCCTCAATCTGAGCCTTGACCCAGTGGTCTTGTTGATCGGTCAGGGTGATCGTTTTGCGCACAGTGGTCATGATGTGGGCTCCGCAGTGTGGTTACATCATCATACTATTGGTGCTTAATGATGTGCGCAAGCCACCAGCCCAGGGCGGGCCGCGTGGCTTCAAGTGGGTGGTTCTGCCTGCGGCAGAACGCCCCTGCGGTGCTCAGCCCCAGGCAGGGCCGGAGAACTCCCTTCGCGGCCTGAAGGCCGCTGCGGTCAAACATCTCCGGCCAGTCAGTTCACGAGGTGCGCTGCCGCGCACCTGCCCGGGGCTTGCGCGCCTCGGCACCCACACAGGCGCCACGCGGCCCGCCCTGGGCTGGTGGCTTGGGGGCGGAGATGCGGCGATTCATGCGCCTCGCGCCATCAGTGCCACCAATTGCGCTTGCCGATGCGTTCCCGTCTTGGCGAGGCTGCGCTTGAGGTGTGTGCGTACCGTGCCGATGCTGACATTCAGCTCCGTCGCAATGTCGTCCAGAGACCGTCCCCTGCCCAGGGCCGCAGCCACCGTCGCTTCCGCGCGCGTCAGTCCGAACAATTCCCGAAGGTGGGTCACATCAAGCGAAGCCTCGGGATCGCGAATGAAGATCAGCGCGGCAGGCTGTTCCCGGTCGTGCAAGCCTGCATGGGCCGACAGGGGGGCCACGCTCAACACCAAGGGTGTCCTCTGAGACCTGGGCACGAGGAGCGCCGTGCCGGCTTGGCCTCCTCGGCCTTGTGCGGTCTCCAGGGCGGCCCTCACGAGCGCGAGCAGCTTGTCTCGCAGAGATGGCTGATGCAGCGACAGCCGCCCGCGATCAACCACCAACTCCGGGCATTCTCGCAGCATGACCTCCGCCCTGGCGCTGGCCTGGATGATCAGGCCACGGCGATCAACGATCAGGACACCCGCATCAAGGCGATCAAGTGCCTGCAGTGCGGCCGAATGCTGCCCCTCGAGCGCAGTGAGGCGCTGACCAATGTGCAAGGCGCGCTGCAAGTGGGGCAAGACGATTGCCGCCTGACGCCGCTCCTGGTCGGTGTAGGCCCCGGCTTCACGCGGGCGATGGATGCCCAGCACGCCCATCACCCCCTGCGCGACCGGAAACACCGCCCCCAGCATGTGATGGATGCCCAGGTGCGGTAGCCATTCCTGGTAAAAGCCGCTGCGCGCCTGCTCTTCTGGCCGGACCAGGTCTTCGTCGGTGATGATGCGGGCCGGGCCATGGGCGACCGAGCGCTCCACCCAAAGGTCGCGACGATGCCATTCGTCGGCCCATGCCTGATCGCGTTCGGACACCACCAGATTGCTGGTGCATTCCAGCAAGCTCACCTGCCCATGCTCTCCATGCAGCTTGACGACGGCGCTGGTCGAACCCAGTGCCTTCGCAATCCGGGATGCGATGCCAGGCCAAGAGGAGGCTTCCATCACCGCATCGTAGAGATGCGCGATGAGCGCCGACAGATCAGCCTCATGGTCTGGCAAGGTCTCCATGGTGCATTTCTACCCCATTTGGGAGACGAATCTCAGCCGGCGAACCTCTAACTTCTTGAGCAGACCGATTCGGTGGCGGCGCCTGCGACGGGCAACGGTCCCGGGCCGCTGAACACCAGCAAATTTTGATGTGAAAGCAGAGGCTATGAAGAAAATCGTGATCCTGATGTTCGCCGGATGGGTAGGTATCACCCCGGCTCTGGCGCAGACTGCCACCCCCTTGTCCCGGATGGACATTGCCGGCGTACGCATTGGCATGACCGAGGCCGAGGTTGTCAAAGCCATCCAGGCCTTCGATCCCACCGCAAAGGTGTCCAGTCGGTCGATGGCATATATGCCGTACTTTGACGGCGTCAACCACTTGCAGACCCCGGAGTTCCTGGACCAGCTGGGCTTTCGCACAGCGCGCGGCGGCATCGGTGTGTACTTCACCAGCCCGCCATCCGAGCCGCGTGTGTTTGCCGTGTCTCGCCGTGAAAGCCCGCCACAACCCCCGAGCGGTGAGCAAATGCTGGCTGCACTGACCGCCAAGCATGGCCCCTTCAACGTCCGCTCTGTTCCCAGCTCGGCCGGAGGCGTGGTGGTGCACTGGGATGAAGAAGGCAAGGCGCAGTGCCTGGTGGTGAAGGACCGCAAGGGGCAGCGAACCCCCTCGTTGAATGCCATGGGAACCCTGCTGCCACCGAATGCGGTCAAGGTCATTGAGCAATATGCTCGCCAGGATGTCTTTCGTGACGCGCTGGGCGCATCCCGGGATGCGGCCAAGTGCGGGACCGTCCTGCGCTACGAGTGGGGCAGTGAGCCGGTTCGCAGCTTCGAGGCCTGGCTGGTGGATCAGGGCGGCATGGTCTTGGCAAACCGGAGGTCTGTTCAATGGGTGGAGCAACTGAAGGCCGAGGCGGTGCGCAAGCGCCAGGGGCAAGGGGCCGCGCCCAAGCTGTGAGCCCAGCGACCCAACGGCGTTCATGAAGCAGCAGTGGGGCGTGTGAGCGCCGTTTGCTGATGTGAGCGCGCAAGCCACCAGCCCAGGGCGGGTGGTGACTCGCCGCACGAGCGGCATGTAAAGCCTAGACCCTGCGATAAACTTCACCGAACTTTGTCAGTCGCGACCGGCCGGTCATGGCAGCGAGCAAGCCCGTATGGCGCCGAGATGCCCCATCGCGCTGAGTTGACCGATGGCTGGTCTTCGGCGATGGATGAGGGGCTGCGCCTGCTTTCGATCCGGCATGTAATAAGAAAGCGGGAGTGATCAGGGATGACGCCAGAAGCAAAAGCTCGCCAGATCATTGATGAACGATTGACCGCTGCAGGCTGGTCGGTTCAAGACATGAAGGCGCTGAACCTGGGTGCCAGCGTGGGTGTGGCCGTGCGCGAATACCCCACCGATTCCGGGCCTGCCGATTACGTGCTGTTCGTGAACCGCAACCCGGTTGGCGTGATTGAGGCGAAGAAGGACGCGGCTGGCGAAAACATCACCGCGACCGAAAGCCAGACCGAGCGCTATGCCGCTGCCAACCTGAAGTGGCGCAAGGACAACGCGCCCCTGCGCTTCCTGTTCGAGGCCACCGGCCAGATCATCCGCTTCACCGACAACGCCGATCCAGCACCCCGTTCGCGCGAGGTCTTTCACTTCTTCAAGCCCGCCCAGTTGGCCGAATGGCAGGCCCAGCCCGCCACCTTGCGCCGCCGCCTGGCCGAGGCCATGCCGCCCCTGCCCACGACCCACTTGCGTGATTGCCAGATCAACGCCGTCACGGGGCTGGAGCGATCGCTGGCGCTCAACAAGCCGCGCGCCCTCATCCACATGGCCACCGGCGCGGGCAAAACCTTCACCGCCATCACGGCCGTGTACCGGCTGCTGAAGTTTGCCGGCGCCAAGCGCGTGCTCTTTTTGGTGGACACGCGCAACCTGGGCAAGCAGGCGCACCAGGAGTTCATGGCCTACACGCCGCCTGACGACGCCCGCAAGTTCACCGAGCTGTACAACGTGCAGCGCCTGGCCTCGGCCAACATCGACCCCCATGCCCAGGTGTGCATCAGCACCATCCAGCGCATGTATTCGATCCTGTCGGGCGAGCCCATTGACGAATCAGCCGAAGACGCTTCGCTGAACGAAACTCTGCAAACCAGCAAGCAAGAAAAGAAGGTGGCCTACAACCCCGACGTGCCGGTTGAAACCTTCGACTTCATCGTCATCGACGAATGCCACCGCAGCATCTACAACCTGTGGAAGCAGGTGCTGGACTACTTTGACGCCACCCTGATCGGCCTGACCGCCACGCCCGACAAGCGCACCTTTGGCTTCTTCAACGAGAACATCGTGGCCGAGTACACCTACGAGCAGTCGGTGGCCGATGGCGTGAACGTGGGCTACGACGTGTACGTGATCGAAACAGAGGTGACGCAAAAGGGCGCGCAGCTCAAGGCCAAGGAATGGGTGGACCACCGCGACCGCGCCACCCGCAAAAAGCGCTGGGCCGAAACCGAAGAAGACACCGACTACACCGGCAAAGAGCTGGACCGCTCGGTGGTGAACCCCAGCCAGATCCGGCAAGTGATCCAGGCCATGAAGACGGCCGTGGAAACGCAGATCTACCCCCACCGCCAAGAAACGCCCAAGACCCTGATCTTTGCCAAGACCGACAGCCACGCCGACGACATCATCCAGATGGTGCGCGAGGTCTACGGCCAGGGCAATGCCTTTTGCAAGAAGGTGACCTACCGCGCCGAAGAAGACGCCGACAGCGTGCTGGCCGCCTTCCGCAACGACTACCACCCCCGCATTGCCGTGACGGTAGACATGATCGCCACCGGCACCGACGTGAAGCCGCTGGAGGTGCTGCTGTTCATGCGCGATGTGCGCAGCAAGGGCTACTACGAGCAGATGAAGGGCCGAGGCGTGCGCAGCCTGAGCGCCGAAGGCTTGCAACGCGTGAGCAACAGCGCCAGCGGCGCCAAAGACCGCTTTGTGCTGATCGACGCCGTGGGTGTGGAAAAGAGCCTCAAGACCGAAAGCCGCCCGCTGGAAAAGAAGCCCGGCATGCCCTTGAAGGACCTGCTGCAAGGCGTGGCCATGGGCCACCGCGACGACGACACCGTACTGACGCTGGCCAACCGCTTGGTGCGACTGGCCAAGCAACTGGACGACAAGGCCAAGGCCCGCATTGAGAAGGCCTCAGGCGGCGTGCCTGTGGGTGAACTGGGCAAGGCCCTGATCACGGCGCTGGACCCCGATGCCATCGTGCAGGCGGCGCTGGCCACCGCGCAGGCTAAAGGCATCAGCCGCCGCGAAGAAGACCTGAGCCCCCAAGAGCTGGACGCCGCCCGCCAGGCCCGTGTGGCTGCGGCCTGTGCACCTTTTGACGCACCTGCCTTGCGAGACGAGATCGAGAACGCCCGCCGCGAGCGCGAGCAGGTGATCGACCACGTCAACCTCGACACGGTCACCTTCAGCGGGTTCTCAGAGCAGGCCGAGGCCCAAGCGCAAGCTGCAGTGCAAAGCTTTGCCGACTACATCAAGGCCCACAAGGACGAGGTTGCCGCCCTGGGCTTTTTCTATCAGCAGCCCTACCAACGCCGTGCGCTGACCTTCGACATGATTGAAGAGCTGCATGAACACCTGGCCCGTCCGCCGCTGATGCTGACGACCGAACGCCTGTGGAGCGCCTATGCGCGTGTTCATGCCACACAAGGCCAGGCCAGCCCGGTGAAGGGCGCCGACCGCAAGCGCCAGCTGACCGACCTGGTGAGCCTGGTGCGCTTTGCCCTGGGGATGGACGCAGAATTGAGGCCTTTTGCCGACGAGGTGGACAGGCGCTTTCAGGCGTGGATCTTCCGGCACAACGCCCAGCGCGGCACGGCCTTCAGCCCCGAGCAGACCGAGTGGTTGCGCCTGATGAAGGACCACATTGCCAGCAGCTGCGCCATCAGCCGCGATGACTTTGATTACGCCGAGCTGGCCGACAAGGGGGGGCTGCAAAAAGCCTGGGGCGTGTTTGGCGAAGACCTGGATGTGTGGATGCGTGAGATGAATGAGGAGTTGGTGGCGTGAGTGTGTTGCCGAAAGGGTGGGAGCAGACATCGCTGCTGAATCTCGTTGTGGTCAATTACGGAAAGGCACTTCCTGAGCAAGCCAGAAATGCAGAAGGAAGCTTTCCTGTGTTCGGCTCAAGCGGAGCGGTAGGCAAACACGATGCAGCAATCACCGCTGGACCCTCTGTCATTGTTGGACGCAAAGGGGCTGCTGGTGCAGTGCATCTTGTGGATCGTCCATGCTGGCCCATTGATACGGCTTACTTCATTGAGCCGCCAGCAGGGCTGAGTGTTCGTTGGCTCTACTATTTCCTTGGTTCGCAACAGCTGGTTCGACTAGACAAGTCAACAGCCATTCCCAGTCTCAGCAGAGACGACCTTTATAACGAGCTTGTTCCTGTTGCACCCGAGCTTGAGCAGGGGCGGGTACTTGAGAAGCTGGAAGAGCTGCTGTCTGACTTGGATGCAGGCGAAGCCGAACTGAAAGCCGCGCAAAAGAAGCTGACCCAATACCGCCAATCGCTGCTCAAAGCCGCCGTCGAAGGCGCCCTCACGGCCTCGTGGCGCGAACAGCAGCGTGCCCAGCACCCACCTGCAGAGTCCGGCGCCCAATTGCTGCAACGCATCCTCACCGAGCGCCGCGCCCGTTGGGAAGCCAAGCAACTCGCCAAGTTCGAGGCCCAAGGCAAGGCCCCGCCCAAGGATTGGCAGAAGAAGTATCCCGAGCCGGTGCAGCCGGACACCACCGATTTGCCGGCCTTGCCGCAGGGATGGGTGTGGGCGACGATCGATCAGCTAGCCGCCGTTGGCACGGGAGTGACCCCGTTGCGATCTAAGTCGCAATACTTCGATGGCGGTACCGTTCCTTGGGTGACGAGCGGGGCGCTAAATGAGGAAATGGTCACTGCAGCGTCGGAGATGCTGACACCTTTGGCGCTTCAAGAATGTCGCTTGGATGTTTACCCAGCAGGTGCACTATTGGTTGCGATGTATGGCGAAGGCAAAACACGAGGCAAGTGCGCTGAACTGGGTTTGCCAGCCACAATCAATCAGGCAATTGCTGCGCTGGTGCTGGAAGGCAGTGCACTGGACTGCAAGAACTACCTCAAGATGTTCTTGTTGAAGAGCTATGACGACATGCGCAAGCAAGCATCTGGTGGGGTGCAACCGAACTTGAATCTTCAGATCGTTCGTTCAATTTTTCTGCCGCTGCCGCCAGCAAATGAGCAGGAAGCGTTGGTGGACGCATTGAAGGCGCAGCTTGATTCCATTCAAGAGCAACAAGGCATGGTGACCAAGATGCTGAAGCAATCCACCGCCCAACGCCAAAACATCCTCCGCGCCGCCTTCTACGGCCAGCTCGTGCCGCAAGACCCCAGCGACGAACCCGCCGCTGACCTGCTGGCGCGCATCCGCGCCGAGCGTGCAGCGCAGGCTCCAGCCCGCAAGCCCCGTGGCCGCCGTGCCCAGGAGGCCGCATGAGCTCTGAAGGCCAGGCCATGGACAAGAAGTCGCTGCGCAAAGTCACCGGGCCCACCGCGGACTGGTCGGCCTTGGCAGGCGATTGCGTTTGCTTCGCCAACGCAGCCGGTGGCACCTTGCTGATCGGCATTGAAGATGCCGATGACCTGCCCCCGCCCACACAGCGCATCGAGCCCGAGCTGATCGACCTGATCCGCAAGCGCGTCAATGAAAAGACGGTCAACGTGCAGGTGGCGCCCGAGCTGGTGACGGCCGGCAACGGTGGCCAGTACATCGCGCTGCGCATCGCGCGGTCTGTGGGGGTGGCGTCCACCACGGATGGACGCTACTTCGTGCGCGTGGGCGATCAATGTCGGCCAGTGCTGGGCGACGATGTGCTGACGCTGTTGAACGACCGCCCGACCTTGCCTTGGGAAACCTTGACCACCCAGCAGGTGCAGGCCACAGAGGCCGATCCCAACAAGCTCTCGGCCTTGCTCGATCAACTGCGAGCTTCTGACCGTGTGAAGCCTTCGGTCCAGGAAAAGAGCGATGCTGAGCTGCTGGCCCATTACGGCTTGAGCGATGGCCCCTGGCTGACCAATCTGGGGGTGTTGATCCTGGGTACGGCACGAGACCGTGCGCGCTTGGGCACCGCGCCCAGTGTGCAGGCCATCAAGTACGACGAGCAGGGCGACAAGATCAACAAGTGGTTGTGGGACGACCACGCGCTGTCGCCCATCGAACTGCTGGACGCGTTGTGGCATGGCATCCCTGATTTTCATGAGAGCTATGAACTGCCCGATGGGCTGCACCGCCAGAAGCTGCCAGCCTACGACCGCCGGGTGGTGCGAGAACTGCTGGTCAATGCCCTGGTTCACCGGTCTTACACACAGCGCGGCGACATCCTGCTGAACCTGCGTCCTGACCGGCTGGAGGTGATCAACCCGGGGCGCTTGCCACTGGGCGTGACGCCGCAGACCATCTTGCACGCTAGCCGTCGGCGCAATGACCGGATGGCCGCTTTGTTCCATGACCTGCGCTTGATGGAAAAGGAAGGCTCGGGCTTCGACTTGATGTACGACGTGCAGCTCTCTCAGGGGCGTCCGGTGCCTGTGCCCAAGGAAGGCTCGGATTCGGTGTGCGTGACGGTGGTGCGGCGAGTGCAGAGGCCCGGTATCGTGCAGCTGATGACCGATGCCGATGCGCGCTTCCAGTTGAAACAACGCGAGCGCATCACCTTGGGCCTGCTCGCGGCCAGCGACGGCCTGACTGCCCGCGAGCTGTCAGCGCAACTGGAGCTGCCCAATGGGGATGAGCTGCGGGGCGTCTGGTTGGGGCGACTGTTGGAGCTGGGCTTGGTGCAGCAAACCGGCAAGACCCAGGCCACGCGTTACTTTGTTGACCCGCGCTGGCTGCAGGGGGCGGGGCTGGATGACCGCACCACGCTCAAACGCATGCCACCGCACAGGCTGCGTGCCTTGGTGCTGGAGGATTTGAGCCTGTACCCGGGCTCGTCGTCAGGCGACGTCAACCGCCGTGTCGGCCTGGAGGTGCCCTATCGGTCACTGAAGCGCGCGTTGGATGAATTGATAGAAGCGGGCAAGGTGCGACACGAGGGGCAGGGCAAGGGCCGGCGTTACTGGGCGACGGTGGAAGGCGCGTGAGCCACTGGATATCTGCCAAAACACCCGGAATCAACGGGCCCTATCGCGAACTTGGCAGACATCTGAATGCTAAGTGCTTGTTTTATAAAGGTGTATTGGCTGTCGAATGCGCTGGGTTTGGCAGATATCTGGCAGATATCCGACCGAGACTCCCCACACCGCACGCCAGGTCGCTTGTTATCCACGCCGCCAGATAATGAACAGCCGGCACAACCTAAGTCATTGAATCAAAAGACGTTTCTGAAGTCTTTGTTATCTTTCCCCACTTGCCACCCTGTCGAGACCACATGAGCAAGCCCCTTTCTCGCTCTGACCTGCTGATCACCGCCACCCACGAGGCCGCCCTGCGTGCGTTGGCGGCGGCCCCCGGCGGCCAGTTGCGCCGCCGTGACCTGCTCAAGGCCATTGAGCAAGCCGTGCCCATGGACGCTTGGGCACTGGAGGGGCTGGAGTCGTCCGGCGTGCCGCGGTGGCACAAGATTTTTGGCTTTTCATCGGTGGGCATGGGCAAGGCGGGTTGGGTTGTGAAAGAGCGCGGCACCTGGCGCATCACCCCGGCGGGCCAGGCCCTGCTGGCCCAGGCCTTGGAGCCACGCGCCTACCTGACGGAGCTGACCACCCGCTATGACGCGTGGAAGAGCAGCCAGATTGGCGCCACGCAGCAACTGGGCGGCGGGCCTTCCGCTGAGGGGGAGGACGCCGACGACCTGCTGCTGGCCGTGCCCGAAGAGCGCATCGAGCAAACCATCAAGCTGGCCCATGAAGATTTGGCGGCTGAATTGATCAGCACGGTCAAGACCTGCGACCCGGAGTTCTTTGAGCGCCTGGTGGTCAAGCTGTTGCTCAAGATGGGCTACGGCGGCAGCCGCCAGGAGGCGGGGCAGGCCGTCGGTCGATCTGGTGACGGCGGGATCGACGGCGTGATCAATGAAGACCGGCTGGGGCTGGACGCCATTTACATCCAGGCCAAGCGCTGGGAGGGCTCGGTGGGCGAAGGCCCGATTCGGGACTTCAAGGGCGCCCTGGACGCGAAGGGTGCGCAGAAAGGCGTGTTCATCACCACCAGCACCTTCACGCCTGCTGCCGTGCAGGCCGCGCGCAACAGCCGTTCGTACCGCATCGTGCTGATTGACGGCGCCCGCTTGGCTCAGTTGATGATCGAGCACGACCTGGGGGTGTCGGTGGCGGCCACCTACCAGCTCAAGCGCCTGGACAACGACTTCTTCACGGACGACTGACTGCGAACCTCCAGAGCTACGCATCCAACCTCCAGAGCTGTCCGCCCAACCTCCAGACCTGCCGGGGCGTACTCTGGAGGTTTGGGGCCACGTGGCCTGGCTCTTCTTATCTACCCCGCCCGATAACAAACCGGCAAACACGCGTAACCCATTGAATCAAAAGACTTTTCTGAAGTCTTTGTTATCCAGCTCCCCATGAACACCTCCACCCTTGTCCAGAAAGTCTGGAACTTCTGCCACACCCTGAAAGACGATGGGGTGGGCTATGGCGACTACCTGGAACAACTCACCTACCTGCTCTTCCTGAAGCTGGCGCACGAATACACGCAGCCGCCTTACAGTCGCCCCACCCAGATCCCCAAGGGGTACGACTGGGCCAGCCTGCGCAGCAAGACGGGCGAGCCGCTGGAGGCGCACTACCTGGCCACCCTGCACAAGCTGGGCAACGAGCCCGGCATGCTGGGCGCCATCTTCTTCAAGGCGCAAAACAAGATCCAGGACCCGGCCAAGCTGGCCCGCCTGGTGCAGATGATCGACGCCGAAAGCTGGGTCAGCCTGGATGCCGACACCAAGGGCGATCTGTATGAAGGCCTGCTGCAAAAGAACGCCGAAGACACCAAGAGCGGCGCTGGCCAGTACTTCACGCCACGCGCCGTGATTGAGGCGATGGTGGCCTGCGTGCGCCCCGAGCCCATGAAGACCATTGCCGACCCGGCCTGTGGCACAGGGGGCTTCTTCCTGGGGGCCTACAACTGGCTGACCCGGCCTGGCGCCGAGCTGAACCGCAAGCAAAAGGAGTTCTTGCGCGACCAGACCTTCCACGGCAATGAGATCGTGCCCAACACGCGCCGCATGTGCCTGATGAACCTGTTCTTGCACAACATCGGGCAGCTTGATGGCGAGCCGTCGGTCGAGCGCTCAGACGCGCTGATTGCCGAGCCCAAGCAGCAAGTGGATTACGTGCTGGCCAACCCGCCCTTCGGCAAGAAGAGCAGCATGACCTTCACCAACGAGGAAGGTGAAGACGATCGCGATGCGCTGGTCTATGAGCGTCAGGACTTCTGGACGACGACGTCAAACAAGCAGCTCAACTTTTTGCAGCACATCGTGAGCATGCTGAAGGTGACCGGGCAGGCCGCCGTGGTGCTGCCCGACAACGTGCTGTTTGAAGGTGGTGCGGGCGAGAAGATTCGCCGCAAGTTGCTGGAGACCTGCGATGTGCACACCATCTTGCGCCTGCCCACGGGCATCTTCTACGCGCAGGGTGTGAAGGCCAACGTGGTGTTCTTCGACAACGCGCCCAAGGATGGCCGCGTGCACACCAAGGGCGTGTGGTTCTACGACCTGCGCACCAACATGCACTTCACCTTGAAGACGCGGCCACTCAAGTTCGATGACCTGCGCGACTTCATCGCCTGCTATCACCCCGAGAACCGCCACGACCGGCGCGCCACCGAGCGCTTCAAGTTCTACAGCTACGACGACCTGATGGCCCGCGACAAGGCCAGCCTGGACATCTTCTGGCTGAAAGATGAAAGCCTGGACAACCTCGATGACCTGCCGCCGCCTGATGTGCTGCAGCAAGAGATCATCGAGCACCTGGAGGCGGCGCTGGCCGCTTTCAGAGACGTGGCGGCCAGCCTGCCGAGGTTCGATCAGAGGGATGCGGCCTGAGTACCCGTCAGGGGCGTGGGCCCCTGGTGGGTGCGGCCTTAGGCTGCCTTCTTCCTCTTGGCCATCATCGCCAGTTCTTCATCCCGCAGATCCTTGCGCAGGATCTTGCCCACGTTGCTCATGGGCAGATCTTCACGGAACTCGATGTGCTTGGGCCGCTTGTAGCCGGTCAGCTGCTCTTTGCAATAGGCGGCCACGTCGTCTTCTGTCAGGCTGTAGTCCTTGCGCACCACGAACAGCTTCACGGCCTCGCCTGAGCGCTCATCAGGCACGCCGATGGCGCAGCATTCGGTCACGCCGGGGTGCATGTTCACCACCTGCTCGATCTCGTTGGGGTACACGTTGAAGCCCGACACCAGGATCATGTCCTTCTTGCGGTCCACGATCTTGATCAGGCCGTCGGTGGCCATGACGCCGATGTCGCCGGTGCGGAAGAAGCCGTCGGCCGTCATCACCTTGGCGGTTTCTTCAGGGCGTTGCCAGTAGCCGGCCATCACCTGCGGGCCGCGCACGGCGATCTCGCCAGCTTCACCTTGGGCCACGGGTTGGCCTTGCTCGTCCAGCAGGGCCACTTCGGTGGAGGGCAGGGGGTAGCCGATGGCGCCGTTGTAGCTGCGGTTGTCCAGGCGGTTCACGGTCACCACGGGCGAGGTTTCCGACAGGCCATAGCCTTCGACGATGGGCACGCCGGTGATGCGCTGCCAGGCTTCGGCGGTGGACTGTTGCACCGCCATGCCGCCGCCGTTGCACACCTTCAGGCGCGAGAAATCGAGCTGCTCGAAGTCAGGCTCTTCCACCAGGGCGTTGTACAGCGTGTTGACCGCCGGGAACTGCGTGATCTTGAACTTCTTGAGCGTCTCGATCATCTTGCCCACGTTGCGGGCGTTGTCGATCATCACGTTCATGGTGCCCATGCGGGCGCTCAGGAAGTAGCACACCGTCAGCGCGAACACGTGGTACAGCGGCAGGGCCACCACGTTGACGCCCTGGCCTTCAACCTTGTCCAGCTCGGGCTTGAACCAGGCCTCGCACTGCAGGATGTTGGCCACCAGGTTGCGGTGGGTGAGGGTGGCGCCTTTCGACACGCCGGTGGTACCGCCGGTGTACTGCAGGAAGGCCACGTCGCTGCCCTTCAGGGTGGGGCGGGTGTAGCTCAGGCCCTTGCCTTCGGACAGGGCGCGCTTCATGGGGGTGAGCACGCGGCGGCCGTCGTTGGGCAGCTGGAAGTCGATCACGTGCTTGTCCACGTTGCGCGACTTGTAGGTCATCCACGGGCCCTTGAGGGGGCCGAACACATCACCCAGCGAGGCCAGCACGATGTGCTTGACCGGGGTGCGGTCGATCACCTCCTGCACGGTGGGGCCAAAGTACTCCAGCACGATGATGGCCTCTGCGCCTGCGTCGTTGAGCTGGTGCTCCAGCTCGCGCGGGGTGTACATGGGGTTGACGTTGACCACCACGTAGCCGGCGCGCAGGATGCCGGCGATGGCCACGGCGTAGTGCGGCACGTTGGGCATCATCACCGCCACGCGGGCACCCTTGGAGAGCTTTTGCGCTTGCAGCCACGCGGCCAGTTGCTTCGATTGGGCATCGATCTCGGCAAACGTCCAGCGCGAGCCCATGTAGGCCATCATGTCCTTGCGCGCGTGGGTGCGGAAGGCGTCTTCCAGCAGCTCCATCAGCGAAGGGTAGGTGTCGGGGTTGATGGTGGCGGGCACGCCGGTGCCGTATTGCTTCAACCAGGGTTTGTCCAATGCCATGGGCGTGTCCTGCGGGAAAGGTGAATGGGTTGATCTGACAATCTCGGGTGTCATTTTGCCGTGCGGCGTGGCGGCTGTTAACCCCCAGGGTCAGGTGCGTCCGAATCCCTGAATTTCGGGTTTCCCCCAGTGGTTGCGCATGAAAAAGCCCGCCAGGGCGAACCGTGGCGGGCTGATCGGGGGGCTGGATCGATGGTGATCAGCTGAACATGAAATGCTCGTTGTCCATTTGCATGACGCTGGAGGTGGGCGCCAGCATGGACTTCTTGTGACCGTCGGCGCGGGGCAGCAGGCGGTCGAAGTAGAACTCGGCCGTCTGGATCTTGGCCTTGTAGAACTCCGGCGTCTCCTTGCCGCCGTTCTTCAGCTTGTCTTGCGCCACCAGGGCCTGCTGCAGCCAGAAGTGGCCCATCATCACGTAGCCGGCGTACATCAGGTAGTCGTTGCAGGCCGAGCTGACGATGTCGCGGTCTTTGGCGGCGCGCAGCATGATGCGCAGCGTCAGCGCCTTCCATTGCAGGGCGCGCTTGAAGCAGGCGCGGGCCATGGCGCCGATGGGGCCGCCGTCCAGCAGGTGGGGCTTGGCCTGAGCGGTCATGATGTTGGTGAACTCGCTGACCACCTTGCCACGGCTTTGCAGCAGCACCTTGCGGCCCAGCAGGTCCAGCGCCTGGATGCCGGTGGTGCCTTCGTACAGCGTGGCGATGCGGGCGTCACGGGCGATCAGCTCCATGCCGTGCTCTTTGATGTAGCCGTGGCCACCGAACACCTGCATGCCGATGTTGGCGCACTCCAGGCCCAGCTCGGTGATGAAGCCCTTGAGGATGGGTGTGTAGAAGCCGAGCTTGTCGTCGTAGTGCTCGTATTCCTTCATGTCGCCCTTGGCGGCGCCTGCCACCATCAGGTCAGCCAGCTTGGCCGAGCTATAGATCATGGCGCGGGCGCCTTCGGCCACGGCCTTTTGCGTCAGCAGCATGCGGCGCACGTCGGCGTGCCAGATCAGCGCGTCGGCGGTGTGCTCGGCATCCTTCTTGCCGCTCAGGGCGCGCATGGAGCGGCGCTCTTTGGCGTAGGGCAGCGAGCCCTGGTAAGACAGCTCGGCGTGGGCCAGGCCTTGCAGGGCGGTACCAATGCGGGCGCTGTTCATGAAGGTGAACATGGCTTCCAGGCCCTTGTTGGGCTGAGAGATCATGTAGCCGGTGGCGCCGTCAAAGTTCATCACGCAGGTGGCCGAGGCGCGGATGCCCATCTTGTGCTCCAGCGCACCAGCCTTGACCGTGTTGCGCTCGCCCAGCGAACCATCGGCATTGACGATGAACTTGGGCACGATGAACAGCGAGATGCCCTTGGTGCCCTTGGGCGCATCGGGCAGGCGGGCCAGCACGATGTGGATGATGTTCTCGGTCAGGTCGTGTTCACCCGACGAGATGAAGATCTTGGTGCCAGTGAGCTTGAAGGTGCCGTCCGCTTGGGGCTCTGCCTTGGTTTTGACCTGGCCCAGGTCGGTGCCGCACTGGGGCTCGGTCAGGCACATGGTGCCGGCCCAGCGACCTTCGATCAGCGGGGGCAGGTAGGTTTCTTTCTGCGTGTCGTTGCCGTGCAGGTAGATGGTGTTCATGCAGCCCAGGCTCAGGCCGGGGTACATGGTGAAGGGCCAGTTGGCCGTGCCCATCATCTCCGACTTCAGCAGGTTCAGCGACATGGGCAGCTCTTGCCCGCCGTACTGCTTGGGGTGGGCCAGGCCCTGCCAGCCGCCGGCGGCGTACTCGGCATAGGCTTCCTTGTAGCCCTTGGGCGTGGTCACCACGCCGTCGTTGATGGTGCAACCTTCCTGGTCGCCGGTCAGGTACAGGGGGCTCAGCACCTCTTCGCAAAAGGTGGCGCAGCCCTCCAGGATGGCGTCCACCATGTCGGGGGTGGCGTCTTCACCATTGGGCAGCGATGCGTAGTGCCCGGGGTAGTCGAACACTTCGTTGAGCAGAAAGCGCATGTCGCGCAACGGGGTCTTGTACTGCGGCATGGGGCACCTCGGTGTGTGGTTTCCGCGGCGTGCAGCCTGCGGGAGGGTTGATCTCGAATTTCGAACGATCGTTCATTTCAAACGGTCGTTCGAATCAGGGCGCAGTTATACCGCACCCACAGGCGCTTGTGCGCGCCATTTCCCGTTCAGCGTGTGGGTTTTGGGCGTTTGACACCGTGTGGCCCCCTCAGGCAAGGGGGGCACGCGGGGCTCAACGGGGGCGTGGACACAAAAAAGCCGGTGAGCCAAGCCCACCGGCGGGTGTGGAGCGGGCCGCTCAGGCCCGGGGGATCACAGGCCCAGGAGCTTGAACACCGGCTGCAGCAGGGAGTCGATGAAGCCTGGCACCTGGGTGTTTTGCAGGTTCTTCTGCGTTTCGAAGGCGCGGATGGGCGTGCCCTTGCCGTCGATCAGGTTGTCCACCACCGCGTTCAGGTTGCCGATGTTGGCCTCCTTGATGCCGGTGCCGGCAAAGGTGAGGGTGGTCAGCGTGTGCGATTTCAGGAAGTCGCGGTAGTAGGGCACGTGGTAGCCGATGTTGGGCAGGGGCTTCATGGCGTCCACCCACTTGTTCACTTCCAGCGACCACTTCTGGTTGATCAGGGTGTCGCGCTGCACGCCGGACGGGGCGGCCGCGATCTCGGGGTAGAAGCTGTTGTACGAGAAGGCCGAGTAGATGCCGTCTTGCTGGAACACGCTGAAGTTGAAGCGGTCTTGCGGGAAGATCTTGCCCAGGCCGGTGCTCAGCGAGCCCAGGTTCTCGGCCGTGCCGGCATTGGGGTACATGGTCAGCAGCTTGGTGACCAGGCCGTTCTGGCCGTCCAGGCCCCACACGTTGCGGATCTTGTTGTGCAGGAAGACCGAGGGCGACACCTCGGGGCTGTCGGTGCGGTTGACCTGGAACAACGGGCCCGAATCCGCCAGCATGGCCGACTTCTTCGGGTTCATGGCCAGGCGCAGCCAGGTGTAGTTGGCGGTGGCACCTGCGCCCCCGGCCGAGAAGCCGGTCACCAGCAGTTGATCGGGGCGCTTCAGGTTGGCGCCCAGCCAGTTGGCCATGGCCAGGCCGTTGGCGCTGCCACGGTGGTACTGCACGCGGGGCTGGGCCGGGTTGGCATCGGTGTAGCTGGTGACCTTGTTGCCCGTGTGCACGTCACCCGTGCAGTACGGCGCGTAGACGATGTTCCAGCCCTGGGTCTGCACGCGCTGCAGGGGGTGCAAGCGCATCGAGAAGGGGGTGATCAAGCCGCCCAGCGCCAATCCTGACAGCCCGCCATTGAACACGTTCAGCGGGTTGGTCATGTAATCCTTGGGGATGCCGTTCGGGTTGGAGGCCGACAGGATGGACAGACCCAACGGGCCTTCGCCCTTGCCGGCGCAGGCGTTCTGATCCCAGCAGGCGCCGCCCCCTTCGAAGATCACCACCGTCTTGGTGGTGAAGGGGTTGCGGTTCACAAAGAAGCGGTACGGCGATCCGTCGCCGCAGGCCGCCCCGGTGCTGGCAGGCAGCTCGACGGCCTGCCAGGTGAAGAAACTGGCCGAGGCCATCAGGGGCAGGCTGAGGCCGGCGGCCAGGCCCAGGGTGCGCAAGGAAGGCATGTGTCTCACTCCGGAAAGATTTGTTGTCAGAAACTCTGAGACTCTAATAAGTCGCGTTAATTGTCTCCATCGAGACATCCCCCCTCAGGGCTTGCCCCTGCAATGTCAGGCAGGCGACAGCCGACCCCTTGAATGCGTGCTAGTGTAAACCAGCGCGTTTAATGGAAGACCATCAACGAGTGGCGTGTGAGAAATCTCACAATCGTGGTGCCTCATTTCAGGAGCACCACCGATGACCTCCCATCGTTCTCTTCGCGCCGCACGCACAGCCCTGGCGGCTCTGGTCTTGACCGCCAGCAGCGCCGCCTGGGCGCAAAGCTATTTCAAATGGGAGGCGGTGGACATGCCCGCCGCCTCAGGCGCCTCGTGCGGCAATGGCTCGCCCTATCGGGTGTTTGTGAACCGCACGCCCTTCACCACCAAGACGGTGGTGATGTTCGAAGGGGGCGGCGCGTGCTGGGCCAAGGGCAACTGCCTGGGCGAGGGTGGGCTGCTGAGCGCCTCCAACCCCAATGGCGTGCCCAAGAACTACCTGTCGTCGCTGACCATGGCGGCCTTTGGTTTGGTCACGCCCTTCACGGCGCGGCTGCACCCCTTCAACAACATCCAGACGCAAAGCTGGAACATCATCTACGTGCCCTATTGCACCGGCGATGTGCACACCGGCAACAAGATCGCCGTCTACCCCGATGCCAAGCCCGATCAGCCCGCGCTGACGTACTACCACCGCGGCGCTCGCAATGCCGAGGCTCTGGCGCACTGGATGGCCAAGAACATGCGCCAGCCCGAGCACCTGCTGCTGACCGGCTTCTCGGCGGGCGGGGCAGGCTCGACCGCCAACTACGGCATCCTGCGAGACATCGTCAAGCCCAAGGCCGCCACCCTGCTGGCCGATTCCGGCCCGCTGATGCAGGCCCCGCGGGGCTCCACCGCCGAGCAGGCGCCCGCCCTGCGGCTGCATGAAAAGATCCGCAGCGCCTGGGGCCTGGATGGCCCGGAGGGGCTGGTCAATCGTCTGTTGACCCGTTACCCCGGTTTTGGCGACCCCAACAACCTGGGCTCGCTGACGACGGCCATGGCCGAGGTCTATCCGCAAGACCGCTTCGGTTACGCGGTGTTCCAGCAGGACTCCATCTACTCGGACTTCTCGTACCGCGACTTCTATCCCGAGATCAACGCGGCCCCGGAAGACCAGCGCACCGGCCTGCTGCTGGCCAAATGGAAGCCCGAGGTGAAGGCCTGGACGGATGCCATGAAGCCGTACGCCAACATTGGCTTCTACATCCCGTATGAGCGCAACCTGATTGGCTCGCACTGCCTGACGATCGTGGGCTTTGATGGCACCGAGATCAAATCGCCCACGAGTTACCGCTCGGTGGAGGTGTTCCTGGACAACCTGATCAGCCGCAAGGGTGCCCTGATCAAGGCGTACGAGACCGAGCCTGTGGCCCAGTCGGCCGGCACGGGGTCGTGGTGGGACACCATCGCGCGGCTGTTCATGGGCGGTTGACCCCGCACGCACACCGCGATCCACGCCAGGGCGACCTTCGGGTCGCCTTTTTCATGACCACGAGCTCTGTGGGTTGGCATGCGTTCTGCTTGTATACAAGTCTGTACATCAAACGGATGTGCACCGCCCCGGGGTGGTGCGCCGTCGGTGGTTTCGTAACACGCTGGTGCAAGGAGATGCGCATGTCTATGGATCAATGGAATCGTCGGTCGTGGATGAAGAACGTCGGGGGCGCGGGTGCGGGCCTGGCGCTGGGTGGCCTGGGCCTGCCGGCCTGGGCGCAGAAAACGCTGACGATCGGCATGATCTATGTGGGGCCGCGAGACGACTTTGGCTACAACCAGTCGCACTTCGAGGCGGCGCAGGAAATCCGCAAGATGCCCGGCATCAAGATGGTGGGCGAAGAAAACGTGCCCGAAACCCAGGCGGTGCAAAAGACCATGCAGGGCATGATCTCGCAAGACGGCGCCACGCTGCTCTTCCCCACCTCGTTCGGGTACTTCAACCCGCACATCCTGGAAGTGGCCAAGAAGAACCCCGACGTGCGTTTCTCGCACTGCGGTGGCTTGTGGGATGCTGCCAAGCACCCCAAGAGCGTGGGCAGCTTCTTCGGCTACATCGACGAGTGCCAGTACCTCAATGGCGTGATCGCCGGCCACATGAGCAAGTCGGGCAAGATCGGCTTCATCGCGGCCAAGCCCATCCCGCAGGTGCTGCGCAACATCAACGCCTTCACCCTGGGTGCTCGCTCGGTGAATCCCAACATCACCTGCTCGGTGGTGTTCACGGGCGATTGGTCGATGCCGGTGAAGGAGGCAGAAGCCACCAACAGCCTGGCCGACCAGGGTGTGGACGTCTTCACCATGCACGTGGATGGCCCCAAGGTGGTGGTGGAAACCGCCGCCCGCCGTGGCCGCTTTGTGTGCGGCTACCACGCCTCGCAGGCCAAGCTGGCGCCCAATGCCTACCTGACCGGTGCCGAGTGGAACTGGGTGACCCCGTACAAGCAGATCGTGGACGCCGCCCGCACAGGCAAGCCCCACCCCAACTTCCTGCGCGGTGGCTTGAAAGAGGGCTACGTGAAGACTTCGCCGTATGGCGGCATGGTGCCCGAAGGCGCCCGCAAGAACGCCGATGCCATCAAGGCCCTGATGCTGAAAGACCAGTTCGAGATCTTCAAGGGTGAGCTGAAGGACAACACCGGCAAGGTGGTGATCCCGAAGGGCACGGTCATGAAGCAGACCGACATCGCGCTGGAAGGGATGAACTACCTGGTTGAAGGCGTGATCGGCAAGATCTGAGCGTGAGGGCGCACACATGAGTTCGTTGGCCACGTGGTTCGATGCGGTGGTGTTGCCCATCCTGGCGCTGGCCGGGGCGGTGCTGCTGTTTGGCGGCTTTGTCTGGTTGGGGGGTACTGACCCGGTAGAGGCCTGGGTGCTGCTGTTCAAGGGCGCCTTTGGCGATGCCTTCTCCTGGCAGAACACCCTGCAGCGGGCTGCCCCACTGATGCTCACGGCCTTGTGTGTGGCCATTCCTTATCGCGCAGGCCTGATGGTGATTGGCGGCGAAGGCGCCCTGGTGCTGGGCGGCCTGGCCTGCGCGGCGCTGCCTTATGTGTTTGCGCCACCCGCCGGTTGGTTGGGCACCCTGATGGTGCTGACCGCCGGTGCCGTGGCGGGTGGTCTGTGGATCGCGCTGGCCGGTGCGCTGCGACAGTACCGGGGTGTGAACGAAACCATCGCGTCGCTGCTGATGGGCTATCTGGCCATCGGGCTGTTCAAGCACTTTGTCGAGGGCCCGATGCGCGACCCCGAAAGCTTGAACAAGCCCTCGACCTTGCCCTTGGCGCCGGAGATTCAGATGGGTCTGATCCCAGGCTATGAGGTGCACTGGGGTCTGGTGTGGGGCGCCGTGATCTGTGTGCTGGCCGGCTTGTGGTTGTACGGCACCACCCATGGCTTTGCCACCCGTGTGGTGGGCGGCAATGCGCGTGCCGCCCGCTTGGTGGGCTTGCCCAGCCATCGCCTGGTGATCACGGCCTGCGCCTTGGGCGGGGCCGGGGCCGGGCTGGCCGGTGCCATCGAGGTGGCGGCGGTGCACACCTCGGCCAACGCGTCGATCATCGTGGGCCTGGGCTACACCGGCATCCTGGTGTCCTTCGTGGCGCGGCACAACCCCCTGGCCATCATCCCCGTGGCCATCTTGTTTGGGGGATTTGGCGCGGCAGGCAGTTTGCTGCAGCGCCGACTGGATCTGCCTGATGCGTCGGTGATGGTCTTGCAGGGCTTTGCGTTCGTGTTGATTCTGGCCAGCGATGCCATGCGCGGCAAGTTGGGTGATTGGTGGCTGGTGCGTGGAGCCACAGCACGATCAGCGCCGGCGCCGGTGGTGGTCAAGCAGGAGGGTGCGGCATGAGCGATCCCGGTTTTCTGTCCAACTTTGGTGATGTGGCTCTGGCCGTGCTGGGTGGTGCCATCCGGGTGGGGACACCCTTTCTGTTCGTCAGCCTGGGCGAGTGCCTGACCGAGAAATCAGGTCGCATCAACCTGGGTTTGGAGGGGGTGCTGGTGCTTTCGGCGATGGCGGCCTTCGGTGGGGCCTACCTGACCGGCTCGGTGTGGTTGGGCATGTTGATCGGCGCCTCGGCGGGCGCCTTGCTGGCCATGCTGCACGGCCTGTTGTGCTCCTTGCCCCGGGTGAATGACATTGCCACGGGCATTGCGCTGATGCTGCTGGGGGCCGGGCTGGCTTTTTACCTGGGCAAGCCCTTGATTCAGCCGCAGGCGCCACAGATCCCATCGCTGGAACTGGGGGCCTGGAGTGATTCGGCCCAGGTGCAGGCGGCATTGCGCATCAACGCCTTGTTCCCCATCGGGGTGGTGCTGGCGGTGGTCATGGCCTGGGCCTTTGCCAACACCCGTTGGGGTTTGATCGTGCGCATGGCCGGCGACAGCAGCGATGCAGCCCGTGCGCTGGGCTACTCGGTCAACACCGTGCGGGTACTGGCCACCACGGCTGGCGGCTTCATCGCGGGCTTGGGTGGGGCATCGCTGTCCCTGTACTACCCCGGCAGCTGGAATGAAGGTCTATCCAGCGGTCAGGGTCTGATCGCGGTGGCCCTGGTGATCTTCGCGCGCTGGCGCCCCATGGCCTGCCTGTGGGCGGCTTTGCTGTTCGGGGGCGCGGGCGCCTTGGGGCCGGCCTTGCAATCCGTGGGTATCGGCTGGGGCTACCACCTCTTCAATGCCATGCCCTATGCGCTGACGCTGCTGATCTTGATCTGGACCTGCAGTCCCAAGCGCTCGCTGCAAGGCGCACCCATGGAGTTGGGGGTCACGCGCTGACCCGGTTCATGTCAAACAAGCCTAGTTGGAGCAAGCACACATGAGTGGATTGAGTGGTTTGAACAAAACGCCTTCGGGCATGGTGCTGGGACTGGTGCAACTGCAGTTGCCGGTGGTGGACACCCCGGCGCAGTTGGCCGCTCAAACCCAGCGGGTGGTGGACATGGTGGGCAAGGCCCGCCGAAGCTACCCGGGCATGGACCTGGTGGTCTTTCCCGAATACTCGCTACACGGCCTGAGCATGAACACGGCCGATGAGTTGATGGTCACGCTCGACGGCCCCGAGGTCGCGGCCTTCAAGGCGGCCTGTGTGCAGCACAAGATCTGGGGCTGCTTCTCGATCATGGAGAAGAACCCCGGCGGCAATCCCTACAACACCGGCCTCATCATCGACGACCAGGGTGAGTTGAAGCTGTACTACCGCAAGTACCACCCCTGGGTGCCGGTCGAGCCCTGGGAGCCGGGCAACATGGGCATCCCCGTCATCACCGGCCCCAAGGGCGTCAAGCTGGCGCTGATCATCTGCCACGACGGCATGTTCCCCGAGATGGCGCGCGAGTGCGCCTACCAGGGCGCCGAGGTGATGATCCGCACGGCGGGCTACACGGCCCCCATCCGCCATGCCTGGCAGATCACCAACCAGGCCAATGCCTTCCAGAACCTGATGGTGACGGCCAGTGTGTGTCTGTGCGGCAGCGACGGCACCTTCGACTCCATGGGCGAGGCCATGGTGTGCAACTTCGATGGCACGGTGATGGCGCAAGGCGGCGGCCGCCCCGACGAAATCATTTGTGCCGAGGTGCGCGCCGACCTGGTGCGAGAGGCCCGGGTGCACTGGGGGGTGGAGAACAACATCTACCAGTTCTTCCACCGGGGCTATGTGGCCGTGAAGGGCGGCGCCCAAGACTGCCCCTACACCTTCATGCAAGACATGGTGGCTGGCACCACCCGCCTGCCCTGGGAAGACGAGGTGGTGCACACCGATGGCACCTCGTGTGGCTTTGCGCCGCCCGTGCGCGAGTTCAAGGGTGAGGAACCCAACCTGCTGGCCGCACCCACCACCCCTCTGAAGGACGCCGCATGAGCACCGTGACCGAACTGTATGTGGACGCCCAGCCCTACGCCTGGCCCTACAACGGCGATCTGCGCCCCGACAACACGGCGCTGATCATCATCGACATGCAGACCGACTTCTGCGGCGTGGGTGGCTATGTGGACAAGATGGGCTACGACATCAGCGCCACACGCGCGCCCATCGAGCCCATCAAGGCCTTGTTGGCCTAGGCCCGCCGCGTGGGTATGCACGTCATCCACACGCGCGAGGGCCATCGGCCCGACTTGAGCGATCTGCCGGCCAACAAGCGCTGGCGCTCTCGCCAGATCGGCACCAACGGCGTGGGCATCGGTGATGTGGGGCCCTGCGGCCGCATCCTGGTGCGCGGCGAGCCGGGCTGGGACATCATCCCCGAGCTGTACCCCATTGATGGCGAGCCCATCATCGACAAACCCGGCAAGGGCAGCTTTTATGCCACCGATCTGGAGCTGCTCCTGCACACACGGGGTGTTCGCAACATCATCCTGACGGGCATCACCACCGATGTGTGCGTGCACACCACCATGCGCGACGCCAATGACCGAGGCTTCGAGTGCGTGATGCTGACCGATTGCACCGGCGCCACCGACCCGGGTAACCATGCTGCTGCATTCCAGATGATCAAGATGCAAGGGGGCGTGTTTGGTGCCGTGTCGGATTCCAAGGCGGTGATCAAGGCCTTGCAGGCCTTTTGATTCGGCACCCTGGAGGGGCGCCGTGCTGGCGTCTGGTGCACAAGGGCAGGCATGTTGATTGCTTGTATACAAGAAGGTATCCAAGAACAGAAGCGCACTGCGATCGATCCCCGCACCCACTTTGCCCCATCACTTGAAGGTTGCTTCCATGTCCAACGCCCGAGTTCCCTCCCGTCGTCAAGTCTTGCAAGGTGCCGCTGCAGTGGCCGCCCTGGGCATGTTGCCCAAGGCGCAGGCCCAGAGCGACAAGATCCTCATCGGCTACTGGCCCATCGCATCCGGCCTGCCTTTGTATGCGGGGCTGGAGCGGGGCTTCTTCAAAGAGGCGGGCCTGAACGTCGAAGGCGTGAAGTTCCAGAGTGCACAGCAGGTGGCTGAGGCCATGATCACGGGCCGCATTCATGGCTCGGCCAACGGCACGGCATCCGCCGTGTTGGCCTTGGCCGAGATCACCTCGCCGGGTCTGTTCAAGATCATCTGCTCCAACCCGTCCAACCACAAGCTGGTGCTGGACCAGTTTGTGGTGCCCATCGACAGCCCCATCAAGTCCATCTCCGAGCTCAAGGGCAAGACCGTGGCCTCGGGGCCCGGCATCCAGAACCTGACGCTGGCCAAGATGATCCTGGAGAAGAATGGCGTGACCGACGCCCGCGTGATCGAAATGCCCATCGGGCAGCACGTGCCCTCGCTGGCGGCCGGGCAGCTGGATGCGGTCTATACCCTGGAGCCCACGGGCACGGCGGGCCGACTGCGGGGCCTGACCCGCGTGCTGGAAAACGGCGTCATCAGCAAGTACATCCTGGGCAACGCGGATGCGCCCTGGTTTGGTGGTTCGGCCAGCGTCACGTCCAACTTCTTGAAGGATCAACCCGAGTTGGCCAAGAAGTACATCGCCGCGTATGCGCGTTCGGTGGACTTCGTGCGCAAGAACCCGGCGCAGGTGCGTCAGCATCTGGACGGTTTCACCTCCATCGACCCCAGCCTGGTGAAAGAGGTGCCGCTGTCGGGCTTCACGCTGTACAACGAGTTCACCGAGGCCGACATCGGCTACTTCCAGAAGTTCTTTGATGTGTTCACCGAGCGCAAGATCTTCTCGCGCCGCGTGCCGGTCAAGCCGCTGATTTACACGGCCTGAAGCGACGTCCACCATGAACAAGTTCCTGGACCGTCTGTTTGATCCCCGCCTGCTGCCGCTGGTGGGCCCATTGCTGCTGTTCGGCATCTGGGAGCTGGTGATCACGCTCAAGCTGATCCGACCGGTACTGCTGCCACCCCCGGCCGAGACCTTGTCCCACTTGTGGGAGGTGGTGGCCACGGGCGACATCGCCGAAGATTTCTTCGCCACGGTGTACCGCACCTTGGTGTCCTTCGGCATCGCCGTGGCCATTGGTGTGCCACTGGGGGTGGTGCTGGGCTCATCGGTGAACGCGTACCGCAGTGTCGAGTTCCTGGTGGACTTATTCCGCTCTACGCCATCGTCGGCCCTGATTCCGCTGTTCATGCTCATCTTCGGCATCTCGGATCACAACAAGATCGCGATTGCCGCGTTCGCTGCGGTGCTGCTGGTGCTGTTCAACAGCGCCTATGGGGTGATGAACGCCAAGAAGACCCGGGTGATGGCCGCCCAGATCATGGGCGTCAGCAAGTGGCATGTGTTCAAGGACGTGATGCTGATGGAGAGCCTGGCGCAGACCTTCGTGGGCTTGCGCACCGGCGTGTCCATGGCGCTGGTGATCGTGATCGTGGCCGAGATGTTCATCGGCTCCGAGAACGGCCTGGGCCATCGCATCATCGATGCGCAGCAGGTGTTCAACGTGAAGGACATGTACACCTCCATCCTGATCACCGGGGCGCTGGGTTATGTGCTGAACCTGATGTTCCTGCTGGTCGAGAAGCGGATCGTGCACTGGAGTGGCAAAGCATGAGCGTGGGTTTCGCTTCCATGGCTTTGGCGTGTGCTTGGCTGCGCGGGTGCCCAACTCCGCTCATGTCCCCCGGCCGGGCTGCGCCCGACCTCCTCCTTTACTTCGCTGCGTTGGGCACCCGCGCAGCCAAGCCCGCACCGCTCTGGAAGCTGGGCGGAGGTGGAGGAGGGCGGCCGTGGCGAGCCAACTTCGGAGGAGCAGGCGGGTGGGGTGCACGGCGGAGCGAAGTAAAGGAGGAGGCACGCGCACAGCGCGTGACGGGGGACATGAGCGCAGTCGTGTACCCCACCCGCCTGAGCCGGCCCAAGGCGCTCAATCCGTCAAACACTGCGAAGGTCATCACCCCATGAACGCCGTCCTCACCCCCACCACAGACCACACGGCCGCCAGCGCCCACAAGCGCCCGCACGTCACCGTGCGCGGCCTGTACAAGTCCTTCGCGGGCGCACCGCTGTACACCGACTTCAACCTCGACCTCCCACGCGGCAAGATCGTCTCCATCTTCGGCCCCAATGGCTGCGGCAAGTCCACCCTCATGAACATGATCGCGGGCCTCATCCCGCTGGACAAAGGCGAGATCCTGTTCGATGGCAAGACGCTGAAAGAAACCAAGATCGGCTACGTCTTCCAGAACTACCGCGACGCACTCTTCCCCTGGATCACCGCCCGCGACAACATCGCCTACCCCTTGCGTCGCCAGGGCATGAAAGAAGCCGATGTGCAGGCCCGGGTGGATGAGTTGATTCAGCTCTTCGAAATCCGCTTTGATCTGAGTCGCTACCCCTACGAACTCTCCGGTGGCCAGCAGCAAACCGTGTGCATCATGCGATCGCTGGCGCCCCGCCCGGAGATCATGTTCCTGGATGAGCCCTTCTCGGCGCTGGACTTCGAGATGACCTTGTTCATCCGCGAAAAGCTGCAAGAAGCGCATGTGTCCACCGGCACCACCATGGTCATCGTGTCGCACGACTTGGAAGACGCGGTGTTCCTGGCCGATGAGATTCTGCTGCTCACGCGGCGCCCCACCAGCATCGCCGAGATCGTGCCCTTCACCTTGCCTCGTCCGCGCATCCCCGAGACGATGGCCGACCCGGAGTTCGTGCGGGTCAAGAGCCGCACGCTGGAGGTGTTCCGTCGCGAGATGAAAGCCTGAAGGAGGCCCCGCGTGACCGCTCCGCTCGATCCTGCCCTGCAACCGCCCCGCAAAACCGGGGCCCTGGCGCTGTCCACCTACAACCTGACCAAGCGGTTCGGCAGTTTCACCGCGCTGGATGGCGTGTCCATCGACGTGCGCCCGGGCACGGTGCATGCCCTCTTGGGCGAGAACGGCGCGGGCAAGAGCACCCTGGTCAAGGCCATCGTGGGCTACCACCTGCCGGATGATGGTGCGGTGCTGATCGATGGGCGCGAGCAGGCCATCACGTCGCCCGTGGTGGCGCGGCAGCTGGGCATCGGCATGGTCTACCAGCACTTCACCGTGGTGCCGGGCATGACGGTGGCCGAGAACCTGCTGCTGGCCAAGGGCACCCTGCCGGCCGTCATCCCCTGGAAGCAGGTGCGGGCCGAGCTCGAGGCCTTTCTGGCCACTACCCCCTTCCGTCTCGATCTGGATGCGCGTCCGGTGGACCTGTCTGCCGGTGAAAAGCAAAAGCTCGAGATCCTCAAGCAGCTCTACCTCAAGCCCCGCTTGTTGATCCTGGACGAGCCCACCTCGGTGCTCACGCCGCAAGAGGCCGATGAGGTGCTGGGCGCCTTGCGTGACCGGGCCCATGCGGGTGAGGTCAGCGTCATCATGATTTCGCACAAGTTCCGCGAGGTGATGGAGGTGGCCGACGACGTGAGCGTGCTGCGTCGGGGCGCACTCATGGGCAGCCACCGTGTGGCTGACACCAACCCCACCTTGCTGGGCGCCGAGATGATGGGACAGGTGGCTGATGGTGGGGTGCGCCAGGAAGCGCTCAGCCCTTCAGGCCGCATGGCCCGCGATCCGTTCCCCAGCGCACCGGTGCGCCTGCGCGTGGACCAGTTGCAGGTGGCGGGCGACCGTGGCGAGATGGCCGTGCAGGGCCTGTCGCTGCAAGTGCGTGGTGGCGAGATCGTGGGCGTGGCCGGGGTGTCGGGCAATGGCCAGCGCGAGCTGATGGAGGCCCTGGTGGGCCAGCGTGACCGGGCGGCGGGCGAGGTGTGGATCGCCGACGAACGTTATGAGGCCCGTCGGGCGCAGAACCAGCGCTTGAACGTGCGCAGCCTGCCGGAAGAGCCTCTGCGCAACGCCTGCGTGGGCGACTTGAGCGTGGCCATGAACATCGGCCTGCGCCGCTTTGACCAGGCACCGGCCGCGCGTGTAGGCTGGTTGCGCGGGGGCGTACTGCGATCGCAGGCGCGCGAGCTGATCGCCACCTACAAGGTCAAGACGCAGGGCGAGAACGCGCCCATCCGGTCCCTGTCTGGCGGCAATGTGCAGCGCGCCGTGCTGGCCCGCGAACTGGATGGGCAGGTGGATGTGCTGCTGGTCTCCAACCCCGTTTTCGGGCTGGACTTCGCCGCCGTGGCCGAGATCCACAGCCGCATCATGGCCGTGCGCAACGCCGGTGGCGCGGTGTTGCTGCTCAGCGAAGACCTGGACGAGTTGCTCAAGCTGGCCGACCGCATCGTGGTCATGAGCGAGGGCCGCATCGTGCACGAGTGCATGGCCGACGAGGCCGACCGCCATGTGCTGGGCACCTTCATGGGCGGCCACCACCACGACGAACCTCAGCAGGAGGCCGCATGATCTGCACCGTGGCGGCACAGCCGTTTGACTACGCCTTCGATCCGGCGCATACCGCGCTGCTCATCATCGACATGCAGCGTGACTTTGTGGAGCCCGGTGGCTTTGGCGCCTCGCTGGGCAACGATGTGTCGCTGCTGCAGGCCATCATCCCCACCGTTCAGCGCGTGCTGGCGGCGTGGCGCACCATCGGTGGCCTGGTGGTGCACACGCGCGAAGCCCACCTGCCCGACCTGTCGGACTGCCCGCCCGCCAAGCGCGAGCGTGGTCAGCCCAGCCTGCGCATTGGCGATGTGGGCCCCATGGGGCGCGTGCTGATCCGGGGTGAGCCCGGCCACGCCATCGTGCCCGAGTTGGCCCCCATCGATGGCGAGATCGTGATCGACAAGCCCGGCAAGGGCGCCTTCTATGCCACCGGCCTGCACGAGACCTTGCAAGCACGCAGCATCACCCACCTGATCGTGATGGGGGTGACCACCGAGGTGTGTGTACAAACCTCGATGCGCGAGGCCAACGACCGAGGCTACGAGTGCCTTTTGGTGGAAGATGGCACCGACAGCTACTTTCCCGAATTCAAGGCGGCCACGCTGGCCATGATCCGCGCGCAGGGCGCCATCGTGGGCTGGACGGCACCCAGCGCCTTGTTGCTGCAGGCCCTGCCTGCCTCCACACCATGACGGACTCGCAATCTTCTTCAAGCTCGAACGACACCGCGCTGCCGCGCACCATTGACGGCCTGCGCGCCGCTTACCGCGCCGGCCTGACACCGGCCCAGGTGCTGGCCCGGCTGCAGCGTGAATGGCAGGCCTTGCCGGCCGATGATGCGGCGTGGCTGGCCCGTGCCACCGAGGCCCAGCTGCAGGCGCAGTTGCAAGCCCTGGAGGGGCAGTCGCCCGACACCCTGCCGCTGTACGGCATCCCGTTTGCGGTGAAGGACAACATCGATGTGGCGGGCTGGCTCACCACGGCCGCCTGCCCGGGCTTTGCCTACACCGCCACCGACACTGCGGAGGTGGTGCAGCGCTTGCAGCGCGCGGGCGCCATCCTGGTGGGCAAGACCAACCTCGACCAGTTCGCCACCGGCCTGGTGGGCGTGCGATCGCCTTATGGGGTGCCGCGCAGCGTCTTCAGCGAGGCGCACGTCAGTGGGGGCTCCAGCTCCGGCTCGGCCGTGGTGGTGGCCCGCGGTGAGGTGCCGTTCGCCTTGGGCACGGACACGGCTGGATCGGGTCGTGTGCCGGCGGGCTTCAACAACCTGGTGGGCCTCAAGCCCACGCCCAGCCGCGTGTCCACCCAAGGGGTGCTGCCCGCCTGCCGCAGCCTCGATTGCGTCAGTGTGTTCGCCCTGACGGCCGGTGACGCCGCCCGGGTGCTGGCCGTGATCGATGGCCTGCGCCCCGATGAGCCGGTGTTCAACCCGCATCAGCCAGGCCCTGCGAAGCTGCCGGCGCGCCTGCGCGTGGGCGTGCCCGCCCAGGCGGTCTGGGACGACGAGGATGATGCCTCTGGCTATCCAGCCGCCTTCGCCTCGGCCTGTCAGTCGCTGGAAGCCTTGTGCGATGCGCACGGCCAGCCCTGGCCCACCACCCTGGTGCCCGTGGACCTGGCGCCGTTTTTCGAAGTGGCCCGCCTGCTGTACGACGGCCCCTGGGTGGCCGAACGCCACGCGGCCATCGACGACTTCATCCGCCAGCAACCCGAGGCGCTGCACCCCGTGGTGCGCGCCATCATCGAGCAGGCCACGCAATACAACGCCGTGGACACGTTCCAGGCACAGTACCGACTGCGCACCCTGGCGGCCCAGTTGGCTGCGTTGTGGCACGACATCGACGTGCTGATGGTGCCCACCGCGCCCACGCACCCCACGGTGGACAGCGTGCTGGCCGCCCCCGTGCAGCGCAACGCGCTGCTGGGCACCTACACCAACTTCGTCAACCTGCTGGGCCTGAGTGCGCTGGCCATGCCGGCAGGCTTCACCGGCCGCGAGGGCGGCGCATCCATGCCTTTTGGTGTCACCTTCATCGCGCCCGCCGGCCACGATGCGGCCTTGCTGGATCTGGGGGTGGCCTGGCAACAGGGCGCAGGCCATCTGGACACCCTGGGCGGCCACCTGGGCGCGCCCACGCCCGCCGAGCTGGCTTGGCCCGCCGATCTGAACCTCGACGCCGAGCCCACCATCGCGCTGGCCGTGGTGGGGGCCCACCTGGCGGGCATGCCCTTGCATGGCCAGTTGGTGGAGCGCCGCGCCCGCCTGCTGATGGCCACCAGCACAGCCCCCCGATACCGCCTGTTTGCCTTGCCCGGCACCGTGCCGCCCAAGCCGGGCCTGGCCCGCCTGTCGCCCGACGACGATCCCGCCTTGGGCCATGCCATTGCGCTGGAGGTCTATGCCGTTCCCGCCTCTCAGGTGGGCTCGTTCCTGGGCCTGATCCCGCCACCGCTGGGGCTGGGCTCGGTCGAGCTGGCCGACGGACGCTGGGTCAAGGGCTTCATCTGTGAACCCTCCGGTCTGGTGGGGGCCGAAGACATCAGTCACTTCGGCGGCTGGCGTGCCTACATGCGCCACCGCCTGCAAGGAAGCGCCGCATGAGCATCACCCCAGACCAGATCCAGCGCCCCGAGGTGGTGTCCGAGCTGCGTACCCTGTTCGAGCAGTACGAAGCGGCCTTGATGGCCAACGATGTGCAGGCGCTCAATGATTTCTTCTGGTGCAGCCCGCACGTCACCCGCTACGGCATCGCCGACCGGCAATGGGGGCATGACGAACTGGTGGCTTACCGGGCCAGCGTGCCGGCGCCCAACTTCAGCCGCGCCCTGCACGACGTTCGCATCACCACCTTTGGCGCCGACATGGCCGTGGCCATGTGCGAGTTCACCCGCAGCGACACGCCCTTGCGTGGCTTTCAGACTCAAACCTGGGTCCGCCTGCCGACAGGGTGGAAAATCGTCTCGGCGCATGTCAGCATGTTGCCCTGCCCTTCTTCTTGCTTGCCCTGAATCACCATGGAACTCGTCTCGTCCCCCTCTGCGGCGTCCATGCCTGCCATCACGCTGGCAGAGCGCGTGTATGCCCAGATCAAGCAGCTGATTTTTGATTTTCAGCTCTTGCCTGGCGAGCGTTTTTCAGAAAGCGATCTGGCCAACCGCGTGCAGGTCAGCCGCACGCCTCTGCGTCAGGCACTGCAACGCCTGCAGCGCGAGGGCTTCCTGCTGGTCTTTCCCAAAAGCGGCTGGCAGGTGGCCCCGCTTGATTTCGACACCTTCGATCAGCTCTACGATTTGCGCGTGCTGCTGGAAACCCATGCCGTGGCCCGGCTGTGCGAGATGGAGCAGCGCCCCGGCCTGAAAGACCTGGCCGACACCTGGCTGGTGCCCGCCGCCGAACGGCAAACCGCCTTCGTGGCCGTCGATCGGCTGGACGAGGCGTTTCACACGGCCCTGGTGCGTGCCACGGGCAACCAGGAGATGGTGCGCGTGCATGAGGACATCACCGAGCGCATCCGCATCATCCGCCGTCTGGACTTCACCAAGGCCTCGCGGGTCGAGGCCACCTACGACGAACACGCCCGCATCCTGCGCGCCATCACACGCCGTCGCACCGACGAGGCCCAGCGCCTGCTGCGCGCGCACATCGAGCAAAGCAAGCTCGAGGTGCGCCACATCACGCTGGACATGCTCTACCAGGCCCGTCAGCGCATCGCCTCCAGCCTGGGCTGAATCCACCAGCCGGCCCTGACCCGGTCAGGCTCAGGCGCCAAACACGGTCAGCACGCCGGTGTAGCCGTACAGGTGCTGTCGGGCGATCTCGCCACCCGCAAAAAAGCCCACCAGGGGGATGTCGCCCAGTGCGTGCGTCAGGATCTCCATCTCGGCGTTGGGCGCGCCGAAGTAAGGGCCGCCACGCCCGGAGCAGCTGATGTAGATCGCCCCCACGGGCGCGCTGCCCGGGTGTTCTTGCGGGTCAAACTCTTCGCGGATCTCGGCGCAGATGCGCACCAGGTCCTGGCGTGCGGCCTGCACATGGCGCTGGCAAAAGGCCAGCTGCATGCCCGGGCTCACCAGGTCGGCCAGGGCCACGCCCTGTCGCGCCGGGTCCAGTCCGATCAGATGGCGCACCCGCGTGTCGGCGCCAAAGTGCCGGCCATGGCTCATCAGGTCACTGTCGGCATCGGTCAGACCGGCCAGGGTGCCCCGGATGCGGGGCAGGGCCTCGTGCTGCCAGTCGTCGCGGTGCTCGGGGCGCGGCAGGCCCAGATCGTCCAGCAGGCAGTTCAGGGCCGGGCGGCCGTCCAGCTCATACACCACCTGCCGGTCGCAGGCGGTCACCGTGCGCTGCGGGCCCACGGGCGTGCAGCCCTGCGTCACGCGTGACACCAACCGCACCCGTTCGCCAAAGGCCACCCCGGAGAGCCCGCCACGCCACAAGCCCGACGCCTCACCGTCGGTGAGGGGCTCGGTCGTGGTGGCCACGTGCAGGTGGCCATGCTCGCCCGCGCCCAGGCCGCCAAACAAGTAGGTGGTGGCGGTGCGCTCGGCCAGTTCATGCAGCAAATCCTGCAGGTCGGGCGTCTGGCCATCGGCGTGCACCAGGGCCGTGTGGGCCGTAAAGCCGGGCGCGCCGGCCAAGCCTTGCGCAGGCAGCGGTTGCCGCCCATGAAACACGCGGAAATCCTGCGCCGGCAAGTTGCACAACATCACGGCCAAGGCCGGCTCGTCGTAGTACTCCACCCCGGTGGCCAGCACACCCACGCCCACGGCACCCACCCAGGCCACATGGGGCAAGCGTTGCCGCAGGCCGGCCAGGATGGTGTCCAGCCCCTGGGCCAGGCCATCGCTCACGTAGCACCAGCCCAGCGTGGCGTCCATGCGCTCGGCGCCCTGCGAGGCCAGCTGCGCCCACACCAACTCCAGCGCCAACGCCGGTTGCGGATGGGTGCCATGCGCATGCAAGAAGCGCAGACCGATGGCATGGGAGGGACTGGACGACATGGACAAGCGGTGATCGATGAACTCAGGTGGATGGGGCAGGCGGATGCGTCAGGCCGATGACTTGGGCGTGCGGCTGCGCGGTGCCGCCTTGCCCTTGGCCGCCGATGAGGTGGTGGCCTGACCGCTGCGGGTCGTGCTGGTGGCGGATGTTGCGGCCGAGCGCGTGCTGCCTCCGGCTGCCTTGCTGCGCGCGCCCTTGGTGCTCTTGGTGCTTTTTGGGGTGGTTGGTGCCTCGGCCGCAGCCTGGGCGGCTTGAGCCGCGGCGGCCATCGGTTGGGCGGCCTGGGCGGCCAGCGTGGTGAACTGCTGGGCCAGGGTGTCCCACCAGCGCATCGGGTTGATCAGGTCGGCCTGAGGTGCGTCGGGCGCGGCTGGCTCGGCATCCGTTGCACGGGCCTCGGGCTGGCTGGTGGGGGGCGCCTTGGCGGTGGCAGGCTCCGGGGCGGCGGGCTCCGGCGTGGCCCGTGCCTGCAGGGTTTCGCGCAGGCTGTCCAGCGACACGTTCATGCCTTTGAGCGTGTTCAGCGTCATCTTCTGAACTTCCAGGCCCTGGATGGTCATGGCGATCATGCGGGCGTTCTGTTCCAGCCAGAACTGCACGGTGCGCAGGTCCTGGATGCGCTTGTCCAGCTCCTCCGGGTCCAGGGTGGGCAGGCTCCAGGCGCCCATGCTGCCCATCGCGCCCAGGGGGCTGCTGGATGCGGCGCCCGATCCACCCGCGTTGGCAAAAGGCGGCACGGCGCTGCTGGCGGCCTTCAGCCAGTCCTGGAACAGGCCGACGCCGGCGGCGCTCATGTTGGCAAAGGCCTGGGTGGCCTCGCTGGCGGCCTGCTGAGGATCGGGGGATGATGATGGCGTGCTCATGAAGCCTCCTGGATGACGTGCTCATTGTGCGCCAAGCCCGGTGCTGCGCCACACTCGACGCATAATCGGCGCCTTCATGCAACGTCGAGCATTTCTCAGACATCTCAGCCGTCTCGCTGCCTTGGGGGCGTGGCAGCAATGGAGCGCCGCTCATGCGGTGGCCCAGACCCTGGAGGCCCAGCCCTGGACCGCCCAGGGCGAGGTGTTCACGCTCGGTGTGGCCAGTGGCGAACCACGCCCCGAATCGGTGGTGCTGTGGACCCGTCTGGCGCCGCGCCCGTTGCAGGCCGATGGCGGCATGCCGCCGCGTCCGGTGCTGGTGCGCTGGCAGGTGGCCCGCGACGATCGCTTCCAGCAGATCGTGCAGCAAGGTGAGGTGCTGGCCAGCCCCGAGGGCGCCCACAGCGTGCACGCCCTGGTGCAGGGCTTGAGCCCCGGCTTTCAGTACCACTACCGCTTCGAGGCGGGGGGGCAGCGCAGCCCGGTGGGCCGCACCCGCACGGCCCCGGCGGCCGACGCCCGACCGCAGCGCCTGCGCCTGGCCCTGGCCTCGTGCCAGCACTACGAGCAGGGGCACTTCACCGTGCACCGTGACATCGCACGTGCCGACGTCGACCTGGTGCTGTTTGCCGGCGATTACATCTACACCTCGCGCAAGCCGGGCTACCAGCGCGTGCGCGACCACCTGCATCACATGCCGGCGGGCCGCACCCTGGCCGACTACCGCGTGCACCATGCCGGCTACAAGCTCGACGCCGACTTGCGCGCCTGCCATGCCGCCCATCCCTGGCTGATGATCTGGGACGACCACGAAGTCATCTCGGACCACACCGGTCAATGGGCTCCCGGCATCGAAGAGGCGCAATCCTTCCTGGCCGTGCGCACCGCCGCGTACCGCGCCTACTTCGAGCACCTGCCCTTGTCGCCGCAGCGCGCGCCTGCCGGGGCGGGCATGCCTCTGCACGACCGCTATGCCTGGGGCCGATTGGCCGATCTGTGGACGCTGGACACCCGCCAGTTCCGCGACGCGCCCCCCTGTCTGGACGAATTTGCGCCGTTGACGCGCAAGGTGCTGTGGCGCTGCGATGAGGTGGACGACGAGCAACGCACGCCCTTGGGGCAATCACAGGAGTACTGGCTGGCCGAGGGCCTGGCAGGCAGCCTGGCCGCCTGGAAGCTGGTGCTGCAGACGTCGCAGATCTCGCCGGCCCCTCTGCCGGTGCCGGGCTCATCCGAGCAGGTGCTCTACGCCGATGGATGGGATGCCTTCCCCGCTGCGCGTCGCCGTCTGATGCAGGCCATCGCCCAGCCCCGCGTGCGTGATGTGGTGTTCCTGGGGGGCGATGTGCATCGCCATGTGGCGGCCAACCTGCGCCTGGACCCGCACGACCCCCAGTCGCCCATCGTGGCCAGCGAGTTCGTGGCCTCCTCCATCACCAGCCGGGGCTTGAGCGAATGGCTGACCAGTGCCATTCGTCGCCGGCAGCCCGACATCCTGCACTGCCGCAGCGACCAGCGTGGCTACGCCTTGCTGGACCTGACCGAGCAGCGCCTGCTGTGCGAATTCCGCGCCACGCCCCACCCGGTGCAGGCCGACGCCCTCCTGACCGTGCAGGCCCGTTACGTGGTCGAGCGGGGGCGACCGGGGCCTGTCAAGGCCTGAGCCGGCCGATCTGCCCGCGCGAGGCGGGTGCTGTCCTTACAATAACGATATGGCCCGCCTCCCGTTCAAACAACAGGTTCTCAAAGCCCGCGAAGACGCGATCGTCGACGCGGTCAACAGTCTGCTGGCCGAAAAAGGCTTTGACCTGATGACGGTGGACGAGGTGGCCAACGAGGTGGGCATCGCCAAGGCCAGCCTGTACAAGCACTTTGACTCGAAAGAGTCCCTGGCCGCCGCTGCCATGAAGCGCCTGTTGAACCGGGCCCTGGCGCAACTGGACGTCATCACCGCGCAAGAGGGGCTGACCGCCCTGGAGCGGCTGAAGGCCGTCGCCCGCTGGACGATGGAGGTGCAACTGGCCGGCGAAATGCCGTCGCTGCCCTCGCAGAACTCCAGCCTGCGCGCCGCCTTGGTGGCCGACATGGATTACATGACCCAGTTGATCGGCGTCAGCGAGCGCCTGGGTGCGTGGATCACCGAGGCTCAGGCCGCGGGTGCCTTGAGCAACGCCGTGCCGGCCGAGGTGGTGCTTTACACCCTGTTTGCCCGTGCGTGCGACCCCGTGCTGGGTGTGCTCAAGGCCGGGGGGCACCCCGAGGCTCAGATCATCGAGTGGGTGCTGGCCACCACCTTTGACGGCTTGGCGCAACGCTGACGCTGTTTTGTCTCTGGTGCCGGTGAGGCGTCCCCAAGAGGGCCGTCAGACCCTCAGGCGGCTGTGCGCCGGCACGCTGGCCAGCAAAAACTCCATCTGATCGGCCAGGATGCGCCGCCCCCGCAAGATCATGTCTTCATGCAGGCTGGGCACATACGGCAGGTAATACAGCTGCCACCCCAGCTCTTGCAGCGTGCGGTTGCCCTTGCGGCCATTGCAGTTGCGGCAGGCCGTGATGCAGTTGGTCCAGGTGTCGTGGCCTCCGCGCGAGGTGGGCACGATGTGCTCGCGGGTCAGGTCATCCAGCGCGAAGCGCCCGCCGCAGTAGGCGCACACCTGGCGATCGCGGGCAAACAGCTTGGCGTTCGACAGGCTGGGCTGCAGTCGCCAGGCGCGGCTGGGAATGGCGCCATGCACGGCGATGATGGGGTGCAACTCCAGACGAGAGGGCAGCCCCGTCAGGCGCTGGGTGCCGCCGCGCAGCACCATGCAGGTGTCTCCCAGCGTCCACGCGACGCTGTGGGTGGCATACAGAACCGCCGCTTCCTTGGCCGACAGCCAAGCCTGCGGACGGCCTGACACGTCGAGCTGCAGCACGTCCATGCACCCTCCAAGATGAGGAAACGGGATATGCACAGGATAGAACACCTTGTGTGACAGTCTCAAGCACCGACCCCAGGCAGACCCCACTTGAATGCGGTGGTCTGGCCACGGACCATGTCCGTCCGGTCGACCTGGAACCCGCGTCAAGCCACCGGCCAGATGTCTCAAAAAAAATTTGGAGGCGTTCACACAGACGCCATCATTTTCTGCAAAATAGCACGACCGTTCGTTTTATTCGAGGCCCTCACCCGTGTCCGACCACCTGCCCCACGATGCCAAGCCCGCCCATGAGGTGGTGCGTGAGCGTGGCCGCAGCAGCGTGCACAAAGGCCAGCAAACCCGCGCCGCCATCCTGGAGGCCGCGCTGAACCTGGCCTCCCAGATGGGCATCGAGGGCCTGTCCATCGGCGCCCTGGCCGAAGTCACCGGCATGAGCAAGTCGGGTGTGTTCGCCCACTTCGGCTCCCGCGAAGAACTGCAGATTTCCGTCATCCGCGAGTACCACGAGCGCTTCGAAGAAGAGGTGTTCCGCCCCGCCATCCGCGAGCCCCGTGGCTTGCCCCGGCTGCGCGCGCTGTTTGACCATTGGGTGGCCAAGGTGGCCACCGAAATCGATTCCGGCTGCATCTACATCAGTGGTGCCGTGGAATTTGACGACCGTCCCGGCCCGGTGCGCGACGCGCTGGCTGGTATGGTGTTGTTGTGGCACGGCGCCCTGGGCCGTGCCATCCGCATGGCAGTTGATCTGGGGCACCTCAAGCCCGAGACCGACCCGATGCAGATGTTGTTCGAGATCCATGGCCTGATCCTGTCGTTGCATCATGACGCGCGCTTCCTGCGCTCGGCTGGTGCCGTGGATCGGGCCAGGGTGGCCTTTGAGCGCGTGATCGCTTTTTATGCGACCCACGGCGAGAAGCCATCACCTGGAGAGGCCGTGCCCCCCGGTGCGGCCGACGCGACCCGGGCCCCGAGCTCTGGCGCGCCTGTTATGACCCCCCAAGGCCTGGCCTGATCAGGTGTTTATCCACTAACGTGCTTTCTGACCGAGGAGCTCACGATGCCTTCTTACACCCCCCCGTTGCGCGACATGCAATTCGTGATGCACGAACTGCTGGGCGCTGTTGACGAACTCAAGCAGATCCCCAAGTACGCGGATCTGGACGCCGACACCGTCAATGCCGTGCTGGAAGAGGGCGGCAAGTTCGCATCCAAGGTGCTGGCCCCGCTGAACCTGGTGGGCGACGTGCAAGGCTGCGTCCTGAACAAGGAAACGCACGAAGTCAAGACGCCGGACGGCTTCAAGGACGCCTACAAGCAGTACACCGAAAACGGCTGGTCGGCCCTGTCGGCTGATCCGGAGTGGGGTGGTCAGGGCATGCCCCAGCTGGTCAACCAGGCCATCTACGAAATGATGAACTCGGCCAACCAGGCCTGGACCATGTACCCCGGTCTGAGCCACGGCGCTCACGCCTGCCTGGAAGTGCACGGCACGCCCGAGCAGAAGGCCATGTACCTGCCCAAGCTGACCAGCGGCGAGTGGACGGGCACCATGTGTCTGACCGAACCGCACTGCGGCACCGACCTGGGCCTGCTGCGCACCAAGGCCGAGCCCGTGGGCGACGGCACCTACAAGATCACCGGCGCCAAGATCTTCATCTCGGCTGGTGAACACGACATGGCCGACAACATCGTCCACCTGGTGCTGGCCCGCCTGCCCGACGCCCCCGCCGGCTCGAAGGGCATCTCGCTGTTCGCCGTGCCCAAGTTCCTGGTGAACGCCGATGGCTCGCTGGGCAAGCGCAATGGCATTTACTGCGGCGGCCTCGAGCACAAGATGGGCATCCACGGCAACGCCACCTGCCAGATGGTGCTGGAAGACGCCGTCGGCACCCTGGTGGGCCAGCCTCACCGCGGTCTGCCCGCCATGTTCGTGATGATGAACGGCGCCCGCCTGGGCGTGGGCAACCAGTCGCTGGGTCTGACCCAAGTGGCCTACGAAAACGCCGTGAACTACGCCAAGGACCGCGTGCAGATGCGTGCCCTGTCGGGCGTCAAGCGCGCTGACCTGCCGGCCGACCCGATCATCGTGCACCCCGACGTGCGCAAGATGCTGCTGATCGCCCGTGCCTACGCCGAAGGCGCCCGCGCCCTGGTGTACTACACCGCCATCGAGCTGGACAAGGAGCACAACCACCCCGACGAGGCCGTCCGCAAGGAAGCCTCCGACACCGTGGCGCTGCTGACCCCGATCGTCAAGGCCTTCATCACCGACAACGCCTGGGAAGCCACCCGCCACTGCCAGCAAGTGTTCGGTGGTCACGGCTTCATCCACGAGTGGGGCATGGAGCAGTTCGTGCGCGACGCCCGCATCAACATGATCTACGAAGGCACGAACACCGTGCAATCGCTGGACCTGCTGGGCCGCAAGGTGCTGGGTGACGGCGGCGCCAAGCTGACCGCCTTCGGCAAGAAGATCAGCCGTTTCGTGAAGGCCAACGCCGACAACGAAGCCATGCAGGAGTTCACCAAGCCCCTGGCCGACCTGGGTCAGAAGGTGCAAGCCTTCACCATGGAAATCGGCATGAAGGGCATGCAGAACCCCGACGAAGTGGGTGCTGCCGCTGTCGACTACCTGCGCGTGGTGGGCCACCTGGTCTACGCCTACTTCTTCGCCCAATCGGCCAAGATCGCTCTGGAAAAGCTGGACTCCGGCGACACCTTCTACAAGGCCAAGCTGGCCACCGCCCGCTTCTACTTCGCGAAGCTGGTGCCTGAAGTCGAAACCGCGATGATCACCGCCAAGGCTGGTCTGAAGCCTCTGATGGAAATGGAAGAAGCCCTGTTCTGATACAAAGACGGGTCACGGGAGGCGGTCGGAGCCGGCCGCCTCCCATTTCTACTTTCTAAGCCATCTCCATTCCACCCAGAGTTCCTGCTAGGAGAGAACATGAGTCGATTCAATGTCCGCAAGGTTGCCGTCCTCGGCGCCGGCGTGATGGGCGCACAAATCGCGGCCCACCTGGTCAACTGCAAGGTGCCGGTCGTGCTGTTCGACCTGCCCGCCAAAGAAGGCCCCAAGAACGGCATCGTCACCAAGGCCGTCGAGAACCTCAAGAAGATGAAGCCCGCACCGCTGGGCATCGTCGAAGACGCCGTGCTGATTCAGCAGGCCAACTACGAAGAGCACCTCGAAGAGCTGCGTGGCTGCGACCTGATCATTGAAGCGATCGCCGAACGTCTGGACTGGAAGGAAGATCTGTACAAGAAGATCGCTCCCTTCGTCAACGACACCGCCATCCTGGCCACCAACACCTCCGGTCTGTCCATCACGGCCATGGCCAATGTGCTGCCCGAGCAACTGCGTTCGCGCTTCCTGGGCATCCACTTCTTCAACCCGCCGCGCTACATGACGCTGCTGGAGTTGATCCCCACCGAATACACCAACCCCGTGGTGGTCGACCAGCTGGAAGCCTTCAGCACCACCGCCGTGGGCAAGAACGTTCTGCGTGCGTACGACACCCCCAACTTCATCGCCAACCGCGTGGGCATCGCCGGCATGCTCTCCACGATGAAGGAGGTGGAGAACTTCGGCCTGACCTTCGACGTGGTGGACGACCTCACCGGCAAGAAGCTGGGCCGCGCC
>CAMTVS010000006.1:0-5168 GCA_947085235.1 uncultured Aquabacterium sp. | reverse complement strand
GACCCGCATGACGGCAAGCCCTACGAGCGCGATCCTCGCTCGCTGGCCAAGCGCGCTGAAGCCTACCTGAAGGCTTCGGGCCTGGGCGACACCGCCTACTTCGGTCCCGAGCCCGAGTTCTTCGTGTTCGACGGCATCCGCTGGGGCAACGACATGTCCGGCTGCTTCTTCGAGATCCAATCCGAAGAAGGCGCCTGGAACACCGGCACCAAGTACGAGCACGGCAACACCGGCTACCGTCCCACCGTGAAGGGGGGCTACTTCCCCGTGCCCCCGGTCGACAGCGGCCAGGACATGCGCTCGGAAATGTGCCTGATCCTCGAATCGATGGGCATCCCGGTCGAAGTGCACCACCACGAAGTGGCCAACGCTGGTCAGATGGAAATCGGCACCAAGTTCGCCACGCTGACCCAGCGCGCTGACTGGCTGCAACTGCAGAAGTACATCATCACCAACGTGGCCCACGCTTACGGCAAGACCGCCACGTTCATGCCCAAGCCTCTGGTGGGTGACAACGGTTCCGGCATGCACGTTCACCAGTCGATCTGGAAGGACGGCAAGAATCTGTTCGCTGGCGACGGCTACGCCGGTCTGAGCGAGTTCGCCCTGTACTACATCGGCGGTATCATCAAGCACGCCCGTGCCCTGAACGCCATCACCAACCCCGGTACGAACTCGTACAAGCGTCTGGTGCCCGGCTTCGAAGCCCCGGTGAAGCTGGCTTACTCGGCCAAGAACCGTTCGGCCTCGATCCGTATTCCGTACGTGGCCAACCCCAAGGGTCGCCGCATCGAGGCTCGCTTCCCCGATCCCTCTGCCAACCCCTACCTGGCCTTCGCTGCACTGATGATGGCTGGTCTGGACGGCGTGGAAAACAAGATCCATCCGGGCGAAGCCGCCACGAAGGACCTGTACCACCTGCCGCCCGAAGAGGACAAGCTGATCCCGACCGTTTGCCACAGCCTGGATCAGGCTCTGGAAAGCCTGGACAAGGATCGCGCGTTCCTGACCAAGGGTGGCGTGTTCACCGATGCCTACCTGGATGCCTACATCGACCTGAAGATGCAGGAAGTCACCCGCTTCCGCATGGCTGTGCACCCGGTCGAGTACGACATGTACTACGCTCTCTGATTCACACTCAGAGTGTCTGTAAAGGGCGACGCAAGTCGCCCTTTTTCTTTGCTCGTCACGTTCGTGGGTGGGCTGGCTTCAGGTGACGGTGTGATCGTTCAGGCTTGGGGGCATACTCTGGCTATGTCGGCTTGTTCAACGGAGACCGCGACGTGAGTTCATTGCTGAAATCCTTCAAGGCCCCGGCGGTGCGTCCGGTGGTGCGCACATTCTTCGATCGTTGGTTGCTCGCTGCCATGTGCCTGGTGGGCGTGGGGGCCGTTCAGGCCCAAAGCAACCCCATCTACCGTTGCCCAGGTAATTACTTCACCGATGCCCTGTCGGCCAAAGAGGCCCAGTCGCGCGGGTGTCGCACGCTGGATGGCGCGCCCATCACCGTGATTCAGAGCACGCCGCGCGCCGCGCCGCCGCGTCCGGCAGCCTCCGGGGGCGGCTCCAGCGAGGGTGATCGGGTCAGCAGTGACAAGCAGAAATCCATGGACACCGACGCCCGGCGCATCCTGGAAGCTGAGTTGCGCAAGGAAGAGGAAGCGCTGGCCGGCCTGCAAAAGGACTACAACAACGGCCAGCCCGAGCGTCGCGGTGACGAGAAGAACTTCCAGAAGTACCAAGATCGGGTGGCTCAGATGAAGGCCGAGATCACCCGCCGTGAGGCCAATGTGGCCTCGCTGAAGCGAGAGATCGCCAAGTTCTCATCCAATTGATCGGGTGCGCGTGCATCCCTTGAAGGTTCGCTTGTGAGTCCTGTGTCTCATGTGCCCACCGTGGCCAGCCGTTCACCCCGAGTCGGGCTGACTGCGGGTTCCCATCCCTTGCCGGACGATGCCGAGAAGTGGTCCGTGCTGGATCATCTGGCCTCGATGGTGGCCATCGTCGAGCCTGATGGGCGTTGCCTGTTTGCCAATGCCACGTTCGAGGAAGTGCTGGGTCTGTCCAGGCGGGCGGTGCTGGGCGTGTCCATGTTCGAGTGGTTTGCCGAACCAGCCACGCTCAAAGAAGTGGTCACGGCCGTGGCGCGCAACGATTACGCCACCAGCCGTCTGCAGGCCGAACTGAAGCGCCACCCCAATCTGTACGCGGACGCTCTGCATGTGCAGGTCATCATCACCCGCTATGGCCAGGGCGGGCACGTGCTGGTGGAGTTGGTCGAGGTGGAGCAGCAGACCCGGCAAGACCGCGAAGAGCGTGCCCTCGATCAGGTGCAGGCCAACAAGGAGCTGATCCGCAACCTGGCCCACGAGATCAAGAACCCCCTGGGAGGGATCCGCGGAGCTGCGCAGTTGCTGCAGATGGAGCTGGAGGACAAGTCGCTGATCGAGTGCACGCAGGTGGTCATCCATGAGGCCGACCGCCTGCAGTCCTTGGTCGATCGCCTGTTGGCGCCCCACCGTCGCCCCCATCTGGTGGGCGATGTCAACATCCACGAGGTGTGTGAGCGGGTGCGGTCCGTCATCCTGGCCGAGTTCCCCAAGGGCCTGAAGGTCTGGCGGGATTACGACACCTCGATTCCCGAGTTTCGGGGTGACCGCGAGCAGCTCATCCAGGCCTTGTTGAACGTGGCGCACAACGCGGCACAGGCCCTGTCGACGCGCATCCAGGCAGGCGATGCGCGCATCGTCTTCAAGACCCGGGTGGGTCGGCGCGTGACCATCAACCGGCAGTTGTATCGGCTGGCACTTGTCTTGCATATCGAAGACAACGGGCCAGGAATCCCGCCTGAAATCCGCGACCGCATTTTCTACCCGCTGGTGTCGGGTCGAGATGGCGGGTCGGGTTTGGGCTTGACCCTGGCACAGACTTTCGTTCAACAGCATCAAGGCACCATCGAATGCGAAAGCGAGCCGGGGCACACGGTCTTCAAGATCACCATCCCCTTGCCGTGACCGTCTTTCACGCATGGCGAGGCCTGGATGCGCCACACAGATTGCCAGCATGAAACCCATCTGGATCGTTGACGACGACCAATCCATCCGCTTCGTTCTGGAGAAGGCGCTGGCCCGCGAGGGGCTGCCTGTGCGCAGCTTCACCAACCCCCGCGATGTGTTGCTGGCCCTGGACGACGATGAGCCCCAGGTGCTGGTGTCCGACATCCGGATGCCCGGTGGCTCAGGCATTGATCTGCTGAGCAAGGTCAAGGCTCGTTTGCCCGGGCTGCCCGTCATCATCATGACGGCCTACTCCGATCTGGACTCGGCCGTCTCGGCCTTCCAGGGTGGGGCCTTTGAGTACCTGCCCAAACCGTTCGACCTGACCAAAGCCGTTGAGTTGATCCGCCGTGCGGTGGATGAGAGCCTGCGCGAAGAGGTCGTGGACGAGCGCGTGGCCCAGATGCCCGAGATGCTGGGGCAGGCCCCGGCCATGCAGGATGTGTTCCGCGCGATTGGCCGACTCAGTCAGAGCAACGTCACGGTGTTGATCACCGGTGAGTCAGGGGCCGGTAAGGAGCTGGTGGCCCGTGCGCTGCACAAGCACAGCCCCCGAGGCAATGGCCCCTTCGTGGCCATCAACACCGCGGCCATCCCCAAAGACCTGCTGGAATCCGAGCTGTTCGGTCACGAGCGTGGTGCGTTCACGGGGGCGCAGACCATGCGTCGCGGCCGTTTCGAACAGGCCGACGGGGGCACCCTGTTCCTCGATGAAATCGGCGACATGCCCTTTGATCTGCAAACCCGCCTGCTGCGGGTGTTGAGCGATGGGCAGTTCTACCGCGTGGGTGGGCATCATCCGCTCAAGAGCAATGTGCGCGTGATCGCGGCCACCCACCAGAACCTGGAAGACCGGGTGCGCCAGGGCGTGTTTCGTGAGGACTTGTTCCACCGCTTGAACGTGATTCGTCTGCGCCTGCCGGCCTTGCGCGAGCGGCGCGAAGACATTCCGACGCTGGCGCGGTTTTTCTTGCAAAAGAGCGCCAAGGACCTGGGCGTGGAGGCCAAGCGCATCTCCGAGGCGGCACTGGCTCGCCTGCAGGGGTTTGACTTCCCGGGCAACGTGCGCCAGCTGGAAAACATCTGCCATTGGCTGACGGTGATGGCACCGGCGCAGGTGGTGGAGGTGAAGGACTTGCCGCCCGAGTTGATGGCCACCGCCGGTCAAGCGCCGATGCACGGTAGCCATTTTGCGGAAGCGCCCCCCGCCGTGGAGGTGCCGGTGGCAGCGCCCGCGCCGGCGGTTGAGCCTGTGCCATCTTGGCCCCCCGTGGCACCACTTGTCGCGGTGCCGGCGGAGGCGCCGGCCGATCACGGCGGTCACGCGCACGGTTTGTCATCTCCGGCGTCCTGGGCGCCGTCATCCACGTCGCTGGCTGAGCAGCCCCAGGGTGTGGTCAGCGGGGGTGAAGGTTTGGCGGGCTCCAACGGCACCGCCTTGCCAGCCAACGGCGTGCGCTGGCTGGCCGATCTGGAGCGTGATGCGAAGGCTCGCCTGGAAGCAGGGCAGCATGATGTGTGGGACAGCCTGACTCGGCAGTTCGAAGCACAGTTGATCCACACGGCGCTGGAGCTCACCCGTGGTCGACGCATTGAGGCCGCGCAGAAGCTGGGTATCGGTCGCAACACCATCACCCGCAAGATTCAGGAGTTGGGGCTGGACGACTGAAGCCTCGACTGAGGGCTGACTGCGGCCTTTACGTTCAGCGGGTACACCTTCAACGGGGCCTGCGCTACAGTGATGAGATGGACGCCAGTGCGCGTCGTTTCATGAGCTGAGGTGTGGTGATGTTGAAGAATGCTTCGGGTATGGGTTCCTGGGCGGACTCCTGGGCGGCTAGGGGCCTGCGGGTGGCGGTGTTGGCGTCGGCGGCTGTGTTGGCCGCGTGCTCAACCACCAGCCCGGATGTGATCAAGCCGGGCGATGCCCAGCGTTTGTCCCAGGTGTCAGATGCCGTGGTGTTGAGCGTGCGCCCTGTGGTGGTGGAAGGCAGCCAGAGCGGTGCCGGCGCCACCACCGGTGCGGTGCTGGGTGGCGTGGCCGGTGCGGGCTCGACCGGCAACAGCCGTGGCGCTGTGTTGGCCGGGGTGGCCGGCGCCGTCGTGGGCGCG
>CAMTVS010000005.1:0-20214 GCA_947085235.1 uncultured Aquabacterium sp. | reverse complement strand
GAGAAGCGCACCACCGGCCTGCGCAAGCCCGAGACGGCGCCGAAGGTCCGCAAGGCCACCGAGAAGGAATTCCCCGAAGGCATCCCGGGTTACGGCGCCGATGCGCTGCGCTTCACCTTCGCGGCGCTGGCCAGCCTGGGCCGCGCCATCAACTTCGACTCCAAGCGCTGCGAGGGCTACCGCAACTTCTGCAACAAGCTCTGGAACGCCACCAAGTTCGTGCTGATGAACACCGAAGGCCAGGACTGCGGCCTGAAGGCTCACCAGCCCGGCGTGTGCGCCGTGGGTGGTTACCTCGACTTCAGTCCGGCCGACCGCTGGATCGTCAGCGAGCTGCAGCGCGTGGAGGCTGCGGTCGAGCAAGGCTTCACCGACTTCCGCCTGGACAACGTGGCCAACGCCATCTACCAGTTCGTCTGGGACGAGTACTGCGACTGGTACATCGAGATCGCCAAGGCCCAGCTCAACGCCGCCAAGGCTGAAGGTAACGAGGCCAAACAGCGCGCCACCCGCCGCACCCTGATCCGCGTGCTGGAGACTGTGCTGCGCCTGCTGCACCCCATCACGCCCTTCATCACCGAAGAGCTGTGGCAGGTGGTGGCGCCCGTGGCCGGGCGCAAAGCAGCCGGTGGCGACGAGTCGCTCGTCACCGCCGCCTACCCCCGTGCCGACCTGGGCCGCATCGACCCCGAGTCGGACGCCTGGGTCGCCAAGCTCAAAGCCATCGTGGGCACCACGCGCAACCTGCGCAGCGAGATGAACCTCTCGCCCGCTGAGCGCATGCCCCTGCTGACCACGGGCGATGCCGAGTTCATGCAGCAGGCCGCGCCGGTGATCCAGGCACTGGCCAAGCTCAGCGAGGTCAAGCTGCTGGACGAGGCGGCCTTTGCCGCCGCCACCCAGATGGCGCCCGTGGCGGTGCAAGGAGAGGCCCGCCTGGCTCTGCACGTCGAAATCGATGTGGAGGCCGAGAAGGCCCGCCTGGGCAAGGAAGTGGCACGGCTGCAAGGCGAGATCGCCAAGGCGCAAGCCAAGCTGGGCAACGAAAGCTTCGTGGCCCGCGCCCCGGCGGCTGTGGTGGAGCAAGAAAAGCAGCGTGTGGCCGATTTCAGCGCCACGCTGGAGCGCATCCAGGGGCAACTGGCCCGTTTGGCGTGACGCCACCCCGCGTTGGAGCAGTACCGCCATGAGCACCACACCCGCCATCACCAAGGCCATCTTCCCGGTGGCCGGCCTGGGCACCCGCTTCTTGCCGGCCACCAAAGCGCAGCCCAAGGAAATGCTGCCGGTGGTGGACAAGCCGCTGATTCAGTACGCCGTGGAAGAAGCCTACGCCGCAGGCATCCGCGAAATGATCTTCGTCACCGGGCGCCACAAGCGGCCCATCGAAGATCACTTCGACACCGCCTTCGAGCTGGAGCATGAACTGGAGCTGGCGGGCAAGCACGAACTGCTGCGCACGGTGCAATCCATCAAGCCCGACGACATGGAGTGCGTGTTCGTGCGTCAGCCCAAAAGCCTGGGGCTGGGACACGCTGTGCTGTGCGGCGAGCGCCTGGTGCGCGGCGAGCCCTTCGCCGTGCTGCTGGCCGATGACCTCATGGTGGGCGAACCGCCCGTGCTGGCCCAGATGGTCGAGCAGTACCGTGAATGGCAAGGCTCCATCCTGGCCGTGCAGGAGGTGCCTGCGGAGCACACCCGCCGTTACGGCATCGTGGCGGGTAGCCCCGCCTCAGAGCGCATGATCGCCGTGCACCGCATCGTGGAGAAACCCGCCCCTGAGCAGGCCCCATCACGCCTGGGGGTGGCGGGTCGCTACATCCTCAGTCCGTCGGTGTTCGAACACATTCGCCAGCAGCCCCGCGGCGTGGGCAATGAAATCCAGCTGACCGACGGGATAGCCGGGCTGCTCAAGACCGAATCAGTCTACGCCTACCGCTATGCCGGCAAACGCTACGACTGCGGCAGCAAGGAAGGGTTTCTGGAGGCGAACGTCGAGCTGGCTTTGGCCCACCCGCAGATCGGCCCGGGCTTCCAGGCCTATCTGCAAGGGCTCATGCAGTCGGCGCGCTGAGATCACTGGCGGGCAAGCCCGTCGGCGGGACCAGCCCCGCCATTTCCAGCTGCATGGTGATCATGTTCACCAAGGTGGCCACCGAAGGCCTCCCTGTGTCGATGCTGTAATGCGCCACCTCTTCATACAAGGGGTGACGCTCGTCATACAAAGACTTCAGCTTGGCTTTGGGGTCAGCCACTTGCAGCAAGGGCCGCTGTGTATCGTGCCTGAGCCGGCGGAACAGCTCGTCCGGCGTTGACCGCAAATACACCACCGTGCACCGATCTTTCAGCCGCTCGCGGTTGCCGGGTCGAAGTACCGCGCCGCCGCCCGTGGCCAGGATGACCAGCTCAGCACCCGGCTGAGTCAGGCGCTCCATGGCCTGCTCTTCCTGGTCGCGAAACGCTGATTCACCGAATTCGGCAAAGAACGCCTTGATCGGCATGCCGAAATGGGCCTCCAGCTCGGCATCTGCATCCACAAAGCGCGCCCCAATGCGGCGCGCCAACTGCCGCCCCACCGTGGACTTGCCACCACCGGGCAAGCCCACGAGGGCGATCACCTTCTTCAATCCATCACTCAAGGGCTGAGCTCTCAACGCAGACCAGAGCGATCGGACACGACCTTGGGCGTGAGGAAGATCAGCAGCTCAGAGCGACGGGTGCTTCGGTCTTCATTTCGGAACAGGACACCTAGCCCTGGGATGTCGCCCAGCAAAGGCACCTTTGTCTTGCTGACGGACTCAACCTGCTGGAAGATCCCACCGATCACGACGGTCCCACCGTTTTCGACCAACACCTGTGTCTGGACACGCTTTGTATCAATCGCTGGACCAGCAGTGATGTTGAGGGATGTATTCGGGCTGTCCTTGCTGACATCCACATCCAGGATGATGTTGCCCTCGGGCGTGATTTGAGGCAAGACTTCCAGCTTCAAATTGGCCTTGCGGAAAGCGATGGCCGTGGCACCACTGGAGGTGGCCACTTGGTAAGGCAGCTCCGTGCCCTGTTCGATCAAGGCCTTGACCTGGTCGGCCGTGATGACCCGCGGGCTCGATACGATCTTGCCGCGACCATCGGCCTCCAGTGCCGAGATCTCGAGGTTCAGCGCATGGTTCACGCTGGACGAGAACAGCGACACACCCATCGTGGCAGCCGAGAATCCATTGAGCCCGTTTGCAGGCATGTTGACGAAGTAACTGTTGGCCACGCTAGCCGTGGCGCCGGCCAAGCCCTGTCCAGTCTGTGCAACCACACCGGAATAGTTACCCGAGAGCCCCAAGTTCAAGCGACCGGACGAGCCCACCGCCGTGCGATTGCTGGTGCCCAGACGCACACCCAAAGTCCGGCCGAACGAATCATCAGCTTCAACGATGCGCGCCTCGATCAGCACCTGGCGCGCAGGCACGTCAATCTTGGCGATCATCTGCTGGATTTCTTCCAGCTTGGACGGGATGTCGCTGACGAACAGTTGGTTGGTGCGCGACTCGAAAATCACGCTGCCGCGCGGAGACAGGATTCGGGTGCTGTTGTTGCCACTGCCACCGCCACCGCCTGCGCTGTTTTCTCCAGCCAGGCCCTTGGCAATTTCTTCAGCCTTGGTGTAGTTCAACTGGAAAGACTGGGTACGCAGGGGCTCGAGCGCCGCAATCTGCGCCTGGGCTTCCAGGTCCATCTTTTCCTTGGCGTTGATCTCGTCCTTGGGCGCGATCCACAGCACGTTACCGGACTTGCGAACGCCCAGGCCCTTGGCCTGCATGATGATGTCCAGCGCCTGATCCCAGGGCACGTCCTTCAAGCGCAAGGTCACGTTACCCGTGACGGTGTCGCTGGTGACCACGTTGAAGTTGGTGAAGTCAGCAATCACCTGCAGCAGCGCGCGAACCTCGATGTTCTGGAAGTTCAGCGACAGCTTCTCGCCCGCGTAGCCAGGACCTTGCGTGAGCTTGTTCGGGTCGGTCTTGCGCGGACGCACTTCGAGCACGAACTGGTTGTCACTTTGGTAGGCGGAGTGCTCCCAGTCGCCCGTCGGCGATACGTTCAGGCGTACACGGTCACCCAGCTGGCTGGCCGTCATGTTCTGCACCGGGGTGCCAAAGTCAGCCACATCAAACTTGCGACGCAAGCGTTCGGGCAGGTTGGCGCCAGTGAACTCCACCACCAAGTTCTTGCCCTGCTGTCGAATGTCCACACCGACTTGGTTGTTGGGCAGATCAACCAGGACGCGACCGGCCCCATCGCTGCCTCGGCGGAAATCAATACCACGCAGTGCCAACGGCAATGGGTTTTTGTTGTCTGCAAAACGTACCGCAGCATCTTGCGCAACGCCGGACTGAGCCACTGCCGAGGGTGTCGCCGCCCCTGCCTGGGCTGCCTCAGGCGCCATCGCTGCGGGGTCCAACGTCAGCAACAAGGTCTTGCCCTGCACCTGAGCGCGGTAGCTGGTGGGCTGGCGCAGGTTGAGCACGAGCCGTGTGCGCTCTCCGGCCTGAGCCACGTTGACGGAGCGCACGTTACCCTGGTTGACCTCGACCACATTGCGGGCCAGAGCGTTGGTCACGCCGGGGAGATCAATGGCAATGCGAGGCGGCGCCTGCACCACGAAGCCGGCGGGCAGCGACGCCAGGGGCTCAGACAACTCCACGCGGATCACGTCCGATCCAGCCTGCTGTGAGCTGGTGATGGCCTGAATGGCTGCGGCTGCCCAGGTCAGGGGCGACACCAGGGCGAGGGACGCCGCCGCCAGGGTCAGGCGCCAGCCTGTGCGGGCGGGCCAAGTGGGGCGAGTGCTCATATGTCGGGTCTCCTGCTGGGTGCTCATTGGCCGGTCTCCTGCAATTGCAGGCTGGCGGTGCGCTCAATCCACTCACCAGAGGCGTCCTGCACGATCTCTCTCAATTCAATCTGGGTCTCGGTGATCTTCATGATCTTCCCGTAGTTCTGGCCGATGTAATCACCCGCCTTCACCTGGTACAACAATCCATCCACCTTCAGCAGCGCATGAGGAACACCCTTGCGACTGACGCTGCCCACCATGGACATGCTGTCCAGCGGGAAGGCTTCCAGGGGCTCTTTGCGCCGATTGATTTCGGCCGACACCAGGGAATTCGGCTGTGCAGCTTCTTGCTTGAGGGCGCCCGTCAATTTACGGGCACTGAATGGCTCGATGCCCTCCAGGCCGCTGTAGGGCTCGGGCTTGAAACTCATCGGCTCAGCCAGCGGCTGAACATCAGGCGTCACTTGCTGACGCTGCTGCGTCATCCAGGACTGCAGTTCGTCCTCAGGCCCAGAGCAACCCACCAGGGCAGAACTCACGCCCAGTGCACAGAGTGTCAACCGGAATGCACGTTGGGTCATTGTCCGCCCCCCTGCTTCTTCTTTTGCTCTCGGCTGGCCTGCAATTCCGCCGGATCCAGATAGCTGTAGGTGCGCGCCGTGGCTTCCAGGTACAAGTTGCCGCCAGCGTCCCGGCCAGCCACATTGCCAATGACCAGGTCATGCAGGGTCACGATCCGCGACAGGTTGGCCACGTCAGCCGCAAAAGCGCCGATGTCGTGATACGCGCCGGTCACCCGGATGGCGATGGGCAACTCGGCATAGTAATCCTTGACCACCACCTGCCCGGGACGGAAGAGTTCGAAATCCAGACCACGGCCCAGGCCCGCCTGGTTGATGTCTGACAGCAGCGCGTCCATCTCGGCTTTGCCGGGCAGCTGTTTCTCCATCTGCTTGACGTACTCCTCCACCTGGATGCGCTGCTTGCGCAGGGCGTCCAGATTGACAGCCTTGGCCACCTTGGATTGGTAATCTTGCTTCAGGGCAGGCTCACGGTCGCGCTCGGCTTGTAACTCGTCTTTTTGACCGGACAGCAAGGCCACCCAGCCCAGCAGCACCACCGCCGCGCCCGCAGCCGCGAAAGAGGCCAGTTTGGGTAGCAAGGGCCACTGGCCAGGCTCTTTGGGGTTCAGCCCCTTGAACTGATCTTGCGCGTCCTGGAACAGCGCATTCAGATCAACATTGGCATTCATCTTGGCCATCGCTTACCCCTTGGCCGCCGCAGCCGGCGCAGAAGCACCCATGCCAGGCGCCTGAGCCGCCGCATCCTGGGGACGCTTCAACCCCAAGCGCATCGAAAATTCGAACAGTCGCTGATTACCAGCACCCTGACCAGCAGCCCGTGCGGCCACCTTGATCTCGACCAGCTCGGGCTTTTCAAACCAGGGCGAGCGGGCATTGGTGTTGCGCAAAAACTCGGACACACGCTCGTTGCTCTGTGCCAGGCCGGTGATGAGTACGTTTTCGCCAGAGTGGCGAACGCTGGTCAGATAGATCCCTTCAGGCGTTTGGGCGACCAGCTCGTTGAGCAGGTGCACGGGCGCATTGCGGTCGCTCTGCAGGTCTTCCACCGCGCGCTGACGGGCCTTCAGGGCTTCGATCTCACCTTGCAGGCTGGCCACGTCCTTGATCTCGACGTCGAGCTTCTGGATGGCGTCGGTCAGCACGGCATTACGAGCCTGCTGCGCGCTGATCATCTGCATCTGAATACCGTACCAGACGACCACCAGGGCCAGACCGGCGATGCCGGAAGCCACCAGGCCGGCCATGAAGGCCTGCTTGCGCAGTCGTCGTTTCTCTTCGCGGTGAGGCAGGAGGTTGATGAGGATCATGCCAGGAACCTCCGCATGGCGAGGCCGCAGGCCGTCAGGTAGGAGGGCGCTTCGCGGCGCAGCTTGCTTTCGCGCACGGCGGACCCCAGCTTCATGTTGTCAAAGGGATTGACCACCATGGACGCAAACCCGGTGAGCTCGGTGACCCGGTCTTTCAGCCCCGGCAGGGCCGCTGTGCCGCCCGCCAGCATCACGTAGTGCACCTTGTGATGGGGCGTGCTGGTGAAGAAGTACTGCAAGGCTCGGCCGATCTCTTGGGACAGGCTGTCCACAAACGGCGACAAGAGCGAGGTCTGGTAGTCCTCGGGCAGATCGCCTGACAGCTTCTTGGTTTCGGCCTCTTCGAACGAGAAGCCGTACTGGCGGGAAATGAGCTGAGTGAGTTGCGCACCACCGAAGGCCTGATCACGGTCGTAGAGCAACTCGTTGTCTCGCAGCACCTTCAGGCTGGTTGTCTCGGCCCCGATTTCGAACAGCGCGATCAAGGCATCCTTGCCCTGCCCCGGCAGCGCCTCGGTCAAGCGCTGCATGGCCAAGCGAGAGGCATACGACTCGATGTCCAAGACGGAAGGCTTCAGCCCGGCCGCTTCAGCCAGGGCCTGGCGATCTTGCACACGATCTTTGCGGGACGCCGCGATCATCACCTCGACGTCACCGGCCGAGGTGGGGCTGGGCCCGATCACGCAGAAGTCGAGGCTGACCTCGTCCAGGGAGAACGGAATGTACTGGTTGGCCTCGGCCTCGACCTGCATTTCCATTTCTTCTTCGCGCAGGCCTGCCGGCAGCATGATCTTCTTGGTGATCACCGCAGATTGGGGCATGGCCATGGCGACGTGCTTGGTCCGGGTGCCGGATTTGGACACCACTTTGCGCACGGCTTCAGCGACCTCATCGAATTTTTCGATCTGGCCATCGGCAATCCAACCCTTTTCGAACGGCTCGGAAGCGAACCGATCGAGCACGTACTCGCCGGAGGCCGCCTGACTCAATTCAACCAGCTTGACGCCGGATGAGCTGATGTCCAAACCGATCATGGGCGGGTGTTTGCGGCCCAGGAGCGTGTCAAGAAAACTCACACCATCCTCCATGCGCCCAAACAGGACGCAGGAACGTTAAAGAAACCCGTTGAATCCTATCAGTAAAAAAAATGTGAATGAACGCGGAGAATGCAGGAGAAATCCCATGCTCGTTGCGCGATGCACACGGCTTACAAAGAGTTTCAACCCTCTCGCAAACCCCTGAAGCGGGGTCCTTGGCGGCCTTTACTCGGCCTCGGTCAGGGGCATTTCTATAATCGTCCATCTGTTGCGACGTCCAACCCATGACCTCCCCTGAGTCTTCATCGTCCGCCTCAAAGGGCTCTTCCTCCACCGCCGCCTGGCGCCAGGCCTGGTGGTGGCGCAACCTGCTGCGCCCTTTGGCATGGCTGACGGCCGGGGGGCTGGCTGCGGGCTTGGCAGGTGCCATGCTGGTTGGCATCGGTCTGAGCATCGCTTATCCCAAGCTACCGGAACTGGACAGCCTCAGCGCCTACCGCCCGGTGATGCCCCTGCGGGTGTACGCCGCTGATGGCACGCTGATCGGCGAGTTTGGCGAGGAAAAGCGCAACTATGTGCGCATCCACCAGATTCCGCCCGTGATGCGCAACGCCGTCTTGGCCATCGAAGATGCGCGCTTCTATGAACACCATGGCGTGGACTACATCGGCATCCTGCGGGCCGGTCTGGCCAACGTGGGCGACTCCCGCAGCCAGGGCGCGTCCACCATCACCATGCAGGTGGCCCGCAACTTCTACCTGCCCACAGAGAAGACCTTCACCCGCAAGATCTACGAGATTTTGCTGGCCTTGAAGATTGAAAGCCAGCTCAGCAAGGACCAGATCCTCGAGCTGTACATGAACCACATCTTCCTGGGGCAGCGGGCCTACGGCTTTGCTGCAGCGTCAGAGATCTACTTTGGCAAGCCCCTGAAGGATGTGAGCATCGCGGAGGCGGCCATGTTGGCCGGCCTGCCCAAGGCACCCTCGGCCTACAACCCCATCCGCAACCCCAAACGGGCCACCATTCGTCAGTTGTACATCCTGGATCGGATGCTGGAGAACGGTTTCATCACTGCCGATCAACGAGACGAGGCCCGAGAAGAGACCTTGACCTATCGTCGAAAGGACTCTCTGCCCGATGAGGCCCGGTATGTGGCTGAAGCGGCTCGCCTGCTGATGTTCGAGCGCTATGGTGCCGATGCCTACACCCGAGGACTGAATGTCTACACCTCGGTGAGCCTGCGGGAACAGACCGCGGCGTACAACGCGCTGAGACGCGGCCTGCTGAACTTCGATCGCCGCCAGTCTTGGCGCGGCCCCGAGGGCCACGTGACCCTGCCCGCGAACACCAGCGAATGGGACACCCTGATCGCTGAAGCCCTGGAAGACCACCCCGCCAGCGGCAACATCCAGTCTGCCGTGGTGATCCAGGCGGATCCCAAGAAGATCAAGGTGGCTCTGCAAAGCGGCGAACAGCTGGAATTGAGCGGTGAGGCCCTGCGAGCGTTGGGCAACGCGCTGACGGACAAGGCCAACCCCAAGACCCAGGTCAAGCGTGGCGCCATCATCCGTGTGATGCCCGACCAGAAGAAGCAATGGAGCGTGGTGCAGATGCCCGTCGTGGAAGGCGCCCTGGTGGCGCTGGACCCCGACACCGGCATGATCAGCGCCATGGTGGGGGGCTTCGAGTTTGATCGCGCGCAGTTCAACCGCGTGACCCAGGCCTGGCGTCAACCGGGCTCCAGCTTCAAGCCCTTCATTTACTCCGCAGCGCTGGAAAAGGGCTTCACCCCCTCCAGCCTGATCAACGATGCGCCACTGTTCTTCCCCGGCAGCGCCACGGGCAGCACCCCCTGGGAGCCGAAGAACTACGATGGCAAGTTTGAAGGCCCCATGACCATGCGGCGGGCGCTGGCCAAGTCCAAGAACATGGTCTCGATCCGCTTGCTGCATTCGATCGGCGCGCCATTTGGCCAGGAATGGGCTACCCGGTTTGGCTTCGATGCCGAGCGTCACCCCCCCTACCTGACCATGGCCCTGGGCGCCGGCACGGTCACCCCCCTGCAGTTGGCCAGTGGCTACGCCGTGTTCGCCAATGGCGGCTACCGCCTGAACCCCGAGCTGATCCTCAAGGTCACGGACAGTGACGGCCGCGTGCTGGCCCAGAACCGCCCGCAATCACGGGACGAGCGGATGCGTGTCATCGACGCCCGCAATGCCTTCATCACCAGCAGCCTGCTGCAAGAGGTGACACGCTCCGGCACGGCAGCCCGCGCTCAGGCGCTGCTGAAGCGCCCGGATGTGTATGGCAAGACCGGAACCACCAACGACTCGATGGACGCCTGGTTTGCCGGTTACTCGAGCCACCGGGTGGCCGTGGTATGGATTGGCTATGACAAGCCCCGTAAGCTGGGCGATCGTGAAACGGGGGGCGGACTGTCGCTGCCCGTGTGGATTGACTACATGAGCGTGGCCATCGGCGGCAAACCTGTGGCCGAGATCCCGCCGCCCGAAGGCGTGGTGAACATCAATGGCGAGTGGTACTACGAGGAATACACCCCCGCCACGGGTGTGCGTCAGCTGATCATGGAAGAAGACAGCCCGAAGGATGCGCCCGCACCCAGCTCCGAGGAGGAGAAGCGCAGCATCCTGGACCTGTTTGGCGGCAGCGAGACGCCTTGATGGGCGTCATCGATGACGGCCGAGCCGCTCAGAACTGCAGGGTCTGACCGGCCTGCTCACTGGCGCACGACGAGAGCACCGAGACAAACTCGTCGCCAGTGCGTGTGTCCAGCCAACGGCCGTCGGAGCTGAGCCGGAAATGGAAGCCGCCTCGCCGGGCAGCCAGCCAGAGCTCGTGCAAGGGGGGTTGAGCATTGACGATGAGCTGGCTGCGGTTGGGCAGGGTCAGCGTCAACATCTGACCGGTGCGGGCGGCGTCGATGTCGATCACATCGTCTTGCAGCCAGGCATCGGCCGTGCGCTCCAGATGGCTCAACATGACGCGCACTGCGTCATCGTATTGCGCATCGGTGAGACCTGAGGGTGTGGCAGCGGCAGACATGGGAGCGTCCTTAGAATGTCGGGATGTCTTCAAAGCCACGGATTGTAAAGATGCCCCCTGTGCCCACCACCCTACATCGGGCAACGCCATGGCCCCATCAAGGCCAAAGGCCGACCCGCCGCCCGCTCGGCATCATGCTGCTGGCCGGCCTCTTCACGCTGGCAACGGGCATGAGTGGTTGCGGCTTGAAGGGCCCGCTGTACTTGCCACCCGGCGCCAGCGCCAGTACGGCCACCGTGGCCCCACCTGCTGCGGCCACACCCGGCACGACCCCCCCCTCTTCTGAGACCACCTCACGACCATGACACTGCCTGGATCCCCCCACCTGGCCTACCAGGACGACCGACTCTGCCTGGATGGGCATGACCTGCATGCCCTGGCGCAGCAATACGCCACACCGCTGTACGTGTACTCTCGCCCCGCCATGCTGGCCGCGCTGGCCCCTTACCAGCGGGCGCTGAAAGGTCGCGCCCACCTGGTGTGCTATGCCGTGAAGGCGAACTCGAACCTGGCCGTGCTGCAAACCTTTGCGCAGGCAGGTTGCGGCTTTGACATCGTGTCGGCCGGTGAGCTGGCACGCGTGCTGGCGGCTGGTGGCGATGCGGGCAAGGTGGTGTTCTCGGGCGTGGGCAAGACCCGCGCTGAGATGGCTCAGGCCCTGAAGGTGGGCGTGCGCTGCTTCAACGTGGAAAGCACGGCCGAGCTGGAAGTGCTGTCGGAGGTGGCGGCCGGCCTGGGCCTGCGCGCCCCTGTGAGCCTGCGCGTCAACCCCGATGTGGACGCAGGCACCCACCCCTACATCTCGACCGGCCTGAAGGGCAACAAGTTTGGTGTCGCCCACGAGCTGGCCCTGGCCAGCTACCGTCGTGCGGCCAGCCTGCCTGGCATCCGCGTGGTGGGCATTGACTGCCACATTGGCTCGCAGATCACCGAGGTGGCGCCCTACCTTGACGCCCTTGACCGCGTGCTGGACCTGGTCGAGGCCATCGAGGCCGAAGGCATCACCTTGCACCACATGGACCTGGGTGGAGGCCTGGGCATCACCTACACCGACGAGACGCCGCCCGGCGCGGATGAGCTGATCGCCGCGCTGTTGAAGCGCATCGACGCGCGGGGGCATGGCCACCGCGAGCTGTTATTCGAACCTGGACGCTCACTGGTGGGCAACGCAGGCGTGCTGCTGACCGAGGTGATGTACCTGAAGCGCGGAGAGCAGAAGAACTTCTGCATCGTGGATGCCGCCATGAATGACCTGATGCGACCGGCGCTGTACGAGGCCTACATGGGCATCGTGAACACCACACCCCGCGCCGCGCCGCCCGAAATGTGGGACGTGGTGGGCCCCGTGTGCGAGTCTGGCGACTGGCTGGGTCGCGATCGAGACTTGCAGGTGGAAGCGGGCGATGTGCTGGCCGTGCTGTCAGCAGGCGCCTACGGCATGACCATGGCCAGCAACTACAACACCCGAGGTCGCGCCGCCGAAGTAATGGTGGACGCGGAGCGTGTGAGCCTGGTGCGTGAGCGTGAGCAGGCTGAGGAGTTGTTCAAGTTGGAGCGGTTGATGGGCTGATCCATGTCGCCCCAAGAATGAGAAAACCGACCGAGGGCGGTTTTCTTTTGGGTCGTCAGAGATTGCGCCAAGCAGGAAGCCCAGCGCGAGAATCATCAGAACGAGTGACGGATACCCACACCAGCAAACGTCGCCTTACCACCGGCATTCAGACCGGCACCAGCGAAGACGGGAGTTTCACGGAAACCGAGCGAGGTAGCAATCACGTCAGGGCCACCAACCAAGTTAACGTTGGTCGTCACGCCAGATTGGGTGACTCGGAAACCAGCATCGGCTGCTTCACCTTCATCATCCTTAATCTGAGCAAAGCGAGCGTAAAGCGAGGTACGCTTAGACAGAGAATACTCGGCGCCCAACATCAGACCAGTGTTCTTGCCTTCAGTGAAATTCTTGAACTTGATTTGCGAAACTTGTGCCGAGAAGGTCCAAGCATCCACAGGCACTCGCAAACCTGCAGCCATGAACTGCAGCTTGAGGTCCCCGTTGCCGTCGCTCAGGTGATATTTGCCCTGACCAGCGGTACCACTCAGCATGATGTTGCTGCCCGGCATGATGTACTTAGCGCCGAGATTCAATGCTGCGTACTTGTCCAAAGTGAACGTAGATGCCGTGGTCGTGTTGCTGCTGCTGTTATACAGGCCGAACCCAGCTCCGTCGAAATCATTGCGGTGATAGCCCAGCGTCGCGTTCAGCGATTCATTGAAAGCGTAGTTACCAAAGAAGCCGACCGAGCGACCGTTCTTGTTACCCGCACGCTCGCCGCCTGCACCAGAACTCCCAAGAATGCCGCCGGTCGCGGAAGAGACTTGGCCGCCACGTGCGGCTGAAATCAAATCATTGGAGCCTGCATTCGGGCTATAAGCCACCGATGCGGTCAGGCCACCGGCCTTCAGCCAATAGCTGATTTGGTTATCTTGACGAACCATCAAGTTATTGGTGGCACAACCTTCGATGAAGAGGTCGGTTGCACCAAAGCGCTCACCGGTCACGAATGCGGTGGAATAAAAGATGGGGGCGTACTGACGTCCCAAGCGGAACTCACCCACAGGCGTCGTGACGCCGACGTAGCTCTGGCGCCCAAAAATACGCCCATCCTGTGCGAGCGCGCCTGTGTCATGAGACAACTGGCCTTCAAGAACAAACGACGCTTTGAAGCCACCGCCAATGTCTTCGGTACCCCGGATGCCATAAGACGTTTGCGAAGTCGTGCTCGGGGAAACGCGGGTGACACTTGTCTTCTCGGGCTGAACGCGCAGCGCGGCCGACAAGCCCTGCACCACCAACGGAGCTTGGGGCGCAGTGCTTGTAGTGGTGATGCTGCCGATGGTGGGCACGCCGGCGGACTTGCGCACGTTGTCCACGCTCACGTCAGCATTGCCGTACAAGGTCAAGCTGGATTGAGCAAACGCAGAGCCCATGCCGAGGGTGGCCAGGGCCACCGCGACGGCTTGGGTCAGGACGGTCTTTTGCATGAATTTCTCCTAGGTTACCCCTGATCTCGGGGGTCTCGGTGATTGTCCACAGGGGCGATGACATGACTGCTCGGGTTTGACCTAGGTGTCGTGAAATGACGACACGGCAAGCTGATTGTCCGCAAACACCCATGAAAAAAGGGCCCGAAGGCCCTTTGGTGAACTGTTGAGAACAACAGATCAGAAGCGGTGCACGACACCCACGGCCAGGCCACGGGCGCTGTCGCCAGCGTCAGGACGAGCCACATCGGAGCCGCCGATGCGCAGGTTGGAGCCGTCGTCGTTCGACACGTGCGTGAACAAGGCGTACAACGAGGTGCGCTTCGACAGGTTGTAAGTACCCTTCAGCGCCAGGATCTTGGCATCGTTATCGCTAGAAGCGGCATTGCCAGCAGTGTTGAGGCCGAAGTTGATGTCCTTGGCTTGCGAGAACGACACTTGAGCCTTGAAGGCGTCGGTCACGGGCACATCCACGCGCACGCCGTAGACCTTGCGCTTCTTGTCAGCGTCGGTCTGGTCGTCCTGGTTCAGGTAGCCCGTCACCTTGGCAGCGCCGAAGTCATACGACACGTAGGCCAGGATGGCCTTCTGCTTGTTGTCTTCATCGCTGTCGAACTTGGCGGTCACGTAGCCCAGGCCAGCACCGATGGGACCCGCGGCGTACTGCACGCTCAGGCCGTAGTGCTTACCGGCATCGTTGTCGGCCTGTTCAGCGCCGTTCACATCGGTGCTGTACTGCAGTTGGGCGCTCAGGCCATCGGCCAGCTTGGGCAGCACGTAGGTGATGGCGTTGTCAGTGCGACGGTAGTAGCTGCTGCTGCCAGCAAACGTGCCCACGATGACCAGGTCGTCGTAGGCCTGGGCGCCCAGGATGGCGGTGTTGCCGGCGATGGCACCGATGGGGGTGTCTTGACGGCCCAGGCGGATTTCGCCGAAGCCACCTTCCAGACCCAACCACGCGGCGCGGTCGAAGAAGCGCTCGGTGCGCTCGTCGGAATCAGGGTTACCGCTCTCGCCACCGCTGGTGCCAGTGTCAGCGCCAACACCAGTTTCCAGCATGAACTTACCCTTCAGGCCGCCACCGATGTCTTCGGTGCCACGCAGGCCGAAGCGCGAGGTGGTGTGGTTGCTGGAGGTCACGCGGGTCACGGTGTCAGCATTCTTGACGCTCTCCAGCGACAGATCCACCACGCCGTACAGGGTCACGGACGATTGAGCCAGAGCGGCAGACGACGCAGCCACGGCAGCCAGAGCAATCAGGGTCTTTTTCATAAACTTCTCCAGGTTGGTTCAGAGGCTTCAGCGGGGCCCCGATCCGGGGAGCGAACTGAAACTGCGCTTATTCCAACAGACCTTTTCAAATCGTTTGATGACAGGTTTGTCACATGCGGTCATCCGCATGGATCATTGTTGCCATATGGCAACACATCCATGCGCCTCGATAATGAGCTCATGAGCATCCACACCGATGACATGGCCCCAGGGCCCAAAAGCCGAGGAAATCGGACAAGCCTGAGCGACGACGAGGCGTTAGCGCCCCGCGTGCTGAGTGCCGCGCCTGCCTCGGGCGGCGAAGAGGCGCTGGAGCGCGCCTTGCGCCCCAAGGACCTGGATGAGTATGTGGGCCAGGCCAAGGCGCGTGAGCAGTTGGAGATCTTCATCGGGGCGGCGCGCAAGCGCCAGGAGGCGCTGGACCATGTGTTGCTGTTCGGCCCTCCGGGCTTGGGCAAGACCACGCTGAGCCACATCATCGCCACCGAGCTGGGTGTGAACCTGCGGCAAACCTCGGGTCCGGTGCTGGAAAAGCCGAAGGACCTGGCCGCCATCCTGACCAACCTGGAGCGGCACGATGTGCTGTTCATTGACGAGATCCACCGCCTGAGCCCGGTGGTGGAAGAAATCCTCTACCCCGCGCTGGAGGACTACCAGATTGACATCATGATCGGCGAGGGGCCTGCGGCCCGCTCGATCAAGCTGGATTTGCAGCCTTTCACGCTGGTAGGCGCCACGACGCGGGCGGGCATGTTGACCAACCCGCTGCGCGATCGCTTTGGCATCGTGGCCCGGCTGGAGTTCTACACCGCGTCCGAGTTGCAACGCATCGTGACCCGGTCGGCCGGATTGCTGGGCGCACCCATCGATCCTGAAGGCGCCATGGAGGTGGCCCGCCGCTCACGGGGCACGCCGCGGATCGCCAACCGGCTTCTGCGCCGGGTGCGCGACTATGCCGAGGTGAAAGGCGACGGGCGTATCACGCGCTCGATGGCCGACAAGGCCTTGGCCATGCTGGATGTGGACCCGTTGGGCCTGGATGTGATGGACCGCAAGCTGCTGGAGGCCATCATTCACCGTTTTGACGGCGGGCCCGTGGGCCTGGACAATCTGGCGGCGGCCATTGGCGAAGAGCGGGAAACGATCGAAGACGTGATCGAACCGTATCTGATTCAGCAGGGCTACCTGCAACGCACGCCTCGGGGGCGGACAGCGACCGCCGCGGCATATCGGCACCTGGGGCTGTTGGCGCCGCAGGGCGGGGACTTGCTGAGCGAGTGAGGCAGCGCCGCCGGGGCTCAGCGACGGCGCAAGAGGTGCACGTACTCTTCGGCCTCGGCCGTGGGCTGGGTTTCCTGGCCCACCAGTTCATTGCCTGTCTGACGGGCGAAGGCCTGAAAGTCACGCACGGAGCTGGGATCGGTGGCCAGTACCTTGAGGACCTCACCGCTGTGCATCTCGGCCAGGGCCTTCTTGGCCTTGAGGATGGGCAGCGGGCAGGTCAGGCCGCGGGTGTCGATTTCCTTGTGGATGTCCATCTTGCAGTCCGGCAGAGGTGTGCGTGGCTCCGTCAAGCCCATCAGGCAGGGAAGACGCCCGTCGACAGGTAGCGGTCGCCACGGTCGCACACCACAAACACGATGGTGGCGTTGCGCACATTCTGCGCCAATTGCAGCGCGGTCCAGCAGGCGCCGGCCGCCGAGATGCCGCAGAACAACCCCTCTTCCCGGGCCAGGCGGCGGGCCATGTCTTCGGCCTCGGCCTGGCTGACGTGGATGATCTCGTCGACCCGGGTGGCGTCGTAGATCTTGGGCAGGTAGGCCTCGGGCCACTTGCGGATGCCGGGGATGCGCGAGCCTTCTTGAGGCTGGGCACCGACGATGCGCACCTCGGGGTTCTGCTCTTTCAGGTAGCGCGACACGCCGGTGATGGTGCCCGTGGTGCCCATGGCGCTCACGAAGTGGGTGACGCGACCCTGGGTGTCTGCCCAGATTTCGGGGCCGGTGGTGTCGTAGTGGACCGCCGGGTTGTCGGGGTTGGCGAACTGGTCGAGCACCACGCCCTTGCCTTCGCGCACCATCTGGTCGGCCAGATCGCGGGCGTACTCCATGCCGCCGCTCTTGGGCGTGAGGATGAGTTCGGCCCCGAAGGCCTTCATGGTCTGGGCCCGCTCGATGGAGAGGTCTTCCGGCATGATCAGCACCATGCGGTAACCACGGATGGCGGCCGCCATGGCCAGCGCGATGCCGGTGTTGCCCGAGGTGGCCTCGATCAGGGTGTCGCCCGGCTTGATCTGACCGCGCTCTTCGGCGCGGCGGATCATGTTGATGGCGGGGCGGTCTTTGACCGAGCCAGCGGGGTTGTTGCCCTCCAGCTTGGCCAGGATCACGTTGCCACGGGCATCGTTGTCAGCCCCAGGCACGCGCTGCAGTCGCACGAGCGGGGTTTTACCGATGGCGTCTTCGAGGGTGGGGTAGTTCATGGTCACGCGGCTCACGCGCATGGCCAGCGCGGGTATGGACTTGTTGCGTGGTGCCCCGGGCCGGACTCGAACCGGCACTCCTTTCGGAACCGGATTTTGAATCCGGCGCGTCTACCAATTTCACCACCAGGGCACAGCAAACAGCCTGAAAGCATAGCACAGCTCAGGGCTGGAACCCGGTTTGGTCTGGCCGCCCAGGCAAGGAGAGCTGGCTGATGGCGGCCGGTGTGCGCGCCACGCAACGGCCACCGCGAAAAACCGCCAAACGGGTGGCGCGCAGGCGGATGGCCTCGATGGGGTCGCGGGCCTGCAGCAGCACCAAGTCAGCCCGGCAACCCGGGGCGATGCCGTAGCCGTCCAGGCCCAGGATGGTGGCCGGGGTGGTGGTGACGGCCTCGAAGCATTGGCGCATGGCGGTCTGGCTGGTCATCTGGGCCACGTGCAGGCCCATGTGGGCCACCTCCAGCATGTCGGCACTGCCCAGGCTGTACCAGGGGTCCATCGCGCAGTCGTGGCCAAAGGCCACAGGCACCCCGGCCGCCAGCAGTTCGGGCACGCGGGTCATGCCGCGGCGCTTGGGGTAGGTGTCGTGGCGCCCCTGCAGGGTGATGTTGATCAGCGGGTTGGCGATGGCGGCCACGCCGGCTTCTTTCATCAACGGCAAGAGCTTGCTGACGTAGTAGTTGTCCATGCTGTGCATGGATGTGAGGTGCGAGCCCGCCACCCGGCCCTGCAAGCCCAGGCGCTGGGTGTGGAAGGCCAGGGTTTCGATGTGGCGCGACAGCGGGTCGTCGGTTTCGTCGCAGTGCATGTCCACCCGCAGGCCGCGCTCGGCCGCCAGCTCGCACAGCAGGCGCACCGATTCGGCGCCCTGCTCCATCGTGCGCTCGAAGTGCGGGATGCCGCCCACCACCTCCACGCCCATGTCCAGCGCCCGTTGCAGGTGCTGCCAGGCGCCGGGGGAGCGCAACACACCGTCTTGCGGGAAGGCCACCAGCTGCAGGTCCAGATACGGCTTGACGCGCTCGCGCACGTGCAGCAGGGCCTCGACAGCCAGCAGACGCTGATCGCACACGTCCACATGGGTGCGGATGGCCAACAGCCCTTTGGCCACCGCCCAGTCGCAGTAGGCCAAGGCCCGCTCCACCAGGGCCTCTTGCGTGAGCAGGGGCTTGAGTTCGCCCCACAGGGCGATGCCCTCCAGCAGGGTGCCCGACTGGTTGACGCGCGGCAGGCCGTGGCTGAGCGTGGCGTCCATGTGGAAGTGGGCATCCACGAACGGCGGGCTGAGCAACTGGCCTCCAGCGTCCAGCTCTTCGGCAGCCTGGGCAGGTAGACGGGGCCCCACCGCGACGATGCGCCCCTGCTGCACGCCAACGTCCACATCCTGCCGACCATCGGGCAGGTTGGCGTGGCGAATGATGAGGTCGAGCATGCGCGGCCTCCGGTGTCAAACCGTGCCAAAGATGCGGTCACCCGCATCGCCCAGACCCGGCACGATGTAGCCGTGTTCGTTGAGGTGGCTGTCCAGCGCCGCCGTCACGATGGGCACATCGGGGTGGTGGGCCTGCATGTTGCGCACGCCTTCGGGCGCGGCCAGCAGGCACAGCAGGGTGATCTGGGTGCACCCGGTTTCTTTGACATGGTCGATGGCCGCCACGGCCGAGTTGCCAGTGGCCAGCATGGGGTCGACCACGATGACGTGGCGCTCGGCGATGTCGGTAGGTAGCTTGAGGTAGTACTCGACTGGCTGAAGGGTGTCGTGGTCGCGGTACAGGCCGATGTGGCCCACCTTGGCCAGGGGCAACACCGACAGCACGCCATCCAGCATGCCATTGCCCGCGCGCAGGATGGACACCAGGCAGGGTTTCTTGCCGCTGATGACGGGCGACTGCATCTCGGCCACCGGGGTACGAATCGTCATCAGTTCGGTGGGCAAACCCCGGGTGGCCTCATAGGCCAGCAACTGGCTGACCTCGCGCAGCAGGCTGCGAAAGCCGTCGATGTTGGTGTCGGCGTGGCGCAACCAGGTCAGCTTGTGCTGCACCAGAGGGTGGGTGACGACGGTGAGCTGCGGAAACTCTGCGTGCATGCCGAACCTTTCAACGTGATGCCCCGAGGCGAACCAGTGGGTTTGAGCGAAATGCATGCCAAGGTGGCACGATCTGGCGCCCTCACCTGCGCCGCGATACCCCTATCATGCAGTCTCGAGCCGGCAACGGTCCCCTCCAGTTGTTGAAACCGCACGCATGCCTCCCATCCCACCCATCACGCAAGCGCTGATCCTCATCAATGTGGCCGTGTTCTGCCTGGATATCGCGCTCAACAAGATGCTGTCGGCCTACTTCGCCTTGTGGCCGGTCAACAGCCCCTTCTTCCTGCCCTGGCAGGTGGTGAGCTATGGCTTCCTGCATGGCTCGTTCATGCACCTGTTCTTCAACATGTTCACGCTGTTCTTCTTCGGTCGCCAGATCGAGGGCTGGATGGCGGCGCAGAAGGGGCCGTGGGTATTCCCGCTGTTCTATTTCTCGGCGCTCGTGGTGTCGATCCTTCCCACCTACCTGAAGCACCAGAAGGATCCCAACTACCGCAG
>CAMTVS010000004.1:0-17336 GCA_947085235.1 uncultured Aquabacterium sp. | reverse complement strand
ACGCGCGCTTCTACGAAGGCTGCTATCTCGCCGGCAATCAGGCGGCCTCTGAGTGGTTTGGTCGTTCCTTGGCAGGTGTCACCGACACTGATCTGATGGATGGGGTGCAGGCGGCTGCATTGCGGGCTGCTGAGCAGCAAGCGTTGTCCGCGGGTTATGGCGTTCGTGCGGAGCACAAACTGGAGTTGGCCGCAGGCCGGCGTGAGTGCGTGGCGTGGCGCCGGCCAGTGTCGGTGGCCGACAAGGTGATGTTGCTGACGGTGTGGCAGGACGTGAGCGAAACCCGCCGACGGGATGCGCAACTGCAGACGGCGCTGGAGCAACTCGAGGCCCAGCAGAAGGCCAATGCCGCGTTGCGTCGGGAACTGGAGGGCAACCAGGTACGTGATACGGTGTCTGGCTTGTATCAGCGGGCCCACTTCGAGGAGCAACTGCGGCGAGAAGCTGATTTGTCCAGTCGCGAGCAGCGCGAGTTCGCGCTGGTGTCGGTGGCGGTGGACAACATGGAAGAGGTGTTGCGGCTGCATGGAGCCGAGGGTTGCGAGCGCGTGATCGAAGCTCTGGGCCGCCTGTTGCGGGCCAATACGCGGGCCATGGATTCGCCCTGCCGTCTGGGCGGTGACCGCTTTGTGGTGCTGCTGTCGGGGGTAGGGCTGGCCACGGCGCATTCGCGGATGGAGCATCTGCGGCGCCAGTGCGCGCAGCATGTGGTCCCGTACAACGGACAGCAGATTCCGTTCACGGTCAGCATGGGCGTGGCGAGTTTTCCGCACACGGCTGGCATCGTGGAGGAGTTGCTGCGCAGCGCCGACCGTGCGATGGCTGGCGCGCGCGAGAAAGGCGGCAACCGCATCGTGCTGGCCAGCATTCAGTTCGCGCCGGCCACCTGAGGCTTCCTCCACGCCCCAAATGAATCGGCCTCCCATGGGAGGCCGATGTGTTTGTAAGGGTCCGTTGCAGACCGGTTGCCGCATTCCTGAACCCAGGGGATTCAGGTGGGCGAGGTCAGCAGCACTTCGGGTTCATCTGACGCGAGACGATCACACCTGCGATGCGATGTTCCAAGCCCTGGCTCAAAGAGCATCGGTTCAAGGAAATAAAAACAACCGCGAATGCAACGAACGATTTCATTGTAGACCGGTCTGCGGCGCTGTGGGGCCGAAGTGCACTGAGTTACCTCGGCTGATTTGCAGGCTTGGGTGCCGAGCCCCTGATTCACAACAACTGACCGTCCTTGGCCAAGGCTTGGTCAAGTCGCTGAATCAACTGTTCGAGTTTGTCCCCCGCATGGTCCAGTTCGTCGGATGGTGTGCTGCGAGGTGATGTGTTCGATGCAGTGTCGCTGCCACGATCGGTCTGGCCGTAGGCCAGATTGAGTGCCGCCAGCACGGCAATGCGCTCGCGGGCCTTGAGCTTGCCTGAGTCTCGGATGGCACACATCTCGCGATCCACTTGCGCCACGGCATCGCGCAGGCGTGTTTCTCCGCCCTCCGGGCAACCCAAAAGGTAACTTTGACCCATGATGGCCACTTCAATCTGCTTCATGCTGGCGGATTCTGATCAGGGGTATCGGGGTGATCGGCGTGCGATGGCTCGCCGAGTTGCGGGAGCTTGTCAATCAGGGCGTCGATGCGAGCTCGCGCAGCGGCCAGGCGTGCGCGGAGAGAGTCGCGCTCTTGAGCCAATGCGGTGACCTGTTCGCTCAGCAGCGCATTGACGCGCTGCAGTTCTTCATGGCGCACCAGCAACCGCTCGACGCGGTCAGTGAGTTCTTCAATTCTGGACATCGGGCAGGCAGAGGCAGGGCGCCCTTGGGCATCAGGTTCGGATTGTAGGACGCTTACAATGCTGTCCGTTGGTGCTCGCGCTGGGGTTCGCCCAGTGCAGTTAAACGGGAAGCAAGAGGGTCACGCATCGCCGATGCCAGCCTGACTTGCGCTGCCCCCGCAACGGTCGGCGGTCGATCATGCTCTTGATGAGCTTGATCCGCTTGCGTTCTTCAGCCACTGGGCCTTGGGCCTGGGAAGGTTTCGCAGGTTGCACCGCCTAGCCCGGATACCGGCCGACAGGTGGTTTTGCGTCAGCATGCTGATGCAAGGCTTTTCGTCCGTGACCTGCGGGGACGCTGGTCGGGACTCTTGTCTGTTTTCCTCATCATGTTGTTTAAAAACTCGGCGCCGAGAGCGTCTGGGGTGGGTGCTGCTGCGACCAGTGCCTTGGTTCTGGCCATGGGGCCCGCTACGGCGCAGATGGTCAGCGGTGAGAGAGTGGTTGACCTGCCTTCCACGATCATCTCGGCTGCGCGCTGGGCGCAGCCGCTGCGTTCCGCACCTGTGTCGGCCACGGTCATTACGGCAGCTGACATTGAGCGCTCAGGGGTGACCGATGCTAACGAGGCTGTACGCAAACTCGGGGGTGTAGTTGGCCGGTCGGATCTGACCGGCGGGCGCGAGGTCAGCCTGGATCTGCGCGGCTATGGCGAGACCGCTTCTCAGAACATCGTGGTGTTGCTAGATGGCATTCGCTTGAGCGAGAACGAGAACATCTCCGCCCGGTTGAGTGCGATCCCTATCACTCGCATTGAGCGCATTGAAGTAGTTCGTGGTGGATCGAGCGTACTGTGGGGGGAGGGTGCCTCGGCTGGTGTGATCAACGTGGTGCTCAAACACGGCGGAGCTACGGTTGACAGTGCCCGTGCGCTGGTTGCGGCTGAGTCGTTTGGTGGGTGGGAGCTATCAGCCAGTGGACAGCGCACCGTGGGTGCCTGGGCCCTGGACGTACATGGCAAGAAGCTGCGCACTGATGGCTACCGACAAAACAGCTATCTGCACCAGGAGTCATCTGGGCTAGGCGCCCAATGGAGCGAGGGGCCGTGGGCGGTCAGCTGGCGCGTGATGATGGAAGACCAGTCAACAGGTTTGCCGGGGCCGCTCAAGTTGTCGGATGCCCAAAATGATCCACGGCAGAGTGGCACGCCCCGTGACTATGATGAACGGAGGGAAACTCGGCACTTGGCGAGGTTAGCTTGGCGTGGCGAGAATGTGCGACTGGAGTTGGATGCCGGCTATCGTTATCGCGAGGCGGCGTTTCAGTATGTGTCATACGGTTCGGCCAGGACTGACTCATCCAGTCAACAGCGGCAACTCAGCCCTAGAATGATTTTGACTCAAGGTGGGACCGCGGGTAAGTTGTCCTTGACCATGGGCGTGGACTGGAATGACTGGGATTTCGATAAGGTCACCGGCTCTACGCTGGAGTCAGGGGCACAGCGTAATCTGGCTACTTATGCTCAAACTGAAATTGCGCTCCCGACGGATACGCATGTGGTGATGGGCTACCGTCGCGAACGTATCAAGAAAGAGGGTGACTTCCCGGGAGATATGTTTTCAGCCGCGTCGATTTACGCTCGTACAGACACGCTTCGAGCAGCTGAGCTCGGGTTGAGTCAAGGCTTGTTCGGAGCGTGGTCGGTGTATGGGCGTGTGGCCTCTTCATATCGCTTGGCTAACATTGATGAGAACCGCCTGACCCCGGGGCAGGCCGCTTTGTTACCTCAGGAGAATCGCGATCGAGAGGTTGGTGTGCGCTGGGGGATGGGTGGGCATTCAGCCACAGCTCGGTATTTCCGTCAGAGGACTCGCGATGAGATTCTGTTCGTGGGGGCTCCTTTCTTTGCAAACACGAACATCGATCCGGTCTTGCGCAAGGGCGTGGAGTTGGAGTTCAAATGGTTGCTCTCCAACGCCCTGCGTTTGAGTGGCACGGCACAGCATTTGTCGGCTGAGTTCGACGCGGGGCCCAACAAGGGCAAGGATCTGGTGGCTGTGTCGCCTACTACGGCCACCTTGCGGGCCCATTGGCAGGTGGATGATCGTCAGTCGTTCGAGATGGGGGTGCAGTACCTGTCGAAGGCACGTTATCCGGGTGATGAGTCCAACCGTTGTTCGGCTCGGCTGTAGTCCTCTACCCTGGTTGATGGGCGGTATGTGTGGCGGCAACAGGGCTGGACGCTGGCTGTGGCAAGCAGTAATCTGACCAACCGCCAAGGCAATCAATGGGGCTACGCATACTCTGCCGGGTGTGTTAATCCGGACGTGTACCCTTACGCGGGGCGTGCATGGCGCTTGAGCGTTGAACGCAGCTTTTGAGCTCAACATATGAATGCACATCACCTCATCGTTGGCGGCCAGCGCAGTGGCAAATCCCGCTATGCCGAACGTCTAGCGCGAGATTGGTTGGCGCGTGACCCTCGGCATGAGGTGGTTGTGCTGGCGACCGCTTTGGCGGGTGATGAAGAGATGCAACAACGCATTGAGCGTCACCGGGTTGATCGGCCGCATCATTTTGGAGTGTTCGACTGCGCCGATGCGCTGGGCGAGGCCATGCGTGGGCAGTCTGCCTTGCACCGAATGGTGGTGGTGGACTGTCTGACGCTGTGGGTGAGTCAGTTGCTCATGCCATCCGATTCGTTGAGCGATGCGTCCTCATCAACGCCCGCCCATACGCCATGGCCGGCGCTTCGAGATGATCTGTTGAGTGCGCTGTCGGCTGCCAACGGGCCTGTGGTGTTGGTGTCCAACGAGATCGGGTCTGGGGTGATTCCTTTGAGTCCAGAGGTGCGGCTCGTGGTGGACGAACTGGGACGTTTGCACCAGGAGGTGGCGCGGCGTTGTGCTCATGTCACCTGGATGGTGGCGGGGCAGCCGTTCACGCGCGAGGTAGAGCGGTGGTGATGCGCTGGGTCTGGTGGTGGCTGCTCTCGGGGTGGTTGGTGACGACCGTGCCCATGGTGTTGGCTGCTCCTGTGTCGATCGTCGATGACGCGGGCGTGCGGGTGAGCATGGCTCAGCCGCCCACCAGAATTGTGTCCCTGTTGCCGTCATTGACCGAGGCGGTCTGTGTGCTGCAGGCCTGCGATCGTCTGGTGGGGGTGGACCGTTGGTCCAATTGGCCAGCCTCGGTGCAGCGTTTGCCCCGCCTGGGCGGGCTTGATGATGCGCCGCTGGAGCGCATCGTGGGCTTGCGGCCTGACCTGGTGTTGTTGTCGCCTTCCACGCGGACGGCCTCTCGATTGCGGCAACTGGGGTTGGTGGTGGCCGAGGTTGACGCCCAGGATCTGAAGAGTGTCGAACAATTGTTGATCAAGGTCGCGACTTTGTTGGGCGACCCGAAGAAAGGCGCGCGTCAATGGGCTGAGATCGTCGCTGCCTTGGAGGCCGCCGCCCGCTCCGTGCCAGTCCATGCCAGGGGACACTCGGTTTATGTGGAGATCAGCAGCGCGCCGCATGCGGCGGGGGCCTCGTCTTATCTGGGTCAGATGCTGGCTCAGCAGGGGGCACACAACATCGTGCCGGCGTCGGAGGGGCCCTTCCCCAAGCTGAACCCTGAGTTTGTCGTTGCTGCTCGACCTGAACTGATCATCGTGTCTGCCCGTGAGGTAGCAGGCTTGCGCCTGCGGCCCGGTTGGTCAGGGATCCCGGCGGTAAAGCACGGGCGTATATGTGCTGTGTCGCCCACCGACATGGATGCCATGTCCCGGCCAGGACCTCGTTTGCCTGAGGCTGCCCGCGTGCTGGCTTCGTGCCTGCGGCGGGCTTGGGGCCATGCACCTGAGGCATCGTCATGACGGTGGGACAACGCCCGGTGACAGTCTCGTTGTGGCGGCCCGTATGGGGTTTGGGCCTGGCGTTGATCATGCTCTGCGGGTTGGGTGCGCTGGTGGGCGCGCAAGGCTGGCACTGGCCCAGCTGGCCAGCGGATGATCCAGCCTGGTGGGCCGTGGTGTCCGACATTCGCTTACCCCGTTCGGTGGGCGCCGCTGTGGTCGGAGCGCTCTTGGGCTTATCCGGGGCCATTGCGCAGGGGCTGTTCCGCAATCCGTTGGCTGAGCCGCATTTGTTGGGATCTGCCGCTGGCGCTGGTCTGATCATGTCGGCCGCGCTGGCTCTGGGCTGCGTGACGGGTGATGCTGGCTTGCGCTTGGGCCTGTCGAGTCTGGCGTTTGTCGGAGCGTTAGGCGGCGTGATCTTGACCTTGGTGTTGGCGCGTGGTGCCGCACACACCTTTCGTCTCTTGTTGGCGGGCGTGGTGGTGGGGGTGGTGCTGGGCGCCTTCACGCAATGGATCATGTTGGGCTCGGCTCAAGCCTGGCGTGCCATGCAGGCCTTCATGCTGGGCAACACGGCGCTGTTGGGCTGGTCGGCGGTGGTCATGATGCTGGCGGTGCTCATGCTGGGTCTGGCGGTGGCGCTGTTACTGTCGTCGGTATTGGACGCTCTGAGCCTTGGGGAAGACACTGCTCGCAGCCTGGGCGTGCCCTTGGGCGCATCTCGCGTGGCCCTGGTGGCGGTGTTGGCTGCTTGCACCGCTGCCGCGGCAGCACAAGCGGGGCTGATTGCGTTCGTGGGGCTGGTGGCGCCTCATCTGGTGCGCCGTTGGGACGGCGGTCGTCATCGAGTTCGGCTGGTCGCAGCGACCTTGATGGGTGCCACCTTGCTATTGGCGGCAGATTTGTTGTCGCGGGGGATACTGCCACCGCAAGATGTGCCGGTCGGCGTGCTGACGGCGGTGCTGGGCGGCAGCTATTTGCTGTGGCGCCTGCATGGGAGTGTGCGGTGAGCGCCACTGCCTTGTCTTTGATCGAGGCGTCGTTCCTCCGTGGGGGAAGGCCTGTGGTGGATGGTGTCACCTTGACATTGAAGCCAGGCGAGTGGATGGCCTTGGTTGGGCCCAATGGTGCGGGCAAGTCAACGGTGCTGAATATGGCATCTGGTCTGTTGACGCCGATTCAGGGCGACGTTGTTTTGTCCGGGAAGCCTTTGCAACGCTGGCGCAGCCGGGAGCGTGCGCGTCATCTGGGTTGGTTAGGGCAGTCGCCCGATGGCGACGAGGACATGATCGTACAAGACGTCGTGGAGTTAGGGCGTTTGCCTCATCGGGGCTGGGTGTCGTGGGGTACCAGACGGTCGTTGGAGCAAGACTCTGAGGCCGTGATGATGGCGATGCAACGTGCCGATGTCGTGCACCTCGCAGCTAAGCGCTTAGGCTGTTTGTCAGGAGGCGAGCGGCAAAGAGTACATCTTGCGCGGGTGTTAGCGGGGCAGTCGTCCGTGATGTTGCTGGACGAGCCACTTGCTCACCTGGATGCACCCCACCAACGGGGAGTGATCGAGGTCATCCGGCGTGTGGTTCACGAAGGGGGGGCCGTGTTGAGTGTGCTGCATGAGCTTCCCTGGGCTTTGGTGGCTGATCGTGTCGCGGTGATGGCCCATGGGCGCTTACTGGCCGTAGGCCCCCCCGGCGATTCTTCAGTGCATGAGGCGCTTCTTCATGTTTTTGACCATGCCGTCGTATTGACACAGGTAGACGGTCGTTGGACCGCTTGGCCGCGACTCTGACCAACAAACATTACGCTGTAATCGACTACTCATCGCAAAGTTGAACAACATGGACATCCAGACCCCACCCACCGAAGCCCCTCAACAACGCGAAAAAGCCGAGCGCCGTGGCCTGCTCATCGTCAACACCGGTGACGGCAAAGGCAAGAGCACGGCGGCGTTTGGCCTGGCGCTGCGCGCCCATGGCCGGGGCAAGCCCGTGCGCATCTTCCAGTTCATGAAGGTGCCCAGCGCCCGCTTTGGCGAGCACCGCGCATTGGAGGCTCTGGGCATTCCGATCGAGGGCCTGGGCGATGGCTTCAGCTGGAAGAGCAAGGACCTGGAGCGCTCGGCGCAACTGGCCCGAGAGGGCTGGGCCCGTGCTCGTGCGGTGATGGAGGCGGGCGACACCTTTCTGGTGGTGCTCGATGAGATGACCTACCCGCTCATTTATGGCTGGGTCCCCTTGCAGGAGGTGGTGGAGGCCTTGCGCTCGCGGCCCTCTCAGGTGCATGTGGTGATCACCGGGCGTGATTGCCCGGCGGAGATCATCGAGATCGCCGACACCGTGAGTGAGGTGCGCAAGGTCAAGCACGCTTATGAAGCAGGCATCCCGGCGCAACGTGGGATCGAGGACTGAATGCCCGTGTCTCATCAACAGCCTTGGGTGCAGACCATTCCCAGCTTGTGTGATGCCGCCTTGTCGGCCAAGCTGCAGCATGCCCTGGATCACAAGACCAAGCCGGTGGGGGCCTTGGGGCGCCTGGAGCAGTTGGCTCACCAGATCGGGCTGATCCTGGGCACCGAGCAGCCCCGCTTGCGCGAGCCCCAGGTGGTCGTCTTTGCGGGGGATCATGGTCTCGCTGCGCGAGGGGTGTCGGCCTACCCGCCCGAGGTGACGGCCCAGATGGTGCTGAACTTTCTGTCGGGTGGTGCGGCCATCAATGTGCTGGCTCGGCAGCACGGGCTGGCGTTGACGGTGGTGGATGCCGGGGTGGCCGCCGACTTGCCGAGCCATCCGTGCTTGCAGCATCGCAAGGTAGCGCGGGGCACGGCGGACAGTAGTCAGGGCCTGGCGATGACGCGCGAGCAGTGCGAGCAAGCCTTGCGAGAGGGCGCAGCCTTGGTGGCGGGCCTGCCGGGCAATGCGCTCGTGTTGGGGGAGATGGGCATTGGCAACACCTCCAGCGCGGCCTTGATCATGGCCAGGCTGACAGGTTTGCACTTGGCTCATTGCCTGGGGCGAGGCACTGGCCTGGCCGATGAGGCGATGCGCCACAAGCACCGGGTGCTGGAGTCCGTGCTCCAGCGTCACCATGACGTTCACGAGCCTCTGGAGGTTTTGCAGGCGTTTGGGGGCTTCGAGATGGCCATGATGTGCGGCGCCATGCTGGAGGGAGCTGCGCAGAATCGGGTCATCGTGGTGGATGGTTTCATTGCCAGCAGTGCCGTGATGGTGGCCCATGCGTTGCAGCCCACCGTGCTGCAGCGATGCGTGTTTTCGCATCGGTCCAACGAGCAGGGACACGGCCGCATGTTGGCCTATCTGGGTGTGGAGCCCTTGCTGCAAATGGATCTGCGCTTGGGTGAGGGGTCTGGCGCGGCGCTGGTGTGGCCCTTGTTGGAGTCGGCCTGTCGCTTGTTGTGCGAGATGGCCAGTTTTGAATCGGCCGGCGTGAGCACGTCGCCAGGTGCTGCGGCATGAAGGCGCAGGGCCTGTGGGCCTCGTCATTCGCCGCGGTGGTGCATGAGTGCCGCTTGTGCCTGGTGGCCTTGCAGTTTTTGACCAGGGTGCCAGTGCCCGCCTGGGTGGGGTGGCAACCGGCCTGGATGCCAGCCAGCATGCGCTACTTTCCGCTGGTGGGGGCGTTGGTGGGCGTGTGGTCGGTGGTCGTGCTGGCCCTGGCCGCGCTTTGGTGGCCGCCGGCGGTGGCGGTGGGCTTGAGCATGGCGGCCAGTGTGTGGCTGACCGGCGGCTTTCATGAAGATGGCTGGGCAGACACCTGTGATGGCCTGGGTGGCGCGGTGAGTCGTGACAAGGCCTTGCTGATCATGAAGGATTCGCGATTGGGCACTTATGGTGCGCTGGGTTTGATCCTGCTGTTGGGCCTGAAAGCTGCCGTCTTGGTGGAGTTGTTGAGCCCGCGCGCCACCGGGCTGGATAGCGCCACGGCCCACCACGTGCACCAGGTGCTCTTGATGTGGACGAGCCTGGGCTTGGTGTGGGCGCATGCGCTGTCGCGTGTGTTGCCGGTGGTGCTGACCCGATGCTTGCCGTATGCGGGCGATCCGGAGCATGCCAAAGCCAAGCCCCTGGCTTTGGCGGTGGCCTCGCCGCAAGCGGGCGCCTGCCTGTTGGTGGCGTTGCTGGTGGCCTTGGCGATGTTGGGCTTCTTTGTTCATGGCGGCTGGCCTGTGCCCACCTTGGCGCGAGCCCTGCTGGCCAGTGTGGTGGCGGTCGTGCTGGTGGGCGCCTGGATGGCCTGGTGGCTGCGTCGTCGCCTGGGCGGCTTCACGGGTGACACCTTGGGGGCCAGTCAGCAACTGTCCGAGGTGGCCGTGCTGCTGGCCTGGTTGATGGTGGTGCATCCCAAACCGTGGTGAGGGGCATGCCGTGATTCAACCCCCGCAGCCCGCGTCAGGCCTGGTGTGGCGTCATCCCCGTCCGCACGGCCATCAGGGGCGCTGCATTGGGCGCACCGATCTGCGTGTTGATCCGCGCAAGGTGCGCCGTCTGGCGCGACGCATCCATGCGCATGCCCGGCATCATGGCCTTCCCCAGTGGGTCGTGACCTCGCCGCTGGTGCGCACGGCTGCCGTGGGGCGCGCCTTGCGGCAGCTGGGCTGGCGCCACGTGGTGGATGCGTCGCTGCTGGAGGCCGACTTTGGCACCTGGGACGGACTGCCGTGGTCGGCAATCCCCTTGAGCGAGGTCGATGCCTGGGTGGCGGACTTTGCGGATCACGCCCCGGGCGGCGGCGAGAGCCTGCGTGCCCTGATGCGGCGGGCTGCCATGTGGTCGGCGCCGGTGCCGGGCGCGACTGTGGTCGGGCACGCCGGCTGGATACTCGCGCGTCAATGGGTGGCGCAGCACGGCCTGGACCGCCTGCCTCGGGCTGCAGAGTGGCCCCTCCCGCCGGCCTATGGCGCAGCCTGCTCCATGCCCGTCACGTCGTTGGCCTGTTCGTCACCATAGTCGGTCTCCATGGCCTCGGCCTCCAGACCCTGTTGCTGCAACCACCGCACCAGCACGCCTTCCTGGCCGTGGGTCACGATGATGCGCTCAGCACCCGTGGCGGCGATGGCCTGAACCAGTCCAGGCCAGTCAGCGTGGTCCGACAGCACGAACCCCCGGTCCACCCCCGCGCGGCGTCGTGCCCCGCGCAATTGCATCCATCCGCTGGCCATGCCGTCGCTGGCATGCTGCAAGGCTCGTGACAGCGGGCCTCGGGCAGCACTGGGGGGCGCCAGAACCAGGGCCTGGTGCCAGATGGCCGGGTCTTTGACGTCGCTGAAGCGCAGCGTGGGCGGCAGTGAGATGCCTGCGTCTCGGTACGCGGCATTCAGGGGGTCGATGGCGCTGTGCACCACGATGGGCCCCAGGTGCTGATCCACCCCAGCCAGCAGGCGCTGCGCTTTGCCAAAGCTGTAGCCCAGCAACAGGCTGGGGCGCTTGTGGGTCTGGTTGTCTTGCCACCAGGTGTTGATCTCGCCCATCACTTCGTCAGAGGGGCGCCAGCGGTAGATGGGCAGGCCAAAGGTGCACTCCGTGATGAACACGTGGCAGCGCACCGGCTCGAAGGGGGCGCAGGTTCGGTCTGGTTCGGTTTTGTAGTCTCCCGATACCACCCAGACGCGGCCCTGGTGGGCTAGTCTCACTTGGGCCGAGCCCAGCACATGACCTGCTGGGTGCAGCGAAACGGTCACATCGCCGATCTGGCAGGGCTGGCCGTAGGGCAGGGCCTGGACGCTGATGTCGCCCAGACGGGCCCGCAGCACGCCAACGCCCGGTTCAGCGCAGAGGTAGTGCTGGTGTCCGGCGCGGGCATGGTCGGCATGGGCGTGGGTGATGACGGCCCGCTCGACGGGGCGCCATGGGTCGATGTAGAAGTCGCCAGGCGGGCAGTACAACCCTTGCGGCCGGCGGATGACGAGATCGTCGCTGTGAGCCATCTGGTCGCACTGGGCGTCAATAGCGACCCGTGGCGCCAGCCAGGCGCAAGTAGGTCTTGGCCAGCCAGGAGACGATGGCGCGACCAACGCGCCTGCGCCACCGGCTGGAGTCACCTTGATGCTGCGGAGAGACCTGCCGACTGAGCGCGAAATCCTGGGTCAAGTTGTTCGACAGCGTTTGCACGAAAGCCCGATCGCGCACGATGAGGTTGGCCTCCAGGTTCAGCACCAGTGACAAGGGATCCAGATTGGACGAGCCCACAGTGGCCCAGTCGTCGTCCACCACCAGCACCTTGGCATGCAGGAAGGCGGCCTGGTACTCGTGGATCTGCACCCCATCGCGTTGCAGTTCGGCATACAGCACCCGCGCCGCAATGCCGGCGATGCGGTAATCCACCTTGCCTTGCAGCAGCAAACGAACCTGAACACCGCGCGCAGCGGCACGGCGCAGGGCCAGCCGAATGGCCCGCCGAGGATAGAAGTAGGGCGTGACGATGTCGATGCGGTGTCGGGCCTGCTGGATGGCGCCCAGCGCCGCGCGTTCGATGGTGCGGCGTTGGCGCAGGTTGTCGCGCAGCACGAAAGCGGCCCGCATGGGTTGCTGGGAGTGCAGGCCGCCATGCATGCGGTCTTGTTCTCGCGACGTGAGCTTCAGCCTGGCCTGCTGCCACAGGGTGCGCAGGCTGCGAAGCTTGTGTGGATCTCGGCCCCACTGGGCCAGATCATCACGCCAGTCGCGCCCCACCCGTGCCCGTGTCCACAAGGCCCGGATGGTGTGCAGCACCGGGGTCACGCTGGGGCCTTGCACGGTCACGGCATAGTCGAGTCGTGGTTGGTCGCTCCAGCCGTGGGCCAGATCAAAGCGATCATCGATCAGATTGATGCCCCCCACATAGGCCGTGGCCTGATCCACCACGCACAGCTTGGCGTGCATTCGGCGCCATTGGCCCGCGTCCAGCAGGCCCCACCAGCGACGGATGGGTCGGTACACCTCCAGCTGGATGCCGCTGAGTCGCAGATCGTCCCACAGCGAGCCTGGGGCGTCACGAGAGCCCAGTCCATCCACCACCAGGTGCACATGCACACCGCGCCGGGCGGCCCGCATCAGGGCCTGCAGCACATGACCCGCCTGGCCTTGGGGGGCCAGCATGTAAAACGCCATCCACACCGATTGGCGCGCCCGGTCGATCTGGTCACGCAAGGCGGGGAACAGTTCGTCGCCACCCCGCAGCAGATGCACCTGGTTGCTGCCGGTGTAGACCGGCTTGCGCTGGGCGTACCACGCCAGCTGCGGCCAGCCGTCCTCATCCTCGCTGGAAGGGGGATGCCAGGGCGTCACGCGGAGGGGTCCTGAAGATCCAGCTCGACCACCAGCGGTAGGTGGTCTGACAACCGGGCCCAGGTGCTGCCCTTGGGCACCATGACGGATTCGCAGCGCATGCCGCGTGTGTACACCCGGTCCAGGGCCAGCACCGGAATCAGCGAGGGGTAGGTGGCCACCCGGGCCTGGTCGCCAGGGCCCGCACGGTGTAGCCCCGCCGAGGCCAGGATATGGTCGAGCTTCTCGTTCCAGTCATTGAAGTCGCCCGCCACCACGACGGGGGCACCAGCCGGAATTTGCTCTGACACCAGTTGCGCCACGCGCTCGGCCTGCCGTACCCGACTGGCATGGATCAGGCCCAGGTGCACCACCACCACGTGTAACTCGATGCTGCGCCAGTGCACCGGCACATGCAGCAGACCGCGCTGCTCGAAGCGGTGATCCGACACATCGTGGTGCCCCACATGGCCGATGGGCCAGCGGGCCAGGAGGGCATTGCCATGTTCGCCATGCCGCGTGACGGCGTTGGTGCGGTAGGCCACCTCATAGCCTTCCGGGGCCAGGTACTCGGCCTGGGGCATGTTGGGCCAGCTCTGCACGCCAAAGCGTGTGGGTGAGAAGGTGCGGGCCTCCTGGTGGTTGAAGCGCCGCACTTCTTGCAGGCACACGATGTCGGCGTCCAGAGCCTCGACGGCCAGGCCCAGGTTGTGGATCTCGAGCCGCTTGGCCGGCCCCATGCCACGAACGCCCTTGTGGATGTTGTAGGTGGCCACGCGCAAGTGACGGGTGCCCATCGTGGTGGGCGGCAGCAACGACGACTGGAGCGGATTGAGCACGGTGGGGCAGGCGATGAAGTCCGTTCAGGCTCAACGATAGCGCGGGATCGACGACCAAATGCGCTGGTCAGCCCATTTTCAGCCTGCCAATTGCACGCTCAGCCGCTGAGGCAGTTGCAGGATGGCCTCGGCGTTGGAGGGAGAGAAGCAGCGATCTGCCGCTTCTTGCCAGGGCAGCCAGACGAATTGTGTGTGCTCGCTGGGGGCGAGTTGTACGGGGGTGCCAGCCGGCACGCACAGGCTGAAGACCCGCTCGGTGTTGTGCGTCACGCCGGGGCCATAGCGGTGCCGCCACACTGGGTAGATCTCGTAAATGTTCTCCAGCGCCCAGTCCTGGAGGGCGTCTTCAGGAACCCCGGGCCCCCCCACCACGATGCCGGTTTCTTCTGCCACTTCACGCAGGGCCGTGTCACGCCACGACTCATCCAGTCGATCTTTGGAGCCCGTGACGCTTTGCCAGAAATCGGGCTGCCGTGCGCGCTCCAGCAGCAGCACCTGCAACTCAGGGGTGTGGATCACCACCAGGACGGATTCCGGGATTTTGTGGGCAGGGGCGGTCATCGGGGGTTTCGAATAGGCAGAGGCGCAGCTTACCCCAGCCGTTGGCCCCTTCCCGCAGCATGCTCATGGCGCCCAGGCGATGTCACTGGTTCAGATGCGCCAGGAAGCTGGTGAACTCGTCCTTCAGGTCGCTGTAGTAGTGCGAGGTCCATGCTGAATCGCGCACAAAGGCCTCGATGAGGGTGCGCCAGTGCTCATCGCCCAGTTGCTGTCGAACCTGCGGAAAGTGGGCTTCCACCATCTGACTGGCCCCCAGGTAGACCAGGTGGCGATAGGCCCGCATGCCCGCCGGGGTGTAGCCCTCGGGCACCTCGTCCGTCAGACCCCTGACGTAGTCGTAGAAGGCGGGCGCAGGCATGCCAGCTCCTGGTTGAGGGTGAGCAGGTCGGGCAGGTCGTTGTCCCACTCCAGCAAGACGGGCAGCCCATGAAGTGCTTGCAGACGCTGAGCCATGGCGGCCGTGGGCGGCTCTACCGCTTGGCTGTGTGTGTCGATGTGCAGGCCGAAGCGCTCGTCGAACTCGTGCCCGGCCACATGCAGATAAGTGACCCTCTTCAGGTCCAGGCGCGCGATGAAGTCGTCCAGACCAGCGGTGCCATGGTTCTTCTGGTTGACGCTGATGTTGTTCAAATCCAGCAAGATGTGGCAGTCGGCATGCTCAGCGATGGCGGCCAGAAAATCGGCTTCGGGCATCGTGCCGATGTTGGTGTACCAGGTGCTGTTTTCGACGGCGATGCGCCGCCCCAGCACGTCTTGCACCGCACGAATGCGGTCGCCCACCCGGTGCACCTCATCCACGGTGAAAGGGATGGGAAACAGATCGTAGAGCTGATGAGCGTCGCCACTGGCCGCCAGGTGGTCGGAGTAGTGGTGGGCGCCCAGGTCATCGATCAGGTCGCGAATCTCATTCAGAAAAGCACGGTTGAGCGCAGAGGTGCCGCCCAGATTGAGTGACACACCATGCAGGTGCACAGGACGACCGCCCGCGATGAGCTGATGCAACGGCGCGCGATCGCGCCGTACCCAGTTTTCAGGCACGACTTCGAAAAAGTCGGCTGCCACGGCCGACATGTCCCAGTCGGCCATGTCGCGGCGGTAACCCAGCCCCAGCATGGTGTTCACCAGGGTCAGTTAGTTCACTTCTTGCCGCAGGTGGCTTCTTTGTCATCCTTCTTGCCGCAAGACGCTTCTTTGTCGTCCTTCTTGCCGCAGGAGGCGTCCTTGTCCTTCTTGCCGCAACCGGCGTCCTTGGTGGTGGTTTCTTTCTTGCCGCAGGTGCCGGCACCGCACTTTTGTTCGCCGTGGTGGCCAGCCCAGGCGGTGGTGGCGATGATGGTGGTGGCGGCGGCGGCGATGGTCTTGAGGTTCATGGATAGTGCTCCGTGATGCGCCAGTAGGCGCGGGGTTGAGGGCGTCAAGGGTTGGCTGGTCCCCACTCCCATTTGGTCGTGCGGCCCGCTCATTCCTGACACTTTTCTTGTACGAAAGTTCGATGACATTGGATGCACAGGGCCTGATCAACAGCAGGGGGCTCCGTAGCCATCCCAGTGGGCCACAAAAAAGCCGCCCGAAGGCGGCTGTGGGATCAGGGCAAACCCGAGGTTCAGGCGGCAGGGGCCTGACCCGCTTGCGGATTGCGCAGGCGGATGTGCAACTCGCGCAGTTGCTTCTCGTCGACCATGGACGGGGCGCCCGTCAGCAGGCACTGGGCGCGCTGGGTCTTGGGGAAAGCAATCACGTCGCGGATGGAGTCGGCCTTGGTCATGAGCGTGACCAGACGGTCCAGACCGAAGGCCAGGCCGCCATGCGGAGGGGCGCCGTACTGCAGGGCGTCCAGCAGGAAGCCGAACTTGACCTTGGCGTCTTCGTCGGTGATGTTCAAGGCCTTGAAGACCTTGGACTGCACGTCGGCACGGTGGATACGGATGGACCCACCGCCCAGTTCCCAGCCGTTGAGCACCATGTCATAGGCCTTGGCAATGCACTTGCCCGGATCGGTGTCCATGTAGTTCTCGTGGCCGTCCTTCGGGGCGGTGAAGGGGTGGTGCACCGCGTTCCAGCGGTCTTCGTCCTCGTCGTGTTCGAACATGGGGAAGTCCACCACCCACAGCGGGGCCCAGCGGTCCTCGAACAGGCCCGACTTCTTGCCGAAATCGGAGTGACCGACCTTCAGGCGCAGCGCGCCGATGGCGTCGTTGACGATCTTGGCCTTGTCGGCGCCGAAGAAAATCAGGTCGCCGTCCTTGGCGCCGGTGCGCTCCAGGATCTTGGCGATGGCGGCGTCATGCAGGTTCTTGACGATCGGCGATTGCAGGCCATCGCGGCCTTTGGCCACCTCGTTGACCTTGATCCAGGCCAGGCCCTTGGCACCGTAGATCTTGACGAACTCGGTGTAGGCATCGATCTCGCCGCGCGACATGGCGCCGCCGCCCGGCACACGCAGGGCGACCACGCGGCCGCCCTTGGTGGTGGCGGGGGTCGAGAACACCTTGAAGTCGACATCGGTCATGACGTCGGTCAGCTCGGTGAACTGCAGCTTCACACGCAGGTCGGGCTTGTCCGAGCCGTACAAGTGCATGGCGTCGGCGTACTTCATGACCGGGTAGGCGCCCAGATCCACATTCAGCGCCTTCATGAAGACGTGGCGGATCATGCCTTCGAACATGTCACGGATTTCCTGCTCGGTCAGGAAGCTCGTTTCAATATCGATTTGCGTGAACTCAGGCTGGCGATCAGCGCGCAGGTCTTCGTCGCGGAAGCACTTGGTGATCTGGTAGTAGCGGTCGAAACCGGCCACCATCAGCAACTGCTTGAACAGCTGGGGCGATTGGGGCAGCGCGAAGAACTGGCCGTCGTGCACGCGCGAGGGCACCAGGTAGTCGCGGGCGCCTTCGGGCGTCGACTTGGTCAGCATCGGGGTTTCGATGTCGACGAAGCCGTGCTCGTCCAGGTACTTGCGGCATTCCATCGCCACGCGGTAGCGCAGCATCAGGTTCTTCTGCATGTACGGACGACGCAGATCCAGCACGCGGTGCGTCAGACGGGTGGTTTCCGACAGGTTCTCGTCGT
>CAMTVS010000003.1:0-4477 GCA_947085235.1 uncultured Aquabacterium sp. | reverse complement strand
GGCCCGTTGCGTCCCCACCACGCCGAGCTCAACACCCTTGGCGGTGAGCCGCTGGTCGGCGTTGTCGGCCCGCAGGATCAGGCGGAACTCCGCCCGGCTGGTGAACATGCGGTAGGGCTCGGTCACACCGCGGGTGAACAGGTCGTCGATCAACACGCCGATATAGGCCTCGTCCCGGGCGAACACATGCCCCTCGCCGCCGCTGGCCGCGCGGGCTGCGTTGAGGCCGGCCACCAGCCCTTGCGCGCCCGCCTCCTCATAGCCCGTGGTGCCGTTGATCTGGCCGGCCAGATAGAGGCCGGGCAGCCGCTTGACCTCCAGGGTGGGATAGAGTTCCCGGGGGTCCACATAGTCATACTCGATGGCGTAGCCATACCGGCGCACCTGGACCTGCTCGAGGCCGGGAATGGTGCGGAGGAAGAGGTCCTGGGTCTCTTCCGAGACCGAGGTCGAGATGCCGTTGGGATAGACGGTGTCGTCGTCCAGGCCTTCCGGCTCCAGGAAGATCTGGTGGCTGGTCTTGTCGGCGAAGCGGACCACCTTGTCCTCGATCGAGGGGCAGTAGCGCGGCCCGCGGCCGCTGATCCGCCCGCCATAGACGGCCGATTCCGACAGGCGCTCGGCGATGATCCTGTGGGTGGCCTCGGTCGTATGGGTGATGCCGCAGGCGATCTGCGGGGTGGTGATGGCCGAGGTCAGGAAGGAGAAGGGAACGGGCTCAGCGTCGGCCTGCTGCATCTCCAGCCGGTCCCAGGCGATGGTGGTCCCATCCAGCCGCGCCGGCGTGCCGGTCTTCAGCCGGCCCATGGCCAGGCCGCTGTCATAGAGCCGGTCAGCCAGGCCGATGGCCGGAGCCTCGCCCGCCCGGCCCGCCGGAATGCGCCGGTCGCCCAGATGGATGAGGCCCTTGAGGAAGGTGCCTGTGGTCAGCACCACCCGGCCCGCGGCATAGACCTGGCCCGAGGCGCCCACGACGCCGGTGACCCGGCCAGCTTCCACCGCTAGGTCTTCCACCGCTTCGGCGATGAGGGTCAGGTTGGGGGTCGCCGCCAGCTCAGCCTGCATGGCCTGGCGGTAGAGCTTGCGATCGATCTGCGCCCGCGGGCCGCGCACGGCGGCGCCCTTGGAGCGGTTCAGCAGCCGGAACTGGATGCCGGCCTGGTCGGCCATGCGCCCCATCACCCCGTCCAGGGCGTCGATCTCGCGGACCAGATGCCCCTTGCCCAGACCGCCAATGGCCGGGTTGCAGGACATCTCGCCGATGGTTTCCAGCTTGTGGGTCAGCAACAGGGTTCGGGCGCCCACGCGCGCCGCCGCCGTCGCGGCCTCGCAGCCGGCATGACCGCCGCCGATGACGATCACGTCCCAGGTTGAGGATGCAGGGTTGGAGGTCACGCTGTCGCCTTGAAGCAGGACGCCCCCGCGCAGGCGGGGGCGAGCGGCTTCTATATAGGCGATGGCGGGGCAAAGGTCGACGGGCCGTCGCCGTCGCATTCCCCTCACGCGCGACAAGAAGCGCGGCCACACCGGGTCGTGCCGCCGCCCGTGCGGGCCTGTTTCACGTGGAACACGTGGTCAAGCTTCAGCATGACCGTTTCACGTGAAACATCACTTGCCGATGCAGAAGCTGGCGAAGACTCGATCGAGCACGTCCTCAGAGCCGATACGTCCTGTGATCCGGTCCAGGGCGCGAGCGGCCAGCCGAACATCCTCCGCGGCCAGTTCCGGCTCGATCTCCGCACCAGCGGCCCGCTCCAGCCGTGCGACGGCCTCGGCCAGCAGCTCCCGATGTCGAAGACGGGTCGCCGCTGGAGGCTCCGCGCCCCCAAGCGCGGCGCTGACCCGGGCGGCCAGGGCCTCTTCGAGCCAAGCCAGGTCTTCCGGCAGACGGGCGCTGAACGACCGCCCCTGCCCTGACGCCGCCAGATCGACCAGATCTCGCTTGGTGACCAGCACCAGATCCTCCCCAGCGGCGACCCCGGGCAGCGGGTCATCGGCCTCCGCCGTCCCGTCCCTCAGCCAGATGCGCAGATCAGCCTCAGCGCCCCACGCCTGCGCCCGGCGCACGCCTTCGGCCTCGATTTCATCGGCGGTCTCCCGTAGCCCGGCGGTGTCGGCGAGGATCACCTTGTAGCCGGCGAGCACGAGAGGGACCTCGATGATGTCCCGGGTGGTCCCGGCCGTGGCGGTGACAATGGCCGCCTCCCGGCGGGCCAGGGCGTTTAGCAGGGTGCTCTTGCCGGCGTTGGGCGCCCCCATCAGGGCGATCCGGTAGCCTGAGCGGACCCGCTCGCCCCGCTCGGTCTCCGCGGCGGCCGCGCGCAGCTCGGCGATCAGGGACGAGAGAATGGGCGCCGCCCGCCGGGCCACGTCGGCCGGAATCTCTTCGTCGGGAAAGTCCACGGCGGCCTCGAACACCGCCAGGGCCTCGATCAGGGCGTCTCGCCACCGGGCCTGGGCGCCGCTCAGCCGTCCGCCCACCTGGTCCAGGGCCTGGCGGCGCTGAGCCTCGGTTTCGGCCTCGATCAGGTCGGCGACCCCCTCGGCCTGGGCCAGGTCCAGCCGGCCGTTCTCGAAGGCCCGGCGGGTGAACTCCCCCGGCTCAGCCAGCCGCAGGCCAAGGGCGCTGAGGGCGTCCAGCACCCCCGCCACCACGGCCGGTCCCCCATGCAGGTGAAGCTCGACACTGTCTTCGCCGGTATAGCTGGAGGGGCCAGGCAGCCAGAGCACCAGCGCCTCGTCCAGCAAGGCCCCGGCGCCGTCTCGCAGCCGGCGCAGCGAGGCCCGGCGCGGCTTGGGCAGGCGGCCAGAAAGCCGCCGGAGCGCATCGCCCGCCGCCGGTCCCGAAAGCCGCACCACAGCCACCGCCGCTCGCCCCGGCGCCGTGGCCGGGGCAAAAATCGTGTCGGTCATTTGGGCCGGGAGCCGCCCATGGCGCCCTCAGCGGCCGCCGTCATCAGCTTGCGAAACTGCTCCTGCGCCCCGACCCCGAAAGCGGTCCAGGCCTTCACCAGTTCGTCCGGCGAGGCCATGGCCATATTGGCCTCAAGCCTCGACTGCATCTCCTTCACCAGCCGGTCGTTGAGATCGGTGACATCGGGCAGGCCGAGAAAGGCCCGGGCTTCGGCCGGCGTGCAGTCGACTTCGACGGTCATCTTCATGGGAGTCTCCCTGCCCGCTGGCGGGCGTTGTGGCGACATTGTTGCCTGGGCTTGTTAGGTTCGGCGCCCAGGGTTCGGCTCGCCGCATCCTGACCCTATATGCCGATGAAACCAACGGGAGCAGATCATGGCCGGGCAAACCCTAGAGATTCAGACACCGGACGGCGCCTTCTCGGCCTATGTGGCCAGGCCAGCCCAAATGCCTGCGCCCGCCGTCGTGGTGATCCAGGAGATCTTCGGCGTCAACCAGGTGATGCGCGACATCTGCGACGACTACGCCGCCCAGGGCTATCTCGCCATCAGCCCCGACCTGTTCTGGCGGATTGAGCCGGGCGTCGACATCACCGACCAGTCGGAGGCCGAGTGGAAGAAGGCCTTTGAGCTGATGAACGCCTTTGATCCCGACCAGGGGGTCCGCGACATCCGCGCGGTGATCGACACAATCCGCAGCCACGCCGACTGCAGCGGCAAGGTTGGCGCCGTGGGCTTCTGTCTGGGGGGTCTCCTGGCCTTCCTCACCGCGACCCGCACCGACGCTGACGCCAGTGTCTCCTACTATGGCGTGGGCATCGAGCAGCGCACCGGCGAGGCCGAGCGGCTGGCCAACCCCCTGATGATGCACATCGCCGAGGAAGACCAGTTTGTCCCCAAGGCCGCCCAGGAGCTGATCCTCGGCGCCCTGAAGAACCACCCGCAGGTGCAGATCCACACCTACGCCGGCCGCGATCACGCCTTCGCCCGCAAGGGGGGCGAGCACTATGACGCCGCCGATGCGCAGACGGCCAATGAGCGGACGATGGCCTTCTTCAAAGCGAACCTCGCCTGATGCGCGCTATCCGCATCAGCCGCACGGGCGGCCCTGAGGTTCTGGAGACCGTCGAGATCGAGATCCCTCGTCCGGGTCCCGGCGAAGTTCTGGTCCGCAACCAGGCCATCGGTCTCAACTTCATCGACACCTATCACCGCACCGGCCTCTATCCGGTGAAGCTGCCTTCGGGCCTGGGCATGGAGGGCGCGGGCGAGGTCCTTGAGGTCGGTGACGGGGTCACCCGCTTTAGCCCCGGGGACCTGGCTGTCTATGCCTCTGGTCCGATCGGGGCCTATGCCGAACAGCATGTGGTCAAGGCCGACCGGGCTGTGAAGCCCCCGGCCGGAATCACGGCTGAGGTCGGCGCGGCCGCCCTGCTCAAGGGCATGACGGCGGAATTCCTGCTGAGACGGTGTTTTCCGGTGCAGCCGGCCCAGACCATCCTGGTCCATGCGGCCGCTGGCGGCGTCGGCTCGATCCTCGTCCAGTGGGCCAAGGCCCTGGGGGC
>CAMTVS010000002.1:0-13566 GCA_947085235.1 uncultured Aquabacterium sp. | reverse complement strand
TTTCCCTACACGACGCTCTTCCGATCTCACCGGTCAGCACCACAAAGCGTTGGCCTTCGGCCCCCGCGGGCGTGGCGGGCCAGAAACTGGCAATGTGCGCGGCCAGGGCCGACGCATCGGCGAACTTGCCACCACCCAGGCCATCGGTGCCCACGAAGTCGGTGTCGCAGAAGCGGCAAACGGCCGTGGCGCGGTCGGCCTCGCGGCCTGTCCACAAATTGCATCCGGCCAGACGACAGAACACCGCCGGGCGACCGGCATGGGTGCCTTCGCCCTGCAGGGTGTAGAAAGTTTCCTTGACGCTGTAGGTCATGCCACTCCGTTCACGCCCGGCCCTTCAAGCCGGTCCACCACACCGTCAAGGCCGATGCCGCCACCAGGGCGGCATATGACCACATGGCGCCGTCGCGGCCCAGCAGGATCAACCCGGCCAGCCACACCAGCGCATTCACCCCGGCCACGATGCCCACCTGGCGCCACCAGGCCACCGGCTTGAGCACCCGCCACCACACCAGGCGCGCCAAAGCGGGCACCAGCAGGGCCATGGCCAGGGCGGGCACGAAAAAATTCACCAGGTGGTTGAAGAAATCCAGAAAACCCACAGCGGCGCTCGGCGAAGGGAAAACCCCGGATTTTATAATCGCGGGCTATGAGCGTCTTGACCCTGGGGCTGAACCACACCACCGCCACCGTGGACCTGCGCGGACGCTTTGCGTTCGCGGTGGATCAGCTCGCCCCGGCGCTGCAGGGTCTGCATCAGAATCTGCACCAGCATTTGAGGCTGCCAGGGCATGGCACCCACGGTGCCGAGGTGGCCTTGCTGTCCACCTGCAACCGCACCGAGCTGTACTGCGCCCTGGGTGGCCTGGTCGGCCCCGCAGGCCAGACACGAGACCTGCACCAGGCCGCCGTGCACTGGCTGAGCCAGGTGGGCCAGGTGTCGCACGACGAGTTGCTGCGCCACACCTATGTGCACGAAGGCGGCCATGCCGCGCGCCACGCCTTCCGCGTGGCCAGCGGGCTGGATTCGATGGTGCTGGGCGAGCCGCAGATCCTGGGTCAAATGAAGCAGGCCGTGCGCGAGGCGGACACCGCCGGCACCCTGGGCACCACGCTGCACCAGCTCTTCCAGCGCAGTTTTGCCGTGGCCAAAGAGGTGCGCACCTCCACCGAAATCGGCGCGCACTCGATCAGCATGGCCGCGGCCTCGGTGCGCCTGGCCGCCCAGCTGTTTGAAGACCTGCACCGCACCAAGGTGTTGTTTGTGGGCGCGGGCGAGATGATCGAGCTCACGGCCACCCACTTTGCCGCGCGCATGCCCAAGGCCATGGCCGTGGCCAACCGCACCCTGGAGCGCGGCGAGAAGCTCGCCACCCACCTGGGCGCCCAGGCCTTGCGTCTGGCCGAGCTGCCCGATCGCCTGCACGAGTTCGACATCGTCGTGTCCTGCACGGCCTCCAGCCTGCCCATCATTGGCCTGGGCGCGGTCGAGCGCGCGCTCAAAGCCCGCCGGCGGCGCCCCATGTTCATGGTCGATCTGGCCGTGCCGCGCGACATCGAGCCCGAGGTGGCCGAGCTGGACGACGTCTACCTCTACACCGTGGACGACCTGTCGGCCATGGTGCAGACGGCGGGCGAACGCCGCCAGGCGGCCGTGCAGCAGGCCGAGGCCATCATCGAAACCGGTGTGCAGGGCTTTGTGCACTGGCTGGACCAGCGCACCACCGTGCCCCTGATCCAGGCCCTGCACCAGCAGGCCGATGCCTGGCGCGCCCACGAACTGGCCCGCGCCCGCAAGCAACTGGCCAAGGGCGATGACATCGAAGCCGTGATGGAGGCCTTGTCGCGCGGGCTGACGCAGAAGATGCTGCACGGCGCGCTGGCTGAACTGCACAGCGCCGATGCCCGCCACCGTCCGGAGGTGGCCGCTTCGCTGGCCCGGCTGTTCTTGCGTGGCGAGGTGGTACCGGGTCGTGCGCCTCGGGGCGCTGCACCGTCCCAAGACGCTCAGCCCCCTGCCCCGCCGGAGGACGAGGCGTGAGCGCCGGCTTGGCGCCCTCGCTCGCCACCTCGCTGGAACGTCTGGGACACCGACTCAAAGAGCTGGACGAGGCCCTGGCCGACCCGGTGGTGGCCGCCGACAACCAACGCTACCGAGCCCTGTCGCGCGAGCACGCCGAGGTGAGCGCCGTGTGCGCCCTGGCGCGCCGTCACACCCAGCGCCAGCGTGATCTGCACACCGCGCAAGACCTGCTGCGTGATGCCGGCAGCGACGCTGAGCTGCGCGCTATGGCGACCGAGGAAGTGGCCGAGGCCGAGGCCGAGTTGCTGCAGCTGGAAGCACAGCTGCAAACCGCCCTGCTGCCCCGCGACCCGGACGATGACCGACCCGCGTTCCTGGAGATCCGCGCCGGCACCGGCGGCGATGAATCGGCCCTGTTCGCGGGCGATCTGGCCCGCATGTACACCCGCTATGCCGAGCGCCAGGGCTGGCGCACCGAGGTGTTGTCGGCCAACGAGTCCGACCTGGGCGGCTACAAGGAAGTGGTGCTGCGCATCGACCACCAGGGCACCGGCCCGGGCGTCTACGGCCTGCTCAAGTTCGAATCGGGCGGTCACCGCGTGCAACGCGTGCCCGCCACCGAATCCCAGGGACGCATCCACACCAGCGCCTGCACCGTGGCCGTGCTGCCCGAACCGGAAGAAGCTGAAGAGGTGCAGATCAACCCGGCCGACCTGCGCATCGACACCTTCCGCGCCAGTGGCGCCGGGGGCCAGCACATCAACAAGACGGATTCGGCCGTGCGCGTGACCCACCTGCCCACGGGCATCGTGGCCGAATGCCAGGACGACCGCAGCCAGCACCGTAACAAGGCCCGCGCCCTGGCCGTGCTGGCCGCCCGCATCCGCGATCAGGAGCGCACGGCGCGTCAGGCCAAAGAGGCCGCCCACCGCAAGAGCCTGGTTGGCACGGGCGACCGCTCCGACCGCATCCGCACCTACAACTTCCCGCAGGGCCGCCTGACCGACCACCGCATCAACCTGACCCTGTACAAGCTGGGCCTGATCATGGACGGCGACCTGGGCGATGTGGTGGCCGCCTTGCTGAGCGCCCAGGCGGCCGAGCAACTGGCCGAGCTGGAGGCCACCACCGGTGTCTGAACAGCCCACCTCGATTGACGACGCCCTGCAGCTGGCCCGCCGCCTGGGGGTGGATCGGCTGGACGCCCAATTGCTGGTGGGGGCTGTGCTGCAGCAACCGCGCAGCTGGCTGCTGGCCCACGACCGCGACCCGCTGCCGCTGGACGCCGCCGAACGCATCAGCGCCCTGCTGCAGCGCCGTGCCGCTGGCGAGCCCGCCGCCTACCTGCTGGGCCACAAAGAGTTTTTTGGGCTGACGCTGGCCGTGAACCCCGAGGTGCTGGTGCCCCGCCCGGACACCGAAACCCTGGTGAACTGGGCGCTGGAGGTGCTGGCCAAGTCATCCACCACCGACGCCCCGCCGCGCGTGCTGGACCTGGGCACGGGCAGCGGCGCCATCGCACTGGCCGTGGCCCACACGCACCCAGCGGCCCAGGTCACGGCCGTGGACGCCAGCGAGGGCGCCCTGCGCACCGCCCGCCTCAATGGCGAGCGCCTGGGGCTGAGCGTGCGCTGGCGCCTGGGCTCATGGTTCGAGGCCGTGGCGGGCGAGCGCTTTGACCTGGTCCTGAGCAACCCGCCTTACATCGCCGAGCACGACCCCCACCTGCCCGACCTGCGCTTCGAGCCGCGCAGCGCCCTGACGGCCGGCGCTGATGGCCTGGACGACCTGCGCACCATCATCCAACAGGCGCCTGCACACCTGAACCCGGGCGGCTGGCTGCTGCTGGAACACGGCTGGGATCAGGCCGAGGCCGTGGCGCAGTTGCTGCACGACAGGGGTTTTCTCGGGGTGGATCACAGGCATGACCTGGGTGGACACGCGCGCTGCACTGGGGCACAGTGGTCGGGATTGGTGTGAACCCTTGAACAGCGGTTACGAACCCTGACAACTTCGGTCCACAAGCGGAGCCGAACTCTCTACGATCGCATCAGGTTTGTATCCGTGAGGAGCCTGCCATGCACGCTACCCGCTTCCTGAACGCCCGCCCGATGCTTGGCACCTTGCTGCCACGGTCGCCCCTGGGCGCACGCCACTGGGGGCTGGGCGCGCTGCTGTGCGCCATCGCGGGCATCGCCCAGGCGCAGTGGGTGCCGCACAGCGGCCATGTCTGGCGTCAGGCTCAGGCCCAAACCAACCTCACCACCGCCACCGTGCACCTGCACGCTCACCGGAGCCAGCACAAGGCCGGCCAGGTCGAGCAGCCTGCGGCGGGCACCGGCCTCAGCCTGGGCCGATGGGCGGGTCGCGCGGGCGTGGCCCTCGACCGCGACGTCAACCCCGTCAAAGACAGCTACGTGCTGGCCCAGCCCGCCCAACACGGCCTGAAGCTGCGCAGCCTGCACATCCTGTCGGATCTGGAGCTGGGCTCGGGCTTCCGGGCCAGCGCCGGCGTGGTCAAGGGTGACGTCACCCAGGCCTGGTGGGGTGACGGCGACGCCGACGGCGGCCTGCAACTCAGCGTGCAGCAACTGGACCGCCTGGGGTTGCTGACCCCCCAAGACCGCGCGGGCCGTGATGAGGGCCTGCGGGCCTACGTGGGCGCTGGCTACCGCGTCAGCCAGGAACAGGGCGCCGACCAGACCGCCTGGCACTTCAGCGCCGACCTGGGCGTGATGCGCAACGCGGGCGACAGCCGCAACAACCGGAGCGGCGATGGCCTGCAGCTCAGCCCCGTGCTGAAGCTGTCGATGCGCTACAGCTTCTGACCCTCGGGGGCTCGCCCCCCATGCGCCGAAAGCCCCAGGCCGCTGGGGCCTTGGCGCCTGCGTTAAGCTTGAGGGTGAAACATGCCCCAACAATGGGCCATGCACATGCGCCGCACACCCCCAGCGCGGCCGCACCACACCAACCCCTTTCTATCTTCCTCCCCATGAGCGACGTTCAACAACGCATCGACGACCTCGTCAAGAACAACCGCGTGGTGCTTTTCATGAAGGGCACTGCCCAGTTCCCCATGTGCGGCTTCTCGGGCCGTGCCGTGCAGATCCTGAAAGCCTGCGGCGCCAACGACCTCGTCACCTTCAACGTGCTGGAAGACGAAGCCGTGCGCCAGGGCATCAAGGAATACGCCAACTGGCCCACCATCCCCCAGCTCTATATCAAGGGTGAATTCGTCGGTGGCTCCGACATCATGATGGAGATGTACCAGTCGGGTGAACTGCAGCAGGCCCTGGCCGGCTGAGCTCTGCCAGCAGCCGCAACACCCCCATGAACGCCCCAGCCCGCCGCCTCATCATTGGCCTGACCGGGGCCAGTGGCGCCCTCTATGGCGTGCGCCTGCTGGAGCGAGCGCGCGCCCTGGGCATCGAGACCCACCTGGTGGCCACCTCGGCCGGCATCCTGAACGTGCACCACGAGCTGGGCCTGGACCGCCACGGGCTGGAGGCCCTGGCCACCCAGGCCCACGCTCCGGGCGACGTGGGCGCCTGCATCGCCAGCGGCAGCTTTGCCACCGACGCCATGGTCATCGCCCCCTGTTCGATGAAGACCCTGGCGGCCGTGGCCCACGGCCTGGGCGACAACCTGCTGACCCGCGCGGCCGATGTCACCCTCAAGGAACGACGCAGGCTGGTGCTGATGGTGCGCGAAACGCCCTTCAACCTGGCCCACCTGCGCAACATGACTGCCGTCACCGAGATGGGCGGCATCATCTTCCCGCCGCTGCCGGCCTTCTACCACCGGCCACAAACCATCGACGAGCTGGTCAACGACACGGTCGAGCGGGTGCTCGACCTGCTGGGCGTCAGCCAGGCCTCGCCTCAACGCTGGCAAGGCCTGTGAGCCGGCACCGGCTCAGTCGTGATGTGGATCACGATGACGCCGATGTCTGCCGTGCCCACCCAGATTTGCGCCATCCAGGCGCATCCAGACCGGGTGCAGAACACGTACAACCGAGTTGTGTATCGCACTGTTGACGCTGAATGCTGTGCTCATGACCCTGGCTTGGCCCCTATTCAATCCCCTGCCCCCACATGATGGCCCCACGGCCACTCATGCCGCGTGGGTTCGACTCGCGGCGATGACGCTGCTGTGGTTGGCATCAGCCGGCCTGACGATCCCAGCCCTCGCTCAAACACCCATGATCCCGCCCGAGGGCAGCACGCGCGCTCCCAGCATTGCGCGGGGCCAAGCGCTGCACCAAGCCTGGTGCCTGCGCTGCCACGCCATGGACAAAGACGGCATCGGCCCGGCCCACCGCGGCGTCTATAACCGCCTGGCGGGCGCCCAACCGGGCTACGAGTACTCCACAGGATTGAAACGGGTGCGCATCCGCTGGAACGCCCAGACCCTGGACCGCTGGCTGGCCGACCCGGATGCCTTTGTGACCTGGCAGCAAATGGATTTCAAAGTGCCCGCCCCTCAGGACCGGGCCGACCTGATCGCTTACCTGCGAACGCTGCGCTGAGACGATGGAGGCAACCACTGCGCCCCACACCGTCCGGTCGATCAAGCTCACGGGTTCTGCGCCAACACCTGGGGCGAACGCTCCAGCACCTGCCACTGCCGCCAGGCGGCATTGACCATGTTGGGGTACTTGGCCTGGCCACGGCTGCCGTTGTAGCGGCCCAGAGCCATGAACAGGTTGCCCTTTTCGCGGTCCAGGTAGTGGCGAAGGATCACGCAGCCAAAGCGCAGGTTGGTCTGCATGTGGAACAGGCTGCTGGGGTCGCCATTGCCGATGAGGCGCGACCAGAAGGGCATGACCTGCATGTAGCCCCGCGCGCCCACCGATGAGATGGCGTACTTGCGAAAGCCGCTTTCCACCTGGATCAGGCCCATGACCAGGCTGGGCTCCAGGCCCGCCCGCTTGGCCTCGTAGCAGACGGTCTGCAGGAACTCGCGGCGTACCAGTTCGTCGGGTTTGCGCTTGAGCAGTTTTTGCTCCAGCGCCAGGGCCCAGCTTTCACAGCGCTGGCGCTGACTGGCGTCGGCGAAGACCAGTTGCGGCTGGGCCGACCCAATGGCGGCCGACAGCGCGGTGCGCACCGAATCGGCCAGGGGTTCTTCCAGCTGGCGGCCCGCCCAGGTCGACAGCGGCACGGCCCAGAGCAGCGCCGCCAGCAGGGCGGCGACCGCCCAGGCTCGCACCCACCGCTGAGGGGCGGCGGGCATGGTCTGGGACATGATCTGGGGCGCATGCGGCACCAGGGCCGCGCCCGCCATCACCACGGGGCCTTGCATAGCCTCTACCTTAGACCATCCGGGCTCGGAACGGTCAGGCCAATTGCAGGCGTGCACGCAGCTGATTCAAGAGCTCGGCCACCGGCACCTTGGTGGCTTCGGCCTCCTGGCGGCCTTGCAGCTCGGCCAGGCCTTCTTTCAGGCCCTTGTCGCCCAACACCACGCGGTGCGGCACGCCAATCAGCTCCCAGTCGGCGAACATGGCGCCCGGACGCTCGCCCCGATCGTCCAGGATCACATCCACCCCCAGGGCCAGCAGCTGCGCGTGCAGCTCGTCAGCGGCGGCCTTGACGGCCTCGGAGCGGTCGTAGCCCACGGGGCAGATGACCACGGTGAAGGGGGCAATGCTGTCGGGCCAGACGATGCCGCGATCGTCGTGCTTTTGCTCGATGGCGGCGCCCAGGATGCGCGTGACGCCAATGCCGTAGCAGCCCATCTCGAAGTGCTTGGGCTTGCCATCCACGTCCAGGAAGGTGGCGTTCATGGCCTTGGAGTACTTGGTGCCCAGGTAGAACACATGGCCCACCTCGATGCCCCGCTGGATGGCCAGCACCCCCTGACCGTCGGGCGAGGGGTCGCCTTCGACCACGTTGCGGATGTCGGCCACCAGATCGGGCTCGGACAGGTCACGGCCCCAGTTCACACCCCGGATGTGGAAGCCTTCTTCGTTGGCGCCGCACACCCAGTCGGCCATGTGGGCGACGGTGCGGTCGGCCACCACCTTGACGGGCTTTTTCAAGTTGAGCGGCCCCAGGTAGCCCGGCTTGCAGCCGAAGTGCTCGACGATTTCCTTCTCGGTGGCGAAGCGGAAGCCGGCCTTCAGGCCCGAGCCATCAGGCAGCTGGATCTTGCCCGCCTTGACCTCGTTGAGCTCATGGTCGCCGCGCACCAGCAGCAGCCACACCGTGCTCTTGACGATCTCGCCAGCCTCATTGGTCTCGTCGGTGGCCAGCACCAGCGACTTGACCGTCTGGCTCAAGGGCAGGCCCAGCAGCTCGGCCACATCCGGGCAGGTGCTCTTGCCAGGTGTCGCCACTTTCTCGAGTGCTTGCGATGCCGCCGCACGGGCAGCAATCAGCGACACCGCTTCGGCCAGCTCGATGTTGGCCGCGTAGGTGCTGGTGGGGCAGTAGACGATGGCGTCTTCGCCGGTGTCGGCGATCACCTGGAATTCGTGCGAGCGGTCGCCACCGATGGCGCCCGTGTCGGCCGCCACGGCGCGGAACTGCAGGCCCAGGCGCTCGAAGATGCGCGTGTAAGCCGCATACATGGCGTCGTAGGTCTTGCCGGCGCTGTCCACGTCACGGTCGAAGGAATAGGCATCCTTCATGGTGAACTCGCGGCCCCGCATGATGCCAAAGCGCGGGCGGCGCTCGTCGCGGAACTTGGTCTGGATCTGGTACAGGTTCTTGGGCAGCGCGCGGTAGCTGCGCAGCTCCTGACGGGCGATGTCGGTGATCACCTCTTCGGCCGTGGGCTGGATGACGAAGTCGCGGTCGTGCCGGTCTTTGAAGCGCAGCAGCTCGTCGCCCATCTTGTCGAAACGACCGGTCTCTTGCCACAGCTCGGCGGGCTGCACCACAGGCATCGCCAGTTCGACGGCCCCCGCGCGGTTCATCTCTTCACGGATGATGGCCTCGACCTTGCGAATGGTGCGCAAGCCCATGGGCATGTAGCTGTACAGCCCGGCGCCCAGCTTCTTGATCAGGCCGGCGCGCATCATCAGCTTGTGGCTGACGATTTCCGCGTCGGAGGGGGCTTCCTTGAGGGTGGAGATGAAGAACTGAGAGGCTTTCATGGCGCAAAAAAAGCGCACCACCTGAATGAGGCCTTGACACCGCCACTAGGCGATTCGGCTCAGGGGTGCAATAATGAAATCAGTTGAAAGATTCGGAGTTGATTATGCTCGACCGTGAAGGCTTTCGCCCCAACGTCGGCATCATCCTGCTCAACCAGCGGAACCAGGTGTTCTGGGGCAAGCGCATACGCACCCACTCCTGGCAATTTCCCCAAGGCGGCATCAAGCATGGTGAGTCGCCCGAGCAGGCGATGTACCGCGAGCTCCACGAAGAAGTGGGGCTGATGCCTGAGCATGTGCGCATCATTGCCCGCACACGCGACTGGCTGCGCTACGAGGTGCCCCAGCACTTCATCCGCAAGGATGCCCGAGGCCATTACCGGGGCCAGAAACAAATTTGGTTTTTGCTGCAACTCATGGGCCGCGACAGCGACATGAACCTGCGCGCCAGCAGCCACCCCGAGTTCGATGCCTGGCGCTGGCATGAGTACTGGGTGCCGCTCGAAACAGTGATCGAGTTCAAGCGCGAGGTCTACCAGATGGCACTGTCCGAGCTGGCTCGGCACCTGCCCCGCCCCGCACAAGGGGGCACACGCTACCTGCGCTCACACCTGAGGCCCGGGGCACGCGATCAGGACATGCACGCACCGCTGGATCACCCGGAACACAGCGAAGAAAACTGAACAGGGCCCCGAGGGGCCCTGTTGCTTGCCTGACTTGGCTTACTCGATTTCGCGCTGGGTGGCGCACTCGGCATCGCCGGGGTTCACACTGCAGCGGGCGCGCTTCATGATGTTCATGGTCGTCTTGTCGTACAGGCCTTGCTTGGCGATCGACACGCGGGCCTCACGCAGCATCACGACGTACTTGGGCAGCACTTCGGGGGGCAGGTCTTGCCACATGCTGGCCGGGATGGCCCGCTCCGCGTTGCGCACCAGCCCCAGGGCGCGGTCGTACTGACTTAGCCAGAACTGACGCGACTTCTCGCCAAAGCCATCCGGGAACTTGGTGCGGTCGATGATCATCTGCACCGTGGGCACCATGATGGGCAATCGACCAATGCCACCCTTGGTGCCCATGCCCTTGTGCAGCTCCAGCGGCTGGTAGGCCACGGCCGGCAGCGTGATCATGTCGACCATGCCGTTGTTGAAACGCGGGCCGATGTTGGTCACGTCCACCGACACGGGCTGGGCGCCGATGCGCTGGATCATCAGGGCCTGGGCCTTGTCGTAATCAAAGGCGGCGATCTTCTTGCCAGCCAGGGCCTCGACCGAGTTGATGTTGCGGTCGCGCACCATGGGGTAGGCGGCGCCCAAGGGGAAGATGCCCGCCACTTCGTGATTGCCATTGACCATCAGCTTGGCGGCCTGAGGCGAGGCGAACACCTGGATCACGCGGCGCAGCACTTCGTAGCTGGCATCGGTGTCGGGCTTGCCGTTGCGCACGATGGTGGTGGAGCCAATGCTGTCGATCGAACCAGCCACCTCGTTGAACGGACGGGTGCGGAAGGACGTGGCGATCACACCCTGGCACTGACCGGCGCGGTAGTCTTCGACGGCCACGCGTTCGTCCACGTGCACCTTCAGTTGCATGTCCACGCCCTGCTTCTGCATGGCCAGGACGTAATCCTGGGCCGTCGCGAAGACGTCACCCGTTCTGCCGGCCACATCCCAGACGCAGATGGTGTTCTTGGCCTGGGCCGACACCGACAGGGTGACAGCGCCCAGCGCCAGGGCCAGGGTTTTCAAAGCAGCACGGGGAGCAGCGTTCAGTGGCATGTGGCAATCCTTCCAATCGACCCGTCGACGCGACGGCTTGCCTTTTTAACTTAGAACGCCACTGCCACGCGGACAGGGTTGACCCTAGGGCCCCCAGCATGGGGGTAGGGCCTGGTCAGAATGGGGTCAGGCCGTGGAGGTGCCCCGATCGGCCAGGACGAGGTTGTCGCGGTGGATCATTTCGGGCTCGTTGGCAAAGCCCAGGATGGCCTCGATCTCGCTGGAAGGCTTGCGCGCCAAGAGGCGAGCCTCGCTGCTGGCGTAGTTGGCCAGCCCGCGCGCGATGTCGCGGCCGCGCAGGTCTTGCACGGCGATGACATCGCCTCGATGGAACTCGCCGATGACCTCGACCATGCCGATGGGCAACAAACTTTTACCTTCGTCGCGCAGCTTGCCGACCGCACCATCGTCCACCACCACGGCACCGCGCAACTGAAGATGGTCAGCCATCCACTGCTTGCGGGCAGCCAGTTTGGCGGTGGCGGCCACAAACAGCGAGCCAATCGATTCGCCTTGACTGAGGCGCACCAGCACCTCGGGCTCACGGCCCCAGGCGATCACGGTGGAGGCGCCGCTGCGCGCCGCGCGCTTGGCCGCCAGCACCTTGGTGATCATGCCGCCCGTGCCCACGCGGGAACCGGCACCGCCTGCCATCTGCTCCAGCGCCGGGTCACCCGCGGTGCACACATCGATGAACCGGGCAGACGGGTCTTTGCGCGGGTCGGCGCTGTACAAACCCTTCTGATCGGTGAGGATGACCAGCAGATCGGCCTCGACCAGGTTGGCCACCAAAGCGCCCAGGGTGTCGTTGTCGCCGAACTTGATCTCGTCGGTGACCACGGTGTCGTTCTCGTTGATGACCGGCACCACGCGGTGCGACAGCAGGGTCAGCAGCGTGGAGCGGGCATTGAGGTAGCGCTCGCGGTCGGCCAGGTCGGCATGCGTGAGTAGCACCTGCGCACTGCCCATGTGGTGCTCGCGCAGCTTGCTTTCGTACATCTGGGCCAGGCCCATCTGACCCACGGCAGCCGCGGCCTGCAGTTCGTGGATTTCTTTGGGGCGGGTGGCCCAGCCCAGTCGCTTCATGCCCTCGGCGATGGCACCGCTGGAGACCATGATGACCTCGCGCCCGTCGGCGGCCAGGGCGGCCATCTGGCGGCACCAGGTGCCAATGGCCTCGGCATCGACGCCCTTGCCTTCGTTGGTGACCAGACTGGAGCCCACCTTCACGACAATGCGGCGGGCGTTCTTCAACACATCGTTCATGGGCGCAGGCTCGGTCTAGGCAAACGGTGGTGAGGGGTCAGCGAGCGGCTTTCTTGGCCGGGGTCTTCTTTGCCGGGGACTTCTTGGCCGGCGTCTTTGTGGCCGGCGCCTTCTTGGCGACCACCTTCTTGGCCGCGGCCTTCTTCACCGCTGGCGCCTGCTCAGCCACTTTCTTCACCACGGCTGTCTTGGTCGGAACCTTCTTGGTCACCGACTTCTTGGCCACCGACTTCTGGGCAGCCGGCTTCTTGGCGGCAGGGCTCTTCGTCGGCTTGGCGACCTGCTTGGGCTTGACCAGGCTGGTCAGGTCGTCGTCATAGGCCAGGCCGGCTTGGGCCAGCAGAGCAGCGCCGGTCGGCAGCGGGGCGCCGTCAAAGCGCACATCAGCTTCCTCGTGGTGCTCTTGCATGGCAGCCACGTGCTGGTAGATGGTCTGCACAAGGTGCTCACATCCCTGGCGGGTCAGCGCCGAGATCTGGAACACCGGGCCCTTCCAGCCATAGCGACGCACAAAGTCCAGCACCCGGCCCACACGCTCTTCGTCCGGGATCATGTCCAGCTTGTTGAGCACCAGCCAGCGGGGCTTGTTGAACAGCTCTTCGTCGTAGATCTTGAGTTCGTTGACGATGGCGCGCGCCTGATGGACCGGATCGACCCCATCATCAAAGGGGGCCAGATCCACCACATGCAACAGCACGCGGGTGCGTTGCAGGTGGCGCAGGAAGAGGTGACCCAAGCCGGCGCCTTCCGAGGCGCCTTCGATCAGGCCGGGGATGTCGGCCACCACAAAGCTCTTCTCGGGGCCCACGCGCACCACACCCAGGTTGGGGTGCAGGGTGGTGAAGGGGTAGTCGGCGATCTTGGGGCGCGCATTCGAGATGGCCGCGATCAGGGTGGACTTGCCGGCATTGGGCATGCCCAGCAGGCCCACATCGGCCAGCACGCGCAGCTCCATCTTGAGCTTGAAGGCCTCACCCGGCCAGCCCAGCGTCTTTTTGCGAGGTGCGCGGTTGGTGCTGGTCTTGAAGTGCAGGTTGCCAAAGCCACCATCGCCACCCTTGGCCAGCAGGCGCTTCTCACCATGCTCCAGCAACTCCATCATCACCTCGTCGGTGTCGTCGTTGCGGATGATGGTGCCCACGGGCACGCGCAGGGTGATGTCGTCACCAGCGGCGCCAAACTGGTCCGAACCCCGACCTTGCTCGCCGTTGCGTGCTTCGAAGCGGCGCTTGTAGCGGTAGTCGATCAGGGTGTTGATGTTGCGGTCGGCCTCCACGTAGACATGACCACCCCGCCCACCGTCGCCACCGTTGGGGCCGCCGAAGGGGATGAACTTCTCGCGACGGAAGCTGATGCAACCGCTGCCGCCATTGCCTGCCACCACGCCGATGCCGCCG
>CAMTVS010000001.1:0-13628 GCA_947085235.1 uncultured Aquabacterium sp. | reverse complement strand
TCGAGCAGCGCCTGGCGGCGGGTGTGTTTGGGTTCACGGAAGGGCTGCGCGATCCTGGCTTCCTCTTGCTGGGTGCCCAGCTGGCGCCTGAGCAGGATGCCGAGCAGGCGCGTCGCGTGTTGCTGGAGACCATCGAATCCTTCGCACGAGAGCCCATCACCGAGGCCGAGCTGACGCGGGCGCGGGCCAAGTGGCTGAAGGATTGGGATCAAGGCTTTGCCGACCCTCAGCACGTGGGGGTGGCGCTGTCTGAGGCCGTGGCCCAGGGTGACTGGCGCCTGTTCTTCCTGACCCGTGATCGCGTGCGCGCGGTCACCCTGGCCGATGTGCAGCGCGTGGCCCAGGCCTACCTCTTGCCCAGCAACCGCACGCTGGGCCGCTATGTGCCCACGCCGGAGCCTCAACGGGCACCGGCGCCAGCCCGCGTGGACCTGGCGGTGGCCATGAGCGACTTCAAGCCGGCCGCGGCCACGGCTGAGGTAGCGGCGTTCGATGCCAGCCCGGAGCACATCGATGCGAGCACCCAACTCTCTACCTTGACCACGGGGCTGCAACTGGCCTTGTTGCCCAAGCCCACGCGTGGCCAGATGGTGCAAGGGCGCCTGGTGCTGCGCCATGGCACGGTCGAAACCCTGGCCGGACAGGGGGAAGCGGCCACGGCCCTGGCGGCCATGCTGGACAAAGGCACCACTCAACGTTCGCGTCAGGCCTGGCAAGACCGCCTGGATGCCTTGCAGGCGGATGTGGGTTTTGGCGCCGAGGCCGGTCAGGTCAGTGTGGCGTTCACCGCGCGCAGAGACACCGTGTCCGAGGTGTTGACCCTGGTGGTGGAGGCCTTGCGCCAGCCCGAGCTGTCGCAGGCCGCCCTGGACGAGGTGCGCGACCAGGCCTTGTCGGCCATCGGCGCTCAGCGCAAGGAACCTCAGCATGTGCTGATGGAGGCCTTGGCCCGCCGAGACAACCCATATCCTCGCGGCGATGTTCGGCATGCTCGCAGCTTCGACGAGCAGGTGCAGGACTGGCAATCGCTCACGCTGGCACAGGTTCAGGCCTTCCATGCGCGCTTCTTGTCGGCCAGTGTGGGGCAGCTTTCCCTGGTGGGAGATTTCGAGCCGTCCCAGGCTCGAGACGTGATCAAGCAACAACTGGGTGACTGGAAGGGCGCGGTGCCGCAAGCCCCCATCCCGGATCCCTACGTGGCGTTGACGCCCGGCACCGTCACCTTGCACACGCCCGACAAGCAAAACGCCACCTTGATGTGGCAATTGGCGCTGCCTATCAACGATCGGCACCCGGATTACGCCGCGCTGATGATGGCCAACCATCTGTTGGGATCGGGCGGTAACTCACGCTTGTGGAATCGCCTGCGGGAAACCGAAGGGCTGTCTTACAGCGTTTACAGCGCGGTGGATTGGTCGTCTCGCGACGCGAACACGCGCTGGTTGGCCTCGGCCATCTTTGCGCCCCAAAACCGCGCACGCATCGAACAGGCCATGCGGGAAGAATTGAACCGCGCACTGGTCGATGGTTTCTCTCAGGCTGAGTTGGACCAAGGGCGTGCGGGTTTGTTGTCCTTCCGGAAACTGGGCCGCGCGCAGGATGCCCGGCTGGCCGGTTCCTGGGTGGCCTTGATGGATCTGGGGCGGCGTTTTGATGAATCCAGCAAGCTGGATCAGGCGCTGTCCAAGGTGACGCTCGACCAGGTCAATGCAGCCTTGCGTCGTTATCTGAAACCCGATCAGATGGTCTGGGGCTGGGCTGGAGATTTTGGTCGCCCATGAAGAAGGCCGGCATCGCCGGCCTTCAGGATCATGATGCGCTGTCGTTCAGGCCGTGATTTCAAATCTCACGGCGGGCATTCAGCGCATGCTGGATCAATTCAGATCGCGAAATCTTCGAGTTTCTTGCCCGACGCGATGGCGGCGGCAATCCACTTGGGCTGCAGGCCACGGCCCGTCCAGGTTTCGCCGGTGGCGTTGTTGCGGTACTTGGGCGCCACCTTGCGGCCGGCGCTGGCCGAGGTGCCCGTGCTGGCAGGCTTGCCGGACTTCAGGCCCAGGTCAGCCACGGTCAGGCCATGCTCGGACAGCAGCGACTTGATCTGGTTGATCACGGCAGCGCGCTCGGCACGACGTGCTTCGGCCAGTTGCTTGTCCAGTTCAGCAGCTTGTTTGGCCAAGGCTTCTTTTTGGGCCAGCAGTTCTTGATAGTTGCTCATGGGTGTCCTTGTTTCAGTTTCGTCTGTTTCGATATGTGTGCGCAGCGGGAACATGTTGCGCTATTTTCTTCACAGGCAGCACATTCACGCTGATTCATGCGCATGCCATGCCTTATTTTATACACGGCTTTTGAAGTCTTGCAAAACCCGGGCTGTTTCTATCGCCGGGTATTCGTTTTGTGTCGCCGCTTTGTGGACGATATTGGTGCAGTTTGTGGGCTGCGTGGGATGACTTTACGGAGCCTTGGGTCTGGTGTTGTTCAGGTTCCGCATGGCCATGATTTGTTTCAACGCTTGTCGGTGCGCGCCATCATTTTCTCCAGACGCGCAATACTCGACATCACCGTTTTGACCATCTGCCGTTGCATGCTGGCCGTGGGTTTCTCGGCAGCGTATCGCAGGGCGTCGAGTTGATTCAAACCATCGATCACCGCCTGATGCGCATGGGCTTGTTCTGCCGACAGGCCGATGGACGAGGGGCCCGATTTCAAATGCGCGGCCCACGTCGCGGCAGGGGCTGGGGCCGGGCAATGGCGCGGGGGAGAGACACCTGCGCGCACCAGGGCGTCATGGATGTCGCCCAAAGGGCGTGCCCAGGCTGAGGCGCGGGCACGGCTTGGCCACTGCCACCACATGAACAAGGCACCCACCAGGCCCGCCACCGCCACGGCGATGGCGGTCAGGCGGATGAGGTCGGTGGTGTCGGGCCGCTCCATGCCCCAGCGTCGCAGCAGGTCCATCTGGCTTTGCCGCGAATACGACAGCACCCACAGGTTCCAGCGGTGGTTGCCCGCGTCCAGGTAGGCCCGCACCGTGCCCCACAACGCCTGGTCCATCACCATCATGGCGCGCGTGGTCTCTTGCGGAAAGCGCAGGGCCGGCCGTGTGCGGTCGACCCGTTCGGGCGCCACGGCGGCGGTCGGGTCCACACGCACCCAGCCCCGCGTGGGCTCCCAGTGCTCCACCCAGGCATGGGCGTCGCTGTTGCGCACCACCAGCAGGCCATCCACCGGATTGCGCTCGGCGCCTTGAAAGCCCGTCACCACCCGGGCGGGAATGTCCATGGCCCGCAGAACGACCACGAATGCGCTGGAAAAGTGCTCGCAGAACCCGGCGCGGCTGTCCAGCCAGAATCGGTCGATGGTGTGCAGGGTGGGCGCCTCGGCGTCGCGGGGCATCAGGGTGTAGCGGAAATCGTTCTCGCGGATGTGGGCCAAGAGGCGGGCCACGACCACCGGGGCAGGCGCCTCCATCCACCCGCTCTGGCGGCGCATTCGAAGAGCCCAATCCAGCGTGCGCGGGTTGTAGCCGGGCGGCAGTTGCAGCCAGTCGCGCAGGCTCACGGCGTTTTCGGCTGAGGCTTGCAGGGCCTCGGGCAACACGGCGGCGGCATCCAGTTGGGCCCGCTGTTGCAAGGGCCGATCCAACACCCATTCCCGTCCACGCGCCTGCGGGATCGGCTTGTCGAAGGGCGGGGTGGGGCTGGCTTGCAGGGTGCCGTCCAGCAGGGGCAGGTACGGAATGGACTGAGGCTCCAGCGTCAATTGATAACGGTAAAGGCGGGGTGGCGAGCCCGGTCTCAGTTGGGGTGGGCTGTCCATCAGCGCCTGCGGCGGCGAGTTGGGGCGGCGGGGCAGCCAGGTGCGCCCATCAAACTGCCCCAACACCAGGGCGCGGAAGTACAGATCCTTCGGGGCCGGGGGCGTGCCGTCGAAGCGCACACGCATGGCGATCGAGTCATCCAGGGCCAACTCGGACACCTGGCCCATTTCCATGCGGTCGGACAGTCCGGTGCGGGCGCTCTCCAGCCCTGGGTTGCTCCACAGCGGGCCCAGACGCGGAAACAGCACGTACAGCACCAGCATCACCGGCAGGCCCATCAGCATCGTGCGCGCGGTGGCTCGGCCCACCTCCCACAGGGGCGGGCGCCCCAGGGGGCGTTGCGCCAACACCAAGGAAGTCATCAGCGCCCACACCACCAGCAGCATCAGCGCGGCCATCAAGGGGCTTTGCGAGTGGATGAACTGTGTCAGCACCAGAAAGAAGCCCAGCGACGTGATGACGAAGGCGTCTCGACGAGCGCGCAATTCCAGCGTCTTCAAGCTGGCCAGCACCGTGACCAGGGTGATGCCGGCCTCACGCCCGACGATGGTGTGGTGGCTCCACAGCGTCAGCCCCACGCTGCCCACCAAGGCGGCGGTCAGCACCCAGCGAGAGGGCAGGGGGCGGTCCCCCCAGGCCAGGTAAGCCCGCCAGGCCAGGGCCAGCAGCGCCCCCACGGCGCACCACAGGGGCAAGCGTGTCAGGTGGGGCGCCATGCTCAGGGTGAGGGCGGCGAGTAACCACAGGGTGTCACGCCCTTCGCGGCTCAGCCGGGCTGATGCGCCTGACCAGGGCAGTGTGGCCATGCGAGACATCATGCGGCGCCTCCGGGGGCTTGAGGCCAGCAGGCCAGGGCATCCAGGCAGTGCCGCAAATGCCCTGGGCCATGCGCGGGTGCAATGCGGTGCGCGCCCAGGATCAAGCCATACTCGGCCCCGCCCTCGCCGTGGTCGGCCTCCGCCTGTAACAGCCAGGTGGCCAGACGCGACAGGCGTGCTTCCATGGGCAGGCTGCCCAGTCCGGGGCTGTGCTCCAGATCCAGCCACACATCCGGGCTGTGGTGTCGGGTGGGTTCTCGGGCCACCAGGCCGGCGCCCGCCGCCAGGGTGTGGGTGGACTTTTTCCAGGCCACCCACTTCATGGGGTCGCCCCGCTGGTAGCTCCGCAGCCCGTCCAGCTGCCCTTGCCGACCCAGGCTGGCTGTGGGGCTGTCCGGCAGATCGCCGTCACCCGTGTGGCCCGGCAAAGGTGGGGCGTGGGGATCCAGCGCTGGCCACACCAGCACGGTGCTGGCGGGACGCCAGTAGCCCCAGGCCCGAAACAGGCCCAGGGGGTAGCGTGTTTCCAGCGTCAGGCGCTCGATGTGCAGGGGGCCGCGAGCGGTGGTGGGGATGTCCAGCTCGCAACGCAAGGTGGCTCCGGCGGGCACCTCGAGTGCCGCGGCGTGTTGATCATCCCAACGGGCGGTCAGCCCGAAGCGGTGGCGGCGACGATGTGGGTTGTGCACCTGCAACTGCAGCGACAAGGCCGCTCCCGCGTGTACCCGTGTCGGTGGGTGCCACTGCCACTGCAGGCCGTGCAGGTTGGCGTGGGTCTGGTGCAGGCCCACTAGCGCCGAGCCCCCCAGCAGAAAGGTCAGGGCGTAGCCCAGGTTCAGTTGCTCGTTGATGGAGGCGAGCAGCAAGACCAGCACCACCACGATGAATGCCCAACCCGCCCGGGTGGGCAGGATGTACAGGTTGCGGTGTGTCAGCGTCACCGTGTCTTGCCGAGGCAGGCGGGCTGCCCACCAGGCAGCCACCCATGCGCGCCAACGTTGTCGCACCGCAGAGCGATTCGTCATGGCACGGGCGTGGCTTCCAGCAAGGCGCGGGCTTGCGCAGCGGCGCCACGCCCCGACGACGGCAGAGACTGCAGACGGTGCGACACGGCGGGCACCCACAGCGTCTGAATGTCCTCGGGCGACACGTGAGCCCGCCCCTGCAGCAAAGCCCGCGCGCGTGCCAGGCGCAGCAAAGACTGACCCGCCCGGGGGCTCAGGCCCTGCACGAACCACCGCCCGTCACGGGTGGCACTGATCAGGGCCAGCAGGTAATCCAGCAAGGCATCCGCCACATGCACTTGAAGCACTCTGGATTGCCAGCCCCGCCAGTCGTCCAGCGTCATGACCGGCTGCAAGGTCTGCAGGGCTTCGCGACGGTCACGCCCCGACAGCAGCGCCCGTTCGTCGTCCAGCGTGGGGTAGCCCAGGGACAGCCTCAAGGCGAAGCGGTCCAGCTGTGACTCAGGCAGGGCGTGTGTGCCCAACTGCTCGGTCGGGTTCTGCGTGGCGATGACGAAAAAAGGCGAGGGCAGGGGATGGGTCACCCCGTCCACCGACACCTGTCGTTCTTCCATGGCTTCCAGCAGGGCGCTTTGCGTGCGCGGGCCCGCCCGGTTCACCTCATCGGCCAGCAGCACCTGCGCAAACACGGGCCCGGGGTGGAAGACAAATGCGTCTTTCTGGCGCTCGAACACGCTCACGCCGATCAGGTCCGAAGGCAGCAGGTCTGACGTGAACTGCACGCGCGAAAACGCCAAGCCCAGGCTGCGTGCCAGTGCTTGTGACAGCGTGGTCTTGCCCACGCCGGGCACGTCTTCAATCAGCAGGTGCCCACCGGCCAGCAGGCAGGTCACACACAGGCTGATCTGCTCTCGCTTGCCCACCACGATCGTGCTAACCTGATCAATGAGAAGCGACAGTGGTGGCATGGGGCTGAGGGCCCGGTCGCGGGCAGTGGTTGAAGGCACTGGGCCTGAGGGCGTGTCATTGCGCAGCATCATCGAACCATAACGTAAACACGCTCGGCGTGCAGAACGAGACAAACCATGGCCACCGGCTATTTCTCACACCCCGACTGCCTGGCGCATGACATGGGCGCCGGTCACCCCGAATGCGCGCAGCGTATCCACGCCATCGAAGACCAACTGCGTGCTCATGGGCTGGATGCCTTTCTGATTCCGGGTGAGGTGCCCCTGGCCAGCAACGACGACCTGGCCCTGGCGCACGACCTCAACTACGTGCTCCACCTGGACGATTTCCTTCAGCACCTGGAGGCCAGTGGGGACACCCGTGCGCTGGATCCGGACACCTGGGCTTGTCCGGGAACTCGGTCGGCCGCCTGGCGTGCGGCTGGGGCGGCGGTGGCGGCCACCGATGCCGTGCTGGACGGCAAACTCAATAACGCCTTCTGCGCCGTTCGCCCTCCAGGACACCATGCGCTGCACAACCAGACCATGGGTTTCTGTTTTTTCAACAACGTGGCGGTGGCCGCGCGTCATGCCCTCGACCGTCGAGGCCTCCAGCGCGTGGCCATCGTGGATTTCGATGTCCACCACGGCAACGGCACCGAAGACATCATGGCTGGCGATGACCGCGTGCTGATGGTGGGCTTGTTTCAACACCCGTTTTATCCGCACTCCGGGGCAGACTGCCGGGCCGGCAACATGGTCAATGTGCCCGTGCCGGCGCGCAGCGACGGCAAGCTGGTGCGTGATGTGATCGAAAGCTACTGGCTCTATCGCCTGGAAGACTTTCAGCCCGAGATGATCTTCATCTCGGCCGGCTTTGATGCGCATCGCGAGGACGACATGGGCGGCCTGGGCCTGGTCGAGTCCGATTACGTCTGGATCACTGAGAAAATCATGGACGTGGCGCGACGCCATGCGCAGGGGCGCATCGTCTCGTGCCTGGAGGGTGGCTACCACCTCAGTGCTCTGGGACGCTCGGTAGCCGCACACGTGAAAACATTGATCGAATTTTGAGATTTCCCTTGCCTGATTACACGCCTCCAGCGCTTGTCGCGCCCGCCAATCCCGTTGTCAACTGGCAGCAACTCCCGGACGTATGGCTACGCCTGACCCAGCCTGAAAGCCTGGTGCAACTGGCGGCTTTGTTGGCCAGCGTTGCCTTGGCGTGGTTCATTGTTCGAGCCTGGCGCGGTAAAGAGCCAGGTGATCACGCATCCATTTGGCTGGGTCACCATGTCGTCGATGGCGCCTTGTTTCCCATCATGGCGCTGACGTTTGCTTTCATGTCCAGCAAATTTCTGGCGACATCTGCGCCCTCGCTCGTCTTTGGGGTTGCTATCCCCATGCTGATGTCACTGACTGTGATACGCCTCACGGTGAAAGTGTTGGGCTTCTTGCTTCCGGGTTCCAGCCATGTCCGGGTCGTGGAGCGCACAGTTTCCTGGGTGGCCTGGCTGGCATCGATACTCTGGATTCTGGGCTTGTTGCCCTTGATCCTGGCAGAGCTGGACAAAATCACCTGGACCATGGGCAGTTCGCAGATCACCTTGCGGAACTTCTTGGAAGGTGTCATCAGCGCGGTCTTGGTGCTGATGCTCGCACTGTCGCTGTCTTCAGCCATCGAGTCGCGTTTGCTGAAAGGGTCTGGAGACAATCTGTCCCTCAGGAAGATGGCTGCGAACACCATTCGAGCCCTTTTGCTGGGGGTCGGGCTGCTGATGGCCATGTCGGTTGCCGGGGTTGATCTCACCGCACTGTCGGTCTTTGGGGGCGCTCTGGGCGTAGGGATTGGTTTTGGCCTCCAAAAACTGGCAGCCAACTACGTCAGTGGCTTCGTTATCCTTGCCGAGCGCAGTTTGCGTATTGGCGATCTGGTCCGGTTGGACAATTTCGAGGGCCGAGTGGCTGACATCAAGACCCGCTATACCGTACTGCGCACGCCCGGTGGACGAGAGATCATCGTTCCCAATGAAATGTTGATCACTCAACGGGTCGAAAACGCATCCTTGAGTGACAACAAACTCATGCTCAACTCTGTGGTTCAGGTCGCCTACGGCACGAATGTTGAGATGGTGATGGCCGCTCTCAAATCGGCAATGGCGGGGGTTCCCAGGGTGCTCGCAGACCCCGGCCCGAATGTTTTCCTGAGCAGCTTTGCTGCAGACGGGTTGGAGCTGTCCCTGTCTTTCTGGATTGGCGACCCGGAAAACGGTCAGCTGTCTGTTCGGTCGGCGGTCAACATGGCGGTCTTGCAGCGATTGAATGAGTTGGGGGTCGAGATTCCATTTCCTCAGCGAGTGGTGCATCAGGCCTCAGTACCTGGGGTATCCTCCGCTACAAGATGATGACGCCCTCCGTATTGATTTTTGCTCGCGAGCACCCCTGGTGGAGTTCCGCTTTGTTGCTGTGCTCGCTGGCGGTCGGTTGGTGGTGGCCTGCCCTGGGGGTGCCATCGCTGGTCTTGGTGACCTGGGGGCTGTTCTGGCGCTGGCGGCAGCGACCACGTGTGGTGCCGACCCAACCAGGTGCTGTTCTCGCGCCGACGGATGGTCGTGTGATTCGTATCGACCGGGTTCGAGACCCTTATGCGCATCGCGATGCATTGCGCATCAGTCTCACCTCCAGCATTGTGGATGGTCCGGCCAGTCGGGCCAGCGTCGATGGTGTAGTCACGTCGGTACAGTACCATCCGGGTCCTATGTTCCACGCCAGTCTTGACCCTGCATCGCCGCTGCATGAGCGTAATGCTGTTGTCATCGATTCTGGAGGGCACACCATCACCCTGGTGCAGGTCGCTGGCTGGTTGGCGCGTCGAATCTTGTGTCATATCCGCCCAGGCGAGACCCTGACCCGTGGCCAGCGTTACGGGTTGGTTCGGTTTGGCGCGCGCCTGGAGGTTTATTTGCCTGTCAGTGCTGTGCCCAGAGTGGCTCCCGGTGACCGCGTGGTGGCCACCACTTCGATCCTCGCTTCACTTCAGTCTGCATGACCGCTCCCTCATCTCGCCCTTCTGGATCTGACGCCATCGCTGACACCGAGGCCGATGAGGTCATGCGTCCGCGCCGCAAGGGCATCTACATCCTGCCCAACCTCTTCACGGTGGCGGCCCTGTTTGGTGGCTTTTACGCCATCGTCATGGCCATGAACGGCCGCTTCGAGTTGGCGGCCATCGGCGTGTTCTGCGCCATGGTGCTCGATAGCCTCGATGGCCGGGTGGCCCGCATGACCAACACCCAAAGCGCCTTTGGCGAGCAGATGGACAGCCTGTCGGACATGGTGTCCTTCGGTGCTGCGCCCGCGCTGATCATTTACGAATGGGCCTTGAAGGACCTGGGCAAGTGGGGCTGGATCGCTGCCTTTGTGTACTGCTCGTGCGCGGCGCTGCGTCTGGCCCGCTTCAACACCAACATCGCCGTGGTCGACAAGCGCTTCTTTCAGGGCTTGCCCAGCCCGGCGGCCGCCGGCCTGGTCATGGGCATGATCTGGGTCGTCACCGACCTGGGCGAGAGTGCGCTCACCTTGCCCTGGATGGTGTGGATGGCCTTTGCCGTCACCCTGTACGCCGGCCTGACCATGGTCACCAACATCCCGTTTTACAGCTTCAAGGATGTCAACTTCCGTCGTACGGTGCCTTTCATCGTGGTGGTGGCCATCGCCCTGGGCCTGGCGGTCATCACGATCCACCCGCCCATCGTGCTGTTTGCGATTTTCGTGATCTATGGCACCTCGGGTTACGGTGTGTACATCTGGAAGCGGCTCAAGGGCAAACCGGTGTCGGTGATTTCCACCTCGACCGACGAGCCCGATGAAGCCGGCCTACACCGCTGATAGAAAAATCCACACAAGCCCGACTACAGTGCCCGAAACGGCCATGCTATATTGAAGTCATGAACACGTTCAACGCATCGCTGCTGCTACTAAATGGAGTGCCCCGGGCGCGTTGATCGCTGACGTCTGTACATCAGTCTTTTTGCATCACGGCCCGCCAAGCGCTTCTTGCGGGCCGTTTTGTTTGGCGATTGCCTGAACGTGTTGCACACGACAGAAAGTCTCCCAGCCACTCGTACCGCACCACGGCAGGCGGCAGGCCACTTTCTCTCACGGAGACCACCATGACCGACAAGCTCATCATTTTCGACACCACCTTGCGCGATGGCGAACAATCGCCTGGCGCCTCGATGACCCGTGAGGAAAAGCTGCGCATCGCTCGCCAGCTTGAGCGCATGAAGGTCGACGTCATGGAAGCCGGCTTTGCCGCGTCTTCCAACGGCGATTTCGAGGCCATCAAGGCCATCGCCGACGTCATCAAAGACTCCACCGTGTGCTCGCTGGCCCGCGCCAACGACCGCGACATTGCCCGTGCGGCCGAGGCCCTGAAGGGCGCCAACTCCTGGCGCATCCACACCTTCATCGCCACCAGCCCGCTCCACATGGAGAAAAAGCTGCGCATGTCACCGGAAGAGGTGCTGGAGCAAGCCAAGCGCTCGGTGCGCTTTGCACGCAACCTCACCAGCGATGTCGAGTTCTCGGCCGAAGACGGCTACCGCTCTGAACTCGACTTCCTGGCCCGCGTCTGCGAGGCCGTGATCGCCGAGGGCGCCACCACCATCAACATCCCCGACACGGTGGGTTACGCCATTCCTGAGCTCTATGGCAACTTCATCAAGGCCTTGCGCGAGAAGGTACCCAACTCTGACAAGGCCATCTGGTCGGTGCATTGCCACAACGACTTGGGCATGGCCGTGGCCAACTCCTTGGCTGGCGTGAAGATCGGCGGTGCCCGTCAGGTGGAGTGCACCATCAACGGTCTGGGCGAGCGCGCGGGTAACTGCGCCATGGAAGAAATCGTCATGGCCATCAAAACCCGTCGTGACTACTTTGGCCTTGATGTGGGCATCGACACCAAGCAGATCGTGCCTGCCTCGCGCCTGGTGTCTCAAACCACCGGTTTCGTCGTGCAGCCCAACAAGGCCGTGGTGGGCGCCAACGCCTTTGCTCACGCCTCTGGCATCCACCAGGATGGCGTGCTCAAGGCGCGTGATACGTACGAAATCATGCGCGCCGAAGACGTGGGCTGGGCCGCCAACAAGATCGTGCTGGGCAAGCTCTCGGGCCGCAACGCCTTCAAGCATCGGCTGGAAGAGCTGGGCATCGACCTCGATTCAGAAGCCGAAATCAACGCCGCCTTCGCCAAGTTCAAGGAACTGGCCGACCGCAAGAGCGAGATCTTTGACGAAGACATCATCGCCCTGGTGGGTGATGACAGCGTGACCAGCGAGCAAGAGCACTATCGGTTGCTCTCGCTGTCGCAGCACTCCGAAACGGGTGAGCGCCCCCAGGCCAGCGTCGTGTTCGCCGCCGGTGCCACCGAGCACAAAGCCAGCAGCCAGGGCAATGGCCCGGTGGATGCCAGCGTCAAGGCCATCGAGTCTGTCGTGAAAAGTGGCGCGGAAATCGTCCTGTACTCCGTGAATGCCATCACCTCAGGAAGCACAGAATCCCAAGGTGAGGTGACGGTTCGCTTGCAACATGGTGGGCGTGTCGTCAATGGGGTCGGCGCTGACCCGGACATTGTTGTGGCGTCCGCCAAAGCCTATTTGTCGGCTTTGAACAAGCTCCACAGCAAGGCCGAGAAGGTTGCAGCTCAGGGTTGACCCTGGAAAAGGTGGCTCGGGCAACCGAGTTACTTTATAAAAGGCGCGTAAGTACTTGATCTTGCGCGTTTTTTATATACACTGGCGTCAAGACGAAGGGGCTGTGCCGTGCGTAAACCAATGCTGAAATTCCTGGGCTGGTGTCAGGCCCTCGTGTGTGTGGTGTCATTGGGTGTGGCCTTGCCCGCTTCGGTTCAGGCAGCGCCGGAGCGCTCCAGTGGCGCCCGAGCCGAATCCAAAACCAAAGTCAGCAAGGCCAAGGCCGATAAGTCAGCCAAGAAAAAGGTCGACAAGAAGGCCACCAGCCAGGCCGAGGCCGGCAAGAAGGTTCGTTCCGCCAAAGAGCGTCGTGAAGCCGCCCGCAACAGCAAAGCAAGCCGCACTGAAAAGCTCGCCAAGCGAGCCACGTCTCGTGCCGAAGCCCGTGCTTCGAAGCAGCGCGAGTCGCGCCGCGAAGCCGCCAGCAAGCGTTCCTCTCGCAACATCCTGGTGGCCCAGGGCCCAACCCGTTCGGCTCGCGTCGAGCGCGCGGCCGTCGTGACCACTGCAGCAGCGTCCGGCGCGGCCGCCTTGCCGGCGTTTGCGCCAATGTCCGTGTCTGCCGACATCGTGCCGCGTGCGCCGGCCATGTCCATGGCGTCTGACAGCCGGGTTCAACGCGCGTCCTTCGGTCGCCTGTATGGTCTGCACGAAACCCGCGACCCGCTGGAATTGCAGTCCAGTGTGGCCCTGGTGGTGGATCAGGACACCAATGAAGTCGTGTTCGCCAAGAACTCCGATGCGGTGCTGCCCATCGCGTCACTGACCAAGTTGATGACCGCCTTGGTGGTCACCGAGGCCAATCTGTCTTTGGACGAGCGCATCACCATCACCTCGGATGATGTGGACACGCTGAAGTACAGCAGCTCGCGTCTGCCGGTGGGCACCACGCTCACCCGAGGTGAGTTGCTGCACCTGGCGCTGATGTCCTCCGAGAACCGTGCCGCTCATGCTTTGGGCCGCACCTACCCGGGTGGCGTGCATGCCTTTGTCAGCGCCATGAACGCCAAGGCTCGCTTGTTGGGCATGCACGATTCGCGCTTTGCCGACCCCACGGGCCTGAGCAGCCACAACCAGTCCAGCGCCCGAGACCTGTCCATTCTGGCCCGTGTGGCGTACCAAAATTCCCTGATCCGAGACCTGTCGGTGTCGCCAGAGCACGCGGTGGTGATTGGCCAGCGTCACCTGCAATACCGCAACACCAACAGCCTGGTTCGCCGATCGGACTGGGACATCGGTTTGCAGAAAACCGGCTACATCGTCGAAGCTGGGCGCTGCCTGGTCATGCAGGCCCGCATGGCCGGTCGCAAGTTCATCATGGTCTT